>JAJXUG010000059.1 GCA_021783095.1 Chloroflexota bacterium | reverse complement strand
GGCCCGGCCCATCCGCCCGTGCACGGAGCGGCCCTGCGGGCGGGCCGGGCGACGGACGGTCCGCCCCGTGCCGCGCGCCGCACGACGACGGGCCGGAATGCCGCACCGACCGGACCGCGCACCGGCGGGAGCGCCGGTTGGGCCGCTGGGTGCACGGCCCGGGTCCGGGCGAAGCGGCCACCGCGGCCGACAACGCCGCGGTGGCCGCAGACCAGCCGCCAGCCGATATCCTTCACGCAATGCCCGCCTACCGAGCCCCCCGGGGCACGCGCGACCTCCTGCCCGACGAGCGAGCGGTTTTCGACCGCCTGATGCGCCTTGCCGCGGACCTCGCCCACCGCTACGGCTACCGGGCCATCGAGACGCCGTTGTTCGAGCAGGCGGCGGTGTTCGAGCGCGGCATCGGCGCGGTGACCGACGTCGTCGAGAAGGAGCTGTTCCGGATCGCGCCGCGCACCGAGGAGGCCGAAACGTGGGCCCTCCGCCCGGAGCCCACCGCCGGGATCGTTCGGGCCTACGTCCAGCACGGCATGCAGACCTGGCCCCAGCCGGTGAAGGTGACCACGACTGGGCCGATGTTCCGCTACGACCGGCCGCAGGCAGGGCGCTACCGTCAGTTCTGGCAGTTCGACGTGGAGGCGATCGGCGATGCCGGTCCCGGGATCGACGCCGAGGTCATCGAGCTGGCCTACCGCTTCTACACGGAAGCGGGGGTCGAGGGCGTGGAGGTTTTGGTCAACTCGATCGGCGACCCGGCCTGCCGGCCCGCGTACGTCGAGGAGCTGGTCGCGTACTACCGCTCGCATGCCGACCGGCTGCCACCTACCGAGCGCGACCGCCTCGAGCGCAATGCACTGCGGCTGCTCGACTCCAAGGACCCGGCCATGGCCGAGCTCAACGCCGCCGCGCCGCGGATCACGGACCGGCTCTGCGACGCGTGCTCGGCGCACTTCGAGAGCGTCAAGGCACACCTGAGCGCCGTCGGGCTGGCGTTCCGCGTGGAGCCCGGGCTTGTCCGCGGGCTCGACTACTACACGCGCACGGCGTTCGAGTTCTACGTCGCCGGCCGGGAGGGCCAGCAGCAGGCGCTGGGCGGCGGGGGACGGTACGACGGCCTGGTCGCGCTGCTCGGCGGCAAGCCCACGCCCGGCATCGGGTTCGGCTTGGGGCTCGACCGCGTGGCGCTCGTGCTGGCCGAGCAGGGCCACGTGGCGCCGCCCGAGATCGCGCCACTCGCGGTGGTCGTCGGCGCTGACCCGGACGACACCGTGGCGCGCTTCCGCGTCGCCTCGATGCTCCGCGCCTCGCGTCTCCGCGTGCGGGCCGATCTCGCGCGGCGCAAGCTGGGCCGGCAGCTCGAGGCAGCGGGCAGGGACGGGGCCCACTTCGCGGTGATCATCGGCGACGAGCTGGCGCACGGGGACGTCCAGGTCCGAGACCTCCAGGGCGGGACGCAGCGGACAGTCCCCCTCGATGACCTTGCCCGCGAGCTCGCCCGCGCGGAGGCCTCGCACCACCACGGCTGACGCGGGGCCATCGCGCCCGCCGCTCGGACTCCCCGCGGTCGCGCCCGCCAATCGCGCCCGTGCACGCTCTGACCATCGCGCCCGGGCCGGCTGACTGCGTCAGGGCCGGTACCCGCTCGCCGGCCGAGTGAACGGGCGCGCCGACGAGCCAGGGCACTCGCTGGGCGGCCGGCGCGGGTGCCGCGCGCGCCCCCGCCGCCCAGCGGGCGAGCCGCGGGAGGTCGGCGGGACGGATCCGCGCCCAGTGCGCAGGTGGAGACCAGCCTGGAGCCGGCCTCGGCGCGGGAGAGGCACCGGCCTCCGCTACGATGGACGGCAGCCAGAACCGCACCCTGGAGTTCCCAGTGTCCGCCCAACCCGCCCCGCTCGCCACGCCCTATCGCACGCACACCTGCGGGCAGCTCCGCGTGGACGACGACGGCGCGGACGCGAGACTGGCCGGCTGGGTCCATCGCCGGCGCGACTACGGCAAGCTCGTGTTCATCGACCTCCGAGACCGCTACGGGATCACCCAGGTCGTGGTCGATGCCGCCGACGCCCCCGAGGCCCACGAGACGGCCACGCGCGTTCGCTCGGAGTTCGTGATCGCAGTCGAGGGCGTCGTCGCCCGTCGGCAGCCGGGGACCGAGAACGCCAAGCTCGAGACGGGCGCGGTGGAGCTGCAGGCGCGCAGCGTCCGGATCCTCAACGAGGCCAAGACGCCCCCGTTCTACATCAACGACCCCGACGCGACGATCGACGAGAGCCTCCGCCTGCGCTACCGCTACCTCGACATCCGCCGCGAGGCGATGCTGCGCCGGCTCGTCATGCGCAGCCGCCTGGTCCACGCCATCCGCGAGGTCCACCACGCCAACGGCTTCGTCGAGGTCGAGACCCCCAACCTGATCAAGAGCACCCCGGAGGGCGCGCGCGACTTCATCGTCCCCAGCCGGCTCCAGCCCGGCACGGTCTACGCCCTGCCGCAGAGCCCGCAGCAGCTCAAGCAGCTGCTGATGGTCGGCGGCATGGACCGCTACTTCCAGATCGCGCGCTGCTTCCGCGACGAGGACATGCGCGGGGACCGCCAGCCCGAGTTCACCCAGCTCGACCTCGAGATGAGCTTCGTGGACGAGGCCACGGTGATGGGGTTCATCGAGAAGATGGTCATCGAGGTCAGCCGGGCCACGGTGCCGGAGCGGCCGATCCGCAGCATCCCGTTCCCGGTGTTCGAGTACGACGACGCGATGGAGCGCTACGGCTCGGACAAGCCCGACATCCGGTTCGGGATGGAGCTGTTCGACCTGGCGCCGGTGCTGGCGGGTCCGGACGGACACCCCGCGTCCGGCTTCCGAGTGTTCGACGAGACGCTCGCCGCCGGGGGGCGCGTGAAGGGGATCTGCGCGCCCGGCATGGGCGGGGCGTCGCGCCGCGAGATCGACGAGCTGACCGAGTTCGCCAAGCGCTTCGGCGCCCGGGGTCTCGTCCACCTCTCGGTCCAGGCTGGCGGCGAGCTCCACGGCCCGATCGCCAAGTTCCTCTCCCCCGAGACGCAGGCGGCGGCCCGTGGCGCGGCCGGCGCGGGGGAGGGCGACCTGATCCTGGTGGTCGCGGACACGGCCGGCACCACCAACGACGTCCTCGGCAGGCTCCGCGTGGAGCTGGGCGGGCGCCTCGGCCTGGCCAACCCCGACGAGCTCTCGTACTGCTGGATCCACCACTTCCCGATGTACCAGTGGGATGCCGAGCACCACCGCTGGGACGCCACGCACAACCCGTTCAGCGGCGTGGTCCCCGAGGACGAGCCGCTGCTGACGACGACCTCCGGCGATCTGGGCGTCCGCGACGAGGGCGACCCGGCGGGCCGTGCCAAGGCCATGCAGTACGACATCGCGCTCAACGGGTGGGAGCTGGGCGGCGGGTCAGTGCGGATCTGGGACCCGCAGCTTCTCGCCCGGAGCTTCAACCTGCAGGGCTACACGGTCGAGCAGATGCGGGAGCGCTTCGGGGCGATCCTCGAGGCGTTCGAGTACGGCGCCCCGCCGCATGGCGGCATCGCGCTCGGCATCGACCGCTGGGCCGCGCTGTTCTCGAACCAGGCGACGATCCGCGAGGTCATGGCCTTCCCCAAGACGCAGTCGGGCTCGGACCTGATGCTCGAGGCACCGTCAACCCCCGATGATGAGCAGTACCAGGAGCTGGGCCTGCGGTTCGTGGGCGTGCCGGAGAAGCGCTGAGCCTGCTCGAGCGGATGGCGGGGCGGCCGCGCGCCGCCGCCGTCCTCGGCGCCCTCGCCATCGCGTCATCGGGGATCTGCTACCGCTGGTCGGGGGTTTCGCCGGCCACGGGCGTGGTGTTCCGATGCCTGTTCGGGCTGCCGATCCTGCTGCTCGTGGCGTGGGGCGAGAACCGCACGCGCGGCCCGATGAGCCGCCGGACGGTCGGGCTGTCGGTGCTGGCGGGGTCGTTCTTCGCGGTCGACCTGGTCACGTTCCACCACGTGGTGGACCTGATGGGCGCCGGGCTGGCCACCGTCATGGGCAACCTGCAGGTGGTGATCGTCGCGCTCGCCGCGTGGCTGCTGATGGGCGAGCGCCCACGGCGTGAGGTGTTCGTCGCGATCCCGCTGATGCTCCTCGGCGTGGTGCTGCTCGCCGAGGATCCGTCCGGCGTGCAGCTTCTGGGCGGAGTGCTGATCGTCGCGGGCATCGCGCTCGCGACCGGTGCGCTGCGCAGGATCGTGGGGACGGCCGGCGCCTGGCGACCTGTCGAGGACGTCGCGTAGATCAGCCGGGCCGGGTCGCAGCGGCGATCCGGGGGGTCAGGCTCCCGACGGCGAGGACGCGCCCGACGCGGCCGGGACCGGCGATGCGGGCGAGACCGGCGATGCGGGCGGGCCCGGCGATGCGGGCGGGCCCACGCTCGGCGCGGGTGCGGGGAACTGGTCCGGCTGCGCTTGGACACGGGCGAGCATCGCGAGGGTGGCTTCGGCCACCTGGCCCTGCTGGTCGTCCCGGCTGATCGTGGCCGGCGGGTCGTTCGGCTGCCCCGTGTACCAGCCCATCTGCTCGTGGTTGCCGCCCGCGATCGGGACGAACACGGTGTCGGGCGGCAGCTCCCTGCGGGTGTCGGGCGAGGCCATCTTGTCCGCACCGGCATCGAGGGTGCCGAAGATGGAGGTCGCCGCGACGCCCGAGGTCGAGATGTCGCCCGGCGGGTAGGCCGCCCACAGCGCGAGGCCCCGCATCACGCCCGGGTGGGTCCCCACGTACTGGGCCGCCATCGCGCCGCCGAGCGAGTGCCCGGCGATCGCCCAGCGCGTGACCTCGGGGTGTTCGGCCATGATCGCGTTGGCGGCGTCGATGTCGAGCACCGCGAGGTTGAGGGGCATCGAGGCGACGACGACCAGGTAGCCGTGCGCGGCGATGCGCTGGGCGAGTGGTCCGTACGCCGCCGGCAGGACCCTGGCGCCCGGGTACACGATGAGCCCGACCGAGTAGTGCATCGACGGGGGCATCCACTCGTAGCTCTCGCCCACCTTCTTGAACGCTGTGTCCGGCTTCGCGCCCAGCGATGCCTGCGCCTCGGGGAGGAGCGGCTGCGGCCGCAGGGACCAGGCGGCGGCGCCAGCGGCGACGACGAGCGCGAGGAGGGCGATCAGGCCCAGGGTCCGGCGGCGCGGCCGGCCGTGTCGGGTTGCCACAGGTGTGTCCTAGGAGGCCGGGTCGGGGTTGGCGAGGCGCGCCGGGCCGGCTGGCGGCGCGTCGTCGGGCAGGTCCGCGGCGGGGGCGCCCCACTCGCGCTCGACGCCGTCGTCGGGCCGCGGCGGGCCGTCGAACGGCGGCATGGCCGCCCTGGGAACCGTGACGTCGTTGGTGGTGCCCGGGTCGCCGCTGTCCAGGGTGCGGTTCGCGATGCCCGCGGCGGCGAGGCTGCCGAGGATCTCGTCGGGCATGCACGATGGGCTGAGCGCCGAGACGTGGTCCAGCACGCTGATCGGCAGGAGCACGGGCCACCCGGGGGCGCCGTCGTAGGCCGGACGGAGGACCGCGAGCGGGTCGTCGCCATGCGCGTGGATCAGGGTCGTGACGGTCTCGGCGTCCGCCCATGCCATCCGCGCGGGCCAGACGAGGGCGGCGGTGGTGCCGCCGACCAGCTGCCGGGCGGCGGCCATGCCCTGCGCGGTCCGCTCGGCCGGCCCGCCATGGCCGGGCGCGGGAGCGAGGAGCGTCGCCTCGGCCGTCGCGAGGGCCGAGGCCACAGCGCCGTCCGGATCGTCGGCGACGACGACCACCGGGGTCGCCCCGCCGGCCCACGCCGCGTCGGCGATCCGGCGGACGGCTGGCGTCCCCTCGGCGTCGGCCAGCGCTGAGGCTGGCAGCGCGGCAAGGACGACGGCGGCGACGGTCATTCGGGCTTCTCCTGCACGGACAGGAGTGTAGTGGGCGCGGATGGGGGAGCGGGCGCTCGACGGGCTGGGTGGCTGAGCGGCGGCCGGTCGGCCCAGCGGAGCTCCACTGCGCTGCGGACGTCCGCGAGCGGGCTGCCCCACCGCTCCCGCCCGCGCCAGGACCGCCCGCCGCCCGTTGGCCCGGCATGTGCGACACTTGCGCGGCCCATGAGTGACACCCCCGGCTCCGCCGTGCCCACAAGCCCCGCCACCGTCCTCCGCGCCGACTTGCGCAACGTCGCGATCGTCGCCCACGTCGACCACGGCAAGACCACGCTGGTCGACGCGATGCTCCGCCAGACGGGCGTCTTCCGCGACAACCAGGCGCTCGTCGACCGGGTGATGGATTCGATGGACCTCGAGCGCGAGAAGGGGATCACGATCCTCGCCAAGCAGACGACGGTCGACTTCCGCGGCGTCCGGCTCAACATCGTGGACACCCCCGGCCACGCGGACTTCGGCGGGGAGGTCGAGCGCTCGCTGCTCATGGTCGACAGCGTCCTGCTGCTGGTGGACGCGGCCGAGGGCCCGCTGCCCCAGACCCGCTACGTCCTCCAGAAGGCGATGGCGCGCCGGCTCCCGGTCGTGGTGGCGCTCAACAAGATCGACCGCTCCGACGCCCGGCCTGCCGAGGTCCTCGACGACGTCTACGAGCTGTTCATGGACCTCGGCGCCGACGGGCACCAGATCGACTTCCCGGTCGTGTACACGAACGCGAAGGCGGGCACGGCGACGCGCGACCTCGCGACGCCCGGGACGGACCTCCAGCCGCTGCTCCAGCTGCTGATCGACGTCACGCCCGCGCCCGCCTACGAGCCCGGCCACCCGCTCCAGCTGCTGGTCACGAACCTGTCCGCGAACGAGTACGTGGGACGCATGGCCGTGGGCCGGATCCGGAACGGGACGATCCGGGTGGGCCAGCGGATCACGGTCGTGCGGGAGGAGGAGGACGACCCCAGCGGCTCGGTGGAGCCTGGTCGGACGGTCGTCCTCAACGGCTCGGTGACGAGCCTCCAGACGGCGCACGGCATGGATCGAGTGGACATCGCGGAGGCGGGCCCGGGCGAGATCGTGTCCGTGGCGGGCCTGCCCGAGGTGACGATCGGCGACACGCTCACCGACCCCGGCGACCCGCGCCCGCTGCCCCGCCTCGACGTCGACGAGCCCACGCTGAGCATGACGTTCGGCGTGAACACGTCGCCCCTCGGCGGCCGTGACGGCAAGTACGTCACGTCGCGCCAGATCAAGGCGCGCCTCGAGCGCGAGGTCCTGGGCAACGTGTCCATCGAGGTCTACCCGACCGACTCAGGCGACACGTTCGAGGTTCGCGGCCGCGGCGAGCTGCAGCTCGCCATCCTGATCGAGCAGATGCGCCGCGAGTCCTTCGAGCTCACCGTCAGCCGGCCCGAGGTGATCCTCCACGAGGTGGGCGGCGAGGTCCAGGAGCCGTACGAGCGGATCACGATCGACATCCCGTCGGACTACATCGGCGAGGTGCAGACGGCGATGGCCGGCCGCAAGGGCCGCCTCGAGCAGATGAGCACCGATGCCGACGGCCGCGTCCGCATGGAGTTCGTCCTGCCCGTGCGCGGGCTCATCGGCTACCGCGGCCAGCTGCTCACCGACACCCGGGGAACCGCGCTGCTCCACCAGATCGGCGAGGGGTACGGGCCGTGGGCGGGCGACGTCACCCACCGCACCAACGGCGTGCTGGTGTCCGACCGCACGGGGACCTCCAACGCCTACGCGCTGTTCAACCTCCAGGACCGCTCCGAGCTGTTCATCGGGTCGGGCGTGGACGTCTACGAGGGGATGATCGTCGGCGAGAACGCCCGCTCCGGCGACATGGACGTCAACGCGACCAAGGAGAAGAAGCTCACCAACATCCGGACGCACTCCCACGACGAGGCGCTGCGGCTCACGCCGCCGCGGCCGCTCACGCTTGAGAGCGCGATCGAGTTCATCGGGGCGGACGAGCTCGTCGAGGTGACGCCGTCCGCGATCCGCCTGCGCAAGCGGCTGCTCGCCAAGCAGGACCGCGAGAAGGAGCGCGGGCGGGCGTACGACCTCGCGCGGGCCGAGCGGGGCTAGCCAGTCCGCGTCCCGGCCCGCGAGCTCAGCGCGACGCTCGCCCGCCGCGCTCCGGCCGTCGCCCGAAGCCCAGGTGCGGCTGCAGCGGCTCCGTGGGCGCACGGTCAGCGGCAGGGGATCTGCCGCGCCATCGCCAGTGCAGGTCGTCGTCCTCCTGGACGCCGCTCGGCCAGCCCGGCGAGCGGTAGCGGAAGACGTCGCCGAGGATCGGCCGGTCGCCCGCCACGATGCGGACTGCCCAGCCGATGCAACAGCACACGACCACGAGGAGCGCGAGGAGCAACGCGTCCATACCTTGATTCTCGACCCGACCACAAGTGCCGGGGCCCGCGGGGCCGCGGCGCCCCCGGTCGTACAATCCGCGGACGATGCCGATCTACCTCGACCACGCCGCCACGACCCCCGTCCGAGCCGAGGTCCTCGAGGCGATGCTGCCGCTCCTGAGTGGCGTGTTCGGCAACCCATCGTCGGCCCACGTCTTCGGCCGGGCGGCCCGGGAGGCGCTCGACGACGCGCACGAGCGGCTCGCCGGGGCGCTGGGCGCCGACCCGCGCGAGCTGGTGTTCACGAGCGGCGGGACCGAGGCGACGAACCTCGCGCTCAAGGGTGCCGCGTGGGCCGGACGCCCAAAGGGCCATCGCCTGGTCACCACCGCGGTCGAGCACCACGCCACCGAGCACACGCTGCGCCACCTCGAGAAGTTCGGCTTCGAGGTGGTCGAGGTGGGCGTGGACCGGTACGGGCGCGTCGACCCCGACGACATCGAGCGAGCGATGACGGACCGGACGACGGTCGTGTCCGTGATCCTGGGCAACAACGAGGTCGGCACGATCCAGCCCGTGGCCGAGATCGCGGAGCGGGTGCGCGCCCGGCACGGCATCCTGTTCCACGTTGACGCGGTGCAGGCGGCGCCGTGGACGGAATTCGATCTCGGCGCGCTCGGCGCAGACCTCGTCTCGCTGGCGGCGCACAAGGTCGAGGGGCCCAAGGGCGTCGGCGCCCTGTGGATCCGGCGGGGCACCCACCTCCTGGCGCAGCAGCACGGAGGCGGCCAGGAGCGGCACCGCCGCGCGGGCACGGAGAACGTCGCGGGCGCGGTGGGGATGGCGCGGGCGTTCGAGCTCCGCGCCGCGGAGCGCGCCGAGCTGCTGCCGCGGGTCCGGGCGCAGCGCGACCGGCTGTCGGCGGCGGTCCTCGCCACGGGCCTGGTCGAGGCCACGGGGCATCCCGTGGACCGCCTGCCCCACATCGCATCGTTCGTGGCGCGCGGGATCGAGGGGGGCTCAGTGGCGCTGGCGCTGGACCTCGAGGGCATCGCCATCTCCACGGGCTCCGCCTGCGCGACCGGCTCGACCGAGGTGAGCCACGTGCTGACCGCGATGGGCTATCCAGACGACGAGGCGCGCGGCCAGCTGCGGATGTCGCTCGGCCGGACCACGACCGACGCAGAGGTGGACGAGGCCTGCCGGGTCGCGCCCGCGGTGCTGGTGCGCGTGGCGGAGGGCAACCCGGTCATCGGCGCGGCGGGGGTGCCGGGCGCAGGCGCCTGACCTGTCCATGCCCGCGCCGCCGGTCCCTGACCAGCTCGTGACCGGCGGCCGGGTGGTCCTCGTGGGGATCGACGCCGGTGCCAGCAAGTCCACCGCGCTGGCCGTCACGCCGGACGGCGATGTGATCGGGCGCGCCTCGGGCGAGGGGGCGAACCCGAAACGCCAGGGCCTGGCCGAGGCGGCTGCGCGGATCGCCACGCTGGCGCTCGAGGCCTCGCGCGAGGTGGGGGAGTCGAGTGGAAACGGCGGGCGTCGCGGACCCGCCCTGGTGTTCGTGGCCGGGGCGGGGATCGACCGGCCGGAGCATGCGCGCGCCCTCGAGCGCGCCCTCGCCGAGCGCCTGCCCGGCACGCGGGTGATGGCCGCGAACGACACCCTGGCAGTGCTCCGCTGCGGGACCACGGACGGCGTCGGCCTGGTCGTGCCGGTGTCCACGGGCGGGAACGTCATCGGGCGCGGCCCGGACGGCCGCGTGACCGACCGCGGCCACGGGATCTTCGGGGGCGGGTACGTGCTGGGGGCGCTCGCCGCCCGGGCCGCCGCACGGCACCGAAGGCCGTTGTCGTCCGCGCTCGCCAATGCTGTCGGGACCGCAGGGCTCACCTGGCGGGGCCGCCGCCCCGATCCGTCCGCGGCACGGCTCGCGGTCGCCGTGGCCGCTGCAGCCGGGGCCGGCGACCCATACCCGGCGCGGATCATCGAGCGCTGGTGCGCGCAGGTGACCGCCGCGACACGAGAGGAGGCTGAACGCCTCGGCCTGGGCCCGTCGCCGTGCGTGGTCGTCTTCGGCGGCCTGCTCGAGGCCTCCCCGTGGCTGGCGGCGCGGATCCGAACCGCGATCCAGGCGGGGGCTCCCGGCGCGCGCCTTCGCTCGCTCGACGCAGACCCGGTCGAGGGCGCCGCGCTCCTCGCCCGCGACGCCTGGGCGGGGCGTCTCCAGGCCTGGGACTTCACGCCCCGGCGCTAGGCAGGGGGCGCCCCGGATGGCGCCGTACAATCGCGGCCATGAGCCGGATCCTCGTCGCCATGTCCGGAGGAGTGGACAGCTCGGTCGCCGCGGCGCTCCTCCACGAGCAGGGCCACGAGGTCGTGGGCGTCTGGATGCGCCTCCACGACGTGGCGGACAGCTACTCGGAGTTCCGCAAGTCGTGCTGCTCGGCCGACGCCGCGGATGACGCCCGACGGGTCGCTGCCAGGCTCGACATCCCCTTCTACGTGATGAACCTCGAGCGCGAGTTCGCCGCCGCCGTCATCGACCCGTTCGTGGCCGACTACACCCACGGCCGGACGCCCTCGCCGTGCGTGGACTGCAACACGCTGGTCAAGTTCGGCGCGCTGCTGGGCCGCGCCCGCCACCTGTACCGCTGCGAGGCGGTGGCGACCGGCCACTACGCCCGTCGCCTCGTGGACGAGACGCCCGACGGCCCGCGCGCCCGCCTGGCCGCCGCCGCCGACGCCGCGAAGGACCAGACGTACTTCCTCTACGGCCTGCGCCAGGAGCAGCTGTGGTTCAGCCGCTTCCCCCTGGGCGACCTCGAGAAGCCGCAGGTGCGGGCGATCGCCCGGTCGCTCGGCCTGGTCACGGCCGACAAGCCCGAGAGCCAGGAGATCTGCTTCGTCCCCGGCGGCGACTACCGGGCCGAGCTGCGGTCCCGGGGCGGCTGGGCGCCCGAGCCCGGCCCCGTCCTCGATGCCGACGGCCGGAAGGTCGGCGAGCACGCCGGCGCCGCCGGGTTCACCGTGGGCCAGCGCAAGGGCGTCGGCGTGGCGCTCGGCGAGCCCCAGTTCGTCGCCCGCGTGGACGCGGCCACAAACACGATCCAACTTGGGCGCCGGCGGGACCTGGAGACGAGGACGGTGGCGATCGAGACGGCCTCGTTCATCGCGGGGGTGCCCCCCACGAGCCGCGGCGACGACGGCGGTTGGCGTCCATTCCGGGCGCAGGTCCGCATCCGACACCGCGCGCCGCTCGTCCCCGCGACCGTTCGTCCGGCGACGCCCGAGGGGCCCGCCCTGGGCGGCCGTTGGGTTGCCGAGGTGGACACGCCGGTGTGGGCCGCGGCGCCCGGGCAGGCCTGCGTCCTCTACGACGGGGACACGTGCCTCGGCGGCGGCAGGATCGCGGTGCTGCCGGCGACCGCTGAAGCCGATTCTGCTCTCCAGCCCGTCTCGGGCGACCGGCCCGAGGCCGCGCCGGCGGGGACCGCCCGGTGAACATCGGTCCGTCGCTCCCGCTCGCGCTGCTGCTGGGCCTGGTCCACACCGGGCTCTACGTCTTCGTCCGCGGCCAGTCCGGCGGGCGCCTCCCTGCCACCTACGCCGCCGCGGCCCTGGGCTCGTGGGCCGGCGCCGCGGTGGGCGCGCAGGTGGGGATGACGTTCCTTGCCATCGGCGACTTCGCGCTGATCCCGGCCTCGATCATGGCTTGGCTGGGCATCGGCTTCGTCGCGATCGTGTCCACGCTGGGCCCCGACCGCCGGGAGGAGCACCCGTGAGCCCGTCGGTTCGAAGCACGGGCGGCGACGGACGAGCAGGGGCCGGCCGCGCCGAGCTGCCCGCGCCGCTCGCGGAGGCCCTCGAGTTGCTGGCCGGCGAGAGCGCGACGTCGCGGACGTTCCTCGGCGGGGTGGTGCTGGGGGCGCTGGTCGGCGCGGCCGTGGCCGGCGCGTCGCTCTGGCGCCATCGATCGCCCGGCCGCGCGCCGAAGCGCTAGACGGCCGCCGCCAGGTCGCGCCGCACCCGCTGGGCGGTCACCAGCGCCGCCATCGCCGCCGGCTCGAGCGCTCGCGCCAGCAGGTAGCCCTGTCCCATGTCGCAGCCGAGCTCGGCGAGCGTCCGCCCCTGCAGTTCGTGCTCGATCCCCTCAGCCACGGTCGAGAGGTGGAGACTGCGCGCGAGCTCCACGATGACGCGCACCACGGCGGTCGCCTCCGGGTCGGCGCCGACGCCCTCCACGAAGGAGCGGTCGATCTTGATCCGGTCGATCGGCAGCCGGCGCACGTAGGCGAGCGACGAGTAACCCGTCCCGAAGTCGTCCACCGCGATTCGGGCGCCGAGGTCGCGGAGCCGGTGCAGCAGGTCCGCCGTCTCGGACGAATCGTCGAGCGCGAGGCTCTCGGTGATCTCGATCGACAGCCGCGAGGCGTCGAGGTCGTGGCGCATCAGCGAATCGCGGACGAAGCCGACGAAGGAGCCGCCCCGGAGCTGGGCCGCCGAGACGTTGACCGCCGTCCAGCGCAGCGAGGGCAGCTGCGTGGACCAGGCCGCTGCCTGGCGGCAGGTCTCGTCCATCACCCAGCGGCCCACCTCCGCGATGAGCCCCGTGGACTCGAGCGTCGGGATGAACTCGGACGGCGCCACGATGCCGCGTTTGGGGTGGTTCCAGCGCAGCAGCGCCTCGCTGCCGACGATCTCGCCGGTGCCGAGGTCGAACACGGGCTGGTAGTGGAGCGCGAACTGCCCGCGCTCCACCGCCCGGCGCAACTCGCTCTCGAGCACCAGCCGTCGCGCGGACGCCAGGTGCGCCTGGGGGTTGTAGACGCGCCAGCGGCCCTTGCCCATGCCCTTCGCCTCGTACATCGCGAGGTCGGCAGCCCGCAGCAGCCATGCCGGGGTTCGCTGGCGGGTGATGTCGACGGCCACGCCAATGCTGATCCGCGCCCCGAGCTGCAGCCCCTCGACCTTGAACGGCTGCTCGAAGGCGACCACGAGGCGCTGGGCGATGGCGAGGGCCTCGGCGTCCTCGGCCAGCCCCTCGATGAGGATCGCGAACTCGTCACCGCCGAGCCGGGCGATGGTCGCGCCGGGGCGGACCGAGTCCCGGAAGCGGCGGGCCACGGCGACCAGCAGCCGGTCGCCCACATCGTGGCCATGGGTGTCATTGATCCGCTTGAAGTCGTCGACATCGATCAGCAGCATGGCCACGGGTCCTGGCTCGGCGCGGGCGAGCGCGTGCGCGACGCGGTCGTTGAGCAGGGCGCGGTTGGCGAGGCCGGTCAGCGGGTCGTGGAATGCGAGGCGCACCAACTCGGCCTCGAGCCGCTTGCGCTCGGTGATGTCGGTGAGGTAGCCGTGCCAGCGCACGGGCTGTCCCGCCGCGTCGCTGTCGAGCACGGCTTGGTCGCGGACCCAGATCTCGCGACCGTCACGGCGGCGCATCCTGTACTCGCGCGCTGGTCGTGCCGGCTGCTCGCCACGCTCGTCGTATGCGTCATCGGACAGGACGCGACCCAGGTCGTCGGGATGGATGTGCTCCTCCCAGACCCCGGCGACTCCGACCCACTCCTCGGGCTGGTACCCCAGCACCTCGGCGAGCTGGGGGCTCGCGTACTCGACCGGAGCCCAGCGGCCAGCTCGGGCGGCATAGACGACGCCCGGCAGGTGCTCCACCAGCGAGCGGTACCGGGCCTCGCTCTCGCGGGCCCGGCGCTCGGCCGCGGCGCGCTCTGTGGCGTCGCGGAGGAACGCCGTGAACCAGGTATGGCCGCCATCCTCGTACACGGCGACGGATGCGTCCGCCTCGAAGGTGGTGCCGTCCAGCCGCCGGGCGGCGACGCGCTCGGTGCGGCCCGCCAGCGTGCGCCAGGGCGCCTCTCCGCTCGCGTCCTGGGGCGGGATCAGATCATCGAGCGTGAGGGTGCGCGCCTCGTCCTGCGTCCAGGCGAACAGCTTGGCTGCGGCCGGGTTCCAGTCCACGAGCTGGCCGGCGCCGTTCGCGCTGACCACGGCGTCGATGGCCGACTCGGCCAGGAGCCGGGCCCGGCTCTCCGACCGGGCGAGGCGCTCGATGGCCGCCGTCTCCGCGGTCGTGTCGGTCTCCCCTGGGGACACCGTGACCTCCTCGAGCCGGGTCTCGACACGGTGGGCCGGCGACTCGAGCTCGCGGACGCGGCGGCCTCGGGCCTCGATGTCCGCTGCCGACAGGGCGAGGAGAAGGGCTGCCAGGGGTATGGCGACCAGGGGCATGGCCCCGGCGAGGGCGGGCAGGGGGAGCGAATCCGGCCCGGCGACCAGCGCCCAGCCCTCGATGGCGAGCCCGGCGGTGATGGCGGGCACGGTTGCGAGGGCGAGGCCGACCAGCGCCACGCGGCGATGGTGGAGCGGCCACGTCAAGGGACGGTCCGATACCACGAGCAGACCTGGTAGACGGCGCCGGTCACGCGGCACCCTGGCGTTGGAGCTTCGATGCCAGCGACGGCTCTGGGTCGTCGCTCGGTGGAGCGTAGGCGCACCACCCTGAACGGGGAGGGACGCATCGGTCAGGGGCGCGGCAGGACCTTTGGCGCGCGAGGCCGACGTCCGCGCGACGCGACGCCCGAGGTCCGCAAAGTGGGCAGCCCCCGTTGGGTACCATTGCGCCGATGCCGAACGACGCCCCGATCCCGTACCTGCCCGCCGCGGAGATCCGCGGCCGCTTCGTCGAGTACTTCGCGGAGCGCGGCCACACCGTGGTGCCGAGCGCCAGCCTCGTGCCCGCGGGCGACCAGACGCTGCTGTTCACGAACTCGGGCATGGTCCAGTTCAAGGACGCGCTGACCGGGGTGGAGAAGCGCGACTACACGCGCGCCGTGGACTACCAGCGGGTCCTGCGCGTGGCCGGCAAGCACAACGACTTCGAGGAGGTCGGGCGGACGCCGCGCCACCACACCCTGTTCGAGATGCTGGGCAACTGGAGCTTCGGCGACTACTTCAAGCGCGAGGCGATCCACTGGGCCTGGGACTTCCTCACCCGCGACCTCCAGATCCCGGCCGACCGGCTGGCCGCGACCGTGTACTCCACCGACGACGTCGCGCACGCCGTCTGGAAGGACGAGATCGGCCTGCCGCCCGAGCGGCTGGTGCGCTGGGGCGACTTCCCCGCGGGCGACGAGAAGAACTGGTGGCGCATGGCCGACGTCGGCCCCTGCGGCCCCTGCTCCGAGCTCCACTACGACCGCGGCGCCCACCTGTCCGAAGGCCCCCAGTGCGTGCCGGACCACAGCGAGCACTGCCCGCGCTGGCTCGAGGTGTGGAACCTCGTGTTCATGGAGTACGAGCTCCACCCCGACAAGAGCCTCACGCCGCTGCCCGCGCCCGGCGTGGACACCGGCATGGGCCTCGAGCGGATCGCGTCGGTGGTCCAGGGCGTGCCGAGCAACTACGACACCGACCTGTTCGCGCCCATCCACGCCAAAATGCTCGAGATCGTGGGCCACGACCCCGAGGCCTTCGAGGCGCAGAGGTTCAGCTACCAGGTGATCGCGGACCACTCGCGCGCGGTGACGTTCCTCGCCGCGGACGGCGTGCAGCCGTCGAACGAGGGCCGCGGCTACGTGATGCGCCGCATCGTCCGCCGCGCGATCCGCCACGGGCGCCTCCTCGGCCGCCACGAGCCGTTCCTGGGCGAGACGGCGAAGGTCGTCATCGACACGATGTCGGACGCGTACCCGCACCTCGCCGAGCGGCGCGCCGAGATCCTCGGGATCATCGAGCGCGAGGAGCGCCAGTTCAACCGGACCCTCGAGGCGGGCATGGGCCAGCTCGAGGAGGCGCTGATCCCGCTCACCTCCGAGGACCGCGTCGTCGGCCGCCAGGCGGACAAGCTCCCCGGCGATGCGCCGGTCCTGCCGGGCGCGGTAGCGTTCAAGCTCCACGACACCTACGGGTTCCCCATCGACCTCACGGTCGAGCTCGCCGCAGAGTACGGCGTCCGCACGGACCTGGCCGGGTTCCAGGACGCCCTCGCCGAGCAGCGCGACCGGAGCCGCGCGAACACGAAGTCAGGGCTCGCGCAGGCGAACCTCGCCGCCTCGCGCTACGCGGAGATCCTCGGCCGGACGGGGCCAACGCGGTTCCTCGGCTACGAGACGACGAGCGGTGTCGGGCGCGTCCTGGCCATCCTGCGCGACGGCACCGAGTACCAGTCGCTCGAGGCGGTGCCCGAGGTGGAGCTGCGCGTCGAGGCGGCTGCCCGGGTGGAGCTCATCCTCGACCAGACCCCGTTCTACGCCGAGTCGGGCGGCCAGGTCGCCGACACCGGCAGCCTGCATGCTGCCGACGGCTCGAACCTGATCGACGTGGACGACGTCCAGCGCGTCGCGGGCACGCAGACCGCGGGCCTGACGGTCCACCGCGGCGTCCTCCACGGCGCGGTGAGGGTCGGCGACGAGCTGCGGGGCATCGTGGACGCCGAGCGCCGCGCCCACACGATGCGCAACCACACGGCCACGCACCTGCTCCACCGCGCGCTGCGCAACGTCGTGGGGGAGCGGGCGCGCCAGGCTGGGTCGCTGGTCCACCCCGACTACCTGCGGTTCGACTTCCCGTTCGACCGCGCCCTGACCGACGCGGAGAAGGTGGCGATCGAGCAGGAGGTCCGGCGGGTGGTGCGCGAGGACCGCCCGGTGCACGTCGAGTGGATGACGATGCCCGAGGCCCAGGCCGCCGGCGCCGACGCGTTCTTCGACGAGAAGTACGGCGAGCGCGTGCGGACGATCCGGGTCGATGGCTTCAGCCACGAGCTGTGCGGCGGCACGCACTGCCGCGCGTCCGGGCAGATCGGCAACTTCATCATCACCGGGGAGCGGAGCATCGGCTCGGGCGTGCGGCGCATCGAGGCCGTGACCGGCGCCGGAGCGGACCGGCTGATGGAGAATCGGTTCGCCCTCATCGAGCGGTCCGCTGCGACCCTCGGCGCCCGGACCCCGGACGCGCTCGAGGAGCGGATCGCCGCCCTCCAGGACGAGCTGCGCGAGGCGAAGCGGCGCCTCAGGGCCGGAGTTGCCGCGGTCGGGCGCCCGAAGCCGGGCGAGCTGGCCGCAGGCGCGCTGGAGATCGCGCCAGGCGTGAGGTTCGCGAGCTGGAGCGGCGACCTGGCGTCCATCGACGAGCTCAAGGGCCTCGCCAAGGACATTCGCGGCTCGCTCCCTTCGGGGGTGATCGCCGTGGGCCTCGATGCTGACGAGCCGCAGCTGTTCGTGACCGTCAGCGACGACCTCGTCAAGCGCGGCGTGGCTGCGGGCGCGCTGGTCCAGGCGGGCGTCGCCAAGATCGATGGGCGCGGTGGCGGCCGGGCGGAGATGGCCCAGGGGAAGGGCTCCAAGCGCGACGGGCTGGCCGACGCGATCGCGGCCGTGCGGGCCACGACAGCCGAGCAGGTCGGCGCCTCGTGACCGCCCCGGGGGCGATGCGAGGGGCGGGCCTCTAGATGGCGTTCCTGCGGCGGATCTGGAGCCGCGACGAGGAGCCGGCACCGGCGGCGTGCACGGCCCTCGACGTCGGCACGGAGTTCGCCAAGGCGCTCGTCTTCGAGATCGACGACCAGGGGCACGGAACCGTGCGCGGCGTCGCCCGCAAGCGCCAGGGCCTCTCGCACATGCAGTCGGGCACGGTCGCGGACATCGCCGCGGTCGTGGACAACTGCGCGGTGGCGCTCCAGGAAGCCGAGGAGATGGCCGGGTTCCGGCCCAGCCAGGTCGTCATCGGCATCGCCGGCGAGCTTGTCAAGGGCTTCACCACCACGCTCACGCAGGAGCGCAAGAAGCCGGGCCTGCCAATCAACGACGCCGAGCTGATGAAGCTGATCGACAGCGTCCAGCGCGAGGCGCTCCACGAGGCGGAGCGCGCCATCACCTGGGAGACCGGCCTCCCGCACGTCGACGTGCGGCTCGTCCACAGCGCGGTCGTCGGCGCGTCGATCGACGGCTACGCGCTGTCCAACCCCATCGGGTTCCAGGGGCGCCACGTCAAGATCGGCATCTTCAACGCCTTCGCGCCGCTGGTCCACCTGGGCGCCCTCCAGTCAGTGGCCAGCCAGCTGGACCTGGAGCTGCTCGAGGTGGTCGCGGAGCCGTATGCCGTGGCGCGCGTCCTGGGCGCGGAGAACGTGCGGCAGGCGGGCGCGATGTTCGTGGACGTGGGCGGCGGCACCACCGACGTCGCGCTGGTGCGCCAGGGCGGCATCGAGGGGACCCGCATGTTCGCGCTCGGCGGGCGGGCGTTCACCAAGTCCATCGCGGACCGGCTCGACCTGCCGTTCCCGCGCGCCGAGTCGCTCAAGGTGGACTACGCGCGCGGGCTGGCCGTGGACCGCCACGACGAGATCGCCGAGATCGTCCGCGACGACGTGGCCGTGTGGGCGGCCGGCGTCGAGCTGGTCATGGAGGAGCTGGCCGCGGGCGAGATGCTGCCCAGCCGGATCCACCTGTGCGGCGGCGGGTCGCGCCTGCCGGAGATCCAGAGGGCGCTCGCGTCGGAGCGCTTCTGGAAGCGCCTGCCCCTCGCCCGGCCCCCGGAGGTCTCCATCATGTCGCCCGACCAGGTGAGCGCGATCTCGGACGCGACGGAGCTGCTCGTGGACCAGCAGGACGTGACGCCACTCGGCCTCGCGTACCAGGCAATCGAGCTCCACACCACAGAGGACCCGCTCGACGCCACGCTGCGCCGCGTCCTCCACGCCATGAAGGTCTAGGCTGGCGGGCATGGCGAGCATCGTCTACCTCGACGTCGACGACGAGATCACCACCGCGGCCGCGCGTATCCGCAGCGCCAACGCGCCGCGGGTGGGCATGTTCATCCCGTTCGGGTCGCGGGTCGCCACCTCGCGGATCAACTTCCGCCTGCTGGCGCGCGAGGCCCAGGACGCGAAGCGCCGCCTCGACGTCGTGGCGCCCGACGCCTCCGCCCGGGCGCTCGCCGCGTCGGCCGGGCTGCCCGTGTTCGCGTCCGTGGCCGAGTACGAGGCCGCCCTGGAGTCAGGAGCGGCGGCCGCCATCGACCAGGCGGCGGCGACCGCTGCGGTCCCGCCCTGGCAGGCGCCGGCCGGGGCGGCGGGGAGCCGGCGATCAGGCCCGTCGGGCGGGGCCCCGGGATCGGCCGAGGGCACGCACGTCAGCCCCGCCGGCGCCGAGCGCAAGCCGCCGGAGGCAGCCCCGCAGGGGCGACGGTCCCAGGCCCGGCCGGCGACGGAGGCCGAGGCCGCCTCGCTCGCCACCGGGGGCCGATCCGCCGCCGCGTTCGACGCTGCGGCCCGGGACGTGCCGG
>JAJXUG010000110.1 GCA_021783095.1 Chloroflexota bacterium | reverse complement strand
TCCGGATGCGCTGCGAAGGGCTCCTGACCGCGGCCCTCGACGATCTCCAGGAGGACGTGCCGGAGGCGCTGGCCCACGGGCTGGCGGAGCTTGAGCTGGCCGAGCTCGTCGGCGACACGATCCATGTCGCGACCGCGCTCCGCGGCATCGCCCGCAACGAGCAGCGGCTGTCCGGGCGCGTGCCGGAGGAGCGGATCGGGCGTGCCATGGCGCTCGAGCCCGTCGTCCGCGCGTCCCGCTCCGTGTTCGAGTGGCCCAGCGTGTGCTGGGCCGAGATGCACTCCTGGACGGACGATGTGCCCGGCGCCCTCGACGAGTGGGAAGCCCTCCGCCAGGCGGCCATCGAGCGGGGCGAGGAGCCGTCGCTGGGCTGGATCCTCGCGCAGATGACCC
Organism: Chloroflexota bacterium; assembly: GCA_021783095.1. Lineage (GTDB taxonomy): Bacteria > Chloroflexota > Limnocylindria > Limnocylindrales > CSP1-4 > CAIXZV01. The sequence continues at coordinate 4,184 of JAJXUG010000110.1, read as the reverse complement.
TGTTCGAATGCGTGACCGGCCGGTTCGAGTCCGCGCTCGTCCACGTGGGCGAGGGCCTGGAGCTGGCGACCGGGGCCGATCACCCGGTCGGCCGGGCGGCGATGCTCGCGGCTCGCGCGTTCGTGCGGGCCCACCAGGGAGACGTCGACGGCTGCCGGCGGGACGCGGAGGGGGCGACGGCGCTGGCGGCGACGTCCGGCGTGCGGATGGCCGAGCGCGTCGGTGCCTGGGCGCTGGGCCGGCTCGAGCTCTCGCTGGGCGATGCCGCGGCCGCGCACGCGCAACTCGGTCCGATCGTGGCGGCCGCGCGGGCCGCCGGCGTCCGCGAGCCCGGAGCGCTGCGCTTCGTGCCCGACGACGTGGAGGCGCTGGTCGGCGCCGGGCGGCTGCCCGAGGCGGAGGCGCTGCTCGACCCGTACACGACGATCGCCCGATCCACGGGCCGGGTCGGCGCCTGGGCCGCCGCGGATCGGGCGCGCGGCCTCCTGATGGCGGCCCGTGGGGATGGAGCCGGGGCGATCGAGGTGCTCGAAGCGTCCCGGGCCCTCCACGCGACCGTGGAAGACCCGTACGGGCTGGGTCGGACGCTGCTTGCCCTGGGAGCCGCGCAGCGGCGCGCGCTCCGAAGGCGGGACGCCCGGGCCACGCTCGAGGAGGCCGCTGCCGTGTTCGACCACCTTGGCGCGGCGCGCTGGGTCGAGACCACCCAGCGCGAGCTGGCGGCGATCAGCGGGCGGCAGGCCGGCGGTGACGAGCTCACCGCGGCGGAACGCCGGGTCGCGGACCTCGTCGCCGAGGGCCGGACCAACAGGGAGGTCGCGGCTGCCCTCTACCTGACCGAACGGACGATCGAGAGCCACCTCTCGCGCATCTACGCCAAGCTGGGCCTTCGCTCGCGCGCCGAGCTTGCCCACCGGATGGCCGCCGATCCCGATTGACCGGCCAACTTTCGTGGATGTCCACGTTTCGGAGCGGGGGTCCCGCGACCTACGGTGAGGGTCGGAGGTTCCCTGACATGACCGACATCCTCACCCTCATCTCGACCCTGCTCCCGATGATCCTGCTGATCGCGTTCCCGGTGCTCCTCGTCCGCGCCCTCGACAGCACCGGTGCCCCCGAGCCCGTCCCGTTCGAGCTCGAGCCCGGGCCGTCGTTCGGCGCCGAGCGCGCCCGCCCGACGTCCGTCCAGGCTACCCGCCCGGCGTCCGCCCGCGCCTGACCCGCGACGGCCGGTGCAGCCGTCGTCGGCGCACATCCCGGGCGGCGCCTCGTCACCGCCGCACCATGAGCGCTCCCGCGATGCGCGGAGGGTGATCGCGGGCAGGAGTGACTGTCCGCGGGCGGCGCGGAACGGGGCAGCGGCCCCGCCGCCGTATCATCGCGGGACCTTGACCGCCAAGCTCGTCATCCCGGCCGGCCCCCACGCCTACGTCCCGCGCTTGCCCGTCCCCGACGCGACTCCGACCGCTGAGCTGGACCGCGCCGTGGACGAGGTGCGCGCGAACCGCGACGCCTGGGTCGCGACGCCACCCGCGGAACGTGTCCGGCTCCTCGACGCGGTGATGCGCGCGACCGCCGCCGTTGCCGTCGAGTGGGCGCGCCTGTCCGCGATCCACGAGGGCCTCCACCCCGACGACCCGGAGGCCGCCGAGGAGGCGATCGTCGGGCCGTACCTGTTCCTGCGGGGCGTGCGGCTCCATCGCCGCGCGTTGGCGGACATCGCGCGGATCGGCCGGCCGCGAATCCCCGGGCCGGTCCGGACGCGCTCCAACGGTCAGGTCGCCGCGCGCGTGTTCCCCGTCGATGCCTGGGACCGGATCGCGTACCCGGGCACGGTCGCGGACACGTGGATGGACCCGTCGGTGACGGTCGCGACGCTCCAGGACACGATGGCCGACGCCTATCGGCAGGCGGGTCCCGGACGGGTGTGCCTCGTGCTCGGCGCGGGCAACGCCTCATCGATCGGCCCGCTCGACATCCTCCACAAGCTGTTCGTCGAGAACCAGGTCGTGGTGTGCAAGTCGCACCCGGTGATGGCGCACCTGGCCGGCGTTCACGAGGCCGCGCTCCAGCCGCTGGTCGAGGCGGGCGTGCTGCGGATCGTGCACGGCGGCGCGGCCGAGGGCGGGCACCTGGCGAATCACCCGGCCGTGGACACGCTCCACATCACCGGCGCCGACCGCACGTACGAGGCGATCGTCTACGGCACCGGCCCCGAGGGGGCGGAGCGCAAGCGCCGCGACGACCCGGTGCTGCACAAGCCGTTCACCGCCGAGCTCGGCAACCTCACGCCGATCATCGTGGTGCCCGGCCGCTGGAGCGAGGGCGACCTCGACTACCACGCCGAGAACATCGCGACGATGCTGACCAACAACGCCGGCTTCAATTGCACGACGTCCCGCGTGATCGTGACGGCCGCCGCCTGGCCGCAGCGCGCGGCGCTGATGGACCGCATCCGCCGTCGGCTGGCCGCGGTCCCGCCCCGCCTCGCCTACTACCCCGGCGCCCGCGAGCGCTTCGCCGCGTTCGGGGAGGTGCACCCCGAGGCGGAGCTGATCGGGGAGGCGCGCGACGGCGCCCTCCCGTGGATGCTGATCCCCGATCTCTCACCCGATGCCGTCGGCGACCCGTGCTACCGCGTGGAGGCGTTCTGCTCGGTCACCGCGGAGACCACGATCGAGGCTCGCGACACGGCCGACTTTCTCGACCGGGCCGTCGATTTCGCGAACGAGACGCTGTGGGGGTCGCTCAACGCGACCCTCATCGTGGACCCGCGTACCGCCCGCGACCGGGTGACCGGCCCCGCGCTCGAGCGCGCGATCGAGCGCCTGCGCTACGGGACGGTGTCGCTCAACCACTGGTCCGCCATCGGGTACGGTCTGGGCGTCACGCCGTGGGGCGCGTTCCCGGGCCACGAGCGCACCGACATCCAGTCCGGCACCGGGTTCGTGCACAACCCCCTGATGTTCGGCCGGATCCAGAAGACCGTCGTCCGCTCACCGTTCCGTGCCTGGCCGAAGCCCGTCTGGTTCGCCGGTCACCGCACGGCCCACCGGTTGCTGCCGCACCTGATCGGCTTCGAGGCGAACCGGTCGCTTCGCCACCTGCCCTCGATCGGGCTGCTCGCCGTCCTGGGCTAGCTGTGATTCACGGACACGTTGTTGACCAGGACCGACATCGGGGTCCGGCCGCCGAGTGATCCGTGGCCCCTCCGCTCGTTGTAGTCCTCGACGAACGCGGGCAGTGCGGCGAGCCGCGCGTCGTTCGTGTCGTAGCGGCGGACGTAGGCCCACTCGCGGAGCAGGGTCTGGTTGAACCGCTCCGCCTTCCCGTTGGTCTGGGGTCGGAACGGGCGGGTGACCTTGTGCCGGGCGCCGATCTCCGCGAGGGCGCCGGCGAAGGCCTTCGACAGGGTGTAGTTCTTCGCGTTGTCGGTCAGGACCCGCTCGATCCGCACCCCGCGGGAGGCGAAGAACGCCGCGGCATCGAGCACGAACTGGGCACAGGTGGCGCCCCGCTCGTCGGCGAAGGCGCCGACGTAGGCAACGCGGCTCATGTCGTCGACCGCGACATGGAGGTAGTCGTAGCCGCCCCCGTTGGTCCGCGGCGTCCCGGTGACGCGGCCCCGGACCCGGTGTCCGCCGCCGTCCGGGATGCGCCCGAGCTTCTTGACGTCGATGTGGAGCAGCTCGCCCGGACGCTCACGCACGTAGCGGACCGGGATGCCCGTCGGGCCGTCCTGGTCAGCGAGCCGCGACAGGCCGCGGCGGGCGAGGACGTCGCCGATCGTCGAGCGCGGCACGCCCGTGAGCGGTGCCAGGCGGTGCGGACCGAACCGGTGCTCGTGCCGGGCAAGGAGGATCGCGTCCACCTGCGCCTGGGGCAGGGCACGCGGCGAGCGACGCGGTCGGGAGCTCCGGTCCTCGAGTCCTGCCTCGCCCTCGGCCTCGAACCGCCGGAGCCACTTCCAGGCCGTCTGGCGGCTCACGCCGACCATGTCGGCCGCGTGGGCGACGGCCATCCCGTCGATGAGGATCCGGTCGACCAGCAGGCGGCGGCCGAGCGCCGTCAGCTTGGCCCTACGATGTGCCACGAGAGTCTCCCGTTCGATGTGAGCTGGATACCCACACCGAGCCTCGGGAGGCTCTCGCTTGTCAACAACCTATTCGTGAATCACAGCTAGA
>JAJXUG010000109.1 GCA_021783095.1 Chloroflexota bacterium | reverse complement strand
AAGACCTTGCCGGCCAGCAGCCGGCTCGGCGGGACCGTGGCCAGCAGGATCTCCATGATCCGGGTGGCCTTCTCCTCGACCACGCCCTGGGCGACCATGCCCCCGTACAGGCCGAGGGTGATGTACAGCAGGATGGCGACACCCAGCCCGACCACCCGGTCCTGCGTGGTCACGGGCTTCGGCTGGAGGGCATCGACCGGGACCGCCAGCCCGCTCGTCACCGTCGCCAGGACCCCCGGGGGGATGCCGAGGGCCGTGAACCGCGCGGACATCACCGCCCGCTGGAGGGCGGCCTGCACCGTCGCGGGGGCAGACTGCTCAACCACGGCAGTGGGCGCGGTCGCGGGGCCGGTCACCAGGACGTCGAGCGTGCCTGCGGACACCTGGGCCCTGCCCGTGGCGTCGTCGGTCACGGTGCTGACCGTGGCCGGCTGCCCGGCCGTCGCCAGCGCGGCGCTGAACTCCGGCTCGAGCGCCTGCGACCCGCCGGTGAACCCCACGCTGACCGTCGAGGCCAGGCCGCCGAGGCGGGCGTACCCGAAGCTGCCGATGACCACGAGGGCGACCATCACCGCGGTCCCGCCCAGGAAGACCCGGGAGCGCAGGCGGACGAGCATCTCGCGCCGCGCCACCAGGAGCACGACCGGCCATGCCGTCACGGGAGGCACCCCGTCGCGCCGGCCGCGACCAGCGTGCTCAGCGGGCAGACGGCGGCGCGCGGGTAGTAGGGGCCCATGACCGCCTCCGTGGCCGCCGGGTCGTTGGCCCGGGTCACGAGCCCGGGCGAGTTCGCGAAGTTCGGGTCCACCAGCATGTCGCGGAGGGCGAGGATGTGGGTCGTGGCCGGCTGGGCCGCGGAGAACGGCAGGAACGTGGCGCCCGCGACGCCCTCGATCGTGGCCCGCTGCGCCTCGGTCCCCAGCACGATGGCGTAGTCGCCGGCCGCGTCGAGCTTCACCTGGTCATCGGCGCGACAGCCGGTGTCCACCCCGCCGGATGGCGCGAGGTTCATCACCGTCGGCAGCACCCCGGTCGCGAGCGCCATGCACATCGACCAGTAGCGGACGTCCTCGCCAGCCGCGGGCCAGGGCGACGGGTGGTCGCCCGTGGCGTGCGTCAGCCCCTTGGCCCGGATCACGACCACGTCTCCGGGCCCGGGCGGCGTGAGGTAGGCGAGGACGTACGGCGTGTCGGTGTTCGGCCCCAGCGTCCCGATGGTCGCCTTGAAGAACTGGAGCTGGCCCACGGGCTGCGTCGAGGCCGACGGCGTCGGCGTCGGCGTCGGCACGGCGGTCGGCGCGAACGACAAGGAGGGCCGCGGGGCGTTGAGGGGCGAGTAGAAGCTCGGGCACGGCGCGAGCGTCTGCGTGCTGCCCCCCTGCTCCAGCCGCATCGACGGCAGCGGGACCCGCGAGAAGTCGCCCCCGGCCGGGAGGTACACGCGGTACACGAGGAGCCCCTGCCCGCTCGTGGTCCCCGCGGGGGCGATCGGGAGCGTGTTCGCCTGGCCCGGCGCGACGTCCTCGCGGAGTGTCACCGTGTAGCGACCGCCCGGCGCCGCCTGCTGCTGCCAGGGATTCACGCTGCCCGGGTCCGGGGCGATCTGGTAGTCGGTCAGCGCGGACCCCACGCCGTTGCGCGTGAAGGGGCTGGCATAGGGCTGCGTGTAGACCTGTAGCGAGGCGTACCGCGCGTCGGGGAAGGCTCCGGACAGGACGATCCGCAGACCCGGCGCGATCGGGAAGGAATCGGTCCAGACCTGCTCCGCGGCGTCCAGGATCAGGGAGTTCGCCGTGGACAGGCTGTACGCCTCCGGCCAGGCGCACGCCTGCGCCCCCGCCAGCGCGGGGCCCGCCGCCGATGCGGACGTGCCGGGAGTTGCCGTCGCCGCGGGCGAGCACGCCGCGACGAGCGCGAGGACCGCGAGCCAGAGTGCCGCGGGTCGCCTGCGGGTCGCGTCCATCAGGCCCGCAGGACCAGGGCGAAGAAGGCCGTGACCGCGAGCACCGCGTAGCCGGCCACCGCGACCCAGTTGCCCCAGGGGCGGCGGCGGTTCACCCGGCCCGCCACGATCAGGATCACGGCGACGATGACCGGGAGGACCAGGATCGGGTCACGCACGGCTCGCCACCTCCGGCGCCTGGCTGTCCCCCACGACATCGCGGAACACCTCGACGAGGCTGGCCTCCGCGCGTCGGAACTCCCGCACCGGGCCGGTCGCCAGGGCCATTCGCAGGACCGCCTGGTCGTCGGCCTCGTCGCCCAGCTCGAGCAGCATCCGGCTGCCGTCAACGCGCACCGAGGAAACGCCCGGCAGGCCCTCGAGCCAGCCCTGCGGTGCGCCCGGCGCATCGACCCACAGCCTCCTGGGGCCCTCCCGCCGCAGCTCGCCCACCGTGCCGCAGGCGACGAGGCGGCCGTGGTCGATGATCCCGACCCGGTCGCAGATCCGCTCGACGAGGTCCAGCTCATGGCTGGAGAAGACGACCGCGACGCCCGCGTCGGCGCGCTCGCGCAGCACGCCCGTCATCACGTCGAGGGCCACCGGGTCGAGCCCCGAGAACGGCTCGTCGAGCACCAGGACCTCGGGCGCGCAGACGAGGGCCGCGGCGAGCTGCATGCGCTGCTGGTTGCCGTGGCTCAGGGCCTGGAGCTCGTCGTAGCGGCGGTCCGCGAGGCCGAACCGCTCGAGCCAGTCCGCGGCCGCACGGCGCGCGTCGGCCCCGGCCATGCCGTGGAGCTCCCCGAGGTAGACCAGCTGCTCGAGCAGGCGCATCTTGGGGTACAGGCCGCGCTCCTCGGGCATGTACCCGATGCGGCGGCGGCTGGCGGCGTCGAGCGGGGCGCCGCCCCAGCGGACCTCGCCCGCGTCCGCGCTCAGCACCCCGAGCACGATCCGCATCGTGGTCGTCTTGCCCGCCCCGTTGCGGCCCACGAAGCCGAACAGCTCGCCGGCGCGCACGTCGAACGCGAGGCGCTCGAGCGCCACCTGCTCGCCGTAGCGCTTCGAGACGCCGTCGATCTCCAGGGCTCGAGCGTCGCCGTTCATCTCGCCTTCATTGTCGACGCAGCACGCGCACGGGTCGCCGGTGGCCGCGTGAGGTTGCGGACTCGCGGCGCTGACGATACTCCCCGCTCGCCCGCGGGGACCCGGATGGCGCGCGGGCAGGCCGCGCTCAGGCGCCGGCGCGCCGGCGCAGGCGGTCGAGCTCCCGGCGGAGCCGCTTGCCGGGGCGGCCCTCCCCGCGCACGACCTGGATCTCCGGCGCGGCCTGCGCCACGACCGGCGGGCTGTGGTCCACGAAACAGGTCGTCGCGGCGGGGGCCCCCACGCGGGACTCGATCGGCCGCACGACCTCGACCACGCGCTCGCGGTCCGCGATGCGGGCCTCCACCCGGTCGCCCGCGCGGACCCTCGTCGAGGGCTTGGCCGGCAGCCCGTTCACGAGGACGTGGCCGCCCTCGCACAGGTGCGTCGCCAGCGGGCGGGTCTTCACCAGGCGCACCGCGCACAGCCAGCGGTCCACGCGGGTCTCGTCGGGAGCGCCGGGATCGGTCACGCGCCCTAGGATCGCACGGTCCGCGGGCGCCGGCCGGCCGTCGCGACCTCCCGTCACACCGGTCCGAGGTGGTCCGCCGCCACGTGCGGGTGCCGCCGCTCCAGCGAGGCGCCCTCGACGTCCACGTTGGGGATCAGGCGGTTGAGCCAGCGGGGGAGCCACCACGCCCAGTCGCCCGCGAGCGTCATCAGCGCCGGCATGATCAGCAGCCGGACGAGGAACGCGTCCACGAGCACGCCGAACGAGAGCGCGAAGCCGATGGGCCGGATGATCGCGCTGTCCGACAGGACGAAGCCGCCGAAGACGGAGGCCATGATGATCGCCGCGGCCACGACGACCACGCGCCCGGCGCGGAGGCCGAGGACGACCGCGGTCTTCGACGGCGCCCCGTGGGCGAACGCCTCGCGCATCCCCGTGGCCAGGAAGAGCATGTAGTCCATCGCCAGCCCGAACAGGATCCCCACCAGCACCGTGGGCAGGAAGTTGAGGATCGGCGCCGGGGTGGACACGCCGAACAGCCCGCCCAGCCAGCCCCACTGGTAGATGGCGACCACGCCGCCGAGGGCGGCGAGGAACGAGAGGACGAAGCCGCCGGTCGCCACGAGCGGGACGAACAGCGAGCGGAAGACCACCACCATGATCAGCAGCGAGAGCCCGACCACGACGAGCAGGTAGAGCGGCAGGGCGGCGGCCAGCGTCGAGCTGATGTCGATGTTGCCGGTCGTCTGGCCGGCGACGCCGATGGCGATCCCGCCGCTGAGGGGCGAGGCCGATCGAAGCGCCATGACCAGCTGCTCGGTCGAGACGCTCGACGGCCCCTCCGCCGGGAGCACCTCGAACGCGACGACGGTGCGGTCGGCCGAGGTCCCGACGGGGGCGACGGCCACGACGTCCGGGAAGCCCGCGAGCTGCGTGGCGATGGCCGCCTGCGTCTCGGGGAGCTGGTCTGCGGTGGGGGCCGCGGGCAGGTCGGCCACCACCAGGAGCGGGCCGTTGGACCCGTCGCCGAACTTCTGCGCGGTCAGGTCGTAGGCCTTGTGCTGCGTCGTGTCCGCGTTGTCGGCAGAGCCCAGCG
>JAJXUG010000108.1 GCA_021783095.1 Chloroflexota bacterium | reverse complement strand
GCGGTACGCGCGTTCCGTGCTCGAGCGGGTCCGCGCCTCGAGCGCGGCCATCCGCGAGCTCGAGGCCGAGATAGGCGCCCTCGCCGCGGTGCTCGCCCCGAGGCTGCTCGCGCTCCCCGGGTGCGGCCCGCTGACCGCGGCCAAGATCGTCGGGGAGTCCGCCGGGATCCGGCGCTTCCACTCGGCCGCCGCGTTCGCCCGGCACAACGGCACGGCGCCCGTGCCGGTCTGGTCGGGCAACGAGACCCGCCACCGCCTGTCCCGGGGCGGCAACCGCCAGCTCAACCTCGCCCTGCACCGGATCGCCATCACGCAGATGCGGATGGACGAGCGCGGCCGCGCCTACATCGAGCACCGTCGGTCCGCGGGCGACACGAAGACCGAGGCCATCCGGGCGCTGCGCCGCCGCATCAGCGACGAGGTCTTCCGCCGCCTCTCGGCTGACGAGACACAGCGTGCCAATGCCGTCGCCGCCTTGACAGCGGCTGCGGCTTGACATAGGAGCAACCCATGCACCTGACTGTGCTCGGGGGCTGCGGCGCCTACCCAGCGGCCGGGCAGCGCGTGGCTGCTGGGGATCGTCGCGGTCAGGGAGCAGAAGTTGACGACGCAACGAGAGGTGGGACTGGTCGGGGCGAGAGGCGTTGCCCCGCGACCACCGACCTTCTCGTCATGCGCCTCGCGGAGCCGCCGGAGCCGTGCTGGTGGCTGCTGAGCGCGTGAGGCTCGGGCCGTATCGCTCCGCTCGGCGCGCTACCGACCCGCCCAGTTGAGGCAGCGCATCGACGACCAGGAGGGGCAGGCCGTTCGGTGCCGCTGTCCGAACACGGTCTGAGGTGAGGACGGAGTCGATCGCGCAGCCTCTCTGGACCCCGTGGCTGCGGCTGCCGGAGCCCAGGACGTTGCCGGAACCGATGAGTCGATGCTGCCATCGTCGAGGAGCGGGCGTGTTGCCGGCGTGGGATGATGTCGACTCCGCCCGAACGCTCTGATCCAAGCCTCATCAAGCGGACGCGAGGGACGGTCGTGGGTCGTCACCGGCTGGTCGTGCTGCTGGCAGTCATTGCGCTCAGCGGCTGTGGGGCGCCATCGCCATCGCGGGACACCTTGAGTCTGTTCGTGATGAACCAGACCGGCGGCGACGTAATCATCCGCGTCCACGCCGCCGCGGGCGTTCCCGTTGAGGCGTTCCTGGTTCCGGCCTCGTTCGGGGTGGCCTACGGACGGGCGTTGACGTCGCTGCCCGCGGATGAAGGCCAGCTGTCCGTTGACATCGACGTCCTGAAGCCTGACTGCTCGTCGATCGGGACGACGAACACCTCAAGTGGGATCTGGATCACGATTTCCGAGTCCTACGGCGTCAGCAACCGCTTCGGCGGCGGAGCGTTCGTCGGGGACACGCCAATCCAGTCAACGGCAACCTGCGCGCAGTGAGCGGACTCCACTGACGCAAACCGAGGAGCCATAGCCGCTGGAGGATCCGCGTGTGGAAAGCGCCGACGAGGACGCCGTACCGAGGGCACTGACCGTCGAATTGGTCCACGCACCGACGAGACTACGGGCCACAGACGAAGTCCATCCCTAGCATGCCGCTGATCCCGCCCCTTCCAGATCCGGCACCGTTGTACGCCACGACAACGAACCGGCCCATGTTTATGGCGACCTTGCCGGACCATGATCGGGCGCCGGCACCAACCGTCCCGACCAACGTGTTCGAGTACGTCATGGTCTTGGCGCACACGTCGTTGACGGTGCTCCAGTAAACGCGGTACCCCGTCACGACCCCGGCTGCGGCGTTCCAGGTGACCGTGGCTGAGATCGGATCTCCGCAATTGACGTTCATCTCGCAGTGCGGGTCAAAGGCGACGTTGCCGGGAGATCCTGGCGCCGCCGCGAACGTCACCGTCCGCGTCCCTGCCGGCGCCTTGGCCACGTCGCCCGCGCTGTCGGTGACGTCGAACGAGAGGGTCAGCCTGCCGAGCGGGGCGCCCAGCTTCCAAAGGTCGGCCTGGCACGACCAGACGCCGCCCGACCCCGCCCTGGTCGCCGAGCAGGCCGCCTTCGCGGTGGAGCCCCACGTGACGCTGAACGCCACCTTCGTGACCGACAGCGTCGTGGGCGTCACGGTCGCCTTTGCCGAGAGGGTGAGGGTCGAGGTCGTGAGCTTGGCGCCGTCCTTGGGCGCGACCCAGGTGCCGGTCATGGCTGGCGCGGTGGGGGGAGCCGCGTCGCCGGGGCACGACGGCACCGTGAACCACTGCCCCGGCCCGGTTGCCAGCCCGTCGATGCCCCCTGACGACGTGACCGCGTGGCCGCACAGCAGCACCCCGAGCATCGACACGTACTGGCTAGTCGACTCGGAGCCCTTCAGGAAGGCGAAGTGGACGTGCGGGGCGTCGGACTTGAGACCGCACGGCCCGGTCACGCCCGCGCCGAGGGCCGGGGCGACCGTGCCGAGCTGGGTCGACCGGTCGACGTGCTGGCCAGCCGCCACCGACGGGACGAGGTGCACGTACTCGACCCAGGTGCCGCCCCCGTGGTCGACGAGGACAGTCTGGCAGTACGGGGAGGAGGCGAGGACGGTGCCGGCCGCCAGCGGGATCACCGGCCCGCCCGGCTGCTTCACGACCAGGTCGAGGGACGCGTCGCCGACGCCGGGCGGCGTGCCGGTCGCGGGACCCGACCCGGACAGCGTGTAGCCGGTGCCCGCCGCCGCGCTCGTCGTCCGGTCGTCGAGGTAGCTGAAGTTGTCGTCGTGGAGCCCCAGGCTGCCCGCCTCGGCGACGACGCCCGCGGCGTACGGGAAGGCGAAGGTGCCGGCCACCGCCGCCGCGGGTGCGGCAGGGGGCGCGGCCGCTTGGGCTGGGGCCGACGTCGGGGTCGACGTGGGCGTGGCGGGCGCGGTGACCGCGGCGGGCGGCGCCGCCGTCGGCGCCGGCGCGTTGTTCGACCCGCACCCCGCGAGGGCAAGCGCGGCCGCGAGGGCAGCCGCCCGACGCGCGACGCTCACGGGCGATCTCTCCGCAGGAGCCAATTCGAGACGATCGAGGTCATTCGGACGCCGTTCGGGCGGTGGCTTGCTCCTACTAGCAGTGCAGGGTGACGCCGGACATCGGCGACGAGGTGACGGAGATCGTGCGGGCCTGGCTGGAGAGGTTGCTCGCCGTCAGCGTCCACTTCCCGGCGGTCAGGTGGATCGTGAACTTCCCGCTGGTGTCCGAGACCGCGATCGCCTCGAGCGCACCCTTGTCGGCCGTGACCATCGAGTTCGGCGTGCCGCCCAGACTGCCGCCGCAGGGCTTGCCGTTCGCGCCGGTCGCGGTGCCGGACACAACGGTCATCGCCGGGAAGGTGAACTTCAGGGCGGCTGGTCCGGCGCCGATCTTGTAGGCGCACTTGGGATTCATTGAAGGATCGTTCATGGAGTTTGCGACGAGCGAGCCCGTCGGGCCGATCGTGTACTGCGGGGACGCGCGGCCGGGCTGGACCGCGATGCAGTAGGTGCCCGCCTTGCCGAAGGCGAGGAGCCGCACGCCGTCGGCTACCGCGGTGCCCTCGAGCGTGGCGTTGGCGGTGTTGCCGTAGACGTGGGCATCCGTGGCAGGCGCTCCGCTCGCGTCCACCATCGTGATGACCAGCGAGAAGGGCGGCGGCGTCGGGGCGGGCGACTGCGTCGGGGCGGGCGTCGGGCCGAGGGTGGCCGATGGGCTCGCCGGCGGCGTCGCGGCGGGCGACTGCGGCACGGCGGACTGGAGCGCGGCTGCCCCGGACGACGCGGGGCTGGCCGTGCCGGCGGGCGCGGCGCCCGACCCGCAGCCCGCGAGGATCAGCGCGGCCGCGAGGGCGGCCGCCCGACGCGCAACGTTCACGAAGCAACTCCTCCCCGAGCTGAGATGTCGCTATAGACGTCGGGGCTGCCGACGATCATGACGTAGCCGAAGTCGGATCGAAGACCAGATCGCAACGACCACAGTAGTAGAGGCGGTTCCACCTCTGCATTGCGTTGGTGAACTCCGCCTCTTCGCGCTCGTAACGCTGGTGATCCGCACGCGCGGCCAACCTACCCCACCAGAACATCACCACGCCCAAGCCGACCACGACCGCGTAGATGCTCCACGCAATTAGCGCGACTGTCGAGTCGGCCATCGGCGCGCCGTCGCTGTTGAGCCACCTTGTGCCGCCGTGATTGACGGAGTTGATGAAGGTGATCTGGTTCGGTGTCGCGACGATACACAAGACGATCCAGCCCAGCCCGATGATGGTTCTTATCCGACCCCCTGTTGGAGACTTTGGCTGATCGGGCGGCGCCAGAGATGCCGCAAGTCGGGTCGCGAGGACTTGGCGGGCCTCCGAGCCTGGAGTCCCGCCTAGGTATCCGAGCCCACCATCACCGGTGACAAATACGCGGCCCGGCTGCCCCGGGACAAACGTAGTCGAGTCTGCTGTCCCTGCGCGATAGACCGCGCTTACCTTGGCGACGGTGTCGGTATGTCGGCCATTCGGGCATGTAACCCCGCTGCCGGCCGTGCTGGCGACCGCCGGCGCGGGTGGTGCGGACCTGCTCAATGCTAGTGCCTCATGCCGCAACGTCGGGGAGCGAATGGTGGACCTCGGCCTTGATGCGCCAGGGCTTGGCGGGGCGGGCGTTGCGGTTGTGCCAGCGGATGTAGGCGTGGATCGCCCGGTCCTGCTCGG
>JAJXUG010000058.1 GCA_021783095.1 Chloroflexota bacterium | reverse complement strand
CGCGCCCACGCGGCCGGCGCCTGCCCCGGCCGCGCCTCCCGCCCACGCGCCGGCCGCGTTCGTGCCGGTGTCGTCGCTCCTCGCGCCCGCGTCCGCCTTCGACGGCCGCCCCGGCCTCGCGGACACGCGCGGGCGCGCGCTGCGCGACCTGCGGATCTCGGTCACCGACCGGTGCAACTTCCGCTGCCCGTACTGCATGCCGGCCGAGGTGTTCGGGCGGAACTTCGCCTTCCTGCCGCGGGAGATGGTCCTCTCGTTCGAGGAGATCGCGCGACTGGCGGCGGTGTTCGTGGGCCTGGGCGTCCGCAAGCTGCGCATCACCGGCGGCGAGCCGCTCGCCCGGCGCGACCTGCCGGTGCTCGTGCGGTACCTGTCCGGGCTGCGCGCTCCCGACGGGCGCCCCGTGGACCTGACGCTGACCACCAACGGCTCGGCCCTCCGGGCGCTGGCCGGGCCGCTGGCCGAGGCGGGCCTCCAGCGCGCGACCGTGTCGCTCGATTCGCTCGACGACGACGTGGCCGGCCGGATGAACGGCGTGGACTTCCCGGTGGCGCGGGTGCTCGACGGGATCGCCGCCGCCCGGTCGGCGGGGCTGGCGCCGCTCAAGATCAACACCGTGGTCCGCCGCGGGATGAACGAGGCGTCGGTCCTGCCGCTCGCCCGCTGGGCGCGCGAGGAGGGGCTGATCCTGCGGTTCATCGAGTACATGGACGTCGGCCACACGAACGGCTGGCGCCTGGACGACGTCGTGACGGCGGGGGAGATCCTCGCGATGATCGACGCGGAGATGCCACTCGAGCCCCTCGAGCCCGGGTACCGCGGCGAGGTGGCGGGTCGCTACCAGTACTGCGACGGCGCGGGCGAGGTGGGGGTGATCGCATCGGTCACGCGGCCGTTCTGCGGCGACTGCACGCGCGCCCGCCTGTCGGCTGACGGCTCGCTCTACACCTGCCTGTTCGCCGTGGCCGGCACCGACCTCAAGGGGCCGATGCGGGCCGGCGCGTCCGATGCAGACCTCGCGTCGCTCATCGGCGGGCTCTGGGGCGCCCGAACGGACCGGTACTCGGAGCTGCGGAGCGCCGCGACCGGGGACCTGCCGAAGATGGAGATGCACTCGCTCGGCGGCTGACCCCGCTGCGCGTGCCGGCCCCAGCCCCTGTCGCGCGCGCCACGTAGTGCCGGCTGGACCCATTCCGTCCACAACTCGTCCACAGCGGTGGGAAAGTCGTGGATGGTTGCAGCAGCGTTGCGGCGATTCTCGTGGACAACCCTGTTGGGGCTGGCGCTCCGAGACCCTAGAGTTGGTCTTGCCCGAAGGGAACCACCGGAGGCCAGGGACGGAGGCGATCGCCTCAAGACCGTTCCAGCTCGGGGACTGAGATCACCTCAAGGTCACCGGGGGCCAGGAAGAGCGGAGGCGATTGCCTCAAGACCGCTCCGACAACCGGCGGCGCCGCGATCACATCAAGGCGGGGATCCTCAGGGGCTCGGTCCGAGATCACATCAAGGGCAGGGCCGCTGGGCGGTCTGAACTTCGGAGGCTTCGTTGCCGATGGCGGGCAGCTCGCAAGGGCCGGCCGCCTCGGGCGCCCGGAAGGACGTGACTGGCATCCCGGTGTCAGTACTCCTTTCGGGCGTCGAAGCTTAAGGGGCGGCCTCGTCGATGCCCGTTCTCCTCGCGCCGCAGAGCTCGTCCGGCACCTATTCTCTTCGGCCATGAGCACGCAGACCCCCAACCCGATCGACCGCGCCCGCCCCATCCCCCCGAGCGACCAGCCGGCCCGTCTCGCCGCCATGGTGGCCGCCGTCCGCGCCCGGACCGACCTGGTCCCGCGCGTCGGCATGATCCTCGGGTCCGGGCTGGGCGACCTGGTTGACGCCCTCGAGCAGCCCGTCGCGATCCCGTTCGAGGAGCTGCCCGGCTGGCCGGCGGCCACGGCGCCCGGCCATGCGGGGCGGCTGCTGCTGGGCACGATGGGCGGGGTCCCGGTCGCGGCGCTCCAGGGCCGGTTCCACCTGTACGAGGACAACGCGCCGGGCCTCGTCGTCCAGCCGGTGCTGCTGTTCCGCCAGCTGGGCGCCGAGATCGTGATCCTGACCAACGCCGCGGGCGGCGCCAACCCGCTGTTCGGGCCGGGGACGCTCATGGTCATCACCGACCACATCAACCTGACGGGACGCTCGCCGCTCATGGGCGCCAACGCGGACGAGCTCGGGGAGCGGTTCACCGACCTCACCGACGCCTGGTCGCCCCGCCTCCGGGCGCGACTCCACGCGGCGGCCATCGAGGAGGGCGTCGCCCTCGAGGACGGGGTCTACGCGGGCTTCATCGGCCCCAACTACGAGACCCCGGCCGAGGTCCGCATGGCCCGCATCCTGGGCGCCGACGCGGTGGGCATGTCCACCGTGCTCGAGGCGGTCGCCGCGCGATGGGCGGGCCTCGAGGTCTGCGGCGTGTCGCTGGTGACCAACGCCGGGGCCGGGTACACGGGGGTGCCGCTCGCCCACGAGGACGTGCTCGCCGCCGGCCTCGAGGCGGGGCCCAGGCTCGCCAGGGTGCTCCGGAGGTTCGTCGCCGAGCTTTGATTGCTCGCGTGACAGCTGCGAGACGGTCACCGCCGCCGATCGAGGGCCCCGCCGGCCCCGCCATCGCCCGGCGGCGCCGGGCGGGCCGCCCGATCCGCAGGCGCCGTGTCAGGCTGAGGCGAGCGCGTCGACAAGCAGGAACAGGCCCGTCAGGGCCAATGCGGCGCCGATCACCGGCTGGACCGCCGTCTGGGGCGCGCCGAGCAATGAGGCGAGGATCGTGGGGCCCGAGCGTCCGGCGCCGGCCGCCTGGGATCGCAGGCGGCTGCTCGATCCCGCCAGCAGCACGACGCCCACGCCGAGGCACATCATCCCCAGCCCCACCTGCTCCCAGCGGGGGGCGGCGCTGAGGAACGGCAGCACGCCAGCAACCGCGAGGAGGAGGCCGATCCTGCCGATGAGGCGCGGCGTGATCGACGCGCGCCGGCGAGTGGCGGTGCGCGCCGCGATGGGCGCACCCGGCCTCGACCGGGCCCCGGCCGTCGCCCCGCTCTCCAGCCACGATCGGGCCGGTGTGTCGAACCTCCGGAGGGTGTTGGGCTCCACGCTCTGGCGAAGCTGGTTCGGCTCGCTCGATTTCGGCGACATGGCGGCCCCCAACTGGTCTGCTAGGTGGCGGGCAGGTCGCGTCCGGCGGCCTTGGCGGCAGCGTGCTTCTCGGCCCAGGCGCCCAGCACCGCGTCCTTGTGCGGTCGGATGGGGCAGTGGCCGTCGCGGTTGTTGAACTCGTCGCAGTAGCCCAGCGGGACGCACTTGGGCGCGAGGAACGAGCCCAGGAACGGTGACACCGTGAACACCTCGTGGCGGACCAGCTGGAACAGCCGGCGGATCTCCCACTGGGCCATGGTGCACAGGCGCAGGCCGCTCATGTGGATCAGCGCCCGCAGGTTCGTGGTCATGACGAGGTTCGTGCGGGTGGCGTTGGGGAACACGAACCGTGCGTCCTCGCCGGGCACCCCGGCCTCGAGCAGCTCGCCGTACAGCCCGAGCGCGCCGTCCACCTGCGCCTCGTAGCGCTCGCGCAGCGCGGGGTCCCCGTCGGCGATGGTCCCGGGAAGCATCGCGGCCGCGCCCTTGAACTTGACGTAGCGCTGGCTCTGCTGGTCGAAGGCGACGCCCGCGCGGTGCCGGACGAGCTGGTGCGACAGCGTCCGCGACACCCCGCTGATGGCGAAGGTGAACACGATGTGCTCGATGGTGGAGCCGTGGCCCGA
Source organism: Chloroflexota bacterium (assembly GCA_021783095.1). Lineage (GTDB taxonomy): Bacteria > Chloroflexota > Limnocylindria > Limnocylindrales > CSP1-4 > CAIXZV01. The sequence continues at coordinate 16,578 of JAJXUG010000058.1, read as the reverse complement.
CTCGATCACATTGCTGATCAGCCGCTGCATGGCCGCGGGATTGACCTCGCCCTCGACCGCCCGCCGGAAGATCTCCTGCGGCTCCAGCTCCGAGTAGCACGTGCGGCACGCGGTGTAGACGAGCGGCACGTAGTACTTCTCGACGATCTCGCGGTTGGGGAACAGCAGCGTCGCCGACATCCCCAGGTCGTGCCGGCCGGGGTTGCGCGGGATCGCCGTCTTGGCGCGGGCGGGCTCGATGGCGTCTGCCATGGCCCCAGTCTAGCGGCCGCCTGGCAATGGCCGCGACGGTCGGATCCGCATGCCGCCGTGGACGGTCAGGCAGCCCATCGCGCCTCCAGGCGTCGGCGGTCGTGCGCGCGGAACCATGTCCAGTAGAGCGCTGTCGCGACGGAGTACAGCACGATGATCGTGACGAAGTTGACGGCGTAGCCGGCATCGAAGCCGAGCACCGCCTGGAGCGACGCGTACCACAGCCCGCCGATGACCCAGCCGAGCTGCCACAGCACGCTCATCGCGGCCGACAGCGTCGCCCGCTCGGCCGGGTCGACCGTCTCCATCGCGAACGCATTGAAGATCGGGTTGCCCGCGTTCATCAGCGAGCTGCGCACGGCCATGGCCGCGACGACCGTCCACAGGATGGGCGAGAAGCCGAGCACGACGAGGAACGGGATGCTCGCGCCCTGGACGATGACGACCGACGCCACCTGGCCGAAGCGTCGCGCGAGGCGCGGCTGGAGCAGGATCGCGACCGCGGTGCCCAACGACGTGAGCGCGAACACCGCGTTGAGCTCCGCGATGTCGAGGCCGAACTTGACCTTCACGAACAGGTTGAGGAACGGGATGACCTGCCCCGCGCCGATCGAGATGAGGAACCCGGGCAGCACGAGCCTCGCGAAGCGGCCGGGGTCGCGGATCGTGATCCCGAGGCGCGCCCTGCGTCGGCGCGGGTCCGCCGGGAACGCCGCGGGCTCGCCGAGGCGACGCAGGCCCGGCCCGGCGACGCGGCTCGGGCGGTCGTCCGCGAGCCATCGGACGCTGAGGAGGCCTGCCGCCAGCAGGATCGCCATGATCGCGAAGATCACGCGGTAGACGCCCGGGCCCTGCCGGTCCAGGCCCAGCCACGCCGCCACGAGCACCGCCACGACGCCGCCCAGTACCGCCGCGACCACGTTGGTGACGTTCTGGATGGCGGACTGGAGCGCGAACAGCTCGTTGCGGTGCTCGGGGTCGGAACGCTCGGTGAGGAAGGGCGCGACCACGACGCTGAACGCGCTGTTGGCCGCGGACCACAGCATCGCCGCCACGACGATCAGCGGCGCCAGCGCGCCGGCCCCGACGAGGATGGCCAGCGAGACCAGGGACGCGACGAGCGCAACGGCGAAGATCGCCCTCCGCCCCATGCGGTCCGAGGCGGCCGAGGCCGGGAAGGCCACCAGGCCGCCGGCCACGCTGGCGAGCGTCGCCACGACCCCGATCATCGGCGTCGAGAGGCCGATCGCCTCGAGGTACAGGTTGAAGTCGATCCACCACAGGCTGATCGCCGCGCCCGCGACAAGGCTGACGAGGAGGATCAGCCGGGCGTCGCGGTGATAGCGCCCCCAGGCGCGCCAGCGGATGGTCTCGGGTGGGCGCGCTGCCGTCACGCGCCGCCCAGGAGATCGCGCAGGTCCTCGAGGCAGCCCGACCAGTAGCGCTCGGGGTCGGTGACGGCACGCCACGCGACGGCCGTGTCGACGGGCAGGATCAGCTGCAGGTCGACGGGCGGGATGGGCCAGCTCATCGCACGATCCTACGCCGCGTCCGCTGCCCTGTTCGCCCCCTCAGGCCAGCCGGCGCGGGATCCGCTCGGACCACGACCGGGCGAAGAACGGCTCGCCGTCGAGCCGCACGTCGAGGTCCACCGTGACGTCGAATGCGGCCCCGTCCGATGCGATGGCGCCGTCGGCGCGGATCTCGGCGGCGAAGTCCGGCCCGCTCCACACGTAGACGACCTCGGTGTCGAGGTTCGCCTGGGCGGGGTCCGGGTCCGAGGCGCGCAGGACGAGCCGCTCAGAGCTGTACACCCTTGAGCCGTCCTCGAGCGCGCTGGCACCGCCCTCGGCGATGGTGACCCGGACCTCGCCGCGCAGGACGTCCTCGGCGACCTCCCAGACTGCCTGCTCCTGCTCGTCGCCACCCACGTCGCGGACCCGGGCGGGCGAGGTGTCCCACGCCGGCTGCTCGAGCGTCGGGACGTCGTCGGGCAGCACGGGCAGGATGAGCCGAGAGGGGGCGGCCGACCCCCGGTGGACGCGGAGCTCGCCGGGCAGCGGTGACGGCCAGATGATCGGCCAGAGCGCGGTGTGGACCGTCAGCCGGATCCGGTGCCCGGGCGAGAAGCGGTAGCCCGTGGCGCGCAGCGGGATCGTGACGGTCTCGACCTGACCGGGGACGAGGGGCTGGGGGTCCGTGTCGGAGTTGCGGTGCGTGAGGTTGAGGACGCCCTGGGCGACGAGCGCCGAGGTGCCGTCGGGGGCGACCTCGGACAGGCGGACGACGCAGGTCGCGACGGGCATCGTGGCCGAGACGTGGAGCACCGCCTCCGGGACGCCGATGACCGAGACGGCGCGCGCCAGGGGCGCCGAGGTGTACGTGAGCCCGCGCGCCTCGTCTGGGCGCAGGTCGCGGGCGAGGCCGTTCGGCTCGCCGCCGGCGCCCCAGGACAGCGGGCCGGCCGTGCCGACGGTCGCGCGGTGGGGAACGGCGTCGGCCTCGGCGTCATCGGCTTCGGCTGACTCGGCCTCGTCGGCCCCGTCAGCTTCAACCAGCGTCGCGGCGCCCAGCCGAAGCGCCCACGGCCGGGCGCCCGGCACCGGCACCGCCGACGCCGCCCGCCACCGCCCCGGCCACGCACGGGGAAACGCCTCCGGCATCGCCCACTCGTGCTCGAACCACGTGATCGCGGGCTCCTGGTCCCAGCCCGTCGGGTCGCGGCGGAGGTGCGCCCCGAAGAAGCGCACCGCCTCGTGGAGCCAGTTGAGGTTCGGGCCCGGGGAGGCGTCGTCGGGGAACGAGTGCCCCCAGTTGCCCACCAGGGTCCTGATCCGCGCGCCGGAGCACCGCTCCTGCATCCGGAACGCAGGGTCGACGTACGAATCGCACCAGCCGGCGATCGCGAACACCGCGCAGTCGATCGCGTCGTAGTCGGGCGCGAGCGAGCCCCGCCGCCAGTACGGCCCGTCGATCTGCTCCCGGAGCCAGGCCATCAGCCAGGGCGGGGTCTGCTCGAGGCGCGCCAGCCACTGCTCGCGCCATGGCCCGTCGCGCCACCCCGGCGCCCGGACGGCCGGCAGCGGGGGCATCGCGTTCATGCCCAGCTGGCTCACCGCGTACTGGCTCTTCTCGCTGGCGGTGATGCAGCCGCCACGGAGGTGGACATCGTCGCGGTAGCGGTCGTCGGTGGCGTACATCGGGAGGATCGCGCGCAGGTGCGGCGGGCGGAGCATCGCCACCTGGATCGACGTGAAGCCGCCCCAGCTGATGCCCCACATGCCGACGTTGCCGTTGCACCACGGCTGCGCGGCGAGCCACTCGACCGCGTCGTAGCCGTCGCGCGTCTGGTCGTCCTCGTACTCGTCGCGCGCGACCCCGGGCGAGCCGCCGGTCCCGCGGACGTCGAGCCGGCAGAGGGCGAAGCCGCGGGCCGCGAACCACTCGCCGCGACCCGTGTCGCCGTTGCGCCGCCAGCTGTCCTTCCCGTACGGGATCATCTCGAGGATGGCCGGGAACCTCTGGCCGGGCGCGTCCGGGCGGGCTCGCGGCAGCCAGAGGTTGGCGGCCATCTCCAGGCCGTCCCGGACCGGGACCCGGACGTCCCAGCGGACCTCGTGGTCGTGGGTTTCGGGGTCCGCGAGTCTGCTCGTTGCGTCTGGTGACACGGCCCGAGTCTAGATGGGTGGGGCCGGCGCGAGCAGGGCCGGGCTCGCGCTGCGCGCTCCTGGATCCGGGCCCGGAGGCGCGCGCACCCAGCGACCCGCTGGCGGACGACTCACGTGGAGGCCGGCCTTCGCCGACCCCGCGATCAGCGCGACGGGCCGAGCGCCTCGATCAGCCGGACGTCCGCCATCAGGTCCGCCGCCAGGCGCTCCAGGCGCCGGTGGACCGCGACGACGTCCACGTCCTCGGGGACGCTGGCACGGATGTGGGCCTCGAACATCGCGCTCCCGGACATCGCGGCGGTGGGCCGGTCGGTGGAGAGCTCCTCCACGTTGATCCCCTGCGCGGCGAGCACGTTCGCGATCTCGTGGACCAGCCCGGGCCGGTCCTGCCCGACGAGCTCGATCTCGATCGGCCGCAGGCGCGTCGGGACCACGGGCCCCGTTCGCTCGACCACCAGGTGCAGGTCCCGGGACTCGAGTCCGTTGAGCGCCTCCTCGAGCGCGGCGGCGCGATCGTCGGCGACTTCGAGCAACAGCACGCCCGCGAACTTCCCGCCGAGCTGGGCCATCCGGCTCTCCAGCCAGTTGCCGCCGTGCGTGGAGACCACGTCCGACAGCGCGTCGACGATGCCGGGATGGTCGGGCCCGATGAGCGTGAGGACGAGGTTGGCCATGTCGCCATCGTAGCGCTTGCCCGTCCCCGCCTGCCTCCCGACAGCGGTCTGCCCCTCCGCAGCTCGGGGCAGACCCCCGCGGCGGGCGGGCCGATGTTCAGCTGGCGCCGTGGGCCAGCGCCTCGCCGAAGAACGCGACCAGCCGTGCCTCGTAGCCCGCGGGATCCTTGTACACCGCCTCGGTGTGCCCGGCGCCGGAAACCACCCAGACGTCGGCAACCTGAGCGCCCGCTGCAACCGCCCGGTCGTGGAGCTGGGTCGCCATCTCCGCCGGGAGGACCAGGTCGTCGGACCCATGGATGAACGCAAGGTGCCGGCCGGCGTACTTGTCCACCTCGTAGAGCGGGCTCTTGGCCGTGAGATCATCACTCGCCACGACGTGCGCCCAGATGGCCGCGCATGGCCCGAGCCAGGCAGGATAGCCCTTGCTCTCGAGGTAGAGCGCGAGGGTTCGGTTCATCTCGGTGTACGCGGAATCCGCCCAGACCGCCGGCACGCTCGGCTCTGCCGCACCGGCGATGACGGCGTTCGCGGCCCCGAAGGACACGCCGAGGATTCCCACCTTCGAGGGAGCAATGCCCTGTGCGACAACCCAGTCCCACGCCCCCAGGACGTCGGCGTACTCGTCGGTGCCAGCTGCGAAGCGGTGGTCGGCATCGCCGCCTGAGTCGCCGTGGTCGCGGAGGTCGAGCATCAGCACCGAGTAGCCATTGCGGTAGAGCATGCCTGCGGGCACCAGCACGTTGGGCTCGCGTCGGCACGAGAGGATGCCGTGCACGACCACGACGGCAGGTGCCCCTGCGGTGGTCGACGGAATCCACCAGCCAGCGAGCACGGGCCCCTCGACGGCTGGGTCGCGCGATGCGAACCGCACCTCCTGCGGCGCTGGCATCCGGTTCTGGTCGGCGATCGCCTGGTCGAAGCCCGCGCGCATCGTGTAGTGGTCAGGGGTATTCGCGGCGTCCACATCCCAGCAGGGCACCGGGCCCTTCGTGAGGGTGTCGTACACCACATACCCCGCCGCGGCATAGCCCGCGACGAGCAGTGCCGCGAGCGTGCCGGCGATCACCGCCAGCCACCTGCCCAGATGCCGCTGCCGTCCGCGGGCCGTAGTCCCGCCCACCGTTTCGCTGGCCATTCCCCACCTCTTTCGGCCGGCAGCGTGGCAGTGGCTTCTGCCGCGCACTAGTGCCGACTCGCCTCGTGTATGCACCAGAGACGGCCAGGGTGCCCAGGCGTGACAGGCTTGCCATCCGGGCCCGCTGCGGCTACAACAGCCGGGTGACCAGCCGCCGACCGACAGACGAACCGCCCCAACCGTCCGTGGCCGTGGGGCCGTGGCGGCGCCGATCCCGCCGCACCGCGTACGAGAACGCGTGGCTCGAGGTCTTCCACGACGAGGTGGACCGTCCCGACGGCGGGCCGGGCATCTATGGCGTCGTCCACTTTCGAACCCGGGCCGTGGGCGTGCTCGCGGTGGGCGACGACGGGCGGATCCTGCTCGTGGGGCAGCACCGCTACACGCTCGACCTCTACAGCTGGGAGATCCCCGAGGGCGGCGTGGACGAGGCCGAGACGATGGAGGCCGGCGCCCGGCGCGAGCTTCGCGAGGAGACGGGCTTCGAGGCGGACGCCTGGCGCCCCCTGTTCGGCTTCACCACCTCGAACTCGGTCACCGATGAGCGGGGCGAGATGTTCATGGCGACGGGCCTGCGCCCGGGCGACGCCTCGCCGGACGCCACCGAGGACATCGAGGTGCGCTGGGCGACCCTCGATGAGATCCGTGCGGAGATCGCGCGGGGCGAGATCCACGACCTCATGACGATCGCGGCGATCCAGCACTACGGGCTCGAGCTGGCCTCGGCATGACCATGCCGCGGCACGGCGACGCGCCCGGGGAGCCCGGCGTCCGCACCGCAGCGGGGCATCCGGCGGCCTTCCACGACGGCGCGGCCCACCTCATCCGCTGGGCGAACCCGCCGTTTCAGGAGTTGTTCGGCGCCGGGTGTGTGGGCCTGCCCGCTCGTGAGGCGATGACCGGCCTCGGCCGGGCAGGTTTCCTGCTGATGGACCGCGTGCTGCGCGAGGGCCGGCCGCTCGCCCGCCGGGTGGCCACGCCGGCCGGGGAGCGGCGGCTCGTGGTGGTGCCGCGCCGGGACATCGAGACCGCTGAGGTGTACGGGGTCACCACCCACCTCCGTCTGCCGGACCGGTCCTGATGACGCCGTTCGCGGGCGGGCTCGCGGGCCGCCGCTGATCCATCCCAGCCGTCCCGCCCACCGGGTCCGGGCCGCGTGGCCGGTTCGCCGAGCCGCCGCTGTTCGACGTGGGCGGCGGGCAACAGGCCGCCTGCTGGCTCGCCGAGCCCGGGGCGCGGCCAGCGACGCCGCCGGGTGCGGTCGTCGCGGCTCCCCCGGTCCCAGCGACGGCCTCGGTCATCGCCGCTCCCTCCGCCCCGGCATCGAATGCCCTGTCGGGTCCGGCCGGCTCGTCGTCGCGCTCCGCGCCGCCCCTCGCCTGATCCGGACGGGCGCGTCCGGCGAATACCGACCAGGGGACGTCCCCGCGCAGTCGATCGGCGGCCGCCGCCCCCGCGAACCGAGGCAATGCTCGACCGGTCGTTCCTCGAGTGGCTCCGCGCGACAACCGAGGCCTGATGGGCCGATCCCACGCTGCGCGACGCCGCGCAGATGGGCCTGGGTGAGCCCGCGTGGCAGCCGGGCACGCGCTGGCGGGGCGGCCTGACGGAGTCGGACCTGCGGATCGTCGAGGCGATGTTCAGCCTCCGAGTCCCGGGCGCCTACCGTCGGTTCTTGACCACGCTGCACACGCCCGACCCCGCGATGGTGGCACTGCAGAGCCGTTGACGGGACGGCAACGCCCGGGCTCCTCCCGCCCCCGAGCGCGCGCATCCCGTTCTGGTCCGACGTCATCGACGGTCTCGTCTGGCGACCGACGGGCGCCCCGGCCCGAACATGACGATGCCCCCGGCGGACCGGGGGCATCGAGGTCTGACGGGGGAGCGAGCGCGATCTCCGGACGCCCGCTCCAGTCGAACCCGTCTCAGACGAGGTCGAAGCGGTCCAGACGCATCACCTTGTCCCACGCCGCAACGAAGTCGCGGATGAACTTCGGCTGCGCGTCGTCGGAGGCGTAGACCTCCGCGTACGCCCGCAGGATCGAGTTGGACCCGAAGACGAGGTCTGCCCGGCTGGCCGTCCACTGCAGGTCATGGGTGGCGCGGCTGCGGCCATCGAACAAGTCCGCGGCCTCGGATGTCGCCGACCAGACGGTGCCCATGTCGAGCAGGTTGACGAAGAAGTCGTTGGTCAGCACACCCGGGCGGTCGGTGAACACGCCATTGGGTGAACCACCGTGGTTGGCGCCCAGAACCCGCAGCCCGCCGACCAGCACGGTCATCTCAGGCCCAGTCAAGGTCAGGAGCGCTGCTCGGTCGACCAGCAGCTGCTCCGCAGGCTTGGTCTGGTCCCGGGCGACGTAGTTGCGGAATCCGTCTGCCTTCGGCTCCAGGTAGGCGAAGGACTCCCCGTCGGTCTGCTCGGCTGTGGCGTCCGTCCTCCCGGCTGCGAATGGCACTTGGATCTCGACCCCCGCCTCCCGAGCGGCCTGCTCCACGGCGGCGCATCCGCCCAGGACGATGAGGTCAGCGAGCGAGATCCGCTTGTCCCCGGCTTGCGCACTGTTGAAATCGGCCTGGATGCGCCCCAGCGCCCCGAGCACGGTGGCGAGCTCAGTTGGGCTGTTGACCTCCCAGTCCTTCTGTGGGGCGAGCCGGATTCGCGCCCCGTTGGCCCCGCCACGCCGATCGGTGCCGCGGAAGGAGGCCGCCGACGCCCAGGCGGTGGACACCAGCTGGGCCACCGAGAGGCCAGACCGGAGGATCGTGGCCTTGAGCGAGGCGATGTCGGCGGCATCGACGAGTTCGTGGTCGACGGCGGGGACGGGGTCCTGCCAGATCAGCGGCTCGGCCGGCCGGAGCGGCCCCAAGTAGCGTGAGACGGGCCCCATGTCACGGTGGGTCAGCTTGAACCACGCGCGCGCGAAGGCGTCGGCGAACTCGTCGGGGTGTTCGTGGAACCGCCGCGAGATCTTCTCGTAGGCGGGATCGAACCGCAGCGAGAGATCGGTGGTCAGCATCGTGGGCGCATGGCGCCTGGCGGGGTCGTGGGCGTCCGGGACGGTGCCCTCACCGCCCTCGGCCACCCACTGGTGGGCGCCGGCGGGGCTCGTGACGAGCCGATACTCGAAGCCGAAGAGGTTCTCGAAGAAGTTGTTGCTCCACTGGGTCGGCGTCGTGGTCCAGGTGACCTCGAGGCCGCTCGTGATCGCGTCGCCGCCCTTGCCCGAGCCGTAGCTGCTGATCCAGCCGAGACCCTGCGCCTCGATGGGGCCCGCCTCGGGCTCGCGGCCGACGTATGTTGCCGGGCCCGCCCCATGCGTCTTGCCGAACGTGTGCCCGCCGGCGATCAGGGCGACGGTCTCCGCATCGTCCATCGCCATGCGCTTGAACGTCTCGCGGATGTCCCTGGCGGCCGCCACCGGGTCGGGGTTGCCGTTGGGGCCCTCCGGGTTGACGTAGATCAGGCCCATCTGCACGGCCGCGAGCGGGTTGGCAAGGTCGCGGTCGCCGCTGTGGCGCTTGTCGCCGAGCCACGTATCCTCGGGACCCCAGTCGATGTCCTCGGGCTCCCACGTGTCCTCGCGGCCGCCGCCGAACCCGAACGTCTTGAAGCCCATCGACTCGAGCGCGCAGTTGCCGGCGAAGACCATGAGGTCCGCCCAGGAGACCGCCTGGCCATACTTCTTCTTGACCGGCCACAGCAGCCGACGCGCCTTGTCGAGGTTGGCGTTGTCGGGCCAGCTGTTGAGGGGCGCGAAGCGCTGCGTGCCGCGCGAGGCGCCACCGCGGCCGTCGCTGACGCGGTAGGTCCCGGCTGCGTGCCACGCCATCCGGATGATGAGCGGGCCGTAGTGGCCGAAATCGGCCGGCCACCAGTCCTGCGAGGTGGTCAGCGTGTCGATGATGTCGCGCTTGAGGGCCTCGAGGTCAAGGCCCTGGAACCGGTCCCGGTAGCGGGATCCGCCGCCGATGGGGTCCGCCATGGGACATCCCTGCTTCAGGGAGGCGAGGTTGAGCTGGTCAGGCCACCAGACGCGGATGGGCGTCGGATCCATGAGAACCTTCCTTTGTGTCGCAGCGAGCGATACGGTGCACCAGCAGGGTAGCGGGAAACGGCTCGCCCCCGCGGCCCTCCCGAGGCGTCGCCGGTGCCCCCGGGGCGTCTGCACCGTCCGGCGATGCGCCGCCCTTGGAATCGCACGGCGTTGGAGAATGGTCCCGTGAACGACCCGGCGATCGAGACCCGCGGCCTCCGCAAGGCCTACGACGGCGTGCTCGCGCTCGCGTCGCTCGACCTTCGCGTCGGGCCGGGCGAGGTTGTCGGGCTCCTGGGGCCCAACGGCGCGGGCAAGACCACCGCCGTGAAGCTGCTGCTGGGCCTCGTCCGCAAGTCGGGCGGCGAGGGCACGGTGCTCGGCCGGCCGCTCGGCGATCGGGGCGCACGCTCCCGCATCGGCTACCTGCCCGAGCTGTTCCGCTACCAGGCCTGGCTGACCGCCGACGAGGTGCTGCACCTCCACGCCGGCCTCGCCGGCCTGCCCGGCTCCCGCCGCGGGCCGGAGATCGTGCGGGTCCTCGGGCTCGTCGGCCTGGCCGACCGCGCCCACGACCGCGTCGGGGGCTTCTCGAAGGGCATGCAGCAGCGGCTCGGGCTGGCCGTCGCGCTCCTCGGCGACCCGGCGCTGGTGATCCTCGACGAGCCCACCTCGGCCCTGGACCCGGTGGGTCGCGACGACGTCCGCGCGATCATCCGGGACGCCCGCGCCCGGGGCTCGGCCGTGCTCCTCAACTCGCACCTGCTGGGCGAGGTGGAACGGCTCTGCGACCGGGCGGTGATCGTCAACAAGGGCAGCGTCGTGGCGTCGGGGACCCTGGGTGAGCTGCTGGGCGAATCGACCGTCCGGCTGCGCGTCACCGGGATGCCGGCCGACCTCACGCCCCTGCACGCCTTCGGGCCGCTGACCGACGAGGACGGCTGGCTCGTGATCCGCCCGGTCGACCCGGAGCGGATCCCCGACCTGGTGGCCGCCGTCGTGGCGATGGGCGGGCGCGTCCACGCGGTGGATCCGGCGCGGCGCACGCTGGAGGAACTGTTCCTCGATGTCGTCCGCGGACCCGGCGCGGGGGCGAGCCCAGGCGCGCTGGTGTATCCGGCGCCACCGGCCCGGCCGATGCCGCCGCCCCCGCCCGCGGCGGGCGGTCCCTGGGTGACGCGATGAGCGCCGGGGACCCCACGGTCCGCCACATCCTCGGCCGGGCCAGGCGCTCCGCGCGGGTCGACCGGTGAACCCGCGCGTCGTCCTCGTGATCGCCGGGCTCACGATCCGCGAGATCACCCGTCGTCGGATCATCTGGGTGCTCGCCGGGCTCTCCGTGGTCAGCGTGGCGCTGGTCGGCTGGGGCGTGCACCAGCTCGTATCGATGTCGTCCGGCAACGGCATCACCGATGCCGAGCTCCAGCTGGGCGTATCGCAGGTGCTGATCCTGATCGCGTTCATGTTCAGCTTCGTGCTCGCGATGTCCGCCGCGTTCCTCGCGGCGCCCGCCATCGCGTCGGACGTGGAGACCGGCACCGTGCTCGCCATGCTGGCCCGGCCGATGCACCGCGCCGACCTGATCGTGGGACGGTGGCTCGGGCTCGGGCTCATCGTGGCGGTGTATGCCGCGGGCTCGGGCCTGCTCGCGATCGGGGTCGTCGGGCTGGTGACCGGATACTCGCCGCCGTCCATGCAGCTGGCGCTCGCCTACCTCGCGTTCCAGGCCGTGGCCGTGATGACCGCGGCGCTGGCGCTGGGGTCTCGGCTGCCGGGCATCGCCGCCGGCGCGATCACCGTCGTGCTGTTCGGCCTGGGCTGGTTCACGGGCGTCCTCGGAGCCGTCGCCACCGCCTTCGGGACGGACCAGCTCAGCGGCGTCGGCAGCGTCTACCGCCTGCTGTTCCCGACCGACGGGCTGTGGCGCGGCGTGATCTACGGCCTCGAGCCCGCGGCGGCCGTGCTCGCGACGCGGATCGCCGGTCGCGTCGCCGAGGCGAACCCGTTCTACGCGGACGCACCGCCCTCCAGCGCGTTCATCGTCTGGTGCGTCGTCTGGGTGCTCGGCGTCCTCGCCCTCGGCGCCTGGCTGTTCCGGCGCCGCGAGCTCTGACGCGCCGGCATGTCGCGAGTGCTGCTCGGCCACGGCGCGTCGGGCTCTCCGGCCGCCATGGCGCCCTGGGTCGAGGGCCTCCGGGCGCTCGGCGTGCCGGCCGACGCGGTGTCGGTGCCGCGCGGACTGGCTGAGCGCGGGATCCTGCGGTTCGCGGAGCAGGTGCCGGACGAGCCGCTCGCGGTCGTGGGCGGGCACTCCCTGGGCGGCCGCGTGGCGACGATGCTGGCGGCGGGCGTTCCGCCGCCCAGGGGCAGCCTGCCACCACGACGCCACCCGATCGTCGGCGTCGTCGCCCTCTCCTATCCGCTCCACGCGCCGCACCGGCCGGACCCGACCCTCGCGCGCGCCGCGCACTGGGCGTCGATCGACGTGCCGGTGCTGCTGCTGTCGGGTGACGCTGACCCGTTCGCGCGGATCGACCTGCTGCGCGACGCCGTCGGCCTGCTGCGAGACGGCCGCCTCGTCGTCTACCCGGGCCTCGGCCACGGCCTGTTGCCGGTGCGCGAGGAGGCGCTGGGGCGGATCGCGGCGTTCGTCCGGGAGGTCTCCGGCTGACACTCCCCTCGGGCTGACCCACCACCGCCGCTACTGGGCAGGGGCCGGCCGGGACCGGCGGTCGCTCAGCGGTGGTCGTGGGCCGCGCGGCGCGCCGGGTCACGCAGGGATGGCCCGGGCCGCGTTGATGCGGGCCATGCGAGGCTCCGCATCCCCGTCACGCCACACGTCGGGGTGGTGAACGCGCCAGGGCTCGATGCGCCGCGGCCACGACGTCGGGGTCGGTCGCGTGGTCCACGCCGGGGACCTTGCACGGGCCCGGGTCGGCGCCCGCGGTCCTGGTGACAGGAGCGCCGCGGCTCGCTCCGGGTCGTACCATCGGGACATGACCGACCACGACCCGCGTCCCCGATGCGCGTGGGGCGACCATCCTGACGAGCTCTACCGCGCCTACCACGACCTCGAGTGGGGCGTTCCCGTCCGCGACGAGCGCCACCTGTTCGGGCTCCTCATCCTCGAGAGCGCCCAGGCCGGCCTCTCGTGGTCCACGATCCTGCGCAAGCGCGAGGCCTACCGCCGGGCCTTCGCCGGCTTCGACCCCGACGCGGTCGCGCGATTCGGCCCCGACGACGTGGCCCGCCTGCTCGCGGATCCCGGCATCGTGCGCAACCGCGCCAAGGTGGTGGCCGCTATCGACGACGCGCGCGGCGTGCTGGCGCTCCACGACGCCGGGACGACGCTCGTTGACCGCCTGTGGTCCTTCGTGGGCGGTTCGCAGCTGGTCAACCGCTACGGCTCGATCGGCGAGATCCCCGCCGAGACCGACCTCTCGAAGGCGATGAGCAAGGACCTGCGCAGGCGCGGCTTCCGGTTCGTGGGCCCGACGATCTGCTACGCGCTGATGCAGTCGGCGGGGCTCGTCAACGACCACGAGGTGTCCTGCTTTCGCTGGGCGGAGGTGCAGCGGGCGGGTTGACGACGCGTGGGCTTGGCCGCCGCCAGACGGCCATGCGAGTTTCCCGGCGCGCGCGATGCGGCATCCACCCGTGACCTCATGCCGTCGGCCATCTAGACTCGCTGCGTGCACCAGATCGACCTCCAGGTGAGCTCGGCCCCGTCCGAGGGCGAGTCCAGGATGGGTCTCCTGCTGCGGGGCTCGACGACGGAAGCGGTTCGCCTGCTCGGGGCGGACGGCGCCCTCGTGTACCTGGTGGCCGAGGGCGGCGACGTCCTGCGCTTCGCCGCCGAGGCGAGCGAGGTGCGTCTGGCGCAGGACCACCCGCTGCGCACGACACGGCTGCGCGTGGGGCTCGGGCTGTTCGGCAAGGCCGTCGCAAACCGAAGTGTCGAGGTCACGGGCGACTACCTGGCGGACTTGCGCTTCGAGCACACCGAGCAGACCGACGCCTTCGCCAGCGAGGCCGGCCTCCGCTCCTTCGTGGTGGCGCCGCTCGTCGCGGGCGACGCGATATTCGGCGCACTCGGCGTGTACGACCGGCGGCCCGACGCCTTCGGCCCGCAGCAGATCGCGCTCGTGCGCGCCCTGAGCAATCACGCCGCCCTGGAGATCGCCAACGCGCGGCTGATCGCGCAGCTCGACGAGGCGCGGCTGGCCACCAAGCGCCAGGCCGACGTGGAGCGGGCGCTGCGCGAGCTGGGCACCAGGATCTCGGCGGAGCGAGACCCGAGGTCCGTCGTGGGTTTTGTGGTCGAGGAGGCGGCAAGGCTCGCGGGCGGCGACGGTGGCCGAATCGACATCCTCGACACCGATGGCGACTCGCTGGTTGGCGTCTACGCCTCTGACCACGCATTCGTCCCCGGCGACCGCTGGCACGAGGGCGCGGACGACAGCGTCGAGGTTGGGGTGTCGGGCCGGGCCGTGCTGAGCCGACGCCCCGCCAGCACGGCCGACTACCTCGCCGACCCGTCGTTCGTGCACGGCCCCGGTCCCGATGCCTTCGTGCGGTCCATGGGGATCCGCAGCGTCATGGCGGTGCCGCTGTTCGGCGATGACGGGCCGTTCGGCGCCCTCACGATCTGGTCGCTCCGGCCCGACGCGTTCGACGCCCACTCGGCCACGCTCCTCGAGACGATCGCCGGGCAGGCCGCAGTGGCGCTGGTCCGGTCGCGGCTGATCGAGGAGCTGGGCTGGAGCCGCGAGGCGCTGGTCCGGCGGGCCGACGAGGAGCGCGCACTGCGCGACCTGGCACGCCGAGCGATGACCTCGCTCGATCCGGATTCGGTCCTCGATGACGTGGCGGCTGAGGCGGCGCGGCTGCTCGGCCCGGTCGGCGCGGCGATTGAATTGCTCCGCCCGGCCAGGCGCGACGGCGGGCGGGGGCGCTCGGCAGGTCTCGACGAGGCCACGCTCGAGGGCTGGCGCGCGGCTGTCGGGGCGCAGGCGGCGGGGATCGCCGTCAGTGAACGACGCACGGTGGTGGGCGAGGGCTCGGGCGCAGTGCGGAGCTGGGCCGTGGCGCCCCTGCTCGGGGAGGCCGACGTGTTCGGCACGCTCGCGGTCCTGTCACCGCTCCCGGGCGCCTACGGTCCGGATGAGACCGGTCTCCTCGGCTCGCTCGCCGACCACGCGGCACTCGCGCTTGCCGGGGCGGACCTGGTCGCCCGGGTGGAGGAGTCGGAGACCCGCTACCGGAGCCTCGTCGAGAGCCTGCCGGACCTGGTCTTCACCTGCGACGCCGAGGGCGACTTCACGTTCATGTCCGAGTCGGTCGAAGAGGTGCTGGGCTGGAGCCCCGCCGAGATCGTGGGCCGCAACTTCCGCGAGATGCTGGTCGAGCACGTCGATGGCAGCCCCGTCGGCCTGCGATTCGAGTGGATGGCCCACAACCCGGGCAAGACCGTGGTGACCAGGCTCGAGCTGCTGACGAAGTGGGGGACCTCGAAGCCGATCGAGGTTGCGGCAGCCGCGGTCCTCCGTGACGGTGTGCTCGACGGCGTCCACGGCTCCGCGCGCGACGTGAGCGACCAGGAGCGGCTGGAGCGCGAGCTGCGGGAGTCGGAGGCGCGCTACCGGTTCCTCGTGCAGTCGTCGCCCGACCTCGTCTGGGTCACCGATGCCGACGGTCGGCTGAACTATGTCTCCGATCGCGCCAAGCCGGTCGTGGGCTGGGACACCAGCGAGCTGATCGGTCGAACCCTCCCGGAGCTGGCGGTCCCGCTGGAGCTCGACGACTGGATTGCCAGATTCGACTGGCTGCGCCAGTACCCGGGCGTGCCGCACCGCAACAAGTTCCGCATCCGCACGCCGGAGGATTCCGAGCGCCTGATCGAGATCACGGGCATCGGCATGCTCAATGCGGAGGGCGAGTTCATCGGGGCCCACGGCACGGTGCGCGACATCGGGGAGCTCGAGCGCCTCGAGGGCGACCTGCGACGGCAGTCCGCCGAGCTGGCGGCGTCCGAGGAGCGCGCCCACCTCGCCCGCGAGCTCCACGACTCGGTGACCCAGTCGCTGTTCTCGATGACGCTCCAGTCGCGGAGCATCGAGCTGCTCATGGCGCGTGACCCCTCGCAGGTGCCGGGCAAGCTCGTCGAGCTCCGCGACCTCCAGCGTGACGCGCTCGCCGAGATGCGTGCGCTCATCTTCGAGCTCCGGCCCGGCCACCTCAAGGAGCAGGGCCTGGCCGCGGCCCTCCGGACGCACGCCTCCGGGCTGTCCGCACGGATCGGGCTGCCCATCGTCGTGGACGCGGACCTCGGTGACGGACGGCCCTCACTCGATGTCGAGGAGGCGCTCTACCGTGTCGGCCAGGAGGCGTTGCACAACGTGGTCAAGCATGCGGGCGCGCGGCAGGTCCGGGTTGAGGTCGACCGCCTGGGCGACGGCGTCCGCGTTCGCGTGGCGGACGACGGGCGGGGCTTCGATCCGCAGACGGTGCCCGATGGCCACCTCGGCCTGGCCGGGATGCGGGCGCGCGCCGAGCGTCTCGGCGGGCGGTTCTCGGTGGTGTCCGGCATCGGCCGCGGGACGGTGGTCGAGGCGGTGATCCCCGAGGGGGCCACGCGCGACTTGCTGCCGGGCGCCGGAACGGCAGGCATGCGTGGAGCGGCAGGACGACGATGACGAGCGAAGACCGCCCGACGAACCCTGTCGACCCCGGGCTCGGCGGCGCCGCTGGCCCAGCAGCGGCTCCCGATCCCGCGCCCGGCGCGGCCCCCTCGGCCGCGCCGCCCCCGC
>JAJXUG010000107.1 GCA_021783095.1 Chloroflexota bacterium | reverse complement strand
TGGCGCCCTTGGCGCTCGACCTCCGCGGGCGCACGCCGTTCGAGATCGCGGTCTGGGGGAAAGCGCTCGAGATCCCCTATGGCGAGATCCGGCCGTACGGCTGGATCGCCGCGGAGATCGGCCGCCCGGGCGCGGTGCGCGCCGTGGGCACCGCGCTCGGGCGCAACCCGGTGCCGCTGGTGGTCCCCTGCCACCGCGTCGTCCGGGCCGACGGGCTGATCGGCAACTACTCGCTCGGCGGACCCGGCAACAAGCGGGCCCTGCTGGCGGCCGAGGGGCTGGATCCCGCGGCGCTCGAGGCGGCCGCCCGGCGCGGCGAGCGGCTCGTCGGCTCGGACACGACGCGCATCGTGTGCTGGCCGACGTGCCGGCACGCCCGGCGCGTCACGCCCCGGCATCGCGTGAGCTTCCGGTCCATGCGCGAGGCGGCCGCCCGCGGCTATCGGCCGTGCAGGGACTGCCGCCCGGCCGCGCCCCAGGCGGCGTAGCGCGGCTCGGTCCGGCGCAGGCTGGCCCGGCGCGGCCCGGCGCAGCCCGGGCAGCGGAACCCGCCGGGCCAGCGCGTCTCGACGAGGTAGTCGAAGCAGGCCGCGTCATCGTGGATTCGGCGCCCACGGCCGCAGCTGAACCCTGATGACCCACAGCAGCGCGAGTCCGAGGAGAGCGCCCGCGACGTTGAGGATCACGTCGTCGATGTCCGCGGACCGGTACGTGTAGCCAAGCACCGTGGAGATCGAGAACTGCGCGCCCTCAACCCCGAGACTCACCGCCAACGCGGCCGCGAGGGCTCGCCGTCCGGCTGACCCATGAGTCGGGAAGAGGCCAGTCAGGAAGCCGAGCGGCACGAACATCGCGACGTTCGCAACGACTGGGCGGAGCAGGAGCGGATCGCCCTGGATCAGATCTGCGACGAACCGGAACGGGATCAGGTTGTTTCCTTGGGGGTCGAAGGCCCGTCCCTCGGCGATGACCTCCGGCTGGACCGGCAGGGGAAACAGGGTCACGGACGCCACGGCCAGCAGCCAGGCAGCCATCGCCATGATCACGGTCCACTCGGCCACCGACGAATTGCGTCGCCTTCCGACGAGTGCCGCCCCGGCCAGCACGACCGGGGCGGCCAGGACCACATACCCGCCTTCAAGCACGGCACGCTCCAGAGGTAGAAGTGCTCGCTTCTCCGGCCTCTAGTTCGAGTACATGTAGACGGAGTTGCTGTCGACCCAGAAGCCGTCGTTCGCCTTCGAGAAGGAGAAGAAGTAGTCGCCGCTTCCGACGCTGGTCCAGCGACCCGAACCGTAGCCGTCACGCGGCACGGTGGCGCTCCCGATCAGGTCATCGTTGCAGACGAAGAGCACGCAGCGGTGCCGGTAGAACGTGATCCCGTACGTCGTCACGAACGCGCCCGTCTTCTCCGAGTACGACGTGAGGGAGATGTTCATGTTGGCGCCCGTGTAGGACCTGGTTGTCCCGTTGAAGGTCGTCAGGAGGTGCAGGGTGGAGTAGTAAGACGTGGCGAGGGCGAGCCCAGGCAGCACCGTCAGCATCAGTGTAGCCAGCAGCACCGCGGACCGGATGCGAGATCGGATCGATGAGTCGCGCAATTGGGTTCGCATTCCCGGTGCTCTCGGTGGTGGGGTGCGACCGCGCCGACGACTCGTGCCGCCCCAAGGCTGATGGTCCCCCCGCGCTCGGCAGGAGCACTGCCCAGCGCACGCCGAGGCTGTGCCCGGCACGGCCGAGCCGCCATGGGGTGAAACCCTCGTCGACACGGTCCCCCCACTCGTGCTACCGCTGGTAGACCGAGCTGATCTGCGCGTCGAAGGTCGACGAGAGCGAGGTCACCGCGGCCCCGCAGCAGAACTGGAGCACCGCGCCGCTGCCAAACCAATCCGTGTAGAAGGTCCCGGCGCGGCCGTTGAGGACGCGGTAGGAGCGGATCCGGTCGTTCCAGCCGACGATGGCCAGCGCGTCGTAGTTCTGCGAGATGAACATGTACGACCCGCTGTTGGCGAGGCCCGAGTAGACCACGACGTAGTCGGATGTGCTCTGCTTCGGCGCCGCCGCGAGATCGGCGGCGGATGCTGCGGCCAGCGACTCCTGGAGGGCAATCGGCGTCGAGTAGCAGTGGATGACCGGGAAGTCGCGGTCGTGGCAGTAGTGGTCCGCGATCCTGTCGGTCGGGGTCGGGCGCCCGTCGAGGTCTGCGCGAACCCATGACGGGTGCGCGGCCTGCGCCGTCGGGGCCGTCGTAGCCAGGAGCAGGAGCGCGCCGATCACGGCCAGTCGCCTCATTGGTGTTCACCTCTCGAGCGTTGGGTGGGCGGACGCGCTCTCGAGGCTCGGCTGTGGGCCGCGCTGGCGGCAGGGGGCGACTCCCTTGTGCGGACCGAGGGTTCCGCCCACTCCCCGGCGGCCGACAATGGGGCCAGCATGAGGAGGTCGCACGCCGCCGCGCTCGCGGCACTCGGGTCGCTGGCCCTCTGCCTCGCGTCGTTGGCGGCCGCGCTGACAGGGGAGGTGGACCTTGGCGTGGACCTCGAGAACCCGGGCGGCCTCGTGGCCGGCGTCGTCCCGGGCGGGCCTGCATGGGAAGCCGGCATCCGAGCCGGGCAGCAGGTCGTGACGCTGCACGCCGCATCCGATCCCGGCGGGTGGGCCCTGGAGACGACGGACGGGACCACCGCATACCGCCTGACTGCAGCGTCCGCGGATGCACCGCTGCGGCTCGGCGGGGTCGCCTCGCTGTCCGGCGTGCTCCTCGCCCTCGCGGCGCTCTGGCGGGCGAGGGACGGCGCGAGGACCTCCGGCGCCCTCTCGGCCCTCGCGCCGGCCGCCGGAGCCCTGCCCTGGCTGTCGGCAGGCCCAGGGCTGGTCCCCTCGCTCGGACTCGTCGCGGCCGCAGTCGGCCCACTCGGGTGGACCGTGATCGCGCGATCGGCCGGGCGTTGGCGCCAGGCGGCGGCGATCGCCGGCGCCGCGCTCGTCGGAGCCGGCGCCGGCCTCAGAACCTCGGCGGGCGCGGCCGCGCCGTGGCTCCTCTCGGCGTGGGCGCTCGTGGTGGGCACCGGGGTGGTGCTCCTGGTCGTCGTCTGGAGCGGCCTGACGCTGCGGGGGGCCGCGGACCGCGTGCGATCGCTCACCCTGCTCGACGCCGCCCTCGCGGCGGCGGTCGGCCTCCTCGCGGCCGTCATGACGGCCGCCGGGTTCGAGGCGCCGTGGATCGCCGCCCTCGTCGCCGTGGCGCTCGCCGCCTACGCCCGCACGCGCAGGGCACTCGTCGCCGGGCTGGACCGGGCGCTCTTCGCGGACCTCCGCGAGCGCTCGGCGATGCGCGCGGCCGAGGAGGAGCGCTCGCGGCTCGCGCGCGACATCCACGACGACTCGCTGCAGGCGATCGCCGGCGTCATCCGGGCGCTCGAGGGCCCGGACCCGGACGCGGCCGCCGCGCGCGAGTCCCTCCGCGGAGCCGCCGCGCGCCTGCGGGCAGTTGCGACCGAGCTGCACCCGCCGGCGCTCGACGACCTCGGGCTCGTGCCGGCGATCGAGGCCGCTGCGCGCGCAGCCGGTGGAGGGATCGAAATCGAGGTCCAGGTGGAGGACAGGACCGGCTACTCCCGCGAGGGGCGGCCGCCGGGCGAGGTGGAGCTCGCGGCCTACAGGGTGGTCACGGAGGCCGTGGCGAACGCGGTCCGCCATTCGGGCGGGCGCCGCGTGCGCGTCAGCGGCGTCGTCGCCGCCGATCAGGTCGAGCTGTCGGTCGAGGACGACGGGGCGGGGTTCAGCCCGGCCCGGGCCGAGTCCGCGCTCCGTGAGGGGCGGATCGGCTTGGCCTCGATGCGGCAGCGGGCCGCAGGAGTGGACGCCCGTCTCGACGTGGGCAGGGGCCCTGTCGCCGGCACGATGGTCTCGATGAGGTGGCAGGCGTGACGACGAGGCTCATCGTGGTCGAGGACCACGCGCTGGTCGTGGAAGGCCTGCGCGCCGCGCTCGGCCGGCAGCCCCAGGTGGAGGTGGTCGGTGTCGCGGGCACCCTCGCAGTTGGTCGGGCCCTGTTGCGCGACACTGCCGCGGACGTCGTGCTCCTGGATCTACGGCTGCCCGACGGCTCGGGGATCGAGCTCCTGCGCGAGTGCCGGGGTCGCGATGACGCGCCTGCCTTCCTGATCCTCTCGAGCTTCACCTCGCCCGAGTACACGTCGACCGCCGTCGCCCTGGGCGCGAGCGGATTCCTCCTCAAGACCGCGCCGACCGACGATGTCCTGGCCGCGGTCGCGGCGATTGCGGCCGGCGGGCTGGCGTTCACACCCGAGCAGCTGAAGGTGAGCCGCAACGCGGCCTGGGGCCCGCTGACGGCCCGGGAGCACGAAGTGCTCGACGGCGTGGTCCGGGGGCGCTCCAACGACGAGATCTCCGTGGACCTCTGCCTGTCCAAGAAGACCGTCGAGGCCTACATCACGCGCCTCCTCGCCCGCTACGGGCTGATGACCCGGACCGAGCTGGCCGTCCACGCGGAGCGGTCTGGGGTCCTCGACCTGCCCTCGCGCAACGCAGGGCCTGCGCGCCGTTGAACCGAGCCCTCGGGCGGCAAGGCCCCAATTGAGGGGGCAGCAGGTCCAACCGGAATTGACGCCCTGACGGCTGCAGGAGGATCGGGCATTCCGGGCGAGGCCAAGGGTTATGCCTAATTGCGCCCGCACTTTGGGACACAGACGCTCTCGCCATCCACACACCTAGCAGGAGGGGGGCGAGATGTTGATC
>JAJXUG010000016.1 GCA_021783095.1 Chloroflexota bacterium | reverse complement strand
CGCCATGAGAGGCCACGAGCTCCTCGACCACCGACGCCTCGGCGCCCTCCTCGAGCACGAGCAGGGACCTGCCGATCAGCGTTCGAGGCGCGCCCACGGCCCAGCGCAGGACCAGCGGCCGCTCAACGCGCACCCCGGCCGGCACGTACAGCACGACGCCCTGCGTCCACGCCGAGCGGCCCAGCCAGGCGAACTTCTCGTCGGCGGGCAGGACCGGGTCGTCAACGAGGAGCCGGCGGGCGAGGACCGGGTCGTCCCGGAGGAGCTGCCCGAGCGTCATCAGCCGGACTCCGGCGGCAGCCGCAGCAGGGTCGATGGACGCCGCGGCAACCTCGTCTTCGGCGAGCTCGAGCAGGCCCGAGGTGGCCTCGTCCGGCCCGTGCGCACCCTCGTCGGGCACGGCGGCCGCGTCGGCGGTGGTGAGGTAGGGGCGTGCGCCGTCGAGCGAGGCAGCCCGGAGGTCCACGTACGGCGTGTACAGGCGGTTCCCCTCCACCGGGAGCGCCCCGAAGCGCGACAGCGCGGCGGCACGGTCCTCGCGGAGCCAGTCCGGCTCCTGGCGGGCGGCATCGATCGCCGCGAGAAGCGCGGTGTCGACGAAGGTGAACGGGAGGTCGTCAGGGGCGCGACGGGGGGCGCGCGACGGGCGCGCAGGCGTTGACGTGTCGGCCGCCTCCGTCATCCGAGCGAACCCTCCATCTCCAGCTTCACGAGGCGGTTGAACTCGATCGCGTACTCCATCGGCAGCTCCTTGGTGAACACCTCGAGGAAGCCCTGGATGATGAGGTTCTGCGCCTCGTTCTCCGTGAGCCCCCGGCTCATGAGGTAGAACACCTGGTCGGCCGAGATCTTGCCGACGGTGGCCTCGTGGGTCATCGTCGTGTCGTCCTCGGCGATGTCGATGTACGGGTACGTGTCGCTGCGGCTCTGGTCGTCGAGCATCAGCGCGTCGCAGCGCACCGAGGCCGTCACGCCGGTGGCGCCCGGCGCCACCTTGAGCTGGCCGCGGTAGGTCGCCCGGCCGCCGTCCTTGGACACCGACTTCGACACGATGCGCGACGTGGTGTTGGGCGCCAGGTGGATCGCCTTGGCGCCGGTGTCCTGGTGCTGGCCCTTGCCGGCGACCGCCACCGAGATCACCTCGGCGCGGGCGCCCTCGCCGAGCAGGTAGATCGCCGGGAACTTCACGGTCTTGCGCGAGCCCGTGTTGGCGTCGACCCACTCCACCGTCGAGCGCTCGTGCGCGTGGGCGCGCTTGGTGACCAGGTTGTAGACGTCGTTGGACCAGTTCTGGATGGTCGTGTAGCGGACCTTCGAGTCGGCCAGGGCGACCACCTCGACCACCGCCGCGTGGAGCGAGTCGGTCGCGTAGATCGGGGCGGTGCAGCCCTCGATGTAGTGGACCTTGGCCCCCTGCTCCACGACGATGAGCGTCCGCTCGAACTGCCCGGTGTTCTCGCCGTTGATCCGGAAATAGGCCTGGAGCGGCAGCGGCACCTCGACGCCCTTGGGCACGTAGACGAACGAGCCGCCCGACCAGACGGCCGAGTTGAGGGCCGCGAACTTGTTGTCCTCGGGCGGGACGACAGTGCCGAAGTACTGGCGGAAGATGTCCGGGTACTCCTTGAGCGCCTGGTCGGTGCCCATGAACACCACGCCGATCTTGGACAGCTCCTCGCGCACCGAGTGGTAGACGACCTCGGAGTCGTACTGCGCCCCGACGCCGGCCAGGAACTTGCGCTCAGCCTCCGGGATGCCCAGCTTCTCGAACGTCGCCTTGATCTGCTCCGGGACGTCGTCCCAGGACTTCTCCTCGCGCTCCGAGGGCTTGCGGTAGTAGACGATCTTGTCGAAGTTGATCGCGTCGAGCCCGTCGGTCCACATCGGCATCTTGCGCTTGACGAAGTGGTCGTAGGCGCGGAGCCGGAACTTGAGCATCCACTCCGGCTCGTCCTTGAAGGCGCTGATCTCCTCCACCGTCTCGCGGGTGAGGCCGCGCTTCGTCTGGGCCAGGTACGTGATGTCGTCGTGGAAGGCGTACTGATCGCGCTCGTCGCGGACCAGGTCGCGGGTGGTGCTCATGACTGCTCCGTTGCAGGCGGCGGGCGCCGCGGAAGCGCTACGTCGAGGGTACTTGCGTCGGGAACGCCACGGGCGCTGCGAGGGCGCCGGCCCGCGGGCTAATCCCTAGTGGAATTATCGGAATTATCGGCCGATCCGTCAACGCGACTTGCGCGGCCGGTCACGGGCGCCTTGCTTGGGCCGCCCAAGTCCACCATGCGTGCGAGGCATCACGGTCGCGCGGCCCTCGTCGCGTTGATGCTCCCTACGCATCGGGCGGCCCGCTGTCGTCCCCTCCCACGGCCCTGGGCGATCAGCTTGATGCGCACCGGCGATCGCAGCGACTGCCGCGCGTTCGAATTGACGTGCTCCACGCATTGCCGTGGTGCTCGTCAATTGTGCAGGGCGACTGGCCGTGGACGTGGCCCGCGAGAATCAGACGAGCGCGGCCCAGGACGGGCCGCGCTCGTCAGGTTGTGCCGGGCCCGCGCGTCAGTGCGCGGCGGCCACCAGGTCCGGGATGAGGTTTGCCGCATTCGGCGTGCCCAGGCCCGTCACCGGGTCCCAGCCCGTCGTCGCCGGGTAGCCCGGGATCGATGAGTCGGTCTGGTTAGTCCCCGTGGTCACGTCGTAGAAGTCAGCGGCGTACTTGGCGGCATTGGCGCCGATCTTGTACAGCGCCGGGTTGATGAGCCCGAGGCCGCCGCCGTTGAGCTGGTCGGCGATCGCGACGAGGCCCGCCCAGTTGGGGCACGACACCGAGGTGCCGCCGACGATGAACCACCCGCCGTCGAGGCTGTCGTACACGAGCACGCCCGTCAGCGCGCTGGCCTCGTAGGCGACGTCGGGGACGCCGCGCATCGAGCCGATCGCCGTGCTGCCTGCCGGCAGCGCGTCCTGGTAGGACGGCTTCGCGAACACGTGGCTGTAGCCGCCACCCGACGCGACCCAGCCCACCTCGGCCACGCCCGGGTTCGCCGGGCAGCGGCCGGGCGGGTCGGCCGAGTCGACCGTGCGCGTCGTGGTGGCACTCGGGTCGGTGCACAGGTACGTGCCGCCGACCGCGGTCACGAGCGGGTCGGAGGCGGGCCACACGACGGTCGGGTACGGGATGAGGGACCCGCCCTTCCCGACCGGCTGCTTCATGCCGTTCGCGGTCCCGCCGTCGCCGGACGAGCCGAGCACAGTCACGTGGTGCTGCGCCGCGGCGATGTACGCGTGGCGCAGGTTGAGGAGCGACTGCGTGCTGCCGAAGGACTCCTCGGCGGCGGCGAAGCTCTGGCTGATCACGTTGGCCATGCCCCGGTCAACCAGGGCCTGCTCCGCGTTCATCATCAGCGGGAAGCCCTGGACGCCGAGCGTCTCGGCGGTGGGGACGGTGACGAGCAGGATGTTCGCCTCCGGCGCGATGGAGTGCGCCCACTCCACGTCGAGCGAGACCTCGAGCGCCCAGGCGCTCTTGGCCTCCTGCCCGGGGCTGTGGTTGGCCGGCGGCACGAAGGTGCCGGGCGAGCCCTGGAAGCTCGTCACCTTGAACCACGGCATGCCCGGGGCGCAGGTGACGCCCTCCTCGCCGCACATCGCCTGGACGTTGAACGTCTGGTCGAAGACGTGGAGGTCGTGCGCGATCGTGTCACTGCCCCACGAATCGACGATCGCGATCGTCTCGCCGCGGCCGTTGAGGCCCTCCTGGTAGAGGGGCCCGAGGTTGTACGCGGCGTAGACGGCCTGCGGCGCGAAGCACCGCCGGCCGATGGCGAAGCACTTCGACTCCGTGGGCGGCGCGAGAGCAGACGACACCCTGACGGCATCGCTCACGGCAGGCTGGAGGAGACCGCCGGCCGCGTCGAGCGCGACCGCCGGGGCCGCGGACGCGGTCGCCAGCACTGCCGCAGCGGCCAGGGCGGCCAGGCGCCGCGTCGACCCTGGGACGCGCGCCAGCACGGCGGGAGGAATGGTTGGTACGCGCATGGAACGACCTCCGCAACTGGCCCCCGGGTCGACATGAGAAGGTCCCGGTCATAACCGGCGGGGCGTCAGGTGTCAACGTTTCGATTTCGTATCAGGGAGCCCCGGGCGCATCGTCGACCTCCCGCCGACCCACCTCCGGCAGCCCGTTTCGCTCGTATCGCCGCCCAGCGGCGGTTATCCGACGGCCGGAGCGGGGACCGTGCACGGCGTGCGGTTCGAGTTCGCTCCTGTCGCCGCCGGGCGGCGTTGCGAGCGGAGTCCCCGCGATAGGCGCCGGGAGGCGGCGATACGACTAGTCAGAACGGCGTGGAGCACCACGGCTCGTCAGCGGTGCGGAACAAGGCGTCCGCCTCGGCCAGCGAGCCCGCCCGGTGCTCGTCGACGCCGGTGATTCGGACGGCGTCGCGCAGGCGCGTCCCGCCCAGATAGGCCGCGCCCAGCGCGGCGACGGGGAGCGTGAGGTCCGGCGAGGCGTCCGCGGGCCGGCAGATGGCGCCGTCCGGCCCGACGTCGAGGCGCCAGCGGCGCGTGCCACCCCACGGCTCGTCGTCGATCACCTCCAGCACGAGGCTCCCGGCCCGCTCGTAGGCGCGCGCCTCGAGCGCCCTGGCGACGTCGAAGAGGCGGACCCAGAGCACGTCGCGGACACGGTCGAAGGCGACGGCCCGGGCATCGCCCAGGAGCCAGGGGAGCGGCTCGCTGAGCGGCCGGTGGACGGCGCGGACCGTGGTCACGAGGTCGACCGAGAGGAGGTAGGCCCAGAGCTCGGCTTGGGCGGCGTCGTCGAGGGCGTGCAGATCCTCGACCTCGATCAGGTTCTCGGCGACCCGGTCGCCCCGGGCGGCCGTGTACCGGGCGTAGCCGTCCACCTCGCCCGCAGGGTTGTGGTGCAGCACGGTGAACCCGTCCCAGCGCTTCCCCTCGAAGGCGTCCTCGACCAGCCCGGTGTCGAGATCCCACATGAGGTCGCCACGGCGGATCTCCCCGACCCGCTGCCGACGAGCAGCCTCGAACACCATTCGGATGGCGTCGCGCGTGGCGGCGTCGCGCGGCGCGAGCTCGAGCGAACCGGCGCGCTCGCCTCGCACCGTGGCCCTCCGGCTGTCCACCGTGACGCGCGCGTCCCGGGTGGCAGGGCCGTAGCCGAAACGGCCGTAGATCGGGTACTCGGCGGCGATCAGGACCGCGAGCGGCTCACCCGCCTCGACGAGCGCCGCGTGGGCCGCAGCGGTCATGTCGGTCAGGATCCCCCGCCGGCGATGCGTCGGAAGCACCGTCACCCCCGACACGGCAGCTGCAGGCAGCGATCCGCCGCCCGGGAGCGTGAGCTCCGTCGGCCAGGACCGGAAGGTGCCGCAGGCGCGGTCGCCATCCCATGCCACCCACGTCCGGTCAGGGTCCATCACGGGCCCAAACTGGGCCGCGACGCGCTCGATGTCGGGTCGCTGGAGGAATGAGGTCGTGCTGGCCTCGAACACGGCCGGGAGCTCCGCGGGGGTCGGATGGCGGATTTCGATGCTCACGCCTTCGAACCTACCAGCCCCGGGCGGTTCCCGGCCAAGCGCGGCCGCAGGGCCTGCGCCAGGGCCCGATGGCGGCCGGTCCTCGGCAAGGCCACCCGGCTGGCATCCGCGAATGCAGCGTGCGCGCGGAGCGCCTCGGCCAGGGCGTCGACGAAGCCGTCGTGGGCGGGATCGAGCGGGTCAAAGCCGGCTTCCCACCACAGGTCGAGCACGCCGAGCACCTTCGCCTTCCGGTCGATCCGCGGCTCGATCCGGCCCACCAGCCGGTCACCGTAGAGCAGCGGGAGGACGTAGTAGCCCCAGCGGCGCTTCGCTGCGGGGACGTAGACCTCCCAGCGGTAGTCGAAGCCGTAGAGTCGAACGAGCAGGTCGCGGTCCCACGCCAGCGGGTCGAGGGGCGCGAGGAGGGCCACGCCCGGCGCACGCCCGCCCGGCTGCCCAACTGCCCACGCGTGCGCTGGATCGCCCTCGGCCGCCACTTCGGCCTCGGCAGCGTCGAGCAGCGCCAGCGAGGCCCGGGGGACATACCGGTGGCCCTTGAGCCCCTCGACCTGGACCGCGACGATGTCGCCGCGGGTCTCGAGCTCGGCCCGCAGCTCGTTGCGGTGCGGCGCCGTGCGCGCGGTGCCGCTCCAGAGTGTGTACTCGCCGGTGGCGCCGAGGAGGCCGTTGGCCTGGTAGCGCGAGCGCAGCTTGTGCAGCCGCTGCTCATGCTCGGGCGGGCGCTGCGCCAGGAGCTCGGCCGGGAAGAGGCGCTCGGTGAGGTCGTAGACCCGGCGATTGCCCTCGCGGCGAGCGATGCCGAGGATCCCGGCCTCGGCCAGCGCCTCGAGCAGCGCTCGGACCTGGTTGGTGGGGCGCCAGTACCAGTCGATGGCGGCGCGCGGCTCGATGTCGGTGGAGCTCAGCGGGCCGCAGTCGCGGATGCGGGCGAGCAACTCCTCGACGAGCGGCGCGTGCTCGTCGAACGCCCGCTGCTCGTGCGTCTCGCGCTCCTGGTCCCAGGCGTGGCGGTACCACGGCAGCTCGGCAGTGGGAACCAGCGACAGCATCTTGTTGTACGTCTCGTACAGGGCCCGCTCGCGGTACAGGAGGTCATCGGTCCACTGGCGGCGGTAGCCCGCGATCCGGGCGAGCAGCACCAGGTCGTGGTTGCGGCCCGCGACCTCGAGGGGGTCGAACTGGAGCGACCCCAGCCGACCCACCACGCGCATGACCGAGGCCGGCTCCGCGGACAGCGAGCGGGGCGGCGCGAGCAGGTGGTGGAGCGCGAGGTAGCGCCGAGCAGCACGGGCGGACACGTGGCGGGCATGGTGGGTCACCGCACCATGGTACGGGTGGAAAGCTGCCAGGACCTGTCGGGAATAGGCGCCGTGCGCCTCGAGGCGGCCCGGGAGCGGCCGGGGCGCGGCTCAGGCGAGGACGCGCAGCTCCCGAGGGTAGTAGCGCCGGCCGAGCCGGTACGCCACGTTGACGAGGGCGATCATCACCGGCACCTCGACGAGCGGCCCGATGACCGCGGCGAACGCCGCGCCGCTCGAGATGCCGAAGGTCGCGACGGCGACCGCGATCGCCAGCTCGAAGTTGTTCGACTCGTACACTGGCGACAGTCCCATGACGCGGAGGGGGTAGTGGACGTCTTCGCGCTCCGCGACCGGCTCGTGGCCGACTACGAGGAGTTCACCCGCAGCTTCATCACCGTCCGTGACGAGCGGATCGGCGAGGTCGTCGATCGCGAGCTGGCGGAGGGCTTGCTGTGGCCCGAGTCGCTGATCCAGCTCAACCCGTCGTTCGCGCCCGGCGCTTCGATTGACGAGCTGGTCGCGGAGGGTGTCTTGCACGGCGCGAACCGGGCGATCTTCCGGCGCAACAAGACCGAGGGCGCCGATGGCGGTTCCGGGAGCATCCCGCTCCGCCTGCACCGCCACCAGGAGGACGCGATCCGTGTCGCCGGGACCGGCGCCAACTACGTTCTGACCACGGGCACGGGCTCAGGCAAGAGTCTTACGTACATCGTGCCGATCGTGGACCGGATCCTGCGCGAGGGGCCGGGAAGTGCATCCGGGCGATCGTCATCTACCCGATGAACGCGCTGGCGAACAGCCAGGCGGGCGAGCTCGAGAAGTTCCTCAAGTTCGGCTTCCCCAACAACGCCGGTCCCGTGACGTACCGCCGCTACACCGGGCAGGAGAAGGAGGACGAGCGGGCCGGGATCATCGCGAGCCCGCCCGACATCCTGCTCACCAACTACGTGATGCTGGAGCTCCTGCTCGCGCGCCCGTACGAGAAGGGCCTGATCGAGGCGGCGAAAGGGCTGCGGTTCCTCGTGCTCGACGAGCTCCACACGTACCGCGGCCGCCAGGGTACTGACGTTGCCCTGCTCGTCTGGCGGGTCCGCGAAGCCACGAAGGCCACGAACCTCCAGACCACGACTACCCCGATGTGCCCTCGACATGGCGGGCAGTCCACCTTTGATGGTCGCATCCGGCTGCTCGCAGCACAAGAGAATGGCCGCCGCGCAGAAGAAGCCGCATGGCCCTATCCGAGCGGGCAGTGTTCTGGGACGCTCCGCCGACCCCGACGGGAGACGATGACGTGCAGCCCCCGTGACGGTCGCCCCGGCTGCGCCGAGCGAATGGCGAGACCGACCTGCCGAGAGAGGGGCGCGCGGATGCGCGCAGGGAGGTTGGTCCAATGCCCAGGACAATCGAGCGAACACCCGGGCGGTTCCAGGTGGTCTCCGTGACGGTTCTCGTCGTGCTGGGCCTCACGGCCTTCGCCGGCAGTGCAATGGCGGCGCCGAGCCCGACCCCAAACGGATACTGCGGGGCCAAGAACATGAAGCAGGCATGGGGAGTCGGCGCCAACGGCGGCATGCAGCACGCCATGTCGGTGGACAACCTGAACGGGAACCTCGGGATGTTCCGTGCGGTCGCCAACTCGGCCTGTCGGTAGGAGTCGGCCGCGCGGCGCTCCGCGGAGCGGACCCGAACCGTTCAGGGCGTGCCGGCTGCGGCCGGAAGCGATCCCGCCCGATCACTGGGCGACCTGAGGGCCTGATCCGCTGAGACCCCGCACCAGTTGAACGATGCCCGTTCCCGGGCCGGGCGCCAGAACGAGGTGTTCGGCGTCCGGCCGCGGGTGCAGACCTCGCGCTCTTACTGGTGCCCGACCTCGATCATATCGGCGAACCCCACCGGCCATGGCCGCGAAGATCCAGACGGTCAGGTACCGGTCGAGGAGCTTGAGTCGGCGGGCGGGGGCGGCGGGGGCCGTGGCGGCGGGCGCGGTCAAGGTGGCCTCGCACTGCGGGTTGTGGTTCGATCGTAGGCGGGCGAGCCGGCGCTCGCCCGGGCCGTCGGTCGGGCCCGGCTACCCGGCGGTCACGGAGCGCGGGGGCCGACCGGCCGACCGCAGCGCGATCTCGACGAAGGGGCGGAGCCGCACCGAGACCTCCGCCGCGGTCCGACGGAACGCCGCCAGCCGCTCGTCGTCCGTGCCCTCGACGTCCGAGGGGTCGTCGAGGCCCCAGTGCAGCGAGTTCACCGCGCCGGGGAACACCGGGCACGCTTGGCGCGCGCGGTCGCAGACGGTGATGACGTAGTCCCAGGGCTGGTCCACGAACTCGGTCAGCGCCTTGCTGCGGGCGCCGGACCAGTCGATGCCCAGCTCGGCCAGGGCGCGCACCGCGTACGGGTTGACCCGGGTCTGCTCGGTGCCGGCCGACTGCACGTGGAAGTCGCCCCCGCCATACCGGCCGAGGAGCGCCTCGGCGATCTGGCTGCGCGCGCTGTTGTGCGTGCACAGGAACAGCACCCGGATGGGCGTGGGGTCGGGCACCGGGTCGGGCACCGGGTCGGTCCTCCTGGCGCGGCCCGCGGCCGCAATCGTGTCCTCGAGGTCCAGCAGCTCCACCTCGAGGCGGTCGAGGTCGGCGCGCTGGCGGGCGATGGCGGCGCGCTGCTCCGCGAGCAGCGGCGCGAGGTCGAGATCCACGGCGCCGCGCTCGAGGCAGAGGTGAGCGAGGCGCCCGGCGTCCTCGGGCCCGAGCCCCAGCCGGCGCAGCGAGACGACGAGGCGCAGCCGCGCAACGTCGGGGTCCGAGTAGGAGCGGTACCCGTTCTCCTCGCGACCGGCCGCCGGGAGCACGCCCGCCTTCTCGTACCAGCGGACGGCGGACGGAGCGATCCCCACGCGGCGGGCGAGCTCGGCGATGCGCATGGGTGGATCGTAGACCTTCAAGCGGCTCGAAGGTCAAGGGTAGCGACAGCTCGTCAAGAAGGTGGTGTCGGGACACGCGCTGCGCGACGGCTCTCCGCTCACCTGCGATACGCTGGACGCCGATTGCTTCGGTGAAACCAAATCATCAGACGCACGCGAAGGAACACGCCATCCACCCGATCGAACGCGCCGTGGTCGTCGACGAGGTCATCGCCGGCTACGAGCTCCTCATGCGGCGCATGGCGAGCAGCCATGCGCCCGGGTTCCTCGAGATCCCGATCACGATGCCGCAGGCCAAGGTGCTGTACCTCCTCGGCGCCTCGGGCGAGCTCCACATGTCGGAGCTCGTGCATCGCCTCGGCGTGTCGCTGTCCACCGTCAGCGGCCTCGTTGAGCGGGTCGTCGAGGCTGGCCTCGCCGTCCGGCACGAGGACCCGGCGGACCGCCGCCAGGTTGTCGTGGGCCTCACGCCGGCGGGTGTCGAGTTCATCGACCACTTCCGAGAGCTCAACGCCCGCGAGATGCGGGACCTCCTCCAGCTCCTCGACGATGCCGAGCTCGACAGCGTGCGGGGCGCGCTCACCGCGCTCGCCCGCGCCGCTGACCGCCGGGCCGCATCCACCACCCGAAAGGATCCTGCATGAGCCGCCTCTCCGAGCTGGCCGTCAGCAAGCGGAGCGTGACGCTCCTGCTGGCAGCAGCCCTGTTCCTCGCCGGCATCTCGGCCTGGGGCGCCCTCAAGCAGGAGCTGCTCCCGGACATCCAGCTGCCCATCGTCACGGTGATCGCACCGTACCCCGGCGCCGGTGCCAGCGATGTCGCCGATTCGGTGACCAAGCCCATCGAGCGGGCGATCGGCGGCGTGCCTCGCCTCGACAGCCTCTCGTCGTCCTCGGCCAACTCCGTCTCGCTCGTCATCGCCCAGTTCTCCTACGGCACCGACATCAAGGAGACGACGGCAGCGATCGAGGCGAACCTGCAGCAGGCGAAGCTGCCGTCGAGCGTGTCCCCCCAGGTGAGTGCGCTCGACATCAACGCGAGCCCGGTGATCATCGCCGCGGTGGCCGCGAAGGGCAGCACGCCGCTCGCCGACGCGGGTCGCATCGTCTCTCAGGAGGTTCAGCCGGCGCTGCTGGCGCTCGAGGGCGTCGCGTCGGTCGACGTGTCCGGCGGCGAGGAGCAGCAGGTCGTCATCACGCTCGACCCCAAGAAGATGGCCGACGCCGGCGTCACCGCCGCTCAGGTCACGGGCGTCCTGACGGCCAACAACCTGACGATCCCGTCGGGCCAGATCTCGGGCGGCAACCTGCGCATCCCGGTCTCGACGCTGGGCGAGGTCACGAGCCTCGACCAGATCAAGCAGCTCGTGGTGGGCATGAAGATGCCCGCCAGGGCGGGTGCCGGCTCGGGGGGCGCTGCAGCATCCACGGCCCCCGCAGCTTCGGCCCCGGCGTCGCCAGCATCGTCGGCGTCGGCTGCCCCGGCGCCCGGCGCGTCGGCCGCCCCGGGCGCATCGGCTAACCCGGCGTCGTCGCCGGCGGCGGGATCTTCGGCCGCCCCCGCGCGCCCCACGCCCGTGACCATCGCCGATCTCGCCACCAGCGTCGAGCTCGTCGGCGTCCCGACCACCGGCTACGCCCGCCTCGACGGCCAGCCCGCGCTGTCGATCTCGGTCAGCAAGACCTCAGCCGCGAACACGGTCACCGTCGCCCAGGCCGTCACGGCCAAGCTCGACGAGATCGCCGCCCAGCACCCCGGCCAGATCTCGGTCACGGTGGTCAACAACCTGTCGACCTTCATCACGCAGTCCACCGACGGCCTGCTCCACGAGGGCGCCACCGGCGCGATCTTCGCGGTCCTGACGATCTTCCTGTTCCTGTTCAGCCTGCGCTCGACGCTGGTGGCCGCGGTGAGCATCCCGCTCTCGCTGCTCACGGCACTCGTGATCATGCAGCTCACCAACGTCACGCTCAACATCATGACCCTCGGCGGCCTGGCCGTCGCCGTCGGCCGAGTCGTCGACGACGCGATCGTCGTGCTCGAGAACATCTACCGCCACCGCGCCAAGGGCGAGGGGAGGCTGACCGCCTCGATCAACGGCCCGCGCGAGGTCGCCGGCGCGATCACCGCCGCCACCGTGACCACCGTCGGCGTGTTCCTGCCGCTCGGCTTCGTGGGCGGCCTCGTGAGCCAGTTCTTCCTGCCGTTCGCGCTGACCGTCACCTTCGCGCTCGTCGCCTCGCTGGTCTGTGCGCTCACCGTGGTGCCGGTGCTGGCCTTCCTGCTCGTCCGCAAGGTCCCGGCCAACGTGGACGAGGACGGCGAGCCCCGCAACTCGCTCTGGATCCGCGCCTACACGCCGGCGATCCGGGGGGCGCTCCGCAACCGCTGGACCAAGCTGGGAGTGGTGGGCGTCTCGGCGGCGCTGTTCCTGCTCACCGCCGTCATCGCGCCGATGCTGCCCACCGCATTCATCAACGCGGGCGGCGAGAAGCTGCTCCAGGCGACTGTCGCGCCGCCGTCGGGCACGAGCTCCCAGGCCGTGCTCGACCGCGCGACCCAGGCCGAGGCGCTGCTGCTCAAGGACCCCATCGTCAAGGACGTGGCCACGTCGATCCCGGGCGAGAGCGACACCGGGTTCCAGACGGTCGTCGCGGCTCAGAGCGGCCTGCCCGCCAACAGCGCCCGGATGACCATCCGGCTCGACCCGTCGGCCGACCTCAACGTCGAGTCGAAGCGCCTGTCCGATGAGCTGGCGCCGATCAAGACCGACGGCTGGGACGTGGCGGTGGCGCAGTCCGCGGGCTTCACGTCGAACAACCTCACCGTCGTGATCTCGGGCGAGGACCCGGCCAAGGTGGCGGCGGCGAACGATGCCGTGCTCAAGGCGCTCGCCGGCAACAAGGACCTCCTCAACCTCAAGAGCGACCTCTCCAAGGGGACGCCCGAGATCGAGGTGGTCCCCGACCCGAACAAGTCGATCACCGTGGGCATGACCACCGCGCAGGTGGCCCAGGCGGTGCGGGCGATGCTCGTCCCCTCGACCGCGACGACGATCACGCTGCCCGGCGACTCGGGCGTGACGCCGGTGGTGGTCCGCGTGGACCCGGCGGCGGTCGCGTCGGTCAAGGATCTCCAGGGCATCCTGGTCGGGACGGTCACGCAGCGCCCGCTGGGCGAGATCGCGACCGTCGAGCAGGTCAACGCGCAGGGGACGATCACCCGCGTGGACCAGGCCCCGGCCGCGACCGTCTCGGCCGAGATCACCAGCGTGGACACCGGCAAGGTGAGCCAGGACGTCCAGGCCCGGATCGACGCGCTCAGGGCGGACGGCACGATCCCCGCGTCGGTCAACGTGAAGCTGGCCGGGGTGACGCAGGAGCAGACGACCGCGTTCTCCGGCCTGTACGTGTCGATGGGCGTCGCTGTCCTGGTCGTCTACCTCGCGATGGTGCTCACGTTCAACTCCCTGATCACGCCGTTCATCATCCTGTTCAGCCTCCCGCTCGCGACGATCGGCGCGTTCCCCGCGCTGCTGCTCACGGGCCGGCCGCTGGGCGTCAGCGCGTTGATCGGCTTCCTGATGCTGATCGGCATCGTGGTCACCAATGCGATCGTGCTCCTCGACCTGGTCGAACGGCTCCGGGCGCAGGGAATGTCGACGAACGAGGCGCTGATCGAGGGTGGCCGGACGCGGGTTCGGCCGATCCTGATGACCGCCATCGCGACGATCCTCGCGCTGATCCCGCTTGCCGCGGGGTTCAACCAGGGGTCGATCATCGCGGCGGAGCTGGGCACGGTCGTGATCGGCGGGCTGTTCAGCTCGACGTTCCTGACGCTGCTCGTGGTGCCGGTCGTGTACTCGCTCGTCGACGGGCTCCGCTCACGGTTCACGCGAGCTGACGACGAGGCCGGGGTCGCCGGGGAGGCGGAGCCCGCGGGCCTGTAGGGTCCCGGCTCGCCGGTCCCCTGCCGGTTGCATCGCGTCGCTTGGTCGCGTCGCTTGAGTCGCGTCGCTTGAGTCGCGTCAGGGTCAGGAGCGCCTCCCGTGTGCACGGGCCACGCCGCGGGCCCCGGCCCGGGCCGGCGCCCGTGCACGCCGCCGCCCGCGGCGAGTCCAGCGCGACTCAGCGCGCGGCGCGCGAGCCCGGTTCGCCAAGCCATGGCACGCTTGGGCCGCACGCGACCTTCCTGCCCGCGGCGCGCCTCAAGGAGGAACCCATGGCGATCACTCGTTACGCCGAGACGACCTGGACCGGTGACCTGATCCACGGCAGCGGCTCGATCGACTACGTCTCCTCAGGAGCCTTCAGCCGCCAGCCCGTCAGCTGGGCGTCGCGGACCGAGGACCACAACGGCAAGACGAGCCCCGAGGAGCTCGTCGCCGCGGCCCACGCCTCCTGCTTCTCCATGGCGTTCTCGAACGGCCTGGCGAAGAACGGCACGCCGGCCGACAAGCTGAGCGTCCGGGCCACGGTCACCTTCGATCGGGCCGACGGCGGCTGGAAGATCACCAAGAGCGAGCTCACGGTCCGTGGCGAGGTGCCGGGGCTCGACCAGGCCAAGTTCGCCGAGCTGGCCGAAGCCGCCAAGGAGGGCTGCCCGATCTCCGGCGCCCTCAAGGGCAACGTCGCGCTGTCCGTGGAGGCGACGCTGGCCTGACACCGTCCCGGCCCTCCGCGATCCTCTGGAGCCCCGGTCCCGCCGGGGCTCCTTCGCGCCCGGGTCCCGCGCGCCCGACTCCCGCGATCGGGCCCCGACCTACCCGATCGCCAGCAGCCGCCTCGGGTTCGCGAGCGTCATCTGGTCGATGTCGGCCTGGCCGACCCCCCGCTCTCGCAGCCGCGGCAGGAAGGTGGTCGCGAGGTACGTGTACCCGTTCCCCTCATAGCGGCGCAGCTGGCTGTTGTGGCACACGTCCTGGCTGAGCAGGATCCGATCGGCGTAGCCGCGAGCGAGCAGCTCGAGCAGCAGGTCCACCACCCGGGCCTCGCCGTGCTTCTCGGTGGGCTCGAAGGCCATGCCCAGGAAGTCGAACTCGATCGAGACACCGCGCTCCAGGAGCCCCAGGCAGTGCTCGAGCCGCGGGTAGGAGTCCGCGTGCCCGATGACGATCCGCCCCGGGTCCGCCCCCTCCTCCTCGAGGATCGCGACCTGCAGCGCGCCCACCGCGGACTGAGCGGCGTGGGTCGAGATCGCCAGCCCGGTCCGCCGCGATGCCCGCGCCACGGCCCGGAACACGCGCTCCTCGGCCGGCGAGACCCACGGCTTGTCGGTGCCGATCTCGCCGAGGATGCCGATCCGGATCCCGGTGTCCCCCACGCCGGCCGTCGCCTCGGCCACCAGCTCCTCGGCCAGCTCGTCGGTCATCCGCCGGTCGATCCGAGCCTCGGCCGGGTAGTAGGGGTTCCGGTACCAGCCGCCGCCCATCACGATGTTGAGGCCGCTCTGGTGCGCCAGCCCGGCCAGCCATGCGGGGTCGCGCCCGACGCCCGGCAGGGTGAGGTCGCACAGCGTGGCCCCGCCCGCCTCGCGGAACAGCCGCAGCTCGTCGAGGATCACGGGCTCGTCGCGGGTCAGCTCCCAGTAGTCGTACCGGCCCGGGATCTGCCACAGCGCGATCTGCGTGTGCTCGTGGGGGAGCGTGAACCCGAGGGCCGACGGGTCCACGGGGCCGAGGACAGTCATGACGTGCGGCATGCGGCGATCGTAGACCCATCCTTGGGGCCGGTCATGCCCTGCGCCGTGACGCGGTACGCTCGGCGACAGCAGCAAGGAAGGAGTGCCCGATGCGCGAGCAACCCGGTGAGCCCCTCCGGGGCGACGTGATCGACGGCGGCAGAATCCGCGCCTACGGCTGGGAGTGGTCCGACATCGGCGGCTCGCGCGGCCATTCACGGCTGCCGTGGTTCGGGATCTTCCTCGTGGTGTTCGGCGCCCTGCTGCTGCTCCAGCAGGCGTTCCCCGCGCTCGAGGCGGCGGGCTCGCTGCTGTTCCTCGCGGTCGGCGTCGCGTTCCTCGTCTCGTGGCTGGTCAACCGCGGGATGGGCTCGCTGTACCTGGGGGCGATCATCACGGCGCTGGCCGCCCCGGGCCTGCTCGAGGCAACGAACGTCGTCAAGGGGTCGGGCGTGGGGACGCTGTGCCTCGGCGTGGCATTCCTGTTCATCGCCCTGGTCCGGGCGGCGAGCCGCGCCGGCTGGGGCTGGCAGGCGGGGCTGGGCGCGCTCCTCGTGCTGATCGGCGCGTCGACCATCGCGCTGCCCAACTTCAGCGAGCTCGTGTGGCCGCTGCTGATCGTCGTCCTGGGCGTGCTGCTCCTGGTGCGCTCGTCGAGCGGGCGTCGGAGCAGGTAGCCCCCTACCCCAGGGCCGCGACCGCCTCGTCGAGGGCGTCGCGGAGCCCGTCGGCAACCCGGACGAGCTCGTCCTCGGTGATCACGAACGGCGGGCCCAGCAGGACGATGTCCCCGTCCACGCCGTTCGCGTTGCCGCTGCCCGAGTAGAGCAGCAGCCCCCGCTCACGGGCGATCCGCACCACGCTCTCGATGAGTCGCGCCGACCTCGGGTAGGGCGCCTTCGTCGCCGGGTCCCGGACGAGCTCAACGCCGACCATCAGGCCCCGGCCCCGGATGTCCCCGACCGCCGGGTGCTCGGCAAGCCGCTCGCGCACCAGCGCCTGGAGCTTCGCGCCCTTGACCAGCGACGCCCCGACGAGCGACTCGGCCTCGAGGATCCGCAGGACCTCACCCGCCACCGCGGCCCCGGTCGGCTGGTGCGAGTACGTGAACCCGTGGGTGAAGCCGGCGCCCGAGCGGATCGTCGCGTACACCTCGCCTGAGGCCGCCGCGAAGCCGAACGGGAAGTAGCCGCTGGTCGCGCCCTTCGCGGCCACGAGGATGTCCGGCCGCACGCCCCAGTGGTCCACGCCGAACCAGGCGCCGGTGCGCCCGAAGCCGGTCATGACCTCGTCCGCGATCAGCAGCACGCCGTGGCGCCGGCAGACCTCCGCGATCGCCGGCCAGTAGCCCTCCGGCGGCTCGACCGCGCCCAGCGTGGCGCCGACGATCGGCTCGGCCACGAAGGCCGCCACCCTGCCCGGCCCGGCGTCGGCGATCGCCTCGTCCAGCTCCGCAGCCAGCGCCTCGGCCGAGCCCAGCGCGTTGGCGCCCGGCTCGCCCGCCCGGTACGGATAGGCTGCCGACACGTGCGAGAACCGGCCCAGCCATGCCGCGTACGGCTTGCGGAGCGGTTGACGCCCCGACAGGTCGAGCGCCCCCAGGGTGTTGCCGTGGTAGCTGCTCCACCTCGAGAACACGACCGTCCGGTCTGCCGCGCCCCGGGCGAGCTGGGTCGCCCGCGCCAGCTTGAGCGCGGTTTCGATGGCCTCGGAGCCGCCGCTCACCGGATAGATCGCGGGCTCGTCCATCGGCAGCCGGTCGCCCACGGCGGCGGCGTACCGCTCGAGGGCCTCGCTGGTGAACGCCGAGCCGTGCGCGTACGAGATCCGCATCGCCTGCCCGGCCATCACCTCGACGACCTCGCGCCGGCCATGGCCGATGCCGACGACGATCGCGCCGCCGGCCGCGTCGAGGTACTCGCGGCCCTCCGTGTCGACGATCGTCGAGCCGTGGGCCGATGCGGCCACGGGCGGGTTGGGCGAGGAGGCGCGGGAGAAGACGCGGCCGCTCATCGGGTGCCCAGGCGGCGCGGGCGGTTGGATGCGTTCACCGCTCGATTGTAGGCGGCCGCCCCGGCTCCGAGGCAGCCCGGCCCGTCGACGCTCGATGGGCGGCTCGGGCCGGGCCACTGGAACTCACCAATGGGGTTGATGCGCGGGTCGACGAGCACGGGGCCGGGACCAACCCCCGGTTCAGTTGCCTCATTCAGGCTCGCGGGGGCACCGCATGAGACTGGTTCGAGTCGGAAGGTCGCAGACGCGGCCGGGCAGGAGACGGGACGGCCTACACGCGCCCCCGAGGCACGGTCCGCCAGTAGGTCTTGTTGAACATGATCTTGCCGATGTGCCAGAGCGCACTCGGCTTGGGCGGCTTCGGGGGGTGGTTGTAGTCGAACTGCAGGAGCGTGCCCTTGCCGTCGCCCACCTCGAAGAAGCACATCACCTTGCCGACGTAGGTGGCCTCCTTGGCCTCGGGCGCACGACCCTGGACGGACGCGGCGACGCGCTCCGCGACCACCGGCGCCTCGAAGTGCGCGGTGGAGCCCGCCTTCGACAGCGGCAGGTCCGTGGTGTCGCCCAGTGCGTACACGTTCAGGTAGCGCGGGACGTCCTCGTCGGCGGTGCCCGGCGCCGGCTTCGCGACGGTCTTGACCTGGAGCGTGGCCCGGTCGGTGGGCAGCCAGCCCGACTTGGGCGCGAGGCCCGAGTCGATCAGCACCTGCGCGCCCTTGTGCGGCGGCACGCAGATCAGCAGGTCGTACGGGTGCTCCTCGAACGCATCGGTGATGACCACTTTGCGCTCGGCGTCGATCTCGGACACGCCGGCGAGCAGCTCGAGCCTGATGCCCTTCTGCTCGAAGATGGGCGTGGCCATGTCGGACACGCTCTCGATCGTGAACGCGCGGTTGATCGGCGAGAGGAACGTCAGCTCGGTCCTGTCGCGCAGCCCGCGCTGGCGCAGCTCGGACTCGATCAGGAACGCCACCTCGAGCGGCGCCGGCGGGCACTTGTACGGGATGCCGGCGATGCCGATGACGATCTTGCCGCCCTCGAAGGCGTCGAGCGCCCCGCGCAGCCTCGCCGCCGCCTCGGGCGTGTAGAAGTGGTGGGCCTCCCCCTCGAAGTTCGCGAGGTCGCCGGGCAGGATCCGCGAGCCCAGGGCGATGACCAGCTGGTCGAACGCCATCGTGACGCCGGAGCCCAGGGACACGGTGCCGCCCGCGGCATCGATCCGGGTTGCCGTGTCGATCACGAGCTCCACATTTCCGTCGAGCAGCGACTTCTCGGGCTTGACCAGCTTCTCGGGCCTCTCGCTGCCCATCGCGATGTACATGTAGCCGGGCTGGTAGGCGTGGCTGCCGGTGGCGTCCACGACCGTGACCTTGGCCTGGCCGGCCGAGATCTCGTGCTTGAGCTTGCGGGCGATGAGGTTGGCGGCGAGGGTCCCGCCGACCCCGCCGCCGAGGACGACGACGCGCTGCATCTGGGCTACCGGACCTTCTGGACGATGATCTCGTCAAAGCCCTCGCGGGCGAACACGCCGATCAGGGTGTGGCCAGCCTTGCCGACCCACTTGGGGATGTCGGCCTTGCTGCCCTTGTCGGTCGAGAGCACCGCCAGGACGTCCCCGACCTCGGCCTCTCGCATGCCTCGAATGAGCTCCATCAGGGGGCCCGGGCAGAAGCTGCCGCGAGCATCGATGGTCGTGGTGACGGTGGTGGTGGTTTCGGCGGTCATCTCCGGTTCCTTTCCACGGGCACGGCTGGCCACGGGCGCGCGCGGGACAGCCCGCGCCGGGTCGGCCGAAGGAGTGCTGCGAGGGGTGCTAGATGAAGAGCGCGGAGCTGCCCTCGGACAGCAGGCCGATCACGGTCGCCGCGCCAACCGGCTCGCCGAGTCCGTCGATCATGTCCTCGCGCTTGAGGCCGAACATGTCCATCGTCATCTGGCAGGGCATGATCTCGACGTCCATCATCTGGGCGACCTCGAGCAGCTCGGCCGGGCTCGACACGCCGTACCGCTTCGCGAGCTTCCGCATCATCCACGGACCCATGCCGAGGAAGTTCATCGTGGACAGCTTGCGGTGGGCGATGCCGGGGCGCTTCATGCCCGACATCATCTTCTGCATCCAGTTCTCGCCCGTGATCCGGACGCCCGGCTTCACGAACGTGGGCAGACCCCAGAAGGTGACGAAGATCCGGGTCTTCACGCCCATCGCGGCCGCGGTGGACGCCAAGATCATCTGGGCCCAGACCTTCTCGAGGTCGCCGCTGTACGCGATGATCAGGAGGTCGCGCAGCTTGGCCTCAGCATCCGGCGCCGGATCAGGCTCCGCAGCGGGAACGGGGACTTCAGCGACAGTCATGGTCTGATCCCTACTTCTTGCGGAGGATGAAGCGGAAGACGCCGCCCGCCGCGCTCTGCTCGACCATCTCGTTGCCGGTCGTCTTCGACCAAGCCGCGAAGTCCTTGACGGATCCGGCGTCGGTCGCGAGGACCTCGACCGTGTCGCCCGACGCCAGGCCTTTGACCGCCTGGGCGGTCTTCACGATCGGCATGGGGCAGTTGAGGCCCCGGGCATCCACCTGAACGCTCGCCATGGTGTGTGCTTCCTTCCTGCGGCTGACGCCGCGCCTAGTCCCTAGATGAAGACGATCTGGCCCTCGCCGGCATTGAGGTAGAAGGCGGTCACGCCCTCGACGCCATCGACCAGCGGATCGAGGTCGGACTCCTCGAGGCGGAGCAGGTCCATCGAGAGCGAGCAGGCCTGGATGTCGACCTCACCCAGGTCCTTGGCCTGGCGCAGGGTCTCGGCCCAGCTGGCCTGGCCCGCGCGGGCGAGGGCGTCAACGGCAGCTCGGCCCGCGTCGCCGGCCTCGGGCGCCAGCCCGTGGTCGCCGTCGATCTTGGCCTTGGTGAACGCGTCGAGCGCCCAGTACTGCAGGAAGAGGTGCACCGGCCTGCCCAGCGCGGCGGCACCGGCGGCGAGCACCGCGACAGCCTGCAGCTTGTCGTCGGTGCCCGAGAAGACCACAAGGTTGAGGCTCTCGTCCACGGATTCCCTTTCGATCCTCGTTACTGGGTCTCGACCAGGTCGGCGTGCGTCGTGTCGATGGTGGACAGGCGGCCGAGGCGGGTCAGGCGGCGTTGAAGGACGTTGCGCATCACCCCGCAGGCCACGACCACGTCCGGGTCGGTGAGGCTGTAGCGCACCTCGCGGCCGTCGCGCTCCGCCTCGACGAGGCCGGCAGCGCGGAGCACCGAGAGGTGCTGCGAGATGTTGGGCTGGGACGCGCCCAGGTCCTCCGCGAGGCGTCGAACCTCGCACGGCCCCTGCGCCAGGCGATGGATGATCTCCAGCCGCCGGGGGCTGGCCAAGGTCTTGAGGACCTCGGCCTGCAGCATCGTGATCTCGTCCATGTCCGCAAGGATCGACATATTCGAAGATGCGCATGAGTGCCGAACGTCACCGCTTGCCGGGACCTCAAGAGGACGATGGGGTGTCGGAGGTCACCCAAGCTGTTCGCACGACGAGGGTCGGCTTGTTCGCATCCCCGCAGCGACAACTCCGGTCGCGCGCGACTGGCAGGACCGCCGGAGGACGATGCGCGGGTGCTCGTTGAGGGCGAACGCGAGATCCGTCTTGTGGGTCAGCCGCGTTCCCTCGAGGATGATCTTGGGCGTCAGCTTGGCCATGTGCCGAGCATAGCGATACCGTGACTCCCGGACCGCCGCCCGCGCGTCCCCGACCCCCCTTGGAACGAGGTGGGACCTCGGGCGAAACGGCCCACCGTGAGGTGCATCTTGGCCCTGTCTGCTAGTCCAACCCCGGGACATGCTCCCAAGCCGGAGGTGCCATTGATGGCCATGCACGCACCGCTCGCCGACACCCCACTCAGCCGTCCCGCGAGCGGCCACCCGACCTTTCGCCCCGTCCTCGTGGCAAGCGAGCGATGCAAGGGCTGCGGCCTGTGCATCGACGCGTGCGCCCCGAAGGCGCTCGCGCTGGACGCTGTCCACGTGAATGCGATGGGCCACCACCCAGTCGTCCTGACGGACCCCGACGCCTGCACCAGCTGCGCGAAGTGCGCGCGCATGTGCCCGGACGCCGCCCTGTCGATCTTCGCCCGACCGCGCGGAGCATGACCCGATGACCGTCGTCGACCAGCCGGCGGGAGCCCGGCCCCACCTCCTCGCCTCGCCGTCCGGGACCGGCGAGGTGGATCCCCCGCCCGACCGCGTCCTGATGAAGGGCAACGAGGCGATCGCCGAGGCCGCGGTCGCGGCCGGCTGTGACGCCTACTTCGGCTACCCCATCACCCCGCAGGCAGAGCTGCTCGAGTGGATGGCCCGCCGGATGCCCGAGGAGGGCCGCGTCTTCGTCCAGGCCGAGAGCGAGCTCGCGGCGATCAACATGGCGCTCGGCGCGTCGGCGGCCGGCGCGCGCGTGCTCGTGAGCAGCTCGAGCCCGGGCATCAGCCTCATGGCCGAGGCGATGTCCTACATGGCCGGCTCGCGCCTGCCCGTCGTCCTCGTCAACGTCATGCGCGGCGGGCCCGGACTGGGCAGCATCGGCGCGGCGCAGGGCGACTACCTCCAGGCGACCAAGGGCCACGGCCACGGGGACTACAAGGTGCCCGTCCTCGCCCCCTCGTCGATCAGCGAGGCGATCGACCTCGTTCGCGACTCGTTCATCCTCGCCGAGCGCTACCGCACCCCCGTGATCCTGCTCGCGGACGGGATCCTGGGCCAGGCGATGGAGCCCGTCGCCCCGACGTTCCAGCGGCTCGAGAAGAGCACCCCGGACTGGATCCTCGAGGGAGCCGCCGGTCGGCCGCCGCGGGTGCTCAAGTCGCTCCACCTGCAACCCGAGGCCCTCGAGGAGCACGACCTGGCGCTCCAGGCGGTGTACGAGCGGATCGCCGCCAACGAGCAGCGCTGGGCTGGCGAGCAGCTCGACGACGCCGAGATCGTCCTGGTGGCGTACGGCACGGCAGCGCGGGTGGCCCGCACGG
Source organism: Chloroflexota bacterium (assembly GCA_021783095.1). Lineage (GTDB taxonomy): Bacteria > Chloroflexota > Limnocylindria > Limnocylindrales > CSP1-4 > CAIXZV01. The sequence continues at coordinate 54,739 of JAJXUG010000016.1, read as the reverse complement.
CCGTCGAGCGCGCCCGGGCCGAGGGCATGCCGGCGGGGCTGTTCCGGCCAATCACGTTGTGGCCCTACCCGGCCCAGGCGCTCCGGGATGCCGCTCGCGGCGCCCGCGCCGTGCTGGCCGTGGAGATGTCGGCGGGCCAGATGGTCGAGGACGTCCGGCTGGCGCTCGAGGGCGCCGTGCCCGTGTACCACCACGGTCGGATGGGCGGCATGGTGCCGAGCCCGGACGGGGTGGTCGATGCGATGCGCCAGGCGTGGGCCATGAGCCAGGAGTCCGGACGATGACCGCAGCCGAGCCCATCACCGAGCAGGAGGGCCGGACGATCTACCGGCGCCCGCTGCTGCTCTCGAACCCCACGACCTACTGCCCCGGCTGCGGGCACGGCATCGTCCACCGCCTGCTGGCGGAGGTGCTCGAGGAGCTCGACCTGGGCGCCAAGACGATCCTGGTCGGGTCGGTCGGCTGCTCGGTCTTCGCGTACGACTTCCTCGCCCTCGATTCGGTCGAGTCGCCGCACGGGCGGGCGGCGGCAGTCGCCACGGGCGTCAAGCGCTACCGCCCCGACAAGGTGGTCCTCACGTACCAGGGCGACGGCGACCTCGCCGCCATCGGCACCGCCGAGATCGTCCACGCGGCCGCGCGCGGCGAGCGGTTCACGGTGATCTTCGTGAACAACGGCATCTACGGCATGACCGGCGGCCAGATGGCCCCGACCACACTGGCCGGCCAGAAGACGACGTCGAGCCCGCGTGGCCGGGACGTCCAGTCGCAGGGCTACCCGCTGCCGGTGACCGAGATGCTCTCGCTCCTGCCCGGCGTCCAGTACGCCGCGCGGGCATCGGTGTGCGACCCGGGCCATGTCGGCAAGGCGAAGCAGGCGATCAAGCGCGCGTTCGAGATCCAGCTCGAGGGCAAGGGCTTCTCCATCGTGGAGGTGCTCTCCACCTGCCCCGTCGGCTGGGGCCTGACGCCGAGCGAGTCGATGGAGCGACTGCGGGACACCGTGATGACGGCGTATCCCGTGGGGACCTTCGTGGACCGACCGCGCGGCATCGCGCCCAAGCTGCCGCAGCCCGGCTCCCCCAACCGCTCGATCACGGAGGGCTTCTAGATGGAGGTCTCGACCATCATCGCGGGCTTCGGCGGCCAGGGGATCCTGTTCGCGGGCAAGGTGCTCGCGGAGGCCGCCCTGCTCGAGGGTCGCGAGGTCCTCTGGATCCCGTCGTACGGCCCGGAGATGCGGGGCGGCACCGCGTCGTGCACCGTGATCATCGCGGACAAGTTGATCGGCTCGCCGATCGTTGACCGGGCCGACCATGCGGTCGTGCTCAACCCGCCGTCGATGGCCAAGTACGCGCCGATGGTCGCGGTCGGCGGCCTGCTCGTGGTCAACACCACGCTGATCGAGGCGGAGCCCGGGCGGGGCGACATCGAGCTGCTCGAGGTCCCCTGCACGGCGCTCGCCAAGTCGGCCGGTGACGACAAGCTGGTCTCGGTGGTGGCGCTGGGCGCGCTGGTCGGCCGACGGCGCTTCGTGGAGCCCGAGACCGTCCACCGAGCCCTCGCGATCATCCTGGGCGACCGCCACGCGGACATGATCACCCTGGACACGGCCGCGTTCGACGCGGGCTACGAGGCGGGGCTCGAGCAGGTCATCGCGTAGGCCGGGCTCGACCCCCGACGAGCCGGCGGGGTCAGCCGTTCAGCGCGCCCGAGCTCAGGGCGAGCAGCAGGAACACGACCGCGGCACCGCCGACGATCACCACGGCGACCCACACGCCCCGCATGGGCGTGGGCCCCCGGTCGGGCTCGCGCCCGTCGCTGGACGAGGACCGGGCGCCGGGTTGCCGCCCGCCTGCCGTCGGCCCGCTGCCGACGGGCTCGCCCGGGCCGGCCATCAGGCCCCCACCGTCACGTCGTCGCCGACGGGCAGGGCCGACATGGCGCGCACGAGGTCCGATGCCGAGAGCACCCCGATCGGGCGCGTCTCGTCGTCGTCGGCCACCACCACCAGCCGGTGGACGTGGTGGCGCTCCATCTTGCGGGCGGCCGTCGCCACGGGCTGGTCGCGCCCGATGGTGATGGCGGGGCTGGTCATCAGGTGCTTGACGCGCAGGCCCGGCCAGTTGGCCCACAGGTACTCCGTGGCTCGCGCCCGGAGCAGGTCGGTCTGGCTGAGCACGCCCACCAGCGCGCCCGCGCCGTCGACGACCGGCAGGCCGTTGATGCGGTGCTGGTCCAGCAGCCTCGCCGCCTCCGCGAGCAGGGCGTCCGCGGGGACCACGACGGGCTCCGCGGTCATCAGGTCGCCGACAAGCCTCGGCGCGTTGAGCGGGACGATGTTCACGCGTGCACCTCCAGGACCCTGACACCCGTCGGAACTGCGGCCACCGCGACGAGTTCGGCGGTCACGCGCTACAGGGTGACGGCGGCGCCGATCCCAGCCCGAGGGCGGGGGGGCACGAAGCGACGGGCCAATGGTCTCGGGTCGGCTCGGGCGTTGACTGGCTGGGGCGAAGCCCGGGCGCCCGTGCGCCGCCCGGCGCGCCCACGCTGCCCCGAATCAGACGGGCGTGGGTCCCCCGGACACGCGCGCGAGCCGGGCGAGCTCCGCCGCGATGGCCTTCTGGAAGCCGCCCATCGCAAGGCGCACCGAGCGCGAGAGGGGCCGACCGTAGCCGAACCGCCGCCCGCCGATCCCGATGAACACCCCGGCGGGGAGGCCGCCCGGGCGCAGCGTGGCAGCAAGGCTCAACACCTGGTCGATCGGGAGCTCGTGCGAGGAGCGGGGGGCCGCCGTGCCGAGGAGCGGGGCGATGTCGGCGACCGGCAGCGTGATGACGTGGCCGGGCGGCACGCCCACGGCGGCGTCGACGATGACCACGACCTCGCACGGGGTCACGTCAAGGAGGTCCTCAACCCGCAGTTGGCCGCAGCGACGGACCTCGATCCGCTCGAGGAGCGGCGCCGACAGCGTGGGCAGGAGCGTCGCAACGGCCGAGAGCGCCGCGCCATCGTCCCCACGCTCGGCATTGCCGCACACGAGCAGGCGCACGGACGGCGGTGCCAGATGTGTCATCGCGCCACCTCCCCATGGGTCGCGGCGGGTCGCCTGAATCCCCGCGGCCCGCGAGGCGAGCGGGAGCGGCGGGGCGCAGTGAACGACGGGGCCGTAGATGTGGGGACGCCTTCTGTCGTGACACGAAGGCTCATTGAGGCTGGACCTCAGTTGGTGGGCCGGACCGCACTCTGGTCTGTGACCGCGCGACCCGGCGGCGCCCTGTAATGCTCGCTCCGGGCGCGGTGCGGGTTTAGGGCCGTCAGTCAGGCGGGGCGTCACTCTCAGCGCCCGGTGGGCCGGGCCGTCCGGCCCCGCGAGGTCGGGACCCGGTGGTGCTGGCCCCGGTCGCGCAGAAGGCGGCCCCAGGCACCCGATTGCCACGGCGCAGCAGCCGTCGGGTCGACGGTGCCCCTTGACAAGCCCCGCCCCGCAGGCGCTTGCCTGCGGCGGACGACATCAGCCGGCTGCTGGTGCCCGCTCCGGCTCCCGCCCGCGATCGATGATCCGCAGGTCGAGGAAGTGGGTCGCGCAGCTGATGCAGGGGTCGTAGGCGCGGATCAGCATCTCGAGGCGCTGCGTCGCCTCGCCATGCGGCAGGTCCAGCACCCGCGGCGCGAATGCGGCGAGGTCCGCCTCGATCGCACCCTGGTTCTGGCTCGTGGGCGGCACGATCTGGGCGGCCGTGACCTGCCCGTCCTCGTCCACCTCGTAGCGGTGGTGGAGCAGGCCGCGCGGCGCCTCGGTGGACCACGCGGCCACGCCTGCCCGGGGTGTGAACGGCACCCTGGGCGCGGCGGGCGCCCGGTAGTCGTCGATGATGTCGCGCGCCTCGGCGCAGGCGCCCAGCAGCTCAACCGCCCGGGCGACGATCGACCGGTGGACGTTCGACCGGATCTCGCCGGCGAGGCCCGTCGCGGCGTAGGCCTCGGCGGCCATGGGATGCAGGCGGTCGGCGTCGAGGATGATCCGTGCGGTCGGGCCCAGCAGGTACGCGCGGCCGTCGTGCGTCCGGGCGTGGAGCGCGTTCGAGCCCTCGACTTGGTGCTCCTCGAACGCCTCGCGCCAGTCGCCGGGCGCCAGGTCGAGGCCGTCCGTCGAGACGATCCTCCCGTCGCTGTAGGGGTACTCCGCGGGGTGGCGCAGGGCGACGAGGGGCTGGGCGTGCTCGTGGTCGGGCGGACTCCAGGAGGCGACCAGGCCCACCGTCGCCCGCGCCAGCTCGACCACCTCGTCGAGCTCCGCGCGAACACCGTCGAGGTCGCGCCGCCAGGGCACGCGCGAGAACCCGCCCACCCGCACCGAGACGGGGTGGACCGGACGGCCGCCCAGCACCGAGATCAGGCGGTTCCCGAGCTTCTTGATGGCCAGCCCCTGCTCCACGACCGGCCGGTAGTCGCCGGCCATGGCCACCACCGAGGGGTAGCCCAGGAAGTCCGGCGCATGGAGCATGAACACGTGGAGCGCGTGGCTCTGGATGTACTCGGCGCAGTAGAGCAGGCGCCGCAGCTGCCGAACCGCTGGCGACACCTCGACGCCGTACAGGTCCTCGAACGCGTGCACGGCGGTCATCTGGTAGGCGATCGGGCAGATCCCGCAGATCCGGGCCACGATGTCGATGACCTCGTCGCCCGTGCGGCCCACCACCAGCCGCTCGAAGTAGCGCGGCGCCTCGAAGATCCGCAGCCGCGCCTCCGTCACCTCGCCCTCGCGGAGCTGGAGGACCAGCGAGCCCTCGCCCTCGACCCGGGTGATGTAGTCGACCTTGAACTCGCGATCGCGGCCCGATGCCGCGGTCGGCACGGTCGTGTCAGCCGCGCCCATCGCGACCTCCCTCAGCGCTCTCCGGCACGGCATAGGGGATCACGCCGGGCGGTCCGCCATACGCGGCGACCACCGCCCGGAACGGCCCCGACCAGCCCGTGAACCCCGCGAACAGCCGGGCAACGTCCGGGTCCTCGCGCCCGTCGGCTGCGAGGGTCCTCGCCAGGCTCGTTGCGTTCGCCTGCTCGCGGGGCCCGAAGCAGCCGAAGCAGCCGCGGCGGAACGACGGGCACAGGGCGCCGCAGCCGCTCTGGGTCACCGGCCCGAGGCACGGGATCCCCTCGGCGACCATCACGCACACGGTGCCCCGACGCTTGCACTCGAGGCAGACCGCCTCCTCGCGGATCTGCGGCCGCCGGCCCACGGCAACCGACACCAGCACCTCGCGCAGCTGGTCGGGGCTGATGGGGCAGCCGTGGAGCTCAGCGTCTACCTTGACGTGCTCCGAGACGGGCGTGGCAGCGTTGAGCGACTCGACGTACTCCGGATGCGCGTAGACCGCGGCGCGGATGGCGTCATGGTCGGACCAATTGCGCAGCGCCTGGATGCCGCCGTAGCTCGCGCAGGCGCCGACGCTGACGAGGAGCTTCGCCTTGCGCCGCAGCTCCAGGATGTCGGCGGCCTGGTCGGGCGTGCTCACCGCGCCCTCCACCAGCAGGACGTCGTAGGGGCCGGCCGAGCGCGCCGAGCTGGCCTCCGGGAACTCGACGAGCTCGAACCGCTCGGCGATGGCGAGCAGCTCGTCCTCGAGGTCGAGGAGCGTGAGCTGGCAGCCGTCGCACGAGGCCATCTTGACGATCCCGACGCGAAGCCTCGGCCGGGCGGCGACCGTCGCCATCACATGCCCTCGCGTCCGAAGATGCCGCCGAGCTGGGACAGGGCGAACACGGGTCCGTCACGACACACGAACAGGCCGCCTGTCTGGCAGTGCCCGCACAGGCCGATGCCGCATTCCATGTGCCGCTCCAGCGTCACGAAGATCCGGTCCGGAGGCAGGCCCCGACTCTCGAGCGTCTCGACGGTCGCCTCCATCATCCGCTCCGGGCCGCACACGAAGGCGAGCGCGTGCTCGCCATCCCAGGTGGCCTGGTCGAAGAGGTGCGTGACCACCCCCACGGGGCCCGTCCAGTCAGGCGTGCCCCGGTCGACGATCAGCTCCACCTCCACGTCGCCGCGGGCGGCCCACGCCCGGAGCTCCTCGCGGTACAGCTGGTCGGCGGGCGTCCGCGCCCCGTAGAACAGGCGCACGGTCTCGAAGCGGTCCCGGCGGGCGATGATCCCGTCGAGGAGCGGCCGCAGCGGCGCCAGCCCGATGCCGCCGGTCACGATGACGACGTCGTGGCCCATCGCGCGCTCGATCGGCCAGGACGTGCCGAGGGGCCCGCGGACGCCGATCTCGTCGCGGGGGCCGAGCCCGATGATCGCCGCGGTCGCCGGGCCGGCGGCGCGGATCGTGAGGTCGATGGTGTCCCGCCCGAAGCGGGAGATCGAGATGGGCACCGGCGGGAACGCCGGCACCGCGACCATCGCGAACTGGCCGAACTCGCCGGCCAGGAACGCGGGGTCCACGTCGCCGATCGTGAGGGTGGTCACGTCGGCGGTCTCGGGCCGGACGGACACGATCCTCGCCGTCGCGTAGAAGCCGGGCGTCGCCGCGACGGGCTTCGGCCGTACGGGCTCGGGCCGGGCGCCGAGCGGCGGCGCGATGGACAGCAGCTCGGCGCGGATGTCGATGCCCACCGGGCACCACGCGATGCACCGGCCGCACCCGACGCAGCCGAAGGTGCCGAACTGGTCCACCCAGGTGGCGAACTTGTGCGTCAGCCACTGGCGGTAACGATCGCGCGGCCGGCTGCGGAAGGAGCCCCCGGCGACCTTCGCGAATCCCGCCGTGAAGCAGAAGTCCCAGACGCGCTCGGAGGTCGACACATCGCCGTCCAGGTCCGATCGCTGGGTCACGCTGCTGCAGAAGCAGGTCGGGCAGACCATCGTGCAGTTGGCGCACGAGAGGCAGCGCTCGGCGATGCGAGACCAGTGCTGGCTGTCGAACTGCGCCAGGAGCCGGTCGTGGAGCCCAGCTGTCGGGACGGGGTCGCCCATCATGGCCGCGACCTTGCCCACGGACTCGGCCGCCCGGAGCATCTGCCCGGCATCGGCCCCGCGGACGGGCATCCGGGCGACGAGATCCGCGCCGTCGGGGCTCCCCGCCCTGATGACGAAGCCCTCGTCGAGCTCGGTGAGCACGAGGTCGTACCCGCCGCGCGCCTCGGGCCCGGTGCCCATGGAGGTGCAGAAGCACGTGCTCGCCGCAGTGGTGCAGTTGACCGCGACGACCAGCGCGTTGCGCCGGCGCGCGTGGTAGTCCTCGTCCGTGTAGGGACCGCCGAGGAACACGCGGTCCTGGATCCCGAGGGCGGCAAGCTCGCAGGCGCGGACGCCCAGGAACGCGAGCCTCGGCGGGTCGATCGGCGACGGCTCGAAGGACACCGCCCGGCCGTCGCGCCGGCCGACATTGAGCGGCACGACCGGCGGGAACGTCCACCGCTTCGGGCTGGTGGGCCCCACGGCGAAGTCGAACACCCGGCGGTCCCCACGCTGGACCAGCCGGTACCGCCCGGGCACCTGTTCGTCGCCGACGCCTGCGGGGAGCTCGTCCACCGAGCGGACCTCCGCCAGCGTGACCGCACCGTCGACGACGGCGGGGCCGATCACGGTCCGCCCGTCCTCGCGCAGCAGGTCGATCAGGACGCCCAGGTTCGCCCGGGCCAGGAACCACGGGCCCACGCCGCCGCCCGAGGCGATCGGGGCAGGCGGGGCGGCGACCGCGGTCCCGGCGGGGGCCGGATACGGCGCGTAGGGCAGCCGCTCGTCGATCACCATTGCTTCGTCTCCGATCGCACCCACTCCTCGCGCGCAAACAGGTCGAGGAGCTGCATCCTCGTCGCGGCGAGGCGACGGCCCACAGACTGGAGCAGCCGCGGGTACAGGGATGCGGCGAGCAGGGGATCCGCCCGGAGGAGCAGCCGGAGCCGCTCGCCGGAGAACGTCAGCAGGCGCACAGGCTCGATGGCCACCGCGTCATCGGTGCCGCGGTAGGGCGCCACGACCGCGGACCAGCCAACCACGTCTCCCGGCTCCACCGTCAGGATCGTCACGGTCCCGCGCTCCGGGACGAGCATCCGGAGGGCGATGCGGCCGCTGAGCACGATGCCGAGCGTCTCGGCGACCTGGCCCTCGGCCACGACGACATCCCCGGGCACGAGGTCCCGCACCTCCGCGATGGCGGCGAGGCGAGTCACGGCCTCGGGCGTCAGGCCGGCGCCGAACCAAGAGCCGGAGAGCGCCAAGGCGAGATCGGCGCCGGCGAACTCGCTGGGGGCAGGCAGGGTCATGTGAGGCTGCACCTCGACTACCAGGGGCCCCTGCCGCACGCCTCGCGAGGCGCCGGATGTTCCAGGCCCGCTTCCCGATCCTCCTGCCGCGGAACGTCCGCGGTCAGTGCCGTCGGTCCCCCGCGCGACGGGACTCGACCATGGCCGGTCAGGCCAAGCGGCGCAGTTCCGTGAGCAGCACTCCGCGGTCGACGGGGCCCTCGAGCGGCGCCTCGCGGATGGTCTCGGGCGCGTGGCCGATGGCCACGATCTCGCGCTCCAGGGCGGTGCGCAGCCCCATCGGGCCCATCACCAGGACCCGGTCCACGGCACCGACCCGATGCGCCACCTCGGCGAGCGCGAGGAGCGTCGCCGTCGCGGGGTCCGGCAGCGGCACCTCCGTCTCGGCGATCGCCCCCGCGTCATCGCGGAGCACCAGCGCGCGACCCTCTTCGATCCAGACGACCGCGTTGGCGCCTGTCAGTCCCGGCCCCTTCGTGGTTCGGCGAGCTCGGGTGGATCCCTGCATGGCTGTCTCCCTTCGACTCGGCCATCGTGCGCGCTCGGCCGCGCGGGTCTCGCCTGCCGTTCGTCGCGAACACCCGGCCGGAGTCCCCGCGCCGTCCGGGACCTGCAGCGACACCCGGGCGCAATGGGCCTGAGGCGCACCCATCGAGCCCCGCCGGGGCCCGCGCCTCCCTGCCTCCGTGCCTCCGGGCAAGGTCCTCAGCCAGCCGCCGGGGTGAAGATGATGAAGTGGTCGTGGGGGATGTGGGGCTTGTTGGGGACGGGCCGGAGCTCCTCCCGCCACGCGGTGCCCGCGGTGTCCGTGGCGACACGCCGCCAGAACTCCGGGGCACCCGGGTTCCCCGCCTGGAACCCGATCTCCCAGCGGCCCGGATACCGCGCGAACAGCGCCCTGGCCACCCCGGACGCGATCCCCTGCCGGCGGACGCCCCGGACGACGAAGAAGTCGCCCATCTTGCGGGCGGGCCCCCTCAGGCCGTCGATGAACGCGAAGCCTGCAGGCGCTTCGTCGTGCATCACCAGGAAGCCGCAGCGGTCGGGGTCCCCGAAGTAGCCGGGCAGCCGCCCGGGCTTGTAGAGGCCCTCGGCGCCTGGAAGCGTTCGCCGGACCTCAGACATGTCGTGCGAGTACAGCTGCCAGAGCCGCTCGACCAGCGGCCGGTCCCCGTCGGTGATCTCGCGCAGGACGAACGACGTGTCCACGGGTCGATCATATCCGCGGGCAGCGGTAGGCTTCGGCTATGCGCACCATGGCGCTTCGCCAACCCGCGCCAGCCGCCGAGTCGCCGCTCGTGCCGGAGGATCGCCCGGATCCAGAGCCGTCGGCCGGCGAGATCCGGCTGCGGGTGACCGCCTGTGCCGTCTGCCGCACCGACCTCCAGATCTGCGAGGGCGACCTCGCCCCGCGGCGCCTGCCTGTCGTCCCCGGCCACCAGGTCGTCGGCGTGGTCGACGCGGTGGGCGACGAGGTGCTGGGCTGGGCCTGCGGAGACCGGGCGGGCCTGACGTGGCTCGCCGGGACCGACGGTGACTGCCGGTTCTGCCGGTCGGGGCGCGAGAACCTGTGCGAGGCGGCCACGTTCACCGGCTGGGACCGCGACGGCGGCTACGCGGAGTCGGTCACGGCACGGGCGGACGTCGCCGTGCGCCTCCCTGACGGCTACCCGGACCTCGCGGCGGCGCCGCTGCTGTGCGGCGGCATCATCGGCTATCGGGCGCTCCGCGTTGCGGGGATCGGGCCTGAGTCGAGGGGGGCGCGCCTCGGGTTGTACGGGTTCGGCGCGTCGGCGCGGCTGGCGCTTCAGGTCGCGCGCGCGTGGGGCGTGGAGGCGTTCGTGGCCACTCGCGCGGCGGGTGAGCGCGACCGGGCGCTCCAGCTCGGGGCTGCGTGGGCGGGCGGGTACGACGACCGGCCGCCAGTCCCCCTCGACGCGGCGGTCACCTTCGCGCCGGTGGGCTCTGTCGTGGCCTCGGCGCTCCGGGCGCTGGATCGCGGCGGCGTGGTGGCCATCAACGCAATCCACCTCGACGGGCTGCCGGCGATGCCCTACGAGGACCTCTGGTTGGAGCGCTCGATCCGCAGCGTGGCGAACGTCACGCGTCAGGACGCTCGCGAGTTCCTCGCCCTCGCCGCCCAAATCGGCATCGTGACCGACATCGAGACGCACCCGCTCGAAGCCGCCAACGAGGCGCTGGCGCGGCTCGCGGCCGGGCGCGTCACGGGAAGCGCTGTGCTCGTGGTCGGCGCCCTGTCGGGCATTGTCGCAGAGACGTCGGCGATGCCCCGCTGACCCGCGCGGCGGGTCCTGTCGAACGGCCGCCTGATGGGCGGCGACCTGCTCTCGGCCTCGCCAGCCATGGGGGGCGCCCGGCCTGACGGCCCGGGCGCCCCTGCGCGGCGCGGGGGTTCGGACTCAGCGGCCGGCGACGCCGGCGCGCGCCTGCTCGGCGATGGCGGCGATGAACTCCTCGAGCGACCCGACGACCGGCTCGAGCTCGTACCGAACGCGGACGATCGGCTTCTTGGTGCTGAGCACCCGCGTCAGGTCGATCGGCGTCGCAGCGAGGACCACGTCGGCCGGGCAGGCGTCGAGCGCCGCCTCCAGCTCGTGGACCTGCTTGGCTCCGTAGCCCATCGCGGGGAGGAGCCGCTCGAGGTCGGGGTACTTCGCCAGCGTGGCGGCGAGCTCGCCCTGGGCGTACGGCCGGGGGTCCACGATCTCGGCGGCACCGAAGCGGCGTGCCGCCACGACGCCCGCGCCGTAGGTCATGCCGCCGTGGGTGAGCGTCGGGCCGTCCTCGACCACCACGACCTTGCGGCCGGCGATGTCGCCGCCCTCCAGCGTGAGCGAGGAGCGCGCCTCCACGATCTGCGCTTCCGGGTTGGCGGCCTCGATGTCGGCTCGCACGGCGGCCAGGGCCTCCGGGGTGGCCGAGTCGACCTTGTTGATGACCACGATGTCGGCCATCCGCAGGTTGGCCTCGCCGGGGTGGTAGCGGAGCTCGTGTCCGGGCCGGAGCGGGTCCGCCACGACGATCATGAGGTCCGGCGCGTAGAACGGCAGGTCGTTGTTCCCGCCGTCCCAGATCACGACGTCGCACTCGTCCTCGGCGGCGTGCAGGATCTCCTCGTAGTCCACGCCCGCGAACACGAGGCGCCCCGCGTCGAGGTGCGGCTCGTACTCCTCGCGCTCCTCGATCGTGGTCTCGTACCGGTCGAGGTCCGCGTAGGTCTCGTAGCGCTGGCAGCGCTGCGCCACGAGGTCGCCGTAGGGCATCGGGTGGCGGACCACGGCCACCTTGAGGCCCTGCGCCTCGAGCGCCCGCGCGACGTATCGGCTGGTCTGGCTCTTGCCGCTGCCGGTTCGCACCGCGCACACGGCGACGACCGGCCGCCGCGAGGGCAGCATCGTGGCGTCGGGCCCCAGGAGCTTGAAGTCCGCGCCCGCGGCGAGCACCCGACTCGCAGCGTGCATCACCTGCTCGTGGCTGACATCGCTATAGGCGAAGACGACGGTGTCGACGTCATGCGCGGCGATCAGCGCCTCGAGCTCCGACTCCGGGCGGATGGGGATGCCTTCGGGGTAGCGGTCACCGGCCAGCTCGATGGGGTACCGTCGGTCGGCGATGCCCGGGATCTGCGTTGCGGTGAAGGCGACGACCTCGACCGTCGGGTCGTCCCGGTAGACGACGTTGAAATCGTGGAAGTCGCGTCCAGCGGCACCCATGATCAGCACGCGCTCGGTGCTCATGATCGACCTCGAGGGGAGGAGCACACCGGGCGTCCGCGCCGGACCGCGAGGCCAGCAGGCGGGCGCGGTCATGCCGCCTCCGCGTCCCGCCATCATCGCTGACGGGCACGGGCCGGTCGCCGGTCGGGGCGCCCGGCTAGGGGGTGCCGCTGGTCCCGCGAAGGTGGTCCGATCGGCACTCACTCGATGTGGGGCACACCCCCGACTATGCGTGTGAGGTGGGTGCCGGAGGGGACGCCCGGCACCCACCCGAACCTCCGGACCCTCGCCCGAGCGGCGGGGGTTCTCGATTCCCGGCCATCTCGGGGAGCGGGGCCGCCTCGAGCGGTTCGGCAGGCCGCGCGGGGCCGTGGTGTCGAGGCTCGTCGACCGCGTCGATCGACTCAGGTCGGCCGGGCACAGGGCGTGCGGAGGCGAGCGCGGACGGCTCCTGCCGCACGAGGGGGCGAAGCCCCGGCCCCCGCCTCGGGCGCGGGCCTCCGGCGCCTACAGCTCCAGGTTGCGCCGCGCCTCGCTGGTCAGGAAGTCGCGGTGGCCGGGGTGCGCCACGGCGATGAGCGCCTTCGCCCGCTCGCGCAGGCTCTTGCCCCACAGCTCCGCCACTCCCCACTCCGTGACCACCGTCCGGACGTGGGCGCGAGTCGTGACGACGCCTGCGCCCTCCCTGAGGGAGGGCGTGATCCGACTCTGCTCGCCGTTCTTCCCCGCCGTGGACGGCAGCGCGATGATCGCCCTGCCCCCGGGGGCCAGCGCGGCGCCGCGGATGAAGTCCATCTGGCCCCCAACGCCGGAGTACATGCGGTGGCCGATCGAATCCGCCACGACCTGGCCGGAGAGGTCCACCTCGATCGCCGAGTTGATGGCGGTCATGTGCTCGAACGACCGGATCACGTGGGTGTCGTTCGTGAAGTCGACCGCGCGCATCTCGACCATGGGGTTGTCGTCGACGAACCGGTACAGCCGCGCCGTGCCCATCATGAACGAGGTCACGAGCTTGCCCTTGTTCCGTGCCTTGCGGGCCCCGGTCAGCGCGCCCGCCTCGACCAGGTCCACCACGGCGTCGGTGAACATCTCGGTGTGGATGCCCAGGTCCCGCTTGTGGGTCAGGAGCTCCGCGGTGGCGGCGGGGATGGCGCCGATCCCCAGCTGGAGCGTCGCGCCGTCGGGGATCAGGTCCGCGATGAACCCGCCGATCCGGCGCTCGAGCTCGCCGATCTGGGGGCGGTTCACCTCGTACGGGGGCTGGTCGACCTCGCAGGCGATGTCGATGTCGCTGATGTGGACGAACGACTCGCCCAGCGTTCGGGGCATCGACGGGTTCAGCTGCGCGATGACGGTCCTCGCGGCGCCGATCGCGGCGTGCATCGCCTCCACCGACACGCCCAGCGAGCAGAACCCGTGAGCGTCCGGCGGGCTCACGTTCATGAACACCGCGTCGAGCGGCAGGGCACGCGACGAGAACAGGGCCGGCACGTCGGAGAGGAACACCGGCACGAAGTCCGCGCGCCCCTCGTTGACGGCGGCCCGGGCGTTGGGCCCGATGAACAGGGCCCGGTGCCGGAAGTGGGGCGCCATCTCCGGGGCCATGTGGGGGCCCGGGCCCTCGGTGTGCAGGTGGACCATCGAGACGTCCGACAGCTCCGGCGCCCGCGCGACGAGCGCGTCGAGCAGGGACGACGGCACCGCGGCAGCGCACTGGATGTAGATCTGGTCGCGCGACTTGATGCCCGCGACCGCTTCCTCGGGCGACACGATACGCATGGCGGCAGTCTTGCAGGCGACCCGGAAGGTTGGTGCGGCCGGATGGCCCGCAGCAGCGGGACCCGGGGCCCGACGGTGACCCGGTGTCGCGCGGCGGAGGGCCCGGCCGGCCAGCGGCCGAGGCGATGATCAGCCCTCGGGGCGCAGCTCGAAGGCGGGGCCGACGCCGAGGCCCTCGGCTGGGGTCCCGTACTTGAGGATCAGCCCCCGGACGGCTGCCGCCTGCTCCGCGACGTCGAGCTCGCGCGCGATGGCCGTCCAGCTGTCGCCGCCCAGCGTCACCCTGCAGACCGGGTCGGCGATGAGGTTGAGGGCCCAGTCCGCACGGGGCGAGCCGGCCGCGACCACCATGGAGCGGTCCGGCCGCTCCACGAATCCCACGGTGGCGCGCGCAACCCGGCCGCTGATCCGGCCGCGCGTCTCGATGCGGACGACGCGACCCCAGGCGACGAGGTCATCCTCCACGGGCTTGACCGGGCGTGCTCGCGGAAGCCGTGCGGGAGGGAAGAGCGGGCCTACGCTCCGCCGCGATCGAGGCGGTGCTTGGCGACGAAGGCCGCAGCCTGGGCGCGCCGCTCGAGGTTGAGCTTCGAGAGGATGGAGCTGACGTAGTTCTTCACGGTCTTGTCCGACAGGAAGACCTCCGACGCGATCTCCTTGTTGGTCTTGCCCTCGGCGACCAGCAGCAGGATCCGCTGCTCCTGCGCGGTGAGCTGGGCCATCTCGTCGGTGTAGGCGCCCGTGGCGATCCGGCGGACCCGCTCGAGGACCTTCTCGGTGACGGCCGGGTCGAGCAGGGACTCGCCACGGCCGACGGACTCGAGGGCAGCCACGAGGTCGCGGGCGCGGATCTGCTTGAGCAGATAGCCCGACGCCCCGGCCACGATCGCCGACAGGACGGCCTCCTCGTCGGGGTACGAGGTGAGCATGACGACACGCGTGGCGGGCAGCTCGGCGCGGATCTCCCGGCAGGCCTCGATGCCGGAGCCGTCGGGGAGGCGGACGTCCATCACCACGATGTCGGGCTGGAAGCGACGGGCCTGCTCGATGGACTCGGCGGCGGAACCGGCCTCGGCGACGACCTGGAACCCCTCACGGCGGTCAAGGAGCGCGACCAGGCCTTGTCGCACGACCTCATGGTCGTCAACGACCAGCAGGCGCAGTGGGCGTGAGCTCAGATCAGTCACGGTTGGTTGTCTCCGGCCCGGGAGGGGGGACGCTCCCCAGTGCTGCGCTGGGCGATGCAGGCACTCGCACGATGATACGCGTGCCCGCCCCGTCGGGCCGCTCGATCCCGAACGTCCCCCCCAAGCCGACGGCGCGGTCGCGCATGTTGGTCAGGCCCTGGTGGCGGCCCAGGCGGTCCGGCCCAGTCTGGAGGCTGGGGTCGAAGCCGCGACCGTTGTCCTCGACGCACAGCACGAGGTCGTCGTCCTCCTGCGCGAGGACGAGCGCCATGCGCGTGGCGCCTGAGTGGCGGGCCACATTGGACAGGGCCTCGCGCACGATGAACAGGAGGTCCGACGTGCGGTCCGGCGGCAGGGCCCGGAACAGGTCGGCGCCGCTGTCGAGGTCGACCTCGAGGTCGATGACCGCGTTCATGCCCACTTCCTCGCCCAGTCGGACCAGCTGCTCTACCGGATCCTCCTTGCCGCCGACCGAGGGCCGCAGGCGCAGGATGTACGAGCGGATGTCCGCGATCACCAGGTTGAGGGCGTCGATCGCGCGGTCGACCCGCGCCACGGCCTCGACGCGGCCCGCCGCGTCCTCGACCAGCTCCGGCACGTCCTCGAGCGAGAGGCCCACCGCATAGATTGCCTGGATGATCCCGTCGTGGAGGTCCTTGCCGATCCTCTCCCGCTCCTCGACCACCGCCAGGCGCTGCACCTGGTCGTGGAGGCGGGCGTTCTCGATCGCGATCCCCGCGTGGACTGCGAACATCTCGACCAGATGCTCGTCGTCATCGCTGAACGGGTCGCCGCCGTTCTTGTCGGTCAGGTACAGGTTGCCGACGGAGCGGCCCTTGACCCACACGGGCGCCCCGAGGAACGAGGTCATCAGCGGGTGGCGGGCCGGGAAGCCGTAGGCGGTCGGGTCCGACCGGATGTCATCGACACGCAGGGCACGGCCCTCGCGGATGATCCGGCCCAGGAGGCCCATCCCGTGGGGCACCGAGCCGATCCCGGCCCGCTGCTCGGGCGACACGCCGCTGGAGATGAAGCGCTCGATGCGGCCGCGCCCGTCGGCGATGCCCAGGGCGGCGAACCTGGCGCCGACGAGCTCGCGAACCCGCTCGACGATGACCCTCAGCACGCGGTCGATGTCCAGCTCGGCCGCGACGGCCCGGGTCGCCTGCTCGAGCGCCCCCAGCCGCTCGGCCTGGTCGCGAACCTCGGCCCGCGACCAGGCCGCGTCCACCGCGATCTCGATCGTCCGGACCACCGGCGCCACGGCGCCCTCGGGCGCGTCGAGGAAGAGGCGCCCGAGCGGCACCTCGTGCCCGTGGTGCGTGGCGAGCGTGAACCGATCCAGCGCGCCGCGCTCCGACTCGGGCGGGATCACCGACAGGGACCCGACGCCAACCTCGAGCCTGGGGAGGGGCGGCGCGGTGACCTCGAGCACAGCGCCGTTCGCGCCGACCACCGACAGGATGCCCTCCAGCGACCGCGCGACAACGGCCTGCGTCGCCCCCGACGGCTCCTGCTGCCAGCGCTCGAGCGCCTCGAGCGCCGCGACGAGCGGAAATGGGTCGGCCGCCCGCACGTGCGGATCGGCCGTCTGAGGACGCCGGGACTGTGTCACGGCGTGAGCCTACCAGCCTCGACACCGCCACGGGTCACGGTGCCCGCGCCTTCGGGCCATTGGTCACTTCGCAGCATCCACCACGGACCCTGACCATTCCGGCATCCATTGCCGCCCCTCGTGGAGTCGGAGCGCCCCTGCCCGTGGAGCCCACCCTGTCGTCCCAACCCGCTGAGTCGCCGGGAGCGCCCATCGACGAGAGCGCCACCCAACTCAGTCGGCGAGGCTTCCTCCGAGCGGCCGGCGTGATCAGCCTGACCGGTGTCGCCGCCGGTGTCGCCGCCTGCCAGAACGCCACCAGTCCGCAGTGGAGCTTCGGCCCCGTTGCGAGCGCAGCCGCTCCCGCCTCGGCCGCCGTCGCATCCGTCGCCCCGTCTGTCGCGGCGACGACCGTGGCGCCCTCGATCGCGGCCAGCCCGGTGCCGTCCGCCGTCGCCTCGCCATCGGCCTCCCTGCCGGCGAACCTGCCAGCCGGCTGGACCGCCCACGATGTCGCGGCTCGTGCGGTCGTCCGCCGGTACGTGGGCAACCTCGCCCCGGCCCTCCAGGGCGTCTACGGGGACACCGTCTTCAACGAGATGGTGAAGATCCTCGGCGCCGCGGACAACTATCCGGAGCTGACCAGGAAGCCCTCGTTCGTCCAGGTCCCCAACCTGTTCGTCACGGACCTCCTCGCGCCGCTCAAGCCCACCAAGGACGCAGACGGCTACGTCCACTTCGACATGACCGTCGACGACTTCGACTGGCAGATCGACGAGCTGAAGGCCCCGGTCAAGGCCACGGGCTACAACAAGCAGTGGCCGGGCCCCACGATGCGGGTCAAGGAAGGCGACAAGGTCCGCGCGGTGTTCAAGAACAACCGCCAGGAGACCACGAGCGTCCACTTCCACGGGGTTGAATTCGACAACTTCTTCATGGACGGCGTGCCGTTCGTGACCCAGTTGCCGATCGCCCCTGGGGAGACCTTCACCTACGAGTTCACGGCCAACCGGCCCGGCTCGCTGATGTACCACTCGCACCACAACGCCACGGATCAGGTCGGGCGCGGGCAGCTGGGCGCGTTCGTCGTGGAGCCCAAGGCCCCGGTCGCCGAGGAGAAGGCGGTCGACGGCGTCGACTACACCTGGATCTCCAACGACACGCTGGGGGGCTTCACGATCAACGGTCACGGCTTCCCGGCGACCGTTCCGGTGCTCGCCGCGCTCGGCCAGACGGTCCGCATCCGGTTCATGAACGAGGGCACGATGGGCCACCCGTGGCACTCCCACGGGTACGGCATGAAGGTCATCGCGAAGGACGGCTTCTACCTGCCACAGCCGTACGTGTGCGACACCCTCATGGTCAACCCGGGTGAGCGCTACGACGTGACCATCAAGGCGGAGCGCCTGGGCATCTGGGCGTTCCACTGCCACATCCTTCCCCACGTCGAGGGCACGGACGGGATGTTCGGTATGGTGAACACGATGATCGTGGTCCCCAAACCGGAACACATCACCGCCATCCTCGGGCTCCTCACCGCCTAGGCCCCACACGTTCACGGTGACCGCCTTGGAAACCCGAACCCACCCCGATCCGGCCCCCGCGCAGGATCCGGCAGCGGGCGACGAGCGGTCGAGGTCGCACGTGAAAAAGCTCCTCCTGGCAACCGACCTCACCGAGGCGTCGGCCTCCGCCACCGACGAGGCATTCGAGCTGGCTGGCCGGCTCGAGGCCTCGCTGCTGGTGGTGTCCGTGATCGACCCCGGGTCGCTCCTGATGCCGGGCGGGCGCTTCCGCGTCCGCCTGGACCAGGTGCGCGAGCGGCGCGAGCTGCTCGCGCAGGAGCTGGTCGAGCGCGGCCGCATGGGCGGGATCGACGTCTCGTTCCTCATCTGGACCGGTGACCCGGGCGACATGATCGTGGAGGCCGCCGAGGCCGAGCACGCCGACATGGTGCTGGTGGGCAGCCACGGCCGGGGTGCGGTCGGGCGGCTGTTCCTCGGCAGCGTGTCGGAGCACGTCGTGCGCAACGCCCCCTGCCCGGTCCTCGTGGTCAGGCCCACGTCTCACTAGCCCCCCGGCGGGGATCCGCCGCCCGCGCCTCGCTATCACAACGACGCCCGGCCGACTCTCCCCCGGTCGGGCGTCGTGCCGCCCGGCGCAGCTGTGGGCGCGCCCGATGCTCGGCCGCCCCGGCTACTTGGTGTAGACGCCCCCGGGGTCCAGCTCCTCGCGGACGAGGCGCAGCTCCTCGGCCGTTGGTGCCGGTGTGGTGGCGAGGTCGGACCTGATCTTGGGCTCCCAGGCGATCGTCGCGCGGACCTCGTCGAGGGTCGCGCCCGGGTGCAGGGACTCCAGGCACATCTCGCCGGTCACGTCGAAGCGCCAGATGCCGAGGTCGGTGACCACCACGGACGGGCCCCGCCCGTTCCAGCCGCCGGCCTTGCGGATCGCCTCGGACTGCTCGGCGCCGCCGAGGTTCCCGGGCGAGGTGCGGAAGTCGATCTCGTTGACGAACGAGCGCGCGGACTGGCGCATGATCACGAAGACCTCGCGGGCGTTGATCGCGATCTCGCAGGCACCGCCAGAGCCCGGCAGCCGCGTCTTGGGGGCGCCGTAGTCGCCGATGACCGTGGTGTTGATGTTGCCGAAGCGGTCGATCTGGGCCGCGCCGAGGAACCCGACGTCGATCAGGCCGCGCTGGAGGTAGTAGCCGAACAGCTCGAACATCGAGACGACCGCGGTGGCGCCGGTCACGATGGTCGGGTCGCCGATCGAGAGCGGCAGCCGGGCCGGTCGGGCCCCGAAGACGCCGGCCTCGTAGACCATCTCGAGGTCCGGGGCCACCGTGCGCTTCGCCAGGTTGACCGCGATGTTCGGCAGGCCGACGCCGACGAAGCAGACCCGGGCGCGCGCCAGCTCGCGGGCTGCGGCCACGATCATCATCTCGCTCCTGGTGAAGCCGAGATCGCTCATCGGTAGCTCCCGTAGTCCACCGAGCCCGACGGGGCGCTGCCCGGGCGCAGCGACGCGACCCGCTCCGCGCCCAGCTTCTCGATGTAGGCGGCCCGGTCGGGCAGGTCGTAGACCCACTCGCGGAGCCACGCCTGCACCTTGCCCTCGTCCCGGCTGATCGGGTCCCAGTCGAGATAGAAGCGGTTGTCGCGGTCGTAGGCGCCCTGCACATAGGACGGGTGGGCGCCGTAGGGCTCCACCACCACGGCGTCGACGATCAGGCCCGGGATGACCGTCCGGTTCGGGTCGGCGCGGACCACGCTCTCGTCGACCAGCTCCTCGACCACGATGATCACGCGGTCAGCGGCGAACGCAGCCTCCTTCTGGCAGCCCAGCAGACCCCAGATCTGCGTGTTGCCGTTCGCGTCGGCGCGCTGGGCGTGGATGATCGAGACGTCCGGGTTGAGCGGCGGGACGGCGTAGACGACCTCGTCCGAGTAGGGCGACTTGATGGGCCGGATCAGCGGGTTCGCCTTGGGCAGGTCGGTCTCGAAGTACGAGCGAAGCGGCATGAACGGGAGGTTGGTGGCGCCGGCCGTGTAGCGGGCCACCATGCCGAAATGGCTGTACTCCTCGATCTCGAGGGGGCGCTCCCCCGCCAGGCTGGCAGGCTCGATGCGGCGGCGGATGGCGTTGAGGCCCCCGACGCCCGGGTTGCCGAGCCAGCTGAAGATCAGCTTGCGGGCGACGCCGCCGGCGATCATCTGGTCGTAGATGACGTCCGGTGTCATGCGGGCGAGCACGAGGTCGCGCTTGTGCTGGCGCACGATCTCATGGCCGGCCGAGAAGCCGATCAGGTGGGTGAACCCCTCGATCGCGACGGTGTCACCGTCGCGGACGAGCGCCGCGACGGCATCGCGCATCGAGGTGACCTTGCCGGGCATGGACCTGGAGCTCCTCGGGCGGCGCCGGGGGCTGCCACCGGGCGCGCGATGCATCAGCGACATGCAGCCTGCATGGACTGCCGCCAGTGTAGCGGCCGCCAGTCGGCCAGAACCGGGCCGGCGCCCCGGGTTCGGACCCTCGGCGCCAGGGGTCAGCCGGCCGCCTCGACACCCGGAGCGGCGAGGCCCTCGGCAATCTCGCGGGCGACCTCGGCGGCTGCCTCGCCGCGATGCGTCGCCACGGCCTCGACCGATGCGGTGAACAGGCGGACCGCGGTGGCGGCCTCGGCCTCGGAGACGACCAGCGGCGGGGACATCCGGACGCAGTCGTCGCCCGCCTCGAGCACGAGCAGGCCGCGGTCGAACGCCTGCATCTGCACGGCCTCGGCGGTGTCGCCCGAGTCGAACTGGATGCCGATCATGAGGCCCTTGCCACGAACGTCCTTGACGATGCCCGGGAAGCGGTCCACGAGCGGCGTCAGGCCCTCGATGAGCTGGCGCCCCCGGACGGCCGCATTCGCGATCAGCCCGCCCTCGAGCAGCCTGATCGTCTCGAGCAGCGCGGCGAGGGCCACCGGGTTGCCGCCGTAGGTGCTGCCGTGGGCGCCCGGGCCCCAGGTCATCACGCTGTCCCTGGCGATCATCGCGCCCACCGGCATGCCCGAGCCGATGCCCTTGGCGGTGAGCAGGATGTCGGGCTCCACGTCCCAGTGCTGGATCGCCCACATCTTGCCGGTGCGGCCCGCACCCGACTGGACCTCGTCGGCGATGAGCAGGATGCCGTGGCGGTCGCACAGGTCGCGGAGGCGGGGCAGGAACTCCGGCTCCGGGACGACGTAGCCGCCCTCGCCCTGGATGGGCTCGACGATGACCGCAGCGAACTCGTTGGCGGGGGCAAGGCGCTTGAAGATGCGGTTCTCGATCTCATCGAGACCGTCGAGCCCGAACGGCACGTGGTAGACGCCCGGCAGCATCGGGCCGAAGCCGGCGTGGTACTTCGCCTTCGACGCGGTCAGGCTGACAGCGCCGTAGGTCCGGCCGTGAAACGCACCGAGGAACGCGATGACGTTCGAGCGGCCCGTGTGGTGGCGGGCCAGCTTGAGCCCCGCCTCGACCGCCTCCGCACCGGAGTTGCCGATGAAGACCCTGGTCTTGCCCTTCATGGGCGCGATCCGGGCGAGCTCTGCCGCGGCGCGCGCGTAGATCGGCAGGTAGAAGTCGCTGGCGCTGAAGTGCTGGAGTTCGGCAGCCTGTGCCTGGATCGCCTTCACCACGTCGGGATGGCTGTGGCCGGTGGAGTTGACGGCAATGCCGGCGGCGAAGTCGAGGAAGACGTTGCCGTCGATGTCCTCGATGGCGCAGCCGAGGCCGCGAGCCGGCACGATCGGGTAGGCGCGCGGGAGGCTCGGACTCGTCCAGGCGTGGTCGAACTCGATGTGCGCACGGGCCTTGGGGCCCGGAAGCGCAGTCACGATGTCCGGGATGGGACGCGCCTGGAGCGGAGTCGTCATCGGAGTCCCTCGACAGAATGCGTCGAGCGCGCGGGCGCGCCGAACGCATACAGGTTATGCAGAGTGCATATCACTCTAGCAGAGCGCCGGTGCGCGCCGAGGGGCCGATCGGCCCGAGGTCGGCACGTCGCGACAACCGCGGCGGGAGCGCATGATGGGCCTCACATCGAAGAGGAGGCGCCGAGATGGAAGCGCTCGTCATGACCCTCGGGCTGCTCATCGTCATTGTCGCGGCGCTGGTGGCGCTCGCCCGCGTCTGGCCCCACTCGTCGCGATCGACCGGGTACCGGATCTCGGGGCAGGACCAGACCGCGCGGGAGCCGCCGGACCCGCAACAGCCGGTCGCCGAGGACGACGATGTCCGGTGGCGGTGGCGCGATCGGTAGGCGTCTTCTTCGAGTCGGCGATCCCGGCGAGCAGGCTACCCGCGGTGTCGACCAGCGCCCGGCCGACGCGCTCGCGTCCGACTCGGTCCCGGCCACCCGTCACGCGTCGCGGCCCCGGCGGTGCTCACCCGGCGATCACCGCCGCTGATCGCTTCTACGCCGAGGACGTCCCCCGCCCGCCGCACGGCAGTCGACGCCGTTTCGATCGCTGGCGGTGATCGGTCGGCACCCAGAAGCCTCGCAAGGCTGATCCGCCGGCCGCTCTGCGGAGGAATCAGGCAGCCTCGGACCCGTTGGCTCCAGCAGTGACCGCCGGTCGTGACCGCGGCGCCGAGCGCGGTCGATGAGAGCGTGGGCACGGAGCCCTGCCCGCGAGGCGGCGGGCGGCGCGGCGCGACGGGCGCGCGGCAACGTTCGGAATCGTCGAGCCCCCGGCGGACCCGGGGGCTCGAGTGTGCGAATCGGCGCTGCCGCGTCAGTCGACGACGGTGTGGCTCTGCTCGCGGAGGAACTGGGCGACGTAGTACATCGACAGGCCGGCCTTGCCGGTGGAGCCGGAGCCCTTCCATCCGCCGAACGCCTGGACGCCCGGCCAGGCGCCGGTGGTCGCGCCGGCGCGCCGGTTGACGTACAGGACGCCCGCCTCGATCTCCTCGAGGAACTGCTGGACCTCGGCCGGGTCCTCGCTGTACACGCCCGCGGTCAGGCCGTAGACATTGTCGTTGGCGAGTTGGAGCGCCTCGGCGAGGGAGTCCACGGCGCAGACCGCGGTGAACGGCGCGAAGATCTCGTCCTGGTACAGGCGGTGCGACGCCGGCAGGCTTACGACCGCCGGCTCCACGTAGAAGCCCCGGGCGAGGGCGCCCTCGGTGAGGTGCTCGCCGCCGGTCAGGATCCTGCCGTCGCGGCGCGTCTCGGCGACCGCCTGCTCGTAGCGGCCGACGGCGCGCCGGTCGATGACCGGGCCGAGGAACGCGGTCCGCGGCAGCGGATCGCCCACGACGAGCTTCTCGGTCTTGGCGACGAGCGCATCGACGAACTGGTCGTGGACGTCGCGGTGGACGTAGACCCGGCTGTTGGCCGAGCACTTCTGCCCGCCGAAGCCGAACGCCGCGCGCATGACGCCCTCGGCTGCCTCCTCGATGTCCGCCGACGCCATAACGATGACCGGGTTCTTGCCGCCCATCTCCACGATGCACGGACGGGGGAAGCGCTGCGAGAACCGCTTGTAGAGCGCGAAGCCGACGTCGTAGGAGCCGGTGAAGACCATGCCGTCGATGCCCGGGTTCATCTGGAGCTCGTCGCCGACAGTGTCGCCGGGGCCCATCACCAGGTTGAACACGCCGGCGGGAACGCCGGCGTCCCGGTAGGCCTCCGCGATCGCGGTGGCGGTCATCGCAGCGGCGCTCGCGGGCTTGAAGATGACGGCGTTGCCGGCCATCATCGCCGCCGCCGACGGCCCGACGGCGAGCGCCATCGGGAAGTTGAACGGGCTGATGACGGCGAACACGCCCATCGGCCGCAGGATCGTCCGCGTGTGGACGGCCGCGTCGCCGAGGCTGTCCATGGGGTGGTCGTAGAAGTTGTTGTCCTCCGCCACCTTGCTGTAGTAGCGGATCAGGTCGGCTGCCTCCTCGACCTCACCGAGGGCCTCGAGCCGGGTCTTGCCCACCTCGACCGCCATCAGGCCCGCGTACTCCATCTGGCGCTCCGAGATGAGCTCGGCCGCGCGGCGGAGGATCTCGAGGCGCTTCTCCCAGCCGAGGCGGAACCAAGACGGCTGCGCCCGCCGGGCGGCGGCGATGGCGTCCTGCACATCCTGGCGCGTGCCCTTGGCGAAGGTCCCGACGAGGATCTCGCTGTCGATGGGCGAGCGGACCTCGAACGTCCCGTCGCCGTCGCGATCCGCGCCGTCGATCAGGTTGCGGTGGTGCTGGCCCAGCCGAGCCTTCGCCTTCTCGAGCCCCGCCTCGTACAACTGGTGAAGGGTCTCGTTGTTGGCCGACAGGGTGGCGTAGGTGATCTTGATGCGCTCGGCGGTCATTGGCTGCTCCCGTGTGGCGCGCGCGTCCCGGGCGGGCCGGGCGCGGGCCCGAGGTCGATCGTTGTCGCCAGTCTAGTCCCGCCGCTGGGGTGCCGAAGGTCAGGTGGAGCCCGGTTCCATGGCGTGGAGGCGGCGCCCCTCACCTGCGGCCTCGCGAGCAGGTCCTTCCTCCGCCCCGGCCCATCCCCTCCCGCGTCGGCCGGTGCGTCACTCGGGCTCGGAATGGGCTGGCCGGACGATTCTGCACCGCGGTGGTTGACGCAGCGCCCGGCGGGGAGCGGGGAGACACGGCTCGAGAGCGTGAGGGCTCCGAGACTCTGACCCCTTGCGCTTATTGGTTGTCGCTCTATAATGCAAGTGATTGCCATATAGTAGAGACAACCGATCGGAGGCGACCGACGTGACCACGATGAACCGGCCCGTGTCCGGCCGCTGGCTGGCACTCGGCGGAATCAGCCTGGGCCTCCTGGCGGCGGGCCTGGACATCACCGTCCTCAGCCTCGCCCTGCCGACCCTGGCGGGCGCCCTCAACGCCAACGAGAGCCAGCTCCAGTGGTTCGTCACCGCCTACACACTCGCGCTGACCGCGGCCATGCTCCCCGCCGGGCTGATCGGTGATCGCCTGGGGCGCAAGCGCGTGATGCTTGTGGCGCTGGCCGTGTTCGGCGCCTCGTCGGCCGGCTGCGCGCTGGCCCCGAACGCCGCGGTGTTCATCGCGGCCCGCGTGGCGCTGGGCCTGGCCGGCGCCGCCATGGTGGTGATGGCGCTCTCGATCATCACGGTCCTGTTCGACGAGGCGGAGCGACCGCGCGCCATCGGCATCTGGGGCGCCGCCAACTTCCTCGCGCTGCCGCTCGGGCCCATCGTGGGCGGCTGGATGCTGTCCAACCTCTGGTGGGGCTGGGTGTTCATCGTCAACGTGCCGGTTGTGGTCGTCGGCATCCTGGCCGTCGCCGCGCTGGTGCCGGAGTCGCGGAGCGTCAACCGGCCGGCGATCGACTGGCTGGGCGTCGCGGGCTCGTCGGCTGGGCTCACCCTGTTCATGTACGGGGTCATCGAGGCGGGCCGCGTCGGCTGGGGCGATCCCGGCACGATCGGCGCGCTGCTCGCCGGCGTCCTCGTGATCGCGGCCTTCGCCGCCTGGGAGCTGCGGCTGGCGTCGACGGGCCGCACGCCGCTCGTCGACCTCTCGCTCTTCCGCTCGCCGTCGTTCACCGGCGGCGTGGTGCTCGCCGCCATGGGCATCTTCGGCCTGGCAGGCCTCCTGTTCACCCTGCCCCAGCTGTGGCAGGGCGTGCAGGGGCTCGACGCGCAGGGCGCTGGGGTCCGGCTCCTGCCCGTGATCGGCGGGATGGTGGTGGCAGCGGTCCTGGCCGACCGGGTCGCCGTCCGGGTGGGCGCGCGGATCACGCTTGCCTTCGGCCTGCTGCTGCTGGCGGCCGGTCTGGGCACCGGGTCAACCCTCACACTTGCCAGCGGTGACGCCTTCACCGCTGGCTGGACGTTCGTGAGCGGGCTGGGAGCCGGGCTGGGGCTGGCGACGGCGGCCTCGGCGGCGATGGTGGAGCTCGATGCTGAGCGCAGCGGCGTAAGCTCCGCGCTCGTCCAGGCCGTGATCAAGCTGGGGCCGGCGTTCGGCGCAGCGGTCCTGGGCAGCGTCATGAACGACGCCTACCGGAATGGGGTGACGGTCACCGGTCTGCCTGCCGATCTCGCGGCAACGATCCAGTCGAGCGTGTTCGCCGGGCTGGCGGCCGCGCATCAGGCGGGATCGGACGCGCTGGCGCAGTCGGTCAAGCTGGCGTTCGTCGGGGCGCTGGGTGACGCCCTGCGCATCGCCGCCGTGATCGCTGTCGCGGGCGTGCCGGTGGCGCTTGCGCTGCTGCCGGGACGGAGCGCGAGTGCCGCGGCCGCAGGTGCACAATCAGGCCATGATCGAGCCATCGTCGGCGGCTGATGCCCGCCCGGGCCTCCGGGAGCGGAAGAAGGCGAAGACCCGCCAGGCCATCCAGGAGCAAGCGCTGCGCCTGTTCCGGGAGCAGGGCTATGACCGCACGACCGTCGAGCAGATCGCCGAGGCGGCCGAGGTGTCGCCCTCGACCTTCTTCCGCTACTTCCCGACCAAGGAGGACACGGTCCTCTATGACGCCCTGGATCCGCTGCTGATCGAGGCGTTCCGGCGCCAGCCGATGAGCCTCACCCCGCTCCAGGCGATGCGCGAGGCGATGCACGAGGTGTGGGGCGCGCTCACGCCCGAGCAGATGGACGAGCAGATCGAGCGGGGCCGCCTGGCCTACGTCGTGCCCGCCCTGCGCGAGCGGTACGTGCTCGAGATGGTCCGGACGGGCGGGCTGATGGTGGAGCTCGTCGCCGAGCGCCTCGGACGCGACCCGTCGGACTTCGAGATCCGTGTCGCGACGGCGGCCGCCATGGGCGGCGTGCTCGCCGCGATGCTGCCCATGTACGACGGGCGGCCCGGCGTGGACGCGATCGAGCTCGTGGACCGGGCGGTCGAGGTGCTCGAGCGCGGCATCCGCCTCTAGGTGGCCCTCCCCTGCCCGATCCGCGCTGCGCTCCCCTACCCGACCAGCGCCGCCACGACCTCCGCGATCGAGGGCGCCACGGCGTCCGGCTGGTAGCCGCGGGCTCCCCGGGCCGCCTGGGCCAGCTCTGCGTCGCCGTGCTTGCCGCTTCGAACGAAGACCGTGCGCAGGCCGGCCCGCCGGCCGCCGCCGATGTCGTTGAACGCGTCGTCGCCGACCATCGCGAGGTCACGGCGCCGCAGCCTCGCCTCGCCGCGTGACGCCGCCTCGGAGGCCATCCGCTCGATCGCGACGCGGAAGAACGCAGGATCCGGCTTGCCAACCGTGCGCGCCTTGCGCTTCGTCGCCCACTCGAGGCCCACGAGGAAGGTCCCGGCGTCGAGGGTCGGCCCCTCGGGCGTGAGCCACCACGGGTTGCGGTGCATGCCGATCAGGGCTGCGCCGCGGAGGACCAGGCGGAACGCGCGGTTGAGGTTCTCGCGGGTGAGCTGGTCCGGCGAGTCGCCGAGCACGACTGCCGCGACATCGCTCCCGTCAGCCAGCGCGGCATCGGCGCCCGCGCCGTCGAGCACGCCCAGCCCCTCGAACTCCGCCCTCGCGTCGTCGGAGGTGATCACGTAGACCGGCCGCTCGCCGAACTCGCGGCGCACCAGCTCCGCCGACGCGGTGAGCGCCGACTGGAAGCGGTCGGGCGGGGTCGCGAAGCCGACGGAGCGACCCCAGCGGGCGAGGGTCGCGCGCGAGACCAGCGACGTGTTGGTCACGACGAGGTACGGGACGCCGTGCCGCTCGAGGGCGGCCAGCGCCTCCGGGGCGCCTGGCACGGCGGCGCCCTTGAGCACGAGGACGCCGTCGAGGTCGAGCAGGAGGCCGCGGACACCGTGCAGGGCTGCACGCAGGGAATCGTCGGGAGCAGGCAGGTCGGGCATGATGCGCAGCGTACCGAAGGAGGAACGACTGCATGGCACTGCTCGAGGGGCGCAAGGCGCTCGTGTTCGGCGTGGCCAACGACCACTCCATCGCCTGGGGCATCGCGAAGGCCCTGCACGCCGAGGGCGCGACGGTGGGCTTCTCGTCGGTCGAGAGCCTGATCGAGCGCCGGGTCCGCCCGCTCGCCGAATCGATCGGCAGCCCGTTCATCGAGGCCTGCGACGTCTCGAGCGATGACGACATCCGGGCCGTGATGGCCAAGTGGGGCGAGCAGCAGGGTGCGCTCGACGTCCTGGTCCACGCAGTGGCCTACGCCAAGCGCGAGGACCTCTCGGGCACGTTCGTGGACACCTCGCGCGACGGCTTCGCGCTCGCGATGGACGTGTCGGCGTACTCGCTGGTGGCCTTGGCGCGGGAGGCCCGGCCGTACCTCCGCCGCGGCTCGTCGATCCTGACGCTGTCCTACTACGGCGCCGAGAAGGTGGTCAGCCACTACAACGTGATGGGCGTGGCGAAGGCCGCGCTCGAGGCCTCGGTCCGGTACCTCGCGGCGGACCTCGGGCCGGACGGGATCCGGGTCAACGCGATCTCGGCGGGCCCGATCCGCACCCTGTCCGCGGGCGGGATCGCGGACTTCCGCAAGCTCTACGGCCCGTTCGACACCATCGCGCCGATGCGCGCCCACATCACGATCGAGGATGTCGGCAAGTCGGCCGTCTACCTTGGATCCGACCTCTCGTCCGCGGTGACGGGCGAGGTGGTGCACGTGGACGGCGGGTTCAACATCCTCGGCGTCCCGACTCTCGACTGACGGCGGCGGGCGACGACGGCACGGACCGTTCGCGCCTCCACGATCAGGGGGATGGCGGAGCTTTGGGAGGGGGTCATGATCGCCCCGTGACTGCCCAGCAGCCGCAGACCCTCGATCGTGCCGGAGACGGCGAGGTTGTGGACCCGGAGGGGCGACCGAGCTGGGCGCGGACGACCGCGCGCTCGACCGCCTCCGGCTCTCGCCGGGGACCGAGGCAACAGCGGTCCGTGCGGCCCAGGAGGGCGGTCTCGATCACCCTGTCAGCGTGCGCGCGGTTGGTTGCATGGTCAACCGAATGCCGAGGTGGAGCGACAACACCGAATAGACTGGGCGGTGCGGGACGCGCTCGGCGCGGCGCCCGTGCCGGGGCCGTAGAATCGCGGCCTCGCAGCGACCACGGGGAGGCGTTCTTGTCCCTGCTCAGGCGGATTGAACGGGCGCAGCAGATTGCCGAGGGCCAGCAGGCCGAGGATCTGGCGCCGGTCCCCTACGAGGGGCTGCGCCGAACCGGCTCGGTCGGGCGCGAACAGCAGCTGCGCGAGGTCCGGGACGCGCTCCAGCGCGAGGTCATCGCCTCCTCCGCCGAGCTGTTCTCGGCCGAGGAGGGCGAGGAGCTCCACGAGCGGATCGGGGGCATCGTCGACCGCATGCTGGCGGTGAACGGCTTCGCGGTCACGCGCGAGGAGCGCGGCCGCCTCGTCGAGGAGGTCGTGGCCGAGGTCACCGGTCTCGGGCCGCTCGAGCCGCTCCTGCGGGACGACACCATCACCGAGGTGATGGTCAACGGCCCCCACAACATCTACATCGAGCGCAAGGGCAAGATCCAGCGCGTCGACACGTCGTTCATGGGCGACGAGCACGTGCTCCGCATCATCGACCGGATCATCGCGCCGCTCGGCCGGCGCATCGACCAGTCCAGCCCGCGCGTCGACGCCCGCCTCCCCGACGGCTCGCGCGTCAACGCCATCATCGAGCCGCTGTCGCTGATCGGCCCGGTCATCACCATCCGCAAGTTCTCGGCGCGGCCGTACACCGTCGAGGACCTCGTGCGGTTCGGCACCGCCAGCCCGGAGATGTTCGAGTTCCTCCGCTGCTGCGTCGAGGCGCGCCTCAACGTGTTCGTCTCGGGCGGCACAGGCTCCGGCAAGACGACCACGCTCAACGTGCTCTCCTCGTTCATCCCGGAGGGCGAGCGCATCGTCACCATCGAGGACGCCGCCGAGCTCCAGCTCCGCCAGGAGCACGTCGTCACGCTCGAGGCCCGGCCCCCCAACCTCGAGGGCCTGGGCGAGATCACCACCCGCGACCTCCTGCGCAACGCCCTCCACATGCGGCCGGACCGGATCATCGTGGGCGAGTGCCGCGGCGGCGAGGCGCTGGACATGATCCAGGCGATGACGGTGGGCCAGGAGGGCTCGCTCTCCACGGGCCACGCCAACAGCTCCCCGGACATGCTCCGCCGCCTCGAGACGATGATCCTGATGTCGGGCTACGAGTTGCCGCTGCGGACCATCCGCGAGCAGATCGCGTCGGCGGTCGACCTGATCGTGCACACCGCGCGCCTCAAGGACGGCTCGCGCAAGGTGATGAACATCACCGAGGTCTACGGGATCGAGGACGACATGATCCTGACCCAGGACGTGTTCGAGTTCGAGCAGACCGGTGTCGACGAGAACGGCAAGATTGTCGGCGACCTCCGCCCCAGCGGGATCCGGCCGACCTTCATGCCCAAGTTCGCCGCGAGCGGCATCGAGCTGCCGCCCGGCGAGTTCGGCATCCCGCCGGAGGACGAGGCCCACCCGGTGAAGCCGCGCGTGGGCAAGGGCCGCTCGATCGGCGTCGACCAGGGCGACCGCACGCGCCGGCTCACCGTCGGGCTGGGCGACGTGCACCAGGCGGGCGGCATGGTCTACGTCACCGGGGTCGGCCCGGTCGTGCCCGAGACGAAGGTCCTCGTGGGCGAGGGGATCAAGGTCCAGGCGATTCAGTGCATGGAGAACCTCAAGGCGGTCCTGGAGCGCGAGGGCAGCTCGCTCGACAAGATCGTCTGGGCGACCTGGTCCCTGCGCGACCCCTCCGAGTTCGAGCACTTCCAGGAGGAATGGGTCAAGTGGTTCCCGGACCATGCGCCGGTCGGCCAGGGCACCCTCCTGCCGCCGGCCCACCGGCGAGCCGGGTTCCGCGTGTCGCTCGGGGTGATCGCCGAGGTCTAGGAGCCTCGCGACTCGAAGCGGCTCCCGGCCCGCGCTTCCGCCACCAGATACCCGCCCGGGGAGTGCTGGACAGCTCCCGCCTTCCAGCCACTTGCGAGACGGGTGTCTGGCACGCCACCACGCTCAGACACGCGTGCGGCGAGTGGCTGATGTTTCGCGCCCGCCGAGCACTCGGCCGGCGAGTGTCTGGGAAAGCAGGGCCGCTCCCCGCGACGGCACGAGCGATTGGAGCGGGAGACGGGGTTCGAACCCGCGACATGCAGCTTGGAAGGCTGCCGCTCTGCCAGCTGAGCTACTCCCGCTCGGTTTCGTGCTCCGCTACAGCGTCTAACTGTATTGAGGCTTGACCACAGCGCTCTTACAGCGTATAAGTCTCAGCAGTTCCGAGTTCCCGATGAGCGCGATATTGCGCTGAGGACGCAGAGGCCGTGGTCAAGTCGACGAGCACCAGGACCACTATAACGGAGGCGGCGGGCGCGCCACGCCTCGGCCTCCGGGCGGCCATCGACAGCTGGCGCCTCAGCCTCCGCGCCGCGAACCGCAGCCCGGCCACGATCAAGACCTACCTCGACGCGGCCACGCGGTTCGAGGACTTCCGGGCCGAGCGCGGCATGCCCGCCTCGCTCGAGGCGATCCGGCGCGAGCACGTCGAGGCGTTCCTGGTCTCGCTGCAGGACGCCGGCTCGCGGCCCGCGACGGTCTCGCTCGCCTACCGCTGCCTGCAGGCGTTCTGGAAGTGGGCCGTATCCGAGGACGAGGTCCCGGAGTCGCCGATGGCCCGGATGACCCCGCCGATCGTGCCCGAGGAGCCGCCGCCGGTGCTGCGGCCGGAGCAGATCAAGGCGATCCTCGACGCATGCGCGGGGACGGACTTCGAGGCCAGGCGGGACACCGCCCTGGTCCGGATGCTGCTCGACACCGGCATGCGGCGGGGCGAGATCACCGGCCTGCGCCTGGCGGACGTCGACCTCGAGGAGGGCGTGGCGATCGTCCTGGGCAAGGGCCGCCGGCCCCGGGCCTGCCCGTTCGGCAGCAAGACCGCCCAGGCGGTCGACCGCTACCTGCGGGCGCGGGCGTCGCACTCGCAGGCCGGGCGCGAGGAGCTCTGGCTCGGCGCGCGGGGCGTCCTCACCGACAGCGGCGTCCTCCAGGTGCTCCGGCGCCGCGGCGCGGTGGCCGGGCTGCCCAGCCTCCACCCCCACCAGTTCCGCCACACCTACGCCCACATGTGGCTCGCCGACGGCGGCACCGAGGGCGACCTCATGCGCCTCGCCGGCTGGAAGAGCCGCCAGATGCTCAGCCGCTACGGGGCCTCGGCGGCCGACGAGCGGGCGCGGGAGGCGTACCGGAAGCGGAGCCCGGGCGACCGGCTATGAGCGGGCGCCGGAGGCCGACGGATGCGCCCGACGAGCGCGCGCGCTCGAACCCATGGGCGATCGTCTTCTTCCGGCGCCACAGGGACGACGACCCCGGCCAGTCCGTGCCGGGTGCCGAGTTCCTTGAGTCGTGCCCGATCGGCGTGCGCGCCGACCTCGCTGCGATCGTGAAGGCGGTCGCCGACGCGCCGCCCATGAAGTTCGCGGGCGGCGGCCAGTGGGAGGCGATGCACGGCGACATGGCCGGCCTCTACGAGGCCCGGACCCGTGGACCGCGCAAGCGCCTCTACCGGCTCTACTGCCTGCTCGAACGAGAGGCGCCCGGCCTTCCCGGGCCGAGCCTCGTGATCGTCACCGGGCTGGACAAGCCGAACGCGTCAGCGTTCTCGCCGGCCGACTATCGGCGCGTCCGCAGCCTTGGCGACGAGTACCGCGGGCGCACGCCGCGCAGCATCGAGCGGTAGTCCGGGAGTCAGCTCGCGGCGGGCGCGGCCTCCCGGTTCCGCTGGTGGCGCGGACGCCGCCGTACGACGACCTCCAGGCCGAGCTCGTTCGCCATGTCCACGAGCCTGCCGATCTGCGGGTTCGGGCTCCGCTGGCTGAACAGCCGGCGGATGGCGGCCGGCTGGGCGTCGATCCGGGCCGCGAGCTCGGCCTTGGTCACGTGCTGGCGCTCGCGCTCCTCGTCGATCGCGCGCATCAGGTTGTCGATGGCGTCGATCCGCGCCCGGTGCAGGCGGTAGCTCTCGGCGAACTCCTGGTCGTGCATCCACGCGTCAAAGCGTCGATCGAACGAGGTTGTCGGCATCTGGAATGGTCTCCTGTGTAACCTGAATGTTACGCGGCACGCTGCGGCGCCGTCAACCCTCGGCGGCGCACACCTTGATGGCGCGCACAACGAATAGGATCGAGGAATCGCTCGACCGAGACCTCGCGCAGGCGTCTACCAATCCGATTACCTCTCGACAGCCAGGGCGGCTGGAACTCGGCGTCACCAGGACTGCATATCTACTGGATTAGCTAGTTATACCGCTGTGGTACAGTAGCCGACAATGGTAGATGTCAAACGCAGTGTCACGCTTCAACGGGCCTTCGGACGAGCCGTCGTCCGCATGCTTCCGCCGGGCTGGGCGATGGCCGTGCGTCCGGGCGATGCATCTGCGGGCGCCCGGACCGACGCCTTCGCCGACCTCACCGCCCCCTCGGGCGAGCGGACGACTGCGTGCGTGGAGTTCAAGGCCCGCGCCGAGCCGGCCGAGGTCGTCCGGCTCGTCCCGTGGCTCGAGCGGTGCGGCGCGGCCATCCTGGTCGCGCCCGTGATTGGTGCGCGCGCTCGCGAGATCCTCGCGGACGCCGGGGTCAGCTGGATCGAGCCCGACGGCGACTGCCGGATCGTCCTCGGGAGCCTGTTCGTCGAGCGGTTGGGCCGCCGGCCGGCGCGCCGCGAAGCCGATGCGCCCGGCACCCGATACGTCGCCGACCTGTTCTCGGGCGCGGCGCTCCGCATCGTCCGGAGGCTCCTGATCGACCCCGACCGCTCGTGGACGCTGGCCGACATGGCCGCCGCAACGGGCCTCACGCCCGGCTTCGTGAGCCGGACCTTCAAGACGCTGGCCCGCGACGCCTACGTCGACCGCGCCCGGGGAGCGAGCCGCGTGACCGATCGCGACGCCCTCTTGTCCGCGTGGACAGCCGCGCCCGCGCCCCAGGACGCCGTCCTCGAGCGGGTCGCGACCGTAGGCGGGCCGGAGGTGATCCTGCGGGCCATCCGCGCGCTGGACGGCCCGCCTCGCTACGGGGTCACGGCCGAGGCCGCCGCGGACAGGCTCGCGCCTTTCGCCAGGTTCGCCCGCGTGGAGCTGTACGTCACGGACCCCGCGGCTTGGGACGAGGCCCTCGGGCTCACGCCGGTCGCCCGGGGCGGGAACGTCATCCTGATCCGGCCGACGGACGGCGGAGCCCTCGACGGCAGCTTCGAGCGCGACGGCGTGACGTTCGTGAGCCGGCCGCAGGTGTACGTGGACCTCGTCCGGCGCGGCGCCGCGGCGGCCGAGGCGGCCGCCTGCATGCGCGAGCGAGGCGAGCTGTGGCCGCGGTAGACCCACGCGACGACCCCGCGTCGGTCGTGGCGCCGCGGCGCGTCCTGGCTCGAGCTCTGGACGATGCTGGCCGGCTTCTCCGACGCGATGACGATCGTCGGCGGCAGCGCTCCCCCGCTGCTCACCGGAGACCGGCCTGACGACCCCTACGTGGGCACGCCCGACGTCGACCTCGTGATCGACCCGATGGGGCGTCTGTGGCCGAGGATGCGCTCGGAGCGAGAGCAAATCGCCCCGTTGGTCAGGAATGCCCGGCCGCCGAGCGGGACCACCCGCCAAGCGCCAAGTGCCACAAAGGAACCAGAACGTCTTGAGTTACGGCGCGGAATGCTGAGCCTCGGTTGCGAGCTCGGTCGCCACAGCGAGCGCCGCTGCAGGCGGCACAGCGGGTCCAGTCACGTCGAACATCACGCCCTTGTAGATGAAGGTGGCATCGGCCAAGCCTCCGTTTGATCGAAGCAGGACAGCAATCGACCCGATATTGGTCACAGAGTGCTCGGTTCCGGCCCAAGTGCCCTGCACCAGGGCATCCTGGGTCATGGTTGCCGGCTCCTCCTCGACCTGGACACGGCCGTCCGTGGGGAACCTCGGGTCGCCGCGGAAATCGTACATGAAGGCGACGGTGCCGCCGCTACTGACGTCCACCCACCGAAGAACGCCCGTCGAGAGCACGGGCCTCAGCGGCGCGATGCTCAGCCCGAACGACTTCGGGGAGGCCACGAGCGAGGCCACGTCGACCGTCTTGCCCTCAGCAAGGAACGGGTGGTCCCAGCTGATGGCGGGGCCCCCTGCGTCAGGCCCCTCGCCGGCGGCGCCGAGGGCGTCGCCCGGCGATTGCGTCGGAGCTGGGGAAGCTGGCGACACGCCCGCAGAACAAGCGGCAAGCAAGACGGTGGCCACCATCGCCAGGAAGCTGGATGACTTCACTTGGCCCCCCTCAACAGATCCCTGGAGCATTCTGATTGTTGGTCCAGCTGCTATTGCTGAGCTTCTGTGCATACCAGCCTGGCATGCTGTTTTGCGACTGGTCGCACTGGAGGTTGGACCACAGCGACCAGGCTCCGCCCGAGGAGCTTTGCGTTTCGAGCTTCAGCGCGTAGTCGTAGGCACTTCCACTACCGTAGTGAGACTCCTCGCTCTCGGCCTGACCAACGTCGCGCGTCATCTGATCAGCGATCTGGACGAAGCTCCAACTGGCGGTGTCGGGGTTGGACCCGGCCGCCCGGTAGATCCCAAAGTAGCCGTTGCCGATGTCAGTGATCTTGAAGCTGTAGTAGGCACCGATCCCGGGTGTGCCCGCGGAGTCGTAGTACTTGACCACAATCGCCGCAGGGTAGGCACGCCACTCCGTCCAGTAGTGCGGCCTTCCGTTGCCGTCGAGCTGGACTCCAACCTCAATCCACGAGTTGTAGTCGTCTCGGAGCCGCATGAAGGTGCTCTGGGAGTTGACTCCCCCCGACCCGCCACAGGTGACGTCGTTGTATGTGTAGATGGCATCGCGATTCCCGTAATACCTGCTGGAGCCTGTGCCCTGCTCGACGAACTTCGTCATCTCCGAGCAGCTGACAGCGAAGCCCGCCTGGGGGTGAAACGCGGGCAGCATCGATCCGAAACTGATCGCAATGGCGAGCAAGGAAGCCGCGATACTCCGGCGGCGAACGTTCCGCGTCCGATGCCGAGGCACATGTGGCCCGAAGCCGACGGTATTTCGACGCATACGCCGCCCCCCTTCTTCAGCCCCTGCCGTGGCCCCAGGCACTGGCGGGGCAGTCGACTCGCGATGCGAGGACGGCCAGCGGACGTGTGCCGCAGCTGGCGGCCATCAACAACATCGACAGTTAGCGACGTTCAAGGACGTTTGTCAATAAGGTCCACAGAACAGCGTGACTACCGTCGGCGCGCCTCCCCGGCGGTGCGGCCGGCGGTCCGGCATCGGGCGATCGGCCTGCGGCACCCGGGCGCCGCCGCTCAGAACCGGTCGACGGGCGACACCCGCCGTTGCACGGCCCGTAGGTCGTCGTCGAGCAGCCGGACGTAGCGGCGCGTCACCTGCAGCGACGCCGGGCTGTGGCCGAGGATGCGCCGGGAGCGAGGACAAATCGCCCCCGTTGGTTAGGAATGCTCGCGCGAAGCTGTGTCGGAGGACGTGCGGCGAGCATCGCCCGAAGAACCCGGCCGGGCGGCCGAGGCGCCGGACGAGCAGCTGGAACGGCCCGCGAGGTCAGGCGGGCCCCCGACGCCCGACGCACAGCGGGTCCTCCGCCGACAGCGTGCCGGGGGCGACGAACCCGTGTCGCGCTCGGCCGCCGTCCCGATCGTGCTCAAGGTGCTTCGCCGATGGCGGACGCGACAAGCCGAAGGACGGCTACGACATTGCCTACCTGCTCGGCCACATCGGCGTCGAGGAGGTGGCCGCCGGGATCATCGCCATGGGCCACGTCGGCCCCGTGGTGAAGGCCGTGGGTTATCCTCGCGGACAAGTTCGCCTCGATCGACACCATCGGGCCGGCGAGCGTCGCACTGTACCGAAGGGTGCCGCTCGGGAGCCCGGAGGCCGATCGGGTCCAGGCGCTCGCCTACGCGCGCGTCGGGCAACTCCTGCGGCGCCTCCGGCCGGCCTCGCCGTAGGTCACTGGGCGGATCGCTGGCCGGCTCCCCGACGCTTCCGCGCGGAGTGGTAGGCCAGCCTCGTGAAGTACGCCCGCCTGGCGGCGTCGGCGCGGCGGAGGCGCTCGCGCTCGGCGAGGCGGCGATCGGGGTCGACCTGGTCAAGGAAGCGCTCGTTGAACGCGAGACGGGCGGCCCGTGTTGTCTCGCGCGGGTCGTGACGCGCGTGGAGCATGTAGGCGGCCATCCGGGCGCGCATGACACGCTCGCTGGGGGTCAGGGACTCGCGCCTCATCGGGCCGCTCCAGCGGAGCCCTTGGCGTCCTGGATCGCTAGACGCGGCCCCGCGACGCGAGGGGCGTCGAGACGACGAGCCCGGCGGCGCGGACGGCCCGCCGGCCGCGCGGATTCGGGAACCCCGTAGGGGTGTCGCACTTCGGCCGCACGCGCTCGACATGATCGGCCCGGGTGTCGCGCCCTTCGTCGCGCCGCGGTCGCGACCTGGTCGCGGCTGTCCCTGCGCGACGCGCCGGGGACGCGACCAGGGGCACGCTGGCCGGCGGAGCTCACTGGGCTGGGCCCGCGAGCATCGGGATGGCCAGGAACACGCGGTCGTCGAGCGCCTCGAGCGCCACCGGGTCGGCGAGGTCGCCCGGCCGCAGCCACGGCCAGGGGTC
The DNA here is from genome assembly GCA_021783095.1 of Chloroflexota bacterium. Classification (GTDB taxonomy): domain Bacteria; phylum Chloroflexota; class Limnocylindria; order Limnocylindrales; family CSP1-4; genus CAIXZV01. The sequence goes on along the minus strand of JAJXUG010000016.1, from coordinate 17,069 downwards.
GCCGGTCCAGTGGGGCGCGAAGTCGACGACCTGGGCCTCGGCCCCGTCCGGCGCAGTCCAGACCGCGCCGTACGGGTCGGCGGCGAGGGCGGGCTCGGCGACCACCCACGCCGAGACGACCGAGCCGCCCGGGGCCCCGCCGCCCCGGGCGGCGCGCAGTCGGGCCCGGACCGAGGCGGCCCTGCGGGCGGAGTCGACCACGAAGCCGACGTGGAGCGGGGCGCGCGCCGGGAGGTGGTCGTAGACGCGGCGGTAGCGCTCGAGCTTGCCGGCCAGAACCGGGCCGCGCTCGGTGCCCAGGTCCCGCTCGACGACCAGCAGGATGGAGGCGTCGCCGGCGCGGACGACGGCCAAGGCGTCCGGGCGCAGGTACCCGCCGCTGACCAGCCGGATGCACGGGCGCTCGGGCACCCAGGCGGCGAGGCCGATGCCTGCCTCGGGGTCGGACTCCCGCAGGAACGCCGCGAGGACGTCGTGGGTGGCGAGGCCGTGGATCACCGGCGACACCGACTCGGGGGCGCCGTCGGAGAGCGCGGGCTTGCCGTCGGGCCAGACCGAGCGTTCGAGGGCAGCCCGCACGGGCTTCGCGAGCGCGTACGCGTACCGCCCGCGGGGCCGCTGGCGATTGGCCGCCCAGAAGCCAATGAGGAGGCCGTACTCGACCAGACGCGCCAGCCGCCGCTGGGCGATGCGCCGGTGGCCGTAGGCGAGCAGGGCCGCGAGCTCGGCCGTCACGACGTCGCCGTGCACGAGCCACAGCAGCAGGCCCCGGTCGCGCTCGGGCAGCGCCGCCCAGGCCGCGATCCCGGGGCCGGGCCGGCGGATCAGCCGTCGAGCCGCGGTCACGGTGCACGGCCCGGCGACGGTGCCGGCTCAGCAGAGCCGGACGCGAACGAGCCGCGACGCATGGGCGGTGTCGACCATCTGGCTGACATTCATGCGGCAGCCTCCCTTCAGGTGTCGGGCCGATCTCGTTCGACGGGGCGCTCGGATTCGGACGATCCAGATTCACCCGATCAAGGGCACTCGCCCTCCGTGGCGGCCCGCGCCGCTGGCGCCAGGTGCCGCGCAGAACGAGTCGATCTATCCCTGAGCCGACACTACGGACTGGCGACGCCCGGGTCAATGGCAGATGCGTACGTGAGTGTGTACGGCTGGACCCCATAGAAACGGCGGAGCTGAGCTGTCAAGGGACAGGTAGGACTGCCCACCGGCGGACATCGAAGGTTCCCGCCGATGGCCGCCGAACGTGCCCACCTGCGGCCACTGAACCTGCCCATCGAGAAGCACGCGGCCAAAGGGCCGTTGACGACAGCCGTAGCATTGAAGCGCACAGAGCGTTTGGCGTTAGCCACCATCCGCGCGACGCGCCTGTAAGGGGGAACAACATAGAAGCGGATCCGCGCGGCCTTCTCGATGATGCTGAGCCTAGGCATCGCGTCCGCCGGCGCTCTCTCTGCGACCCTCGTCGCACCAAGTCCGGCAGACGCGGTCGGAACAACGTGCCCGACCGGCGGGGCCTATCACGTGTGGGGCCACCAGTGGACCGCCGGAAGCTACTACGGGCAATACGGCTACCTGTACACCTACAACGTCTCGGTCCCCCACATCGCCTCGGCGTTCTCGCTGTCGCACCTCTACACGTATTACGGCAACGCGGATCCCGCTTCCGCGTACACGTTCGTCGAGGTCGGCTACTACAAAGGCTTGGGCGACGGCGCGCCGAGTCACAACGTCTCAACTCCGCACTACTACTGGACGATGGACAGCCCGACCACCGGCTACGTGGAGCACGACAGCACGTCGGGGCCGAGCACCGGCAGCACGGTCGTGTACGAGGTGGAGTTCATCGGCCACAACTACAACCTCGGTACCGACGATTGGAACGTCTACTGGAATGGCCTCGGCTCCAGCCGAGGCACCGCCCACCAGCCGACCATGCCGCACGGGAGCGCGCTGGCCGGGGGAGAGGTGCAGGGCGATTCCACCTCGTGGACGCAGATGCAGACGCACGGGACTCCCCACCAACAAGTAATCCTGAGCTCGTACACCTGGCACGACTGGACGACCTACTTCAGTACCAGCGCGTGCAACTCCAGCGGGATCACCTTCACCGAGAACAGCAGGTACATGGACTACTCCGCGACGGGGCAGGGCTGACATGGATGCGAAGAGAAGCGCACTGCGAAACCTCGTCCGGGCCACGAGCATCGCCATCCTTGCCGCCGGCTTGGCCGGTTGCACCAGGGCGGCGACCGCGCTGCCGTCCGCAGGCTCTGGCACCCCGCCTCCGACCCCGCCGTCAAGCGCCGGGATCGCATCCCCTTCTGCGACTTTGGCCGATGCCGGGAACGAGTACTACGTTGTTCCCGCATTGATCAGCACAGAGGACGGCACGCTCTACTCGCACCAACTCGGCGCTTCGGCCGCAAGCGACACGATAGTCGCAATCGGCACGGACGCGAGCTTCGTGCCGGCCTCGAGCGGGAATGCGATCGGCCACTTGCAGTGGCTTTCCAGCGCTTCGCAGACAGTCGCCTTCGGGTCCCCGACGGCAGGGTCCGTCGAGACCGTCGCCAACATGGGGATACCGCTGACCTCGTTGAGCGTCGGATCGCTCGCCTACGCACAGGTCGATGCGGCCGTTGTGGCGTTCTCGAACGGGGTGATCAAGTCCAGCTACGCATTGCCGACGCTGCAGCCTGACCCGACCGCCGGCGGCTTTCCGGCTGGGTACAAGGGGGTCTTCGGGGGCGTGTCCACCGGGCAGGTCAGTGCCTTGGTCCAGACGGCTGACGGACATGTGCTGGCCTTCACCTCGACCGGACTCGCCTCGGCGGTCACTGATCTGATGACCGGCAAGACGACGCTGCTGACCGGCTACGGAACGCTGGGCGGTGCAGTACTGACGCCTTCGGGCGGCATCGACGTCCTCGCGTGGCGCGGCTATCAGCCAGGCTACGCGCTCCACGTGGTGTCCCTGGGCGGGACGTCGCTCAGCGTCGTCGCGTCGATGAACACCGGCGTCTTGCCGGCCGGCTACCTGCGGGACAGGCTTGTGAGCGTTTCTGGTTACGACGCCGTGCTGAGTGTCGCGGCGGGCGACGAAGCCAGCGGAGTCACACTATCCGTGTTCGGTGTCGAAGGCACGGCCCTGACGCCAGTGGCGTCCTCGAAAGGCGCGGGCCTGGAGATCGCCTCCGGCCCGGCGGGCACCGTCTACACATTCGGCGGGCCGGCCGGGAACACGGTGAGCCAGCTCGACCTCGCCACCGGCGTGCTGACCCGTGACCTGCCGAGCCTCCGCGCACCGGCTGGCGCCTACGTGGTGGGCATCGCCGGGAATTGACTGGCTCCGTTCTGGTCACGCTGACTCGAAAGGCGCGCAGTGGGGGCTCTGGCCAGGCGCCTTCACGTCCGCCGCGCAATTCAGCGCTGACGGCCAGTTAGGGCGCTCTGGCACCCAGCGCCAGATCCGGGCTTCGTCGGCGGGGCAACGCCGGGCGCCTGAGCTCAGAGCACAACGCTCGCCAGCGGGGTGCTTGGAAGGCTGCCGCTCTGCCAGCTGAGCTACTCCCGCCCGGCGCCAGGACACGATAGCAGAGGGGCTGGCGAGCACGGCGATCGGGGTCCCGGCGGAGACCCGAACGATCGCGAGCACCCGGGCCGCCCCGGACCTGCGCCCCCGCCGTCAGGGCTCAATCGGCCCGTCCATCGTGAGGCTCGTCGCCGATCCGCTGCACCCGACGGCGAAGTCGCTCGGGAGCGCCACGCTCACCGTCAGGCCGGCCGTGGGGTCGAGCACCAGTTCGAGCGCCTGGAGCCTCGTCGACTCGCACCACGAGCTCACCGCGATCCGGTACCCCAGCCCCTGGCTCGGCACCGCCACCCGGCTGCCGGGCGCCACGTCCGCGGCCGCGCTGGCGGCGATCCGCGACCCCGCCGCGTCGACGGCTGTCGCCGCGGGCGCCGCGGGCAGGCTGCACGAGCCGTGAACGGGCGTGATCCCGACGGCCACATACATGGTGCCCATGGCGGGACCGAAGCCGATCAGGCGCGCCGTCACGTCGCCCGGGCGGCAGTCGGCGACAGTGATCGCCGGCGCGGGGGTGGCCTGGAACCCGGCTGTCCCCTTCGTGGGGGGCGATGCCGGCTCAGACGCCGCGGGCGGCTTGCTCGGGGCCGACGACGGCGCGGATACGGCGGCCGACTGGAGGGCGGAGGACGGGTCCGCACCTGCGCGCGAGCATGCGGCGCCCGCCAGGCCCACCAGCGCCGCGAGCAGGAGCAGCCGGGCGCGCCGCGGGCGGGGCGCCGGCCGACGGGCCTCTCGCCGAGGCGAGGCGGCGTCGAGCGGCTCGTCGGTGGTTGAGTAGGCGTGCCTTGTCGTCATCGCTTCTCCCCATTGCAGCGCCGCGAGTTGCTTGTGGGACGGTCCGGCCGACGTCGCGCTACTGAGCGGTGCCATTGCAGACTAAACCTGCGTTTCGGCGAGGGACAGCAATGGGCCGCCGCCCACCGCCACGCGGGGCGCTTGTCGGTCACGCGGACGCGGGCGCGAACAGGCTCACGATCCAAGCGGCGCGGGAGCGCAGCACCAGATTGGCCAAAGGGCCCGAACCTCCGTGCCCTGCGGACCGGGCCCCGTTCCGAACCGCAACCATCAGGGCGCCCCGGACGGACTTGTCAGTCCGACACCCACCGGGCACAATTTAGCCACGGTCGACAGCACAATCGCCACACGGCGATCCGTTGACCGGGCCGTGGATCCTGCGCTCCGGCGCGAACAGGTTGGGCCACGGCGGACTGCTCTCGGGGAGCGACCTCGCCCGGCTAGAGACCAGGGCAACGGCGCACGAGACCCGGAGCTGGAGGTGCGTGCCATGCACGACGACTCCATTCTTGTTGCCATCGAGGCGGCGCTCAGCCGGCCCGCCTTCTGCAGCTGCGGGACCCAGCTGCACCTCGTCACCCACGACGGCGCGGCCTGGCTCGAGTGCGTCGCCTTCGAGCGGCCGTCACGGCTGCCCAGCAGCTTGGCCCTGTTCGTCCGCGAGCTCGGCCACGATCGCGAGCACGTGGTTGACCTGCCCGAGGCCGAGGTGCCAGCCCTCGCCGCGTAGCCGTCGGCCGCCCGAGGCGCAGGCCGCGGGTGATGTCGGTTGGGCACCAGCCGGCAAGCATGGTCCGCTCCGAGGCAAGTCCGCCCGATGCTGGCGGCAGAATCCAGGCGACGTCGCAGGCCCCGAGCCGCCCCGTCAGCGCCGCTCGAGGATCGGGCGCGCCTTGTCGGGGTCGTCCACGACGAACGCGAACGTCGCCCGGTCGCTCCACCGGCCGATGAACAGGTGGCCGAGCACGTTCACGCCGGCGTCGGAGAGCTCGCGGGCCAGCCGAGCCATGCCGCCCGGCCGGTCGTCCACCTCGGCCAGCAGGGACTCGCCCTCGAGGAAGGTCCAGCCGCCTGCCTCGAGCACCTCCCGCGCGCCGTCGTCGTCAGCGGTGGTCATGATGAAGTGGCCGGTCTCGCCCAGACCGCCCCCGCCGATCGCGCGCAGGTCGACACCCCGGGCCGCGAGCTGCTCGGCCAGGCGCGCCATCTCGCCCGGCTTGTTGGCAACCTGGATCACGAACTGCTTCGGCATGAGGGCCTCCGAGTGGCGCGGACGCGGTGGCGTGGGACGGGATGGAGTGTTGCATGGGCGGGCCCCGGGTGGCGAGGCGCCAGCGGCACTGCGCCGTTCGCGGGACGGGTCGGCGGGGCCGCGGACCCTGGCGCGAACTAGACCTAGTGTCCCGTTTCCGAAGTCGCTCGCAGGTTGCCGCCCGGGACCCTCGCCGCGGGCCGGCGCCTGAGTCGCGCAGGGGTCGCCGCGCGCCCTGGCGTGCGCGGGCGCCGGTCCGAGCCCGGGGGTTTCGCGGCGTGGCCCGTGCGCGCGGGGGACCCTGACCCTGACGCGCCTCAACCAGCGAGGGATCAGCGAATCGGGACACTAGCCGACCCCCGCGCGCCGCAGGGCCACCGCTCGCCGGTAGGCCTCGAGATAGCGCGGCGCCGAGCCCGTGTCCCAGCGGAAGTCCACGCTCATCGCGCGGTCGCGCAGAGCCGTCCACTCGACATCGTCCGCCCGGAGGTCCGCGGCCCGCGCAACGGCCGCCACCAGCGCGGCCGGCGTCGCCTCGTCGAACACGAAGCCCGTCCCCTCCCCGGGATGCTCGTCCGCGTCGATCACCGAGTCGGCGAGGCCCCCCGTGCGGCGCACGACAGGCGGCGTCCCGAAGCGCAGGGCGATCATCTGGCCCTGCCCGCACGGCTCGAACCGCGACGGCATGAGGAACACGTCGGCTCCCGCGTAGATGCGCCGGGCCATGTCGCGGTCGAAGCGCTCGATCAGCGCCACGCGGCCCGGGTTGGCCGCGGCCATCGCGCGGAACGGGTCGGCGAGCGAGGCGTGGCCGCTGCCCTGCACCACGATCCGGGTGCCGGCCGCGAGCAGGTCGGCCGCGCCGTCGGCCAGCAGGTCGAACCCCTTCTGGGGGTCCATCCGCCCGATCATCCCCAGCACGATCCCCTCGTCAGCGGGGTCGAACCCCACGCGCGTGAGCAGGTCGGCCCGGCAGTCGGCCTTCCCGGAGGGCGCGCTGCGCGAGTAGCGGGCGGCGAGCACCGGGTCCGTCGACGGGTCCCAGATGTCCGGGTCGATCCCGTTGAGGACCCCGAAGAAGCGACCGCCCTTCGCGCGCAGCGCCGGGTCGAGCCCCATGCCGAACGCGGGCGTGAGCGCCTCTGCCGCGAAGCCGGGCGACACGGTGTTGGCGAGCTCGCTGCGCTCGATGGCCGTGAGCAGCAGGTCGATGCCCGCGGGGTTGTCACCGGCGAGGGGCTCTTCGCGGCGCAGCCCCAGCTCGCCGAGCGCCTCGTTGGGGACCCAGCCGTGGTAGGCGAGGTTGTGGATCGTGAGCAGGACCGCCATGTCGGCGAAGAACGGGTCGCCGGCCGCCTCGCCGCGGGCGCGCTCGATCAGGGCGGGCCCGGTGTGCCAGTCGTGGACGTGCAGCACGTCGAGGGGCGTGCCGTCGCGCTTGAGGGCCGCCAGCGCCACCCGGCAGAAGAGCGCGAACCGCCACGGATCGTCGGGGTGGTCGTAGAAGGCGTCGCGGTCGAAGGCCTCAGGGACGTCCACGAGCCGCAGGCGATAGCCGGCAGCGGCGACGTTGACGATGTGCGCGGTGATGGCGCCGCGGCCCGCCGGGTCGGGAACTAATAGCGGCGGCTCGAGCTCCGCGTCCGCCGGCACGGGCACCGAGCGGTAGCGGGGCAGCAGCACGTCCACGGGCGCGGCCAGCCCGTCCCCGGCCTCCGGCAGCCGTCCGAGAGCGCGGGCGAGCGCGTCCACGACGTCTGCGAGGCCGCCTGTCTTTGCCCAGGGCTCGCATTCGGCGGCGAGCAGCGCGACACGGAGGGTCATGCCGCGATGGTATCGAGGTCGTCGAGGCCCACGAGAACGTAAACCGGTTCACATGATGGACGTGCGCCCACTATGATTGGGCGCCCATGGAACCTCACGTCCACGTCCCGACGGCGCCCGGCGCATCCTTCCACCTGCCCCCGAAACTCGAGGGCCTCCGACGCATCGCGTACAACCTGTGGTGGAGCTGGCACCCCCGCGCGAGGATCCTGTTCTCGCGGATCGACGCAGGGGCGTGGGCCCGCCACCGCAACCCGATCCCGGTGCTGGCGGGGCCGGTCCAGTGGGCGCAGCTGCTCGAGAACCCGGCGTTCATGGCCGAGTACGAGTCCATCCTGCGCGAGTTCGACCGGTACATGGCCAACGGTGCCGACCACTGGTTCGCGCGCGAGCACAGCAAGCAGCTCAAGGGGGCTATCGCCTACTTCTGCGCGGAGTACGGCTTCCACGAGTCCCTCGGCATCTACTCGGGCGGCCTGGGCGTGCTGGCCGGCGACCACATGAAGACGGCCTCGGACATGGCGCTGCCGCTGGTCGGCGTCGGCCTCCTCTACCGCAAGGGCTACTTCCGCCAGACGATCGACGCGGACGGCCACCAGGAGCACGCCTACCCGGACTACGACCCGGCGCAGCTGCCGATCCTGCGCGTGCTCGACCACCTCGGCGAGCCGATGACCGTGGCCATCCAGCTCCCCGGGCGCGACCTGCACGTCGGCGTCTGGGTGGCCCAGGTGGGCCGCGTGCCGGTGCTCCTGCTCGACACGGACACGCCCGACAACGACGACTCCGACCGGCCCATCACGCACATCCTTTATGTCCGCGGCCGCGAGATGCGCCTCCATCAGGAGCTCGTCCTGGGCGTTGGCGGCGTGCGCGCGTTGCGGGCCCTCGGCCTCGACCCGGCGGTCTGGCACCTCAACGAGGGCCACTCGGCCTTCCTCCTGGCGGAACGCGCCCGCGAGTTCGTCGCCGGCGGCTCGTCGCTCGAGCAGGCCTGGCGCCAGGTCAGCGGCGACAGCGTGTTCACCATCCACACCCCGGTCTCGGCCGGCAACGAGCGGTTCGACGCCGACCTCGTGCGGCGCGTCGCGGGCCCGATGCTCGAGGGCGATGGCCGCCCCGGCACGGGTGGCATCCCGCTGTCCGCGGTCCTCGAGCTGGGCCTGGGCACCGAGCGCGACGGCTCGCAGTTCGACATGACCGCCTTCTCCCTGCGCCTGTCCAACGGCGCCAACGCCGTCTCCCAGCTCCACGGCCACACGGCGAACGCAACCTGGCAGGGCATCTCGCCGCACGAGATCCTGAGCCTGACCAACGGCGTCCACACCCCCACCTGGCTCGGCCAGCCCATCCGCGACGCGCTTGAGCGCTACACCCACGCCGACCTCGACGCCATGGACGACGCGCGCCCCACGGATCGGTTCTGGGAGCACGTGGCGCAGATTCCCGACGAGGAGCTGTGGGAGGCCCACCAGCGCCAGAAGCTGGAGCTCTCGATCTTCGCCCGCGGCCGGCTGCGCAGCCAGTTCGCCCGCCACGGCGAGGCGCCCGCGACCCTCGAGGAACTCGAGGAGGTCCTCGACCCGGGCGTCCTGACGATCGGCTTCGCCCGGCGGTTCGCGACCTACAAGCGCGCGTCGCTGCTGTTCTCGGACCTCGACCGCATGGCCCGCATCCTGTGGGACCACGACCGGCCCGTCCAGATCATCTTCGCCGGCAAGGCCCATCCCGCCGACCGGCCCGGGCAGGGCGTCATCCAGGACATCTTCAGCCGCTCCCGGAGCCCCAAGCTCCGCGGCCGGGTGTTCATCATGGAGGACTACGACATCCGGATCGCCCGGTTCCTGGTGCAAGGCGTGGACGTGTGGCTCAACAACCCGCGCCGGCCACTGGAGGCCTCGGGCACCTCGGGCATGAAGGCGGCCGCCAATGGCGTGCTGAACCTCTCGGTGCTCGACGGCTGGTGGGACGAGGGCTGGACCGGCGACAATGGCTGGGCGATCGGCGGGCGCGAGACCAACCCCGACGACGGCGCCCAGGACTGGGCCGATGCGCAGGACCTCTACCGGATCCTGGAGCAGGAGCTTGTCCCCGCCTACTACGACCGCAACGAGGACGGCGTCCCCGAGCGGTTCGTCCAGCTCATGCGCAATTCCATTGCCAGCACCATATGGCGCTTCTCGACGACCCGCATGCTCCACGAGTACGTGGAGCGCCTGTACCTCCCGGCGGCCGGCGCCGACGTGGTCGGGGCCACTGGACGTCGGGGCTGACCCACCGCCGGCAGCCCCGGCCGCAACGGAGGAAGACGTTGGCCCCGCGGATCTCGCTCGCGCTGGCGATCCACAATCACCAGCCCGTCGGCAACTTCGGCTGGGTCTTCGCCGAGGTCTACGACCAGGCGTACCTGCCGATGCTCGAGGCGCTGGAGCGTCATCACGGCGTGCGCCTCTCGCTCCACTACACCGGCCCGCTGCTCGAGTGGCTGGCGGCTGAGCGCCCGCAGTTCCTCGAGCGGCTCGGCGGGCTCGTCGCGCACGACCAGGTGGAACTGCTCGGCGGCGGCCTGTACGAGCCGATCCTCGCCACGCTGCCCGAGCACGACCGGGTCGACCAGCTCACCCGGATGGCGTCGACGATCGAGCAGATCACCGGGCGCCGGCCGAGGGGCGCCTGGCTCGCCGAGCGCGTCTGGGAGCCCGACCTGCCCACCTCGCTCGTCGCGGCGGGCTACCGCTGGACCATCCTGGACGACCAGCACTTCCGCGCGGCGGCCATCCCCGAGGAGAACCTCTGGGGCGCCTACACCACCGAGGACCAGGGCCAGCTGCTGACGGTGTTCGGCACCGAGCAGGGGCTTCGCTACCGGATCCCGTTCGGCACGGTCGAGTCGGTCATCGAGTACCTGCGCGACCACGCCACCAAGGCGGGCGATCGCGTGGGCATGATGGGCGACGACGGCGAGAAGTTCGGCGCCTGGCCCACGACGTACGCCCACTGCTGGGGCGAGGGCCGCTGGGTGGACCGCTTCTTCGAGGCGCTCGAGGCGAACGCGTCGTGGCTGACGACCGTCACGCCCTCGCAGTGGCTCGAGCGCGAGCCGCCGATCGGGCGCGTCTACGTCCCCACCTCCTCGTACATGGAGATGGGCGAGTGGGCGCTGCCGGCCGACGAGACCGTGGTGTTCCACCAGCTGCTCCACGACGCGATCGAGCAGCACAAGCCCGACGCGCGCTGGCTGCGGGGCGGCTTCTGGCGGAACTTCCAGGTGAAGTACCGCGAGATCAACGACCTCCACAAGCAGATGCTCCGGGCGTCCGCCAAAGTGGCCGCGATGCCGGCCGGGCCGGACAGCCTCGCAGCCCGGGACCACCTCCACCGCGGCCAGTCGAACGACTGCTACTGGCACGGGCTGTTCGGCGGGATCTACATCTCGCACATGCGCCTCGCCACGCTCGAGCACCTGATCGCGGCCGAGGATGCCGCCGACGCCGCGCTGGGGACGCTGACGGAGGCGGAGTTCGCCGACCTCGACATGGACGGGCGGGCCGAGGTCCTCCTCGCGGAGCCCGGCCAGGTGGTGACGGTCAAGCCCACCGAGGGCGGGGGCATCAGCGCCTGGGACGTGCGGGCGGCCCGCCACGCGCTGGCCGCGGTCCTGCGCCGCCGTCCCGAGGCCTACCACCAGACGCTCCGGGCGCACGATGCCAAGGCGGCAGCTGAGGAGGCGGCATCCGCAGCGCTCGCCAAGGGCGACGGCGACGCGGCAAGCTCCGCGGTCAACGGAGGCGTCGGCACAGCAGCCGAGGCGGGCGCGGCTCCGGCATCGATCCACGACATCGTGCTGACCAAGGAGGCCGGCCTCTCCGCCCGGCTCCACTACGACGACCACGAGCGGCGCTCGGCGCTGGTCAGGTTCCTCGACCCGGCGACCACGCCCCAGGAGTACGCAACCGCGCGCGAGCGCGAGATCGCCGACTTCCGCGACGGCGAGTTCAGGGTGGACCACCTCGCCCCGGGGCAGGTGTCGCTGTCCCGGGAGGGCAACGTGCTGGGCCAGCCGGTCGGGCTGTCCAAGACGATCCGCCTCCTGGGCGGGCGGCTGGACCCCGAGCTGCTCGTCGAGCTCGAGGTCCACCACCGCGGGAGCGAGGCGCTCGAGGCGCGGCTCGGGGTCGAGCTGGGGATCCACCTGCTGGGCGGCGGCGGCAACCCCTCGGCGTGGTACGACGTGCGGGGCGCGCGCACGGCCCACGACTCCGCCGGCACCGCGACGGGCGTGGACGAGATCGGCTACGGCAACGACTGGGTGGGCATCGCGGTCACGGCCCGCCCCGAGCCCGCGGCGGACGCCTGGTGGAGCCCCATCGAGACGGTCTCCAACTCGGAGTCCGGCTTCGAGCGCGTGTACCAGGGCTCGGCCCTGCTGCTCTCGTGGCTGGTCCGCCTCGAGCCGGGCTCCGTCCACCGGTTCGCCGTTCGCCAGTCGGTCGCGGTCGCGCGCGACCGCGATGCCCAGGAGCGCGCGGCGCGGGGCTGACGCGCCGCTGGACCTGACGCCACATCCGGGAGTCCGCCGCGCCAGCGGGCAAGGCCGCGCCGCCGTGCCTCACGCGGGACCCGCGGCGGGCGGTACCGTGTGGTGTCATGATCCGAGGCCGTGTCGTCGTCCACGCGCACTTCTACCAGCCGATGCGCCTCGACCCGTTCACGGGCGAGCTGCCGCCGGATCCCGACGCTGCGCCGTACCGCGACTGGAACGAGCGGATCACCGCCGAGTGCTACCGGCCCAACGCCGAGCAGGGCTCGCTCGCCTACGCGTCATGGGACCTGGGCCCCACCCTCTCGCACTACCTCGCCGACGCCGCGCCGGACGTGCTGGCGGGTTTCGTGGAGGCCGACCGCAGGGGTGGCGGGCGCGACGCGGGCCCCGGGATCGCCCAGGCGTTCCACCACTCGATCCTGCCGTTCGCCCCCCTCCATGACCGCACCACGGAGGTCCACTGGGGCCTCCGCGACTTCGAGGTCCGGTTCGGCCGGCCGGCAACGGCGATCTGGTTCCCGGAGATGGCCATCGACCTGGCGACGATGCGGGTGGCCGCCGAGGCGGGCGTGCAGGGCACCGTGCTCGCGCCGTGGCAGGCGGACGCCCCGCACCTCGACCGGCGGGCGTATCGCGTCGACCTGGGCGAGGGGCGCCACATGGCGGTGGCCTTCTACGACGGCGACCTCTCGAGCTCGGTGTCATTCGACGCATCGCTCACCTCCGACGCCCATGCCTTCGCGCGAGACCGCATCGCGCCGCGGCTCAGCACACCCCTGGCGGACGGCACCGCGCCGACGATCGTCATCGCGTCCGACGGCGAGCTCTACGGCCACCACCAGCACTTCCGCGACTACTTCCTGCGCGCGCTTGTGGACCCGGCGCCCGGCACCCCGGACCGGGGCTTCGACGTCGTCACCCTCGCGTCGCTGCTGGCGGAGCCCGCCAACCACCAGCACCCCGAGATCCGGATCCGCGAGCGCACCTCGTGGAGCTGCCATCACGGCGTCCTGCGCTGGGGGGGCGAGTGCCCCGACGTGCCCGACGGCCGCTGGAAGGCGCCCCTGCGCGGGGCGCTCGACCGGCTCGCCGGCGCGATCGACACGGTAACCGAGGCCTTCGCGTCCGAGCTCCCCGGTCTCGACGACGTCTGGCATGCGCGCAACGGCTACGTCGACGTGGTGCTGGGGCTCGTGAGCGCCGAGGACTACGCCGCCGCCTGCCTCGGCCCGCACAGCACGCCCGACGACCGGCGGCAGCTGGCGGCGATCCTCGAGGCGCAGCGATGGCGGCTGGCGATGTTCGCCTCGGACGGGTGGTACTGGGACGACCCGACCCGGCCCGAGACCGCGCAGAACATGCTGGCAGCGGCGCGCGCGGTTCGAATCGTGGACGGGCTGGCCGCCACGCGGCTCGAGGCACGGCTCGTGGCGGACCTCTCGATCATGCGCTCCCCCGCCATGGGGATCGACGGCTCGACGATCTACCGACACGCGCTCGCGGAGATCGGCCAGCCCCCGCCGGAGCCCCGAGGAAGCGCGGCCCGGGCCGCTGCACGTCTGCCGCTCAACGTGCCCGGCCGTTAACGCGTCTGGCCCCCGGACGAGCCGGGGGCCAGAGTCACGAGCGTCGGAAGGAGGGGGAGGGTCGACGCCCGAGACCGTCGCGGTTGGTGGGGAGGCGGCTAGGACATGGACACCGGGTACGTGGAGCGGTGGGGATCGTCGGAGATGTCTCGGGAGTCCACGCCGACTTCGGAGGCCAGCGCGCTGAAGGCGCCAAGGAGGAAGATGACGACGATGGCGAAGATGAGGAGTTCCACGGGTGCGCTCGCTTCCGGCTCAGCTGCGGGGCTGTGCATTGGTATAGTCAGCTAGGCCAAGTCAGAGATTAGTTGGACTAGTCAACTATGTCAACGAGCCGAAACGGCCCCTCCCAGACGACCGAAGGTCACGCGACCGCAGGCCTTTCCGCCGCCGGTTCGGCCCCATCTGGACCCTCCGCTGCAACCCTCGCAGGGCCGATGGCGGCTTCTCGGCATGCGCTGGACATCGAGCGCGACTCGGACGTCCCGATCTCCACCCAGATCTTCTGGCAGCTCGCCTACCAGATCGAGTCGGGGCGCCTTCAGCCCGGCACACGCCTGCCGCCGGTCCGCGAGCTCGGCGCCGCGCTGCGCGTCAACCCCAACACGATCCGCGCCGTGTATCGCCGGCTCGCCGACGGCGGGTACGTCGAGGGGCGCCACGGGGCGGGCACCCGGGTCGTCGACCGGCCGCCGGTCCGTCGCGGGTCCGAAGCGCTGGCGGGCATCGTGGCCGAGACCCTGCGCCGGGCCGCGCAGCTGGGCTTCGCCCCCGACGAGGTCGCGCAGGCCACGTTCACGGCCGCGACCGAGCGCAAGCGACCGGGCCCGCACCTGCGCATCCTGTTCGCGGAGTGCACCAGCGCCGACGCGGCCGTCGATGCGGAGCGGATCACCGAGGCGTTCCCGGAGCGCCTCGAGGTCATCCCGGTCCTCCTCGACGACCTCCCCGACCGCCTCGAGCGCTACCACTACGACCTGGTCGCAACCACGACGTTCCACGCCGACGAGGCGCAGGCCTACGTCGCCGGCAGGGTGCCGGTGGTCGCGATGCTCGTCGGGCCCGGCTACATGTCCCTGGTGCACGAGATCAGCCAGCTGCGCGCGGGCTCCAAGGTGGGCGTCGTGTGCGGTTCGCAGCGGGGCGTCGAGAACATCGCCGAGGTGCTCCAGCTCTCGGGCTCGAGCGACGTGCGCGTGCTGTCCGCGGTCGCCCACACCGAGGCCGAGCTGGATCTCGTGGACCGCGAGGCGGACCTGGTCCTGCTCTCGCGCGAGGCGATGGCGCTCGGCCTCGAGGGGCGCTTCCAGCGTCCGGAGCGCCTGCGCGAGTGGACCTACGAGTTCGACCCCGCGGCCTTCGAGCTGCTGCGCCGGGCGCTCGAGCGTGTGGCCGGCGGGGCGTCGAAGGACGGCCAGACGTGACCACGAGCCGGCGCTGACGACCAGCCCGGCCGCAACGCACCCCTGCCGCGCCGCCGCCCGAGGTGCGACACTTCGGCCATGCGTGCGCTGCCCCTCTCGCGGACCGCTCGACGTCGGTTTCGCCTAGACGCCCCAACGAACGGGACCGGGACCGGCGGCCCGGAGACGGCCGCGGGAGCCGCGCGCCGGCGACTGGCCGCCAACCTGCCGGCCGCGCGCCGCGTCGTGGCGGCCCTCAACGCGACGCTGCCGCCCGGGGCACCCTCGGCCCAGGCCGGCGAACTGGCCGCGCTCGAGCTCCTCCACGAGATCTTCCACCTCCTCGTCGAGCGCGCGGCTGAGCTGGACCCGACGGCCGGCATGCCGGCCTCCACCTCAGCCGTGGGCGAGGCACTGGGCGACGAGGACCTCGCCGAGCTGCTCGACGCGGTGGCCGGCGAGTTCCCCGACGTCGAGGACGCGACAGAGCCCGTCCGCCTCGAAGAGCTGCTGCTCGTCCGGATCGCGAACGAGAACCCCGCCGCGCGCCCGCTCTGGCCGCTGGTCGACGACTCCCCGCTCCCCCGCGAGGAGCGCGACGCCTCGATGCTCGCGCTGGAGGCCTACCACGCGGCCCGCCGGCCCATCGGCCCCAACGGCGAGACCCTCGTCGAGCTCCTGCGGGCGCCCGCGCGGGCCCACCCGACCTCGCTCGCCGGCCAGCTGCGCTACGTCCGCGACACCTGGAGCGCGCTGCTGGGCGACAGGCTGCTCGGCCTGCTGGACCGCATGCTGCTCACGCTCGATGTGATCGCCGAGGAGGAGCGCGGCCTGCACCTGCGATTCGGCGGGGGCGGGGCGGGCGATGCCGGGGGCCGGGCCGATGTCGCGGACCTCGCCGGGCTCGACGCGGAGCCGGAGCGCTTCTCGAGCGACTCCGCCTGGATGCCGCGCCTGGTGCTCGTCGCCAAGAGCACCCACGTCTGGCTCGACCAGCTCTCGCGGACGTACCAGCGCGAGATCCACACGCTCGACGCCATCCCGGACGAGGAGCTCGACCGGCTCGCCGGGTGGGGCATCACCGGGCTGTGGCTCATCGGCCTGTGGCAGCGGAGCCGGGCCAGCCAGCGCATCAAGGCCTGGCGCGGCAACCCCGACGCGGCCGCCTCGGCCTACTCGCTCGACGACTACCGCATCGCCGACGACCTGGGCGGCGAGCCGGCCTGGGAGGCGCTTCGCCACAAGGCGTGGCAGCGCGGGATCCGCCTCGCGTCCGACATGGTGCCCAACCACATGGGCATCGACTCGCACTGGGTTGCCGAGCACCCGGAGTGGTTCCTCTCGATCCCCGAGCCGCCCTACCCGGCCTACACCTACAACGGCGAGAACCTGGCCGACTACGGCAGCCTCGAGGTCCGGCTCGAGGACCACTACTGGGACAACTCGGACGCCGCGGTCACCTTCGAGTGGCGCAACCGCTGGACCGGCGAGCAGCGGTACATCTACCACGGCAACGACGGCACGAGCTTCCCGTGGAACGACACGGCGCAGCTGGACTTCAGCCAGGCCGTCGTCCGGGAGCAGGTGGTCCAGGCGATCCTGGCGGTCGCGCGGCGGTTCCCGGTGATCCGGTTCGACGCCGCGATGGTCCTCGCCCGCAAGCACGTCCGGCGGCTGTGGTTCCCTGCGCCAGGCGAGGGCGGCGGCGCCATCCCGTCGCGCGCCGAGTTCGGGACGATGACGGCCGAGGAGTTCGACGCCGCGATGCCCGGCGAGTTCTGGCGCGAGGTCGTGGACCGGGTCGCCGCGGAGGTGCCCGACACGCTGCTCCTCGCCGAGGCCTTCTGGCTCCTTGAGGGCTACTTCGTCCGCACGCTCGGCATGCACCGCGTCTACAACAGCGCGTTCATGCACATGCTCCGCGACGAGGACAACGCGGGGTACCGGCGGGTGCTCAAGGAGACGCTCGAGTTCGACCCCGAGATCCTCAAGCGCTATGTCAACTTCATGAACAACCCCGACGAGAAGACCGCGGTCGAGCAGTTCGGCAAGGGCGACAAGTACTTCG
>JAJXUG010000106.1 GCA_021783095.1 Chloroflexota bacterium | reverse complement strand
GCCGAGCGCGGCGCCGAGCGGGGCGTCCACGGGCACCGCGTCGCCGGCCTCGTCCACGCCGACGGACACGTCCGGCCCGAGCGCTGACGCGACACCCGCGCCCGATCCCTCGGCCGAGGCGCCGACCGACAGCGCCGCGCCGTCCGCGTCCGCGTCGGCGGACGCCGCGGCCTCGCCCTGTCAGCCGGAGGGCGACAACAAGTCGTTCTGGTCCGGCATGGCCAATTCGGTCAGCTGGGACGTCTACTGCGCGGTCCTGCCCAGGGGCTGGATCCTCACGGGAGGCTCCTACCGGCTGGCGAACGGCGGCAAGCTGCTGGTGAGCTACAAGGGTCCGGGCGGCGCCACGCTGACACTCTCCGAGGGCTCGTTCTGCACGGACGGCAGCGGCTGCGTCCCCGCGGGGACCGACACGGGCAGCGCCGCATTCGGCGCGCTGAGCGGCACGCTCGTCACGACCGACGCCGGCGGCTACGCGATCGTCGCGGCGCGCGGCAGCACGCCGAGCTGGCTGATGGTCACCACGGGCCTCGACCAGGCGACGTCCGTCACGCTGGGAGCTGCGCTGGCGCGCGTCGGCGCGTAGGGCTCGCGCCCGGAGTGGCTCGACGGCGAGCCGCTGGTGCCGAGTCGCCCCCCGATCCACGGACCTGCGGCCCGCAGCGGTGCCCCCTCCGGCCCTCCGCCCACGGGTCGACGCAGTGCATCCTCGAGACTGCGTCCGTGGAATTGGAGCCCGAAACCTTGTCCTCCCGAACGCATCGCCGCGCCCTCGCCGGTATCGTCCTGTTGGCCGCGGGCACCGCGCTCGCGGCGAGCGGCTGCATGGGCCCGATCGCCTCGCCGACCTCCGTCCCAGCCTCCGGCGACACCAAGACCGAGGTGCGACAGGTCGGCCGGTTCACGTCGGTCAGCGTGGACGGCCCGCTCAACGTGGTCCTGGCGTCGGGCACCGGGGTCGAGGTCCAGATCGAGGCCGCCGCGAACCTCCTCCCCCTGGTCACCACCGACCTGGCCGGCACGGACCTCGCGGTCGGCGTCGCGGCGCCCGGGTTCGTGTCGGCCAAGCCCGTCACCGTGCGGATCACGTCGCCCGTCGTGACCTCGCTCTCCCTCGACGGCGGCTCGCAGGGCACGATGGAGGTCACGGCCTCCTCGATGACCGTGTCGGTCTCGGGCGGGGCGGTGCTGCGCGCGATCGGCACCGTGAAGCAGCTCACCGTCACGGCGCTCGGTGGCTCGGATGCCCAGCTGGGCGAGCTGACGGCGGACACAGGCTTGATCCGTGCGGCCGGGGGCGCCAGGGCGACCCTCAAGGTGGTCCAGCAGCTGACCGGCACCGCCGACAGCGGCTCGGTCATCACCCTCGCGGTGGCGCCGGTGGCGCAGTCCGTGACCACGACCGGCGGGGCGAAGGTCGTCGGGCCCTAGCGCCCTGGGCGGGCCGCGGTCCGTTGCCAGCGGTAGAGCCGGGCGCGCGTCGCCCGTCGCCGTCGGACAGGACCCGCAAGCGTCAGGGGACCCGTGGCACCTCGGGCAGCCGCGCGAACGCCGCCACGAAGCGGCCCATCATCTTGGCCGCCGCCGCGAGGTCGTCGAGGCGGATGTTCTCGTCGGGAGCGTGGGCCCGGCAGTCCGCCCGGCCGGCGCCCAGCGTGGTGCACGGGACGCGGTGCCGGGCGCAGACCTGCGCCATCGGGACTGTCCCGGCCATCGACACGCCCAGCGTGGTCTCCTGACCGGCCACCTCGGTCGACACGGCCGCAGCCGTCGTCACCACGACGTGGTCGGGCGGGGTCCACCAGGCGGGCTCGCCCTCGCGCTTGCGGATATCGACGTCGGCGAACCCGTGCGCGTCGAGGTGCCGGCGGACGGCGGCGAGGACCTCGTCGGGCCGCTGGTCCGGGACGATCCGCACGTCGAGGCGGGCATGCGCCTCGGCCGGCGTCACGGTCTTGGGCGTCGGCTCAGTGTGGCCGGCCCACAGACCCTGGAGGTTGAGCGTGGTCTGGAAGGTCAGCGCCTCCATCGCGGCCACGCCGTCGAGCCCGCCGATGAAGCGCTCCACCGCCCAGTCTGCCCGGATGTCCGCGAGATCCTGCTGGTCCTGCGCCGCGATCACGTCCAGCTGCGCTGGGGTCGGCGGGCGCCTGCCCGCGTCGAGGCCGGCGATCGCGGGGCGGCCCTCCGCGTCCCAGAACGTCGCCAGGGCGGCGATCAGCCGGTGCCCCGCGTTGTGGAGCAGGACCGAGAGGCTCGAGTGCGCGTCGTGGGCCATCGTCTTGGCGAACAGCTCGAATACCACGATGCCCTTGCCGCCGCCGACGACGCCCGGGCGCCCGTTCAGGTCGAGCCCGCCGCCCTCGATCAGCGCGGCGTCGGCCTCGCGCAGCCGCGGTGCCTGGTCGAGCAGGTCGTCGAGCCCGCCCGAACCGGTCTCCTCCTGGCCCTCGACGAGGAACCGGACCCGGCAGGGGAGCGGGCCGATCGCGTCGCGATAGGCCTCGAGCGCCCAGAGGCGGGGCAGGAACTCGCCCTTGTTGTCGGTGGCGCCACGCGCCCACACCCGCCCGTCGCGGACGTGGGGCGCATAGGGTGGTGTCGTCCACAGCTCGAACGGCTCGGCCGGCTGGACGTCGTAGTGCTGGACGGCGGTGATGGTGCGCGGCCCCTCGCCCAGCTCGCCCACGACGAGCGGGGGGACGCCATCGAGCGCGATGACCTCCACGGCGGCGCCGGCGCGGGCGAGCCGGGCGGCGGTCCATGCGGCGGCGTCGGCCAGCGACGCCGCGTCCCCGCCTTCCGAGGGGATCGCGAGGTACGCGATGAGCTCCTCGGCCCACTGGGGCAGGCGCTCGGCGACCAGCGCGTCGAACGCGGCCCACGCCCCCTCGTGGGGGCCGGGGAGCGGATCGGGGCCGGTCATGCGCGCTTGCGCTCGAGGTCGAGGAACGGCAGCTCCACGACCGTCGCGCCAACCCGCCCGCGCCGCCCCTCCACGGTCCACTCGACCCCGAGGCGCGTCCCCGTCCGCTCGAACCGCGGGGGCACCGAGGCGAGCGCGATGGCCTGCTTGAGGATCGGGCTCCAGCCGTGGGAGGTCGCCCTGCCGACCTGGCCGCCCCCGGCGAACACCGGCACCGGCGAGCGGTCGACGGTGGGCGAGACGGCGGGCGGCAGGCCCTGGGCGTCGAACAGGGCCTCGATGTCGTACCAGTCGAGCTGGAGGCCGACGAGGCGTCGGGCTGGACCGCCGGCGGCGGCCTCCGCGGCGAGCGCGCGCCTGCCCACGAAGTCGGCCTTCTCGAGGTTGACGAGGCGCCCGAGGCCGATCTCGGCCGGGCTGTAGTTCTGCTCGGGGTTCATGGCGTGGCGGGCCGACGTGTAGTCGACCTCGAGCAGGACGAGGCCCGCCTCGAGCCGGACGACGTCGAGCGCCAGCATGCCGGCGGGCCGGATGGCGTACGCCTTGCCGACCGCGAAGAGCCGGTCCCAGACGTCCGGTGCCGCATCCGCGGGGATCCACAGCTCGTAGCCCAGATCGCCGGTGTAGCCGGTCCGGCTGACATCGATCGCCACGCCGGCAATCTGGCTGGCGCGGCGCCGGAAGTAGCGCAGGTCCGCGAAGCTCTCGCCCGTCGCCGCCTCGAGGACGGCCCGGCTGAACGGGCCCTGGAGGGCCAGCGTCGCGACCGACTCCGAGACGTCCTCGACCGTCACGTCGAGCCCGGCGGCGTTGAGCGCCAGCCAGCGGAACTGCGGATCCGCCGCGGTCCAGCGGATCTCGTGCTCGCCGACGCGGTGCACCGTCCCGTCGTCGATCACCTTGCCGTGCTCGTCGCACCACGGCGTGTAGTACACCTGCCCGACGGCGAGCTTCGTCGCGTCGCGGGTGATGACGCGGTCCGTGAGCCGCAGGGCGTCCGGGCCAGTCAGCCGGTACTTGTAGAGGGGGCTGACGTCGATGACCGCGGCGGCCTCGCGGATCGCGTTGTACTCGATGTCGTGGAAGTCCGCGTAGACCGACGACGCCCAGTAGCCGGACCACTCGCGCCACTGCATCTTGCGGTTCAGGGCCGCGGCACGGGGATGGAACGGGGTGCCGACGCTCACGAAGGACCTCCTGGGATGGTGACCCGGGCAGTATGCATGAGGACGATGCAGGGTGGGTGCCCGCGGCCAGGCGGGAGCGAGCGCGCGCGGGGCTACGGACGGCGTGCCACGAGCAGGAACACCTGGTAGACACGGTCGTTCTTCGGGATCTGCCAGACGTCAGAGAACGCGACGTCGACGAAGCCTGTCGCCACCGCTCGCGCCCCGAGCTGATCTCGGTCGTACCCGGGCAGCACGATCGCACGCTCCTCGGGGTCGACGTGGAAGGAGCCGTCCTCGGCATCGAGATCCGCCACCGCAAGCCAGCCGCCGGGTTCCAGCAGCGCGGCGAGGCGCGCGAGCGCGGCATCCGTGTCGAGCACGTGGTGCAGGGCCATCAGGCTGACGGCGAGATCGAAGCGCTCGCCCGGCACCGGGTCGGCCCCGAGGTCGAAACGGCGTGTCCGAGCGTTGGTGATGCCGTGTGCCGCCAGTGCCTCGTCCGCCACGCGGAGCATCCCGGTGGACGGGTCCGTGATCAGAACCGAGCCGACGTGGGGCGCCAGCGCCCTTGCGAGCAGGCCCGTCCCCGCGCCCACCTCGATGACGCGGGTGGCGCGCGTGACCGGCACGGCGGACCGGATGGAGCGCGCGACGGCGATGGCGCGCTCGACGTGAACAGGGCTGTCCCAGTCGGCAGCCTTGGCGTCGAACGGATGCGGGTCGGGGAGCAGCGGCATCGGGCCTCCGGGTCACGATTGGGAGCGGTGCATGTCGCCTGGGGACGGGCCGGGCGGCGGGCCGCACGCCTCGCCGCCCTCCGTCTCCGTGCGAGGCACGGCCATCCTAGCGCCCGCTGCGGCGCGGGGCCCCCGCCGCGCGCCGGCGGCTGAGTCGTGCAGGGGTCGCCGCGCGCGGTGGCGTG
>JAJXUG010000105.1 GCA_021783095.1 Chloroflexota bacterium | reverse complement strand
GTGCCTTCGCTGCGCAGTCTACCCGTCGACGGCCACGATCCTCGTCCTTGGCTCCGCCGCGTACCAGCCGAGCGCGTCAGCCGCTTTGCCTCGTGTGCCCCGGCGTCCGTCCGGGGGCGCCAAAACCAAAACGGGGACCGGCGAGGCGAAGAACGGCATCGCCCTGCGGCCTCAGGCGGATCTCGTCGACCACGCGATCCATCGTGGTCACCTCCTCGACCACCATGGCGATGAGCTGCTTGGCCTGGTCCGGGGTCGCGGCGTCGAGGCTGGCGGGAAGCGACGCCACAAGCTGGGCGACCTCGTCGAAGCTCCGCATCTTGTCGTGGTCCGGGAGCAGCGCCAGCTCCGCTCGGGCGGCGTTGACCTTCGCGAGGTACTCGGCCTCATCGATCTCGTCCCATTCGAAGAGCTGCTTAAGGTTCCTGATGCGCTTCTCGATCTTCGCCCGGGACTCGTCGGCGAGGCCCCTCGACGGCAGGGCCAGGCGCTTGCGGAGCAGCTCGCGGGCCTCCTCGCCCGCCTCCGGCGGCAGGACCATCTCGCGGACGCGGCGAACGACCTCTGCCTCGGCGTCGGCCGCCGGCCCAGCAAACGGCCCGGGCCTCCAGGAGCTCCGCGCGGACTTCAAGCGCACGCTCATGTCCGTCGACCGCTCGACGCGCTCGAAGTCGCGACGCGCGTTCCCCATCACCATCGCCTACGGCAACCCGTCGGGGAACAGGGGACACGGGCCGCGGCCCGACCGGCCCCGTGCGCCCGCCATGGTGTTCCAGGTCCACCCGTCCACCA
The DNA here is from genome assembly GCA_021783095.1 of Chloroflexota bacterium. Lineage (GTDB taxonomy): Bacteria > Chloroflexota > Limnocylindria > Limnocylindrales > CSP1-4 > CAIXZV01. The sequence goes on along the minus strand of JAJXUG010000105.1, from coordinate 4,247 downwards.
AGGACGTCGTGAGCATCGCGGAGGCGGCGGAGCTGACGCGCCGCTCGAAGGCCACAATCCGTAAGGCCATCTCAAGCGGGCGCATCCCCACCGTCCATACGCCCTCGGGGCTGCACCCCGCGGGCTACGGGAGCGGCTTCCTGATGCGCCGGGCCGACGTCGGGGTCGTGTTCTCCGCCGTGCCGGAGAAGCTGCCCCCGCCGCACGTGTGCGACGGTGATTGCCAGCCGCCCATGCATGTCACGTACGTGGCCGTGCAGCTCGTGCCCGACCCGGAGGACCTCGAGAGGGATCTGCGCAGGGAGTTCAGGCGCGGGACGCTCCACGTCCTCGACTTCACCCGCAGCGACCACCAAGCCGACGGCCTCCACCGCCTGGAGTCCCACGTCTACCGTGTCGTCATGGGCGACGCGAGCCGGCTCCCCTGGACGGTGTGGCGCGTCTCATGGACGGACTGAACGGGACGCCGGGCGACGGCGACTCCTTCCGCGCTTGGCCTGTAGCCCGCGCCCGAGTAGTTGGACCCAGTCTCCCGCGACACGTCTGCCCTGGCCGCCCTGGAATCGCTACCGCGCGAAGGCGGCCCGTAGTGCCTCGTGCTGGCGCACCTGCTCGGCAGAGAGCGAGGGGGGTGTCCGCTGCGCCTGTCCCAGCAGGCGGTCGGTCGTGATCGCCAGCCTCTCCCCGGCCGAGATCGCGGCCCTCGCGGTCGAGAGCGCGGCTGCTTCGCAGATCGCGCTGATGTCGGCGCCAGAGTAGCCGTCCGTCGCGTCGGCGAGGCCGCTCGCGTGCCAATGTTCTCGCGACTGTCGAACGACGTCGATGCCCGGCTACTTGATGGAGCCTCGACGGCGCGAGGCGGATTGATGCGCCAGGCGAATCGCGCAAAGTGTCCGGTGCCCAGCCATGGCGGGAGCCCATCGGTGGCTTCGCGTCCGTCCAAGGATCACTTTGTCTGCGTGCAGCTACCGGCAGGTTCGGGCTGCCTGGTGCCGCGGACGTCCGCCCGTCGCTCTCGCCGCGACCACGAGAAGTCGGTTCGCCTCTGGCGCGACAGTCCGACGTCGTGGACCGTCTACCTGGCATCGAGGTCGCCCGGCGTCCCGGGGGAAACGTTATGAGTACGATCCGCCACTCCCTCGTCCAGCGCTCGGGGTTGCCGCACGTCCTCGTACTCGCGGTCGGGGTCCTTCTCGCGGCCTGCGGATCGACTGCGCCCACGAGCGTCGAGTCTCCGTCGAGCCAACCGGTTGCGTCGTCCACCCTCGCTCCGAGCGTCGTCCCCGACCGGCCGACCGCGACTCCGACGACGGCTCCGGTGCAGACCCCGGGCGCAACGGAGGCCGCGACGCCGACATCGACGGCCTCGGCCCACGTGGTCACGACGACGCACGTCGTCGTCGCGGGAGACACGCTCTCGGGCCTGGCCGAGCGAACCGGTCTCTCGATCGAGCAGCTCCTCGCCGCGAACCCCCAGGTCACGGACCGCTCTCTGATCCGGGTGGGTGACCGGCTGACCATCCCGATCGGGCTGCTGCCGATCGCGAGCGCGACGCTCGTGCTGCCTCCTCTTCCCGTCGAGATCGCTGGTCTCGGTGGGTGCGCGCAGGGCGCGGTCGCGTTCAACGGGGGATCGGCGTTCCCGCGCGGAGCGTCCCGCGACTGGTGGGACAGCACATGGATCGAGGACGTGGTCCGGGTCGACGTGGACCACGACGGAACGACGGAGATCGTCGCGATCATCATGTGCCAGCCGACTCAGGGGTCGGAAGGGCAGGTCCTCGTCTTCCGACCGCGGCCCGACGGCGGCTTCGAGACGATCGGCTCCGTCGTCCGCCAGGCGTGGCCGTCCGCGATGGATCGCGAAGCGATCTGGCGCGTCTTCGGGATCGACCGCGGACCCGGCGGACAGATCCGAGTCCACGTCGGCGACTACGGGTCGACCCTTCCCGGGCCGTACCTCATCTACGGCACCTACCAGACGCGCACGTACGGCTGGAACGGTCGCGCGTTCGTCCAGACCGCCGGGTCGAGGACGTTCCTCGTCCCGGCCGGCGCGGTGAAGCTCACGATCACGAAGTCGCGGGCGTCGGAGACCACGCCGGGCAACGGATCTGGCCACACCGTCGTCACCGTGACCATCCGCAACGATGGCACGACGGCCGTCGATGACGTCTCCGTGTTCCTCGGCCAAGACAGCCCGCCTGTCTGCCTCGGGCCGCGGGGTGACGAGGACCACGTCTGCACGGTCCGACACCTCGAGCGAGGGGCCACGGCGAGCGTGCGCTTCGGCGGAGAGGGGTCCGTCGAGGTTCGAATCGGCGACCAGAAGTACGTGATCGAGGGATGAGCGCCCGAGGCATGCCGGGGACTGTCGGGCTGACGCCGGCGGCGGACGACACCGGCCGGCACGTCCCACGGAGGGAGGCGAGCGAAGGACCGCGCGGACGCGAGAAGGCCCGCATCGACGAGGACCAGTCGCCGCATCTCCATCCCGAGAGAACGTCGACCGCCGGTACCGAGTGTGTCCGTCGGATGTCGTTCACCTCCCCGCGGCACTTGCCCTTGCTCGGCCGTCTCGTCAGGGTTGACGTCGCAGTGGCGTCTGAGGGGACATGTGATGCCCCCCAAACTTCAAGGTCGGGTCTCCCCAGCGTCCCGTAACGTTGCCGCTCTTGCGGCGACCATCCTTCTTGCGGCCTGCCAGTCGAGTGCAGCGCCCTCGGTCTCCGTGCCTCCGCCGAGCGAGGGCGCGGCGCCGGCGAGCCCGCGGGTCGCGGCGCCGGCGACGATCCAGCCGAGCGCGAGAGCGTCGGCCAGCCCGGTGTCCGGCGCGACGACGGCCCCGAACCGGACCCTGGAGGCCACGCCCTGGGCATGATCAGGCGGAATCTGGCGAGCGTCGCAACGCTGGTGGTGGTCCGAGGAGTGTAGCGAGGCGCTCGGCGGGGCTGTACCAGGCGAGCGCGTCGAACGCTCTGCTTTCCGAGCCCCCGGCGTCCGTCCGGGGGCGCCAGCTCCAGCCAGATCGCGGGCGCGCCCGGCGCAGTCAGGCGGGCACCACCTCGAGGCCGAGTGCCCGGGCGGCCTGCGCCTGCCGGGTGTCGAAGGTCAGGAACCGCATGCCGGGCTCGGCGACGCGACGCGCTGCCGCGAGGTGCAGGGCGTCAAGCGTCCGCACCCCCGACGACTCCGCGATGGCTGCCGCTGCCTGGCAGGTGTCCGCGTCGAGCTCGATGATCGCGACGGAGCCCAGGTCCGCCACGAAGGCGGCGCGGGCACGCGCCAGGTCGTCTCCGCCGAGCAGGCGGGCAAGGTTCCGGCGGACCTCGACGACCGTGTGGCGGGCCGTCACGAGCGTGGCGTCGGCGGCGAGCACGGCGTCGGCCACGTCCGAGTCCGCCTCTGCGACGTAGCGCTTCAGGAGCGCGCTTGAGTCCACGTACGTGGTCACTCGCCGCGATCCTCGGTGATGGCGTCCAGAACGCGGCGTTGCGAGGCTGACCGCCGCACGGGGACGAGCTGGGCGCCGCTTCCGGGCGTGATCCACCCTGAGCGGATCCCGTCCTCGACTCGGGATGGCCCCAGGAGCGGCCCGAGAACGGCCTTGGGCCGTCCGCGGTCGGTCACCCGGACGACCTCGCCGCGCGCAGCCCGCTCGAGGTACTCCGAGAGGTGCGACTTGAGCTCGCGGATGCCGACTTCGATCATGTGGTCACGCTACCACATCAGAGTGTCCACATGGATTCCCCGACGGAGCGTCCACTCGCGCACCAGCGCACGGCCACGGGCCGGTCGTCGCGGGCGGTCAGCGGCCGGCGCGCGCCGCGACCGCGAAGGCCAGAGATCAGCCCCCGCGCGATCCCTCGGCGGCGGCGGTCGCGAGCCGGGTGCGGGTCGCCGCCCACGCGGCGAGCTCGCGGAGCGCCTCCTCTGACGGCGACCCCGGCTCCGCCGAGTACGTCACCAGCGCGAGCCCGGGGTCGGCAGGGAGCTCCAGGCGCTCGTACGACAGGATGATGTCGCCGACCAGCGGATGGCGGATCCGCTTGGTGCCCGATCGGTGGAACCGGACGTCGTGGCTCGCCCACGCGACGCGGAACTCCTCGCTGCGGGTGGAGAGCAGGCCCACCAGGTCGGACAGCGACCGGTCGTACGGGTTCCGGCCGGCCTCGCCGCGAAGCGCGGCCACCGAGTCCCGCATGTTCGCCTCCCAGTCCGGGAAGAACGTGCGGGCTCTCGGGTCC
>JAJXUG010000057.1 GCA_021783095.1 Chloroflexota bacterium | reverse complement strand
GGTGGCGTGCGCGTGCGCCGGCCCGGGCCGGGCGTTCGCGGCGTGAGCCGTGCGCGCGGGGGGCGCTCCTGACCCTGACGCGACTCAACCGGCGAGGGATCGGCGGATCGGGACGCTAGGAGCCGCGAGGGCCGACGCGATGAAAGGGCTGGCGCCCCGAGATCTCTCAGAGGCAGACACGGCCGGCGAGCCATGATGGCTGGAGCGCGGTGTCGATCCGCTCAGACTCGCGGACGGCTCGGGGTGCGACGGCTTTCGTACCGCGCAGTCACTGCGACGGCGACGGGCTCAACGGCTTGGCCACGTAGTAGGCGGAGTCAGCTCCGAAGACCATGACAGACCACGCCTCGATCTTCGCCATCACCGGCCGCAGCAGCCACACACCCCCCGTCTCGCTCATCGGTGGGTTCGTGGCGAAGGGCGGGCCAAGCACGATCTTGGTGATCGCCGTATCTGGGATGTCCTGTGAAACCTGCACCATCGCCTTGATCCGCGAGGCCGGGAAGTCGGTGCGGATAGTCTGCGCCAGCGCGTCGAGGATGGCCGGGATCCGCGGCAGCGTCGCCGGCGAAAGCAGTTTCTGACGGATCGCTTGGAGGATGAGCTGCTGGCGGCGGGCGCGCGTGTAGTCGTTGTCGCCGACGCCCTTGCGGGTGCGGACGAACGCGAGGCCGATCCGCGCATCGAGGTGTTGGGGTCCGGCTTTCAGGAAGAACCCAATAGAGTGATCTGGGAAGATGTAGCCTGGGTCGCTAATGTCGGCGGGGTTCACGACGTCCACGCCACCGACGGCGTTGATGAGATTCTCGAACCCCTGCAGGTTGACGAAGGCGAAATAGCTGATCTTGACCCCAAGAAGGAAGCCGATCTCATGGGCCAGGGTCCCGATGCCGCCGTCCGGGTACCGGCGAGGGTCGGCCGCGGCCACTGTCATCAGCGAGTTGATCTTCCCGCTGAATGTGCCGCCGCTGTACATCGGGAACTGCGCGAGGTCGCGGGGCACGCTCGCCATGACGACGGTCTTCTTGACCGGGTCGATGCTCACCACGATCTGCGAGTCAGTCAGGGCGTGGTCGTAGCCGAGGCCGCTGTCCGCGCCGAGGAGCAGGATCGTGATGCGAGAGGTGGCGCTGTCCGGCGGCGGCAGCTGACCGGTGAACGGGTTGAGGCTGCCGCTGGGCGACGCGCTGGGCGACGCCCCGGCGGACATTCCGGCCGGGCCCGGAGTGCCCGCTGGCACATCGCCGCCGAACATCTGCTGGTCTGCAGCCACGAAGGAGTACCCGTACCACGACGCGAGCCCGTGCGCGGCCAGCGACGCGATAATGAGGAGCGCGATTGCCGCAGTGGTTGAGGGGCGCGAAGAAGCGGGGCTTCGCGTGAGCAGATAGGTGTCTGCGATCGAGACGACGCGCAGGACGCCAGTCAGGACGACGAGGCCGAGGAGGGTCCCCGCGGTGCCCGCGTTGAGCATCGAGAACGCCAGCCCGGCCAGCCCGTCCTTCGCCTGGATGACCAGCCAGACCGCCGCCGCCAACGTGGGCAGCACGAAGACGGCCGCGCGCACGCGCCATCCAAGATAGAGCTCGCCGAGGCCCGGCCAGATGAAGGACAGGACGGCCGCAAGGAGTGGCGAACGGCGCCGCCGCGACGAACCGATGACGGCCCGTCGCATGTGTCTACTGCCCTCGGCACCAGGCTCGCCAGCTGCGCCCTGCCCCACATCGGTTGACATGCGCGGGAGCCTAGCACACGCCTCACACCGAGGGGGTTTGGCGGTAGTTGGGTCACCCGAACGCAATCGCATGTCATCCCTTGTCCCCGCGCGCCGATGGCGAGGGTCACACGGGCGGGGAGTACCTTCGGTGACTGTCGAGAAGTGTGAAGAATCGACACGATTCCGGCGTGATCCATCGCCAGGCCACGCCCGCGGCCCCAACGGCCGACCGCTCGGTTCGGTCGGTGCCATCCGCACTCCACGCGCTCGCCCTAGTCGGCGGGCTCGTGACTCTCGGGCTCGGCATCGCGTCGTGGTTCACGACGGGCGGGCCGGCGAACCCGACCGAGATCGTCGTGGTGCTGGACTTCACCATTGGCGGCACGCTCCTCACGACGGGCTCCCTGATCGGCCGCGCCCGCTCCAAGGAGTCCCGCCTCGAGGCGCAGCTGCAGGTTCTGGGCCAGGCCGCCCGCCGGATGAGCGCGGGCATCGAGCCCAGCGACGTCGGCCTCGCGGTGGTCGAGGAGATCCGGCGGGTCATCCCGTACCACAACGCCCGCGTGTACCTCCTCGACGGCGAGGGCCTGACGCCCGTTGCGTTCGAGGGCCGCTTCGGCGCGTACGAGAAGGTCGACGTCGACATCCTCAAGACGCGAGTCGGCGAGGGGTTCACCGGCTGGGTCGCCCGCGAGGGCACGCCGCTGCGAGTCGACGACGCGCGGCGGGACCCGCGCGGGATGACCATCCCGGGGACCGACGACGTGGACGAGTCAATGCTCGTGGTCCCGATGCGCCACGACGACCGGCTGCTGGGCGTGATCACGCTCTCGAAGCTCGGGCTGCGCGGCTTCGACGATGACGACCTGCGGCTGCTCATGATCCTCGCCGACCAGGCCGCCACGGCGTTCGCCGGCGCGGCACACCTCGCGGAGACCCGTCGCCTCGCGGCCGAGCTGCGCCAGCTGCTGGACATGAGCTCGGCGCTGTCGCGCTCGCTCGACCCCAAGGACGTCGCCACGCTGATGGCCGAGCACCTCGCCCGGGCGGTGGGCGCCGAGCGCGCCCAGATCAGCGACTGGGACCGCGCGGGGAACCGCGTCCGGACCCTCGGCTGCCATCCGCAGGGGTGCCGGGACTCGATCGCCGACTTCTACTCGCTCGCCGACTACCCGCTCACGGCGCGCGTGCTCGCGGACGGCGTGATCGCGATGGTCGACGCGGAGGACCCGGACGCCGACCAGGCCGAGGTCGCGGAGCTCCGGCACGAGGGGATGCGCGGCCTGATCATGCTGCCCCTGGTCGCGAAGGGCGAGGCGATCGGCGTGGTGGAGATCACCTCGTCCGGCCGCCCGACGGACGATCCGGGGAAGATCACCCTCGCCCGCAACGATGGCCCACGAGGCGGCCATGGCGCTCGACAACGCCCGCGTGTACGAGGCCGCCCGCAACCTCGCCGACCGTGATCCGCTGACCGGGTTCTTCAACCACCGGTACCTCCATGAGCGGCTGTCCGAAGAGGTGGTGCGGGCGGTGCGAACGCGCCGCCCGGTGTCGGTCGTGATGCTCGACCTCGACGACTTCAAGCTCGTCAACGACACCCTGGGGCACGTCTACGGCGACCGTGTCCTGGTCTACGTCGCGGAGACGATCAGGGCGAGCCTCCGGGGGAGCGATGTGGCGGCCCGGTACGGCGGCGACGAGTTCGCCCTCATCCTCCCGGAGACCACGGCGTACCAGGCGGCTGGCGTGGCCGAGCGAGTCCTGGTTGCCTTCCACGCCCACCCGTTCACCGCCGACGGCCGGACGCCGCTCCCGGTGGGCACCTCGATCGGGATCGCCACCCACCCGGGCGACGGCAAGACGGCAACCGAGCTCATCGCCTCGGCTGACGCCGGGCTCTACGCGGCGAAGGCGGAGGGCGGCAGCAAGGTGCGCATGGGGCTGCTCGGCCGGCAGATCGAAGACGTCGCCGAGCCGTCCGCGAGCCACGCGTTCTCCGGCCGTCACCGGATCCCCTCGCTGCGGGCGCTCGTCGGCGGTGGAGGCGGGTCGGGAGGGGTCTGAGCCAGTACCAAAGTACTGCGCGCACGGCGCCATCGGTACCACGAGGACCGCTTGCCGCAGGCCACACGTGGCCCCATCCTTGTTGTCCAAGGTGAGCGAACGGGGAGAGCTCGACATGACGGGTGGGCCGCGCAGATTCCTGCGGGCCCTGTCCCGCCGACCCGCCCCGCTGCTGCTCGCGGCCATGGCCGCCGTCGAGCTCGCCCGCCTCATCCTCGCCCGGCAGCCGGTCGACGCCGTCCTGCTCGCACTGCTCGTCGCGGCCGGCTTCATGGTCGCCCGCGAGAACGACGAGGCTGCCTCGGCGGACGGCGCCCGCGAGACCGAGGCCGAGAGCTTCGCGCGCATCCTGCGGGGCCTGTCGCGGTCGGTGTCACCGGACGCCATCGTCGCCGCGATCGTCGAGGAGCTGGGCGCGGGCACCGGCGCGGACCACGTGAGCGTCGTGCGGCGGCGGCCCGACTCGCGGCACCTCGAGGCGGTGCTGTCCCCGACCCGGGCAGGCGCACCCGCGTCGCGGACGTACCTGCCGCTCTCGACGCTCGAGGACCCGGCTGTCGAGGCGGCCGCCGTCGAGATGTCCATCCTGGGCGCCCAGGGACGCAGGTACGCCGCGGTGCCGATCGAGCCCGACTTCGACGGCGACCCGGACCTGGTCCCATTGGGCCTCGCCTTGCCGCGGCCGGCCCTCGCGGCGGTCGGGTCGCGGGACGGCGGTGGGTTCCGCGGCGCCATCGTTGCGGACGCCGTGCCGCCGGCTCCCGCTCGGCGGCCGACGGGGACCGGCCATGCGGCCCCGATTCGCGCCGGGGCCGAGCAGCGGATCGCCGACCGCATCGCCGACCGCCTGCGGGACGAGTACGGGCTCCGCAATGTGGTCGCGGCGCCCCTGCGGGTGGACGGCCGCGTGGAGGGCGCGATCGTGCTCTCGCGCCGCACCCGGGAGCCCTGGACGCCTCGGGCGCGCCGCCTGCTCACGGCCGCCGCATTCGAGACCTCGGCTGCGCTGTCCCGCCTCTACACGCTCCGCGACGCCGAGACCCGCGCCGCGACGGACGCGCTGACCGGCCTGCCCAACCGGCGCTACTTCGACGAGTACCTGGGCCTGCTGGCGCGCCGCCGCCGCGCCGACGATCGCGTCGGCGTGCTGATGATCGACATCGACCGCTTCAAGCGGCTCAACGACACGTACGGCCACGCCGTCGGCGACCACGTCCTGCGCGAGGTGGCGCAGGCGATCGCCGGGGCGGTCCGCGAGGGCGACGTGCCCGCGAGGTTCGGCGGCGAGGAGTTCGTCGTGCTGCTCCGCAACCCGGGGTCGCGCGTGGCGATCGAGGTGGGGGAGCGCGTCCGGCGCGCCGTCGCGGACCTCGACCTGCGGCGGTTCGGGGTGGCGAAGGTGTCGGTGTCGGTGGGCGTGGCCGTCGCGGACCAGCCCGAGACCGAGCTCGACGAGGTGATCGACGAGGCGGACCGCGCCCTGTACCGCGCCAAGCAGGGCGGCCGGGACCGCGTGGTGGCCGCCTAGGGCTGCGCGTTCGCGCGTCAGCGCCCGCCGCGTGGACGTCAGCGGCCCCCCACCGCGAGCGCCGGCCGCCGCCCAGCGGATGCCACCGCGGGGGCCGCCGGGCGACGCGGCTACCATGATCGCCGTGCCCGATGACGCCGCCCCCACGCCGCCCACCAACGCCGAGCTGGCGCGCGTCTTCCACGAGATCGGCGACCTGCTCGAGGTCCGTGGCGAGGTCGTGTTCAAGACCGTCGCCTACCACCGCGCGGCCGACGCCATCGAGCGGGCGCCGTTCGCCGTCGGGCCGGCCTATGCCGCAGGTGATCGCCGGGCGATCGCGGGGGTGGGCTCGGCCATCGGCGACAAGATCGTCGAACTGGCGACCACCGGCCGCATGGCCTTCTACGAGAAGCTGCGGGCCGAGATGCCGGCGACCCTCGTTGACCTCCTCCAGATCCCGGGCGTCGGCCCCAAGACCGTCGCGCTGGTCTGGAAGGGGCTCGGCGTCGTGGACGTGGCGGGCCTCCGGGCAGCCGCCGAGGCGGGGCGTCTCCGCGGGCTGAAGGGCGTGTCGGCCACCACCGAGCAGCGGATCCTCGAGGGCATCGCGGGCCTCGCGGCGCGCTCGGAGCGGATGCACATCGACCGCGCCCAGGCCATCTCGGACGGGCTCGTGGCGCAGCTCGCGGACACGCCGGGCGTCCGGCGGATCGTGCAGGCGGGCTCGCTCCGCCGCCGGCGCGAGTCGGTGGGCGACCTCGACCTGCTGGTCGAGACCGATGACGCCGACGCGGTCGTCGGGCGGTTCGCCGCGCTCCCGGCGGTCGACCGCGTCCTCGGCGCAGGGCACGCCAAGGCGGCGGTCGTGCTCGCGGGCGGGCCGCAGGTGGACCTGATGGTCATGCCGCCCGGCGAGGCGGGCACGTACCTCGTCCACTTCACGGGCTCCGCGGCGCACAACGTGGCGCTGCGGGGGATCGCGCGGGACCGGGGCTGGAGCCTGTCCGAGAAGGGGTTCCTGCGACTGGGCGAGGACGGCGAGCCGCTGACCGGCGACGCCGCCGAGCTGCGCACGTTCCCCGACGAGGCAGGCGTGTACGCGTTCCTGGGCCTTGACGTTGTGCCGCCGGAGCTGCGCGAGGACCGCGGCGAGATCCAGGCGGCCCGCGAGCGGCGCCTGCCCTCCCTGATCGCGCCCGCCGACCTCTGCGGGGACCTGCACTCCCACTCCGACTGGAGCGACGGCACCCACTCGATCGAGGGCATGGCCGAGGCGGCCAGACGCCGCGGCCACGCCTACCAGGTGCTCACCGACCACACGCAGAGCCTCGGCATCGCGCACGGGCTGGAGCCGGAGCGGGTGGAGCAGCAGCGGTCGATCATCGCCGAGGTCAACGCGCGGTTCGCGGCCGAGGACGCGGCCGGCGCCACCCCGCCCGGCGCGGTCCCGGGCTTCCGGCTCCTCCACGGCTGCGAGCTCGAGGTGCGCGCCGACGCCACGCTCGACTACCCGGACGAGTTGCTCGCCCGCTTCGACCTGGTGGTGGCGTCGGTGCACGTCTCCCGGCGGCAGACGCGCGCGGAACTCACCCGGCGCACCCTGGCCGCGATCCGAAGCCCGCATGTCGACGTGATCGCCCACCCGTCAGGGCGGATGATCGGCGGGCGCGACGACCTCGACCTCGACTGGGACGCGGTGTTCGCGGCGGCGGCCGAGACCGGCACGGCGCTCGAGATGAACGGGTCGCCGCCCCGCCTGGACCTCTCCGCGGAGCGCGCCCGGCGGGCAGTCGAGGCGGGCTGCCTGCTGGCCATCGATTCCGACGCGCACCGGACCGAGGAGCTCGACTTCCTGCGCTGGGGCGTGGACCAGGCCCGGCGCGCCTGGGTAGAGCCGCGGCACGTGCTCAACACGAGGACCCTTGACGAGCTCCTCGCCTGGGTCGCCGCCAAGCCTTCACGCGTGTAGGGGCTCGCGAGGCACCGCGCGTCCCGTACCATCGCGCCGGATGCTTGCCCTCGAACCCACCCCGGCTGTCGCGCGCCGCGAGCTCGTCCTCGTGGCAACGCTGCTGGTTGGCCTGTCCGCGCTCGTGGACCCCGCCGACGCGTTCGTCCTGGCGGGCCTCCTGCCCATCGCCGTCCTGCTGGCGGGCCTCGGCGTCCTGCGGGCGGCGGGGGCGCCGTCGCGCCCGTACGAGGCCCTGCTGCTCCCGGCGGTCCTGAGCGGCAGCGCGGCAGCCGGACTCCACCTCGTCCCTGCCGGGCCGTGGCTGCTCGTCGCGGTGGCGGCGTTCGCGATCGTGCTCGACCGCGTCGCCGAGCTGGAGTCGCGGATCGTCCTCCAGGTGAGCGGTGCGTCCGAGTCGGACCGCTCGCAGGTCCTCGTGGCGGCGATGGTCACCGCATTCCTCGCGTTCACCGGGGTCGCCGCGCTGATCCCCGGCGGCATGCCCGAGCCCGCCGGGTCGCCGGTGGCGGGCACCAGCGCGATGACGCAGGGCTGGCTGGGCGTGCTCGCGCTGGCCGACGCAGTGGCGGCTCTGGTGATCGGCTGGCGGATCTCGGCGCTGCGGTTCGGCGCGCCGCTCCAGGTCGCCCGCTCCGCGCTCACCTACGCGCTGGTGACGGCGATCTCGGCCGGGCTGATCAGGGCCATCGACCTGCCGCGCCTCGTGGGGCCGGCCGTCCTGACGCTGGTGTTCTACCTGTGGGACGCGCAGCACGCCTCAGCGCCGGCCCGCCGCCAGGAGCGGCGCTTCATGTGGGAGATGCTGCTGCTGGCCGGGCTCGCGGTCCTCGTGGTGACCTGGAACGCGCGGGTGCCCTCCTGACGGGCGACGGTGTTTGACGCGACGCCCGGCGGGTGCTAGAAACGCATGCCCGCGACCAGCGATGTCTTGGTGCGCCCGTGTTCGGCGCGCCGGCCACCGCCGCGGCTCCAAGGACCCGAAAGGACGACCGCACCCGTGACGTTCCCCGAACTCGACAGCGCTGCCCAGACGCCCGCTGGCCAGACGCGCCTCAAGCGCCAGCTCGCGGAGCAGGCCATCAGCCAGGCCACCGAGGCGCGCTGGACGGATGCCGTCGAGACCAACCGGCGCCTGCTGGAGTTGGGCCCCGACTCCGAGGCCGAGAACCGCATCGCCAAGGCCCTCTGGGAGATGGGCGAGCTGGGCGACGCGCGCGACCACTACGTCCGGGCGCTGCAGCTCGACCCCACCAACCGCATCGCCGAGCGCAACATCGAGCGGCTCAAGGTGCTCCTCGTCGAGGCCGGCGAGAAGACGGTCCCCGCCAAGAGCACCAGCAAGGCACCGGTGAGCATCTTCGTCGAGGAGACGGGCAAGACCGGGTTCGCGCACCTGACCAACCTCGCCCGCTCCGCCGAGCTCGCGCAGGTCAACCCCGGTGACGCCGTCGAGCTGGTCCCCGAGGGCAACCGCCTGATCGCGTACAGCAACGGCGTCCGCATCGGCGTGGTCGAGCCCCGCGTGGCCGCCCGCCTGCTCAAGCTCATGGCCGACGGCAACAAGTACCTCGCCGGCGTGACCAGCCTCGGCGACAAGGACGTCCGCCTGATCATCCGCGAGGTCTTCCAGGACCCGCGCAACTACGGCAAGGTCAGCTTCCCGACCGCCGCCAAGTCGTCGGACCTGCGCCCGTACACCAAGGGCACGCTGCTGCGCGAGGACGAGGAGCTCGAGGACGACCTCGAGGACGACATCGAGGACGAGGAGATCGAGAACCTCGACCGCGTCCTGCCGCCCGAGGAGACCACCGACGAGGCGTTCGTCGAGGAGACGGACGAGCTCGAGGAGCCGTAGACCGGACGCCTGACGTCGCGGCGACGGGGTCGAGGGCCCGGCCTGTCGGACCCACGCCCGGCTGGCACCCGTCTGCGACAATCCGGCCATGGCGGGACGAACCCTCCTCCTCCGCGCGGAACCCGGCTTCTCGCTCCCGGCGTGGGAGCGCCTGTCTCCGCCGCCGCCCCCGGCGCTGATCGCCGCACGCCTCGAGGCCGCATCCGAGCCCGGGGACATCGTGCTCGACCCGTTCGGGCGCGGCGGCTGGGTGGCGCGCGCGGCCATCGACCACCAGCGCAAGGCGGTGAGCCTCGAGGGCACCGCGCTCGACCGGCTGCTCGCCGAGGTGGTCCTGCGCCCGCCCGACCTCCGCCACCTCGACGCCGCGGTGCAGTCGCTCGCCGCCTCCGCCCGGCGCGAGACCAGCCTCAAGGCCTGGATCACCAACCGCTTCGCCAGCCGCTGCGCCACCTGCGACCGGCCGGTGATCCTCGACGAGGTCACCTGGACGGCCGACGGGCCGGACGAGCAGGGCCGCCCGTCCCGCCCGCGCCCGACCCGCAAGCACTACCGCTGCCCCGTGTGCCGGGATCAGCTGGGCGGCGGCGAGAACCGCCAGGCGCCGCTTGACGCGAACGACCTGGCGAAGGCCCTCGACCCCGACGACGACGACTCGCGCCCGGCCCTGCGCGACCGCTTCCCGACCCTCGACGGTGGCGATGCGCTCGCCGACGAGCTGCTCGACCTCCACACGCCAAGGCAGCTCGCGGCGCTGGCCGCGATCCTCGAGCGGGTCGAGGGCGATCTCCGCGCCCGATCGATCGAGTCGGCGATGCGCCTGGCGGTCCTGCAGGCGGTGGCGCCCTCCAGCCGGCTCGCCACCTCGGCGGGGCGGGTGGCGGCGCTGCGCATCGCGGGCGGTCACGTCAGGCCGCCGTCGGGGACCACCTGGCGCGAGCGCAACCCGTGGGTCGCCTTCGAGGACGGGATCCGGACGGTCCGCGGCTTCGTGCAGCGGCTCGAGGGCGCGTCGTGGGGGCCCGTTCCGGGGCGCCTGGGGGAGGACCTGCGCAGCCTCGACGAGGGCGCCGCGACCGCGGTCCTGCGCCAGGACACCCCGGCCGGCCTGGGCGCCATCGGCGTGGAGATGGAGCACCTGGCCGGGACGGGGATCCGGCCGCGGGTCCGGCTGGTGCTGGGCACGGTCCCGCAGCGCCCGGCCTCCGACCGGCTCGCCTGGGCGTACCACGGCACGGCATGGGCGCTGGGCCGCGATGCCGCTGCGACCCTGCCCCTGGAACCGCTGTTCGGCCCCTCCTACCGCCCGTCATGGTCGTGGCAGGCCGCGGCGATCACCCGCTCCCTCCGCGGCATCGCGCCCGCGCTCGCCCGCGACGCCCGGGCGATCCTGCTGCTCGAGGCGGAGGGCGCGGAGTCGCTCGTGGCGACGGCCCTGGGCGGGATCGCGGCCGGGTACCGGCTGGTCTCAGCGCGCGTGTCGGAGCCGGGTGGCGACGTGACCGGGACCGTGGAGTTCTCGCCCCCCGGCTCCAATGCCACCGCGGGCGGGCCCCGGACGCGGGCCAACGTGGCGCTGGAACCGCCCGGCGGGCGCGGTGCGAGCCTCCGCTCGGACCGCTCGGACCGCTCGGACCAATTGTTCGCCCCGGCCGAGCGCCCGGCCTCGTCGAGTGGCCCGTTCTCCGCCGAGGAGGCGGCGCGCGCTGTCGTCGACGCGGCGGTCGACGTGCTCAAGATGCGCGGCGAGCCCGTCAGCTTCGGCGGGCTGCTGGGCGAGATCCTCGTCGGCCTCGACCGGGCGGGGCATCTGCGCCGCCTCGTCCGGCCGCCCGCTCCGCCAGAGTCCGAGGACGGGGACGCGGCCGCCATCGCGCGCGACGTGACCCCCGCCCGGCCGGCGCCCGAGGCCGACCACGTCGAGCGGCTGCTCGGCCTGGTCCGGAGCGCCCTGGCCGAGGCGGACGGACGCCGGCTCGTCAAGCTGGAGGACGAGCGGTGGTGGCTCGGCCAGCGCGCCGACCTCGACGCCGCCGCCGTGCCCCTCTCGGACCGCGTGGAGTGGGCCGTGTTCAGCCTGCTCTCGGCCGCGGGCCCGATGTCGGAGGGCGCGTTCCTCGAGCGGATCGGCGGTCTGTTCACGGGGCCCGACCTCCCCGACGAGGGGCTCGTCCGCGCCTGCCTCGAGAGCTACCGGAGCATCGCGAGCACGCCCGACCGCCTGCTCACCGCGGACGACCTCGCCAAGCGCAGCCGCGAGCACACCGAGCTGATCGCCGGGCTCGTCGACCTCGGCCACCGGCTGGGCTTCTCCTGCTGGATCGGCGCGCGGCAGCAGGGCCGCCGTGTCGCCCGAGCGCCGCTGGGGGACCGGCTCGACACGCGGGAGGCGGCCGGCCCGCCGTACCTCGGCCGGCTGCGCGCCGAGGACCTCGGCGACATCGACGTCATCTGGTACCTCCGCGGGCGGATGGCGTTCCTCTGGGAGGTGGAGTGGACGGCGATGCTCGGCGACACCGTCCTGCGACGCCATGCCCGCATGGCCGCCGACGAGCGCGTCGTCCGCTTCTGCGTCGTCCTGCCGGAGCGCGTGGAGCTGGTCCGCTACAAGCTCGAGCGCTCGCCCCTCCTGCGCAACGAGCTCGAGAACGGCGGCTGGCACCTGGTCAAGGCCGACCACCTGCGTGACTGGATGGGCCGGGACCAGGTGGCGCTCGCCGACATGGAGCCGCTGCTGGGCCTCGACCCGGCGATCGAGCGGACGGGCGACCAGCTCTCGCTGTTCAAGGGCTAGGCGTGGCGGCGCGGTTGGCCCGGGCTGCCAGCCGGTCGCGCGTCCGGCGCCCGCCCCGTACGCTGGCGGCAAGCCGACGCCCGTGCCGGGGCGTCCTCGTCCATCGACCCGCAGCGCAGGGTGCCCGACTGTGACCGAGCCCACCGCCATCGACGAGATCGCCACCCGCTTCTGGGACGCGCACCTCCGCCTCAGCCCGCTCACCGCGACGACGTACGGCGACGGCCGTTTCGACGACCGGCTCGACGATCCCGGGCCCGAGGGACGCGCGGCACGGGTTGCGGTCGCGCGGCAGGCTGCCGACGAGGCGCTCGCGATCCCGGCGGACGGCCTGGGCGTCGAGGACCGCATCACCCGCGACATGCTGCGGATCGCCGCCGAGCTGGCGGAGCGCGATGCCGCGCTCGGCTTCCACGAGCTCGCGGCGGTCGACCACATGCAGGGCCCCCAGACGGTGCTCGCCCAGGTGGCGCAGTTCCAGCCGGCCGACTCCCCCGAGCGCCTGGAGAAGTTCCTCGCCCGGCTCGAGGCGTACGGCGGCTTCATGGACGCCTACATCAGGATCCTCGACGAGGGGCGGGCGTCCGGCCGCACGGCCGCGCGCATCGTGGTCGAGCGGACCATCGACCAGCTCAAGCGGCTGCTGGCGATGCCGATCGGGCAGGCCGTCGTCCCGTCGATGGCGCAGGTGGCGTCCGATGCCGACCGCGAGAGGGTCCGCGACGTCGTCCGCGACGTCGTGTACCCGGCCGACCGGCGCTACCTCGAGGCGCTCTCGGGCGCCTACCTCGAGGCGTCGCGCGAGGTGCCGGGACTGGCCTCGGCGCCCAACGGCGAGGAGCTCTACCGCCATGCCGTCCGGGCATGGACCACGCTGGACCTCGACCCGCGCGATGTGCACCAGATCGGGCTCGAGGAGCTGGCGTCCATCGACGCGGAGCGCCTCGAGATCGCCCGCGCCGAGGGCTTCGGCGACGACGTGGCCGGCTACCGGGCGGTGCTCGCGGCCGACCCGGCGAACCGCGCCTCCACCCGGGAGGAGCTCGTCGCCCGCGCCACCGGGGACATCACCCGCGCCATGGCCGTCGCGCCGACGATGTTCGGCCGGCTGCCGTCGGCGTCCTGCGAGGTCCGCCCGGTCGAGGAGTTCAAGGAGAAGGATGTCGCCTTCGCCTACTACTTCTCGCCCGCAGCGGACGGCTCGCGCGACGGCATCTACTACGTCAACACCTACGACCTGCCGAGCCGCAACTTCTCGAAGCTGGCCTCGACGACGTTCCACGAGGCCGTCCCGGGTCACCACTTCCAGATCGCGCTGGAGATGGAGCACCCCAACCTCAACGTGTTCCGGCGCCTGGGGTCGCGCATCGTGGGCGGCGCGTACGTCGAGGGCTGGGGGCTGTACGCGGAGCGCCTGGCCGACGAGATGGGGCTGTACCGCAACCCCGGGGAGCGGATGGGCATGCTCGACGCGCAGGCCTGGCGGGCGTCCCGGCTGGTCGTGGACTCCGGGATGCACGGCTTGGGCTGGACGCGCCGGCAGTCGATCGACTGGCTCCTGCGGACGGGCCTGTCCGACACCGATGCGCTCATCGAGACCGACCGCTACATCTGCTGGCCCGGCCAGGCGCTGTGCTACATGACCGGGATGCGCGAGATCCGGCGCCTGCGCCGCGAACTCGAGGCGCGTGACGGAAGCCGGTTCGACCTGCGCGCGTTCCACGACGAGGTCATCGGGCACGGGTCGCTGCCGCTCGCGACACTCGCGGCCGAGCTGCCGGGCTGGGTGTCGCCCAAGCTGTCGTCGGCTGGCGGCTGATCCGCCGCCATGGCGGCCCGGGGCTCCTGGCTCCCGGTCGGGCGGCGCGCAGGAACAGGCTCCGCTGCGCTCCACCAGAAGGAGCCGCCGGCGAGGGCCGTCGGGAGGCATCGGGAGCTTGTCATGACGAGGGCAAGATACCTCGGATCGCGCCCCATTCCTGACGAATGTGTGCGATATCCGTGGCCGGGACGCCATCTGGGGACGATATTCGTGTTGACGACCCATGAGCCGGTGTGGCAGGATCAGCACCACCTGTTCCACACCCCGCAACGCGACACAGCGATGCTGGGTGGACGGACCCCCGACCGCCGTGTGCGTCCCCCGCCGGCGCGGGCCTTTCGGCCCCCGGGGTTGACGCCATGGAGGTCTGTATGACTGCCGAACCCACAACCCGCCCAATTCCCAGACTCGCTCGATCGCGACAGCTCGAGATGTACCACCGCGCGTGCCAGACGCTCCCCGGCGGCACCGACTCGAACTTCCGCGCCTGGGGCGAGGACACGATCTACGTCGATCGGGGGAAGGGCGGACGGGTCTGGGACATCGACCAGAACGAGTACATCGACCTGCGCATGGGCTACGGCCCGGTGATCCTCGGCCACGCAGACGCGCGCGTTGACGACTACGTCAACGAGCGCATGCGCCGGGGCGTCTCCTTCTCGCTGACCAGCGAGGACGAGGTCGAGGCGCTCGAGCTGGTCAAGCAGCTCAACCCCTGGGTCGGCAAGGCGCGCATGACGGTGTCGGGCACCGAGGCCACGATGCACGCCATGCGCGTGGCGCGCGCCTACACCGGCCGCACCAAGATCGTGAAGTTCGAGGGCCAGTACCACGGCGTCCACGACTACGCGCTGATCAGCGTCGCGCCGAACAACGTGGCCGACCTGGGCGACGAGGACAACCCCGTCGGCCTGGCGTGGGGACGAGGCATCCCCGAGGAGATCGCCAGCACGATCATCCCGGCCCGCTACAACAACATCGAGCGGCTCCGCGCCCTGTTCGAGCGCCAGGGACAAGAGATCGCCGCGGTCATCGTGGAGCCGGTCCTCGGCAACGCGGCCGGGATCCTGCCCCAGCCGGGCTTCCACAAGGCGATGCGCGCCCTGACCGAGGAGTTCGGGATCCTGCTGATCTTCGACGAGGTCAAGACGGGCTTCCGCTTCGCGCGCGGCGGCGCGGCCGAGTACTTCGGCATCACGCCCGACATCGCCACCTACGCCAAGGCCATGGGCAACGGCTACCCGGCCGCGGCCTTCGGCGGGCGCGAGGAGGTCATGAGCGTCCTGCCCGACAAGGTCAGCCACGGCGGCACGTACGCGGGCAACCGCATCGCCGCGGCCGCGGCCCGCAAGACCCTCGAGATCCTTCGCGACACGGACGCGCTGGAGACGATCCAGGCGACCGGCCTCCGGATCCAGGCCGGGCTCAAGGCGAAGATCGACGCGAGGGGCCTGCCCTTCCACTTCACCGGCCACCCCTCGATGTTCGGGATCCTGTTCACCGACAAGGTGGCCACCGAGTACCGCGACTGGGCCAACACCGACCACGAGCTCTACGACGCCGTGGCAGTGGGCATGCACGCCCGCGGCGCCATGCCCGAGCCCGACAGCCGCGAGCCGTGGTTCGTGTGCGAAGCCCATGCGCAGGGCGACATCGTCGACAAGGTCGTCACGATCTTCGGCGAGTCTCTCGACCATGCACTCGAGCTGCGGGCCCACCGCCAGGAGCTTCCGCATCAGGACGATGCGACCTGGGGCAAGAGCCCGTCGTCCCACTGACGCCGCGACTTCGGCAGCACGGCCAGAGCACCAAGGAGGAGACGCTCGCATGACGCTCGACGGGAACGCCGTCCGGTCGGTGGACCGCGCGGCGGCCCTGTTGCTCGCCCTCGGGGAGAGCAGTGGAGAGGCAGGCGTGACCGAACTGGCACGCCGACTGGGCCTCCACAAGTCAACCGCGTCCAGGCTCCTGGCAACGCTCCAGAAGCGGGGCCTCGTGGAGCAGGACGAGGAGTCGGGCAAGTACCGGCTGGGACTTGTGGTGATCCGTCTCGCCGAGCGGGCGGAGTCCACGCTCGATCTGCGCTCCATCGCGATGCCGGAGCTCGACCGGCTGGCCCGCTCGACACACGAGACCACGGGCCTCGGGATCCTGCACGAGGACCGGTTCGTGACCGTCGCGCAGGCTGATGGCCCCAACCTCGTCGCCGTCGGCGACTGGACCGGCCGCGGCGCCCCGCTCCACTCGGTCGCCGCGGGCAAGGTGCTCCTGTCGTCCATGGCCGAGCGCGACGTCGTCCGCCTCGTCAAGCGTGGTCTCGACCGCTGCACGGACCGCACGATCACGCAGCTCGAGCCGCTCCTCGAGGAGCTCGCGCGGGTCCGCCGGCGCGGCTTCGCAACCGCGTTCGGGGAGTTCGACCCCGCGCTCAACGGCGTCGCCGCGCCCGTCCACGACGCGCGTCGCCAGGTCATCGCGGCCGTCGACGTCTGGGGGCCCGCCTACCGCGTCACGCCGGGTCGCATCCCGGAGCTGGCGCAGGCGGCCCGCGAGGCGGCTGCCGCCGTGTCCGTCCGCCTCGGCGCCACTCCAGCCTGAACCGGGCTCGTCCCCTGGGACGGAGCCGACGCACATGTCCGTCATCGACCGGGCGCGCAGGCGTCCGGTCGACGACGTTTCGGGTACTGCGGCAGGCCCGGTCGCCGCAGCGGCGGGCTCGGGACGGGCGGCGGAATCGGCCCGAGGCATGGCGTGCGCGAAAGGCCGGGGCCATGCGCGCTCACGCGCTAGGCTTCCCGCATGAAGATCCCGCCCGAAGGGCTGACGTGGCTGTGGAACCTCGGCCGCGACGTCATCCTGCCGATCGTCCTGATCGTCGTCCTCGCGATCCTCCTGCTCGCCGGGTCGCGGCGCGTGATCCACGGCCTCGTCAAGGCGGCGCTCGACCGCGAGACGAGCGAGGGCACCGCGCGGGAGCTCTCGGCGGTCGAGGTCAAGAAGCGGATGGACACCCTCGACACGCTGCTGACGACCGCCATCCGCGCCTTCATCGTCATCGTCGCGGTCGTGATGATCCTGGGCGAGCTCAACCTCAACATCGGCCCCGCGATCGCTGGCCTGGGCATCGTCGGAATCGCCGTGGGCTTCGGCGCCCAGAGCCTGGTGAAGGACTACTTCAACGGGGCCTTGATCCTGCTGGAGAACCAGTACAGCAAGGGCGACGTGGTCACGATCGCGGACACCACCGGCACGGTCGAGGACTTCAGCCTGCGGCGCACGACGCTGCGCGACCTCGACGGCGTCGTCCACTCGGTGCCCAACGGCCAGGTGACGGTGGCGTCGAACCGGACGCGCACCTGGGCGCGGATCAACCAGGACGTCACCGTGGTCTATGGCACGGACCTCGAGAGGGCCACGGTGGTGATCGATGACGTCGGGCGGGAGATGGCGGCCGACCCGCTCTGGCATCGTCGCGTGCTCGAGGCGCCGCACGTGGAGCGGATCGAGGCGCTGGGCGAGTACGGCGTGACGATCAAGATCCTGGGGCTCGTGCGCGCGCCCGAGAAGTGGGCGGCGGGCGGCGAGCTCCGGAAGCGCCTGCTGACGGCATTCGCGGCGAACGGGATCGAGATCCCACGGCCGCAGCGCGTCGTCCTCGCTCCATCGGGCCAGCCGGCCGTCGAGCCCGTTGCCGGGCCGACCGATGAGGAGCTCTCGGTCGACAGCGAATAGGTGCGCTGCCGAGCGCCACGCCCCGGGCCGGAAGGGGCGCGAGTCACGGGCAGGTCGAGTCGACCCCCGTGGCGCCGAGGCGCCCCGGGCGCGCGCCAGGCGGCCACCGCGACGAACGTGGGCGCCACCCGTCGGCCGCGTAGAATGACCCGCACCGACAGAGCAGCCGAGGGTGTCGTGAGCGAGGCGTCCCAGGCCCAGACGGGGCCGCAGATCGAGGACCTCTTCGTGGAGAGCCGACCGCTCCCGCGGCGTCGGGCCTCCTCCACCCGGGCCGGCGCGGCAGCGGCGCGACGCGATGAGGCGGGCGCCGACTCTGCGGGGACCACCATCCGCTCCAGCTCAGGCAAGGCAGAGGACTGACCGCGTGCCGTTCGGGTTCCTGAAGCGCAAACTGGCCCAGCGGGAGACCCCCGCAGCCCCGGCCACCCAAGACCCGCTCCACAGGGGGGCGCCACGCGGAGTCGCGTTCACCGCGATCACCGAGGACTGGCGGCTCCGCGGCCGGATGCAGATCACGGGACGCCTGTCGGACGCCCTCAACCGCCGCGAGGCGATCGCGATCGTGGACGTGTCATGGGGATCGCCCGAGGCGGGGGCGGAGCTGGACCCGGCGCCGGGCCTCCGGAGCGTCGACCCCTACGACCTCATCCTGGTGACCGCGGGCGAGGACAGCCTGCCGCCGCTGTCCGAGACGGAGCGCACCGCGCTCAAGGCGCACCGGGTGGCGTACAGCGTGGGCCTCGAGGTGCCGCCGTTCCGCGTCGTCGGGACCGTGTTCATGCACCCCGGGTCCGAGCCCGAGCGCCTGATGGACCGATCAACCGAGATGTTCGTGCCGGTCGTCGACGCGGTGGCGCACCTGGGCGACAAGATGGTCAGCGACGAGGCATCCGACGTGATCCTCGTCAACCGGTTCTACCTGCGCGGCGTGGAGCCGGTGGACCGTCGCACGGGCGAGCCGCAGCCGCGCTTGCCCGGGTCGCCGGACGCCAGCCGCGGGTAGCGGCCGAGCCCCAGGTCCAGCCCGGCCTGATTCGTGCGTGAGGGCGTGGCTAGGCGCGGACCGCGATCGGGCGGCCGAACAGCCGGAGCCCGGCCCTGGCGGTCTCTGCCGCGGGCTCGACCCCCATCACCGAGTCCGCGAGGGCCAGGAACTCCTGTGTGATCTTCTCGCGCGGGGCGAGCTCGACCAGCGGCCGGCCCTCGTTGAGGGCCCGGACCACGAGCATGCCACCCGACCGGACCTGGCCGAACACCGGCAGGCCCACGGTCCGCTCGAGGTCCGCGACGGCCACGCCGCTCGCCGCTCGGTTCACGATCAGCGACAGGCGATCACGCACCCCCAGCTCGTCCGCCACCTCGACGAGCTTGACCACCGCGCGGATCGCGGCCAGGTCCGGCGTGACCGGGACCATGATCCGGTCGGCCATGTCGAACACGGCCCGGTTGAGCGGGCTGTACGAGGGGTGCAGGTCGACGATGACGATGTCGGCTGCGCGGCGCGCCTGGATCAGGCCCTGTGCGACGCGCTGCGGGTCGAGGACCTCCGTGTGGATCGGGCTGGACGAGAGCGGCAGCACCTTGAGGCCCGACGCGTGGGCCGACGCCTGCTCGTCGAACGAGAGGACCGGGCCTCCGTCGAGCTCGTCGCGCCAGTGATCCACCACGGTCGGGACGCCGTCCATGCCGAGCGAGGTCGGGATGTGGCCCGTCACGGTGTCCGCATCGACGACGAGGACGCGCTTGCCGCGGGCGACCAGCGCGGCCGCGAGGTTGACGGCGATCGTCGTCTTGCCGACTCCGCCCTTCGGGTTGAAGACGGCCACGACCTGACCGCGGCGGCCCCAGTCGCCGCCCTCGAAGTCGGTGACGAGCTCCGTCCCGCTCACGTCGGCGGCCGCCGTGGAGCGGATCACCATGGCCTCGACCCGCCAGCGGATCGATTCGGCCGTATATGGGCGGGTGAGGTACTCGTCGGTCTCGTGACCCGCCTCGTCGTCAAGCCGCTCGAGCGTTGCCGGGTTCACGACGAGCAGCGCGGGGACCACCGGCGTGCCGTGGAGGAGCTCCCAGGACCGGCTGGCGTCGTCGGGATGGCCCTCCACGTCCACCACGCCCACCACGATGTCTTGGCGGGTGGCGAGGAGCTCGCCGAGCTCCTTCGAGTCGGCAACGGCCAGCGGGTCGTAGCCCGCCTTGCGCAGCTCGTCGACGACGTGCGTCCGCTCGGCGGCGGGCAGGAGGACGGCGACAGCAGGGCGTCCAGGCATCGGGGACATGGCGGTCTCAGCCCTCGGCCTCCGGATCGTGGGCGGTCACCGAGACCACCCCGTCGCCGGTGGCGACGACCCGCGCGGCGAAGCCGGGCATGGTCGGGATGGCGTCGCGGAACGAGACGTCCGGGCGATGGCCCACGTTGAAGATGAACTCGCCGTCGGGGCCGGATGCGACGGCGACGCCGGTCACCCCGCCGAGCCGGCCGAGGTGGCGCTTGAACGACGCGATCGACGCCACCGAGACCAGCCCGGTGACCACGACCTGCGTCGTCCGCGGCTCGCCATCGGCGCCGGTCATGCCCTCGGCATGGCCGGGGAGCAGGCTCGCCAGGCGGTCCTGGTAAGACTCGGTCTCGAACCCGCCAGCGTCGACCCTCGCGGACAGCGCGGCCTGGGCCTCGGGATCGGCGTCGTCCTGCGCGCCGGCGCGGCCGGAGAGCAGCTCGGCGGCCGTCTCGGCGACGTCTGCGGCAGCCTCGGCGGTCTCGGCGGCCTCTGCGGCGGCCTCGGCGGCGACGACGGCCTCGGCGGCGGCCTCGAGCGCGGCCATGATGGCGCCGCGATCCACCAGGTCGCCGCCCTCAATCGCCTCCGGGAAGCCGTCGGGCGTCTCGCCGGCGGCCCAGCGCGGGGCGTCGTCACCCCCGCCCTCGACCTCGGGCTGCGGCTCGCCTTCGACGCTGTCGGATGGTGCACCGTCGTCGAGGCCGCCGAGCGCATTCGCGATCCGGTCCTCGCTCACGATGATCTCGTCGCCCTCGGCCACGGGGGCCTCGGTCCCGTCGTCGACGTCGGGCTCGGGCGCAGCCTCTGCAGCGACCTCTGCGGCCTGCGCGTGGCGGGCGGCAGCCCCGGCGATCGGCAAGTCTGCAAGGTCGGTCAGCGCGTCGAGCGCGGGCGGGTCCGGCATCGTCTCGGCCAGGGTCGCCAGGCGGGCCGGGTCCTCCTCGTTCTGGAGCTGCTCGAAGTACGCGGCCATCGCCCGGTGGTATCCCGTGATGGTGCTCTGGACCTCGGCGACGCGGTCCTCGATCGCGGCGGCGTGGTCGGCGACCTCCTCCTCGAGGTGGTGCTTGCGCTCGGCGATCCGGCCCTCGGACTCCTCCTTGATCCGCGCGATCTCGGCCTTCGCCCAGTCGCGGATCGCGGCGACGTCCTCGTCGGAGCGGCGTCGGAGGGCGACGGTGCCCTCGTTGCTCTGGGCGCGGATCATCTCGACGATGCCGGCCGCCTCGGCCTCGAGCTGGCCGAGCCGCTGGTCCCGGGCGGCCTCGGTGGTGGCCCGGATCGCAGCGGCCAGGTCGGCCATCAGCTTCGTCGGCTTCTTGGGGGGCGCGGTGGGCGGCTGCGCGGCGATCATGGTCGGCGCCTCCTGGGCGGGCTCGGGAGCGTCGTGCGGTCGCTGCTCGGCGGCCGGGTAGCCGGTCCTGGTGGCGAAGTCGGTCTCCGGCCAGGCGAGGCCGGGCCTCTCCGGTGCGGCAGCCGACTCCGGGGCGTCGTAGCCCGTGTTCTGGAATGCGGGGTCGTCCTGCGTCCGGTCCGAGCTCCACGGGAGCCGGAAGGCAGATCGGGTGTCGGTGCTCGCCATTGGTCAGGTTCCTCTGCAAAACTCCGGGGCCTGCACGCACCATAGGCGGGGGCCGTGATCGGGGGCAGCCGCTAGAGGTACCAGTGGCCCGTCCCGGTGGTACCGCAGGTCCGACAGGGGCTCCGGATGTGCTTGCGTCCCGCTCTGGGGAGCGGTTGCAGGACACGCGGCTGCGGTATCGGCGGCTTCTCGGCTTACCATGTGCGGGTGCAGCCCCGCGTCCCGCCCATCGCACCCGTGCCGCTCACCGAGGGCGTCCGCCTCGGCGCTGCCGAGCGGCGCGAGGCCGCGGTCGCCGCGCCCACGCGGCCGGCGCCT
>JAJXUG010000104.1 GCA_021783095.1 Chloroflexota bacterium | reverse complement strand
GCGGGCGCCGGCCCGGGCCGGGGGCCCGCGGCGTGGCCCGTGCGCGCGGGAGGCGCTCCCGACCCTGACGCGACTCAGCCGGCGGGGGGCCGGGCGGATCGGGACGCTAGCGCTGGCTCACCGCCGAGTAGATCGAGCCCAGGAATCGGCTGGGGACCGACGACAGCCGCCGCGTCTCGCGGAAGCCGGCCTCTGCCGCGAGCGCCTCCCACGTACGGTACGACAGCGGGTATGGCACCCACGGATTGCCGCGGTCGGCGTCGTACTCGACGAGGACGAGGCGGCCGGTCAGGCGGAGGTAGGCGCGGACCAGGCGAAGCACGCCGAGCTTGTCGCGCGAGAAGTGGAGCGAGTTGGCCATGACGATGCCGTCGAGCGGCGGCAGGTCCAGGGCGCGCGAGAAGTCGGCCACCAGGCTCGTGAGCGCGACGCCCGGGAACCGCCCGCGCACCGCGCGAGACTGGACGTCCAGGGCGCGCCGGTCCCGGTCGATCGAGATGATCGAGCCGCCCGGGCCGAGCAGATCCGCGAGCGCCAGCGTGAAGGCGCCCTCGCCGGAGCCGAGGTCGGCCCACTCGCGTCCGCCGCCCTCGACGCCCTCGACGCCCTCGCGAATGAGCCGCACGTGGTCGCGATGGTCCATGGCAGGAGTCTGGGGCAGGAGCGGCGATGGCGCCTGGCGCGCCACAGCCTCCGGGTTCCCCAAAATGCCCGCGGTGGGAGCGCTATCCCGCAGCCCGCCTGGCGACGGACCTTTCCGCCGCCTTGCCCACGCTCGCGACGGCCGGCAGTCGTCACCAGATGCTCGCGGTGCGGCCGTTATCCGACAACGTCCTGGATAGGGACCGCTTGGAGAACATCTGGGGGCGGATTGCGCCAATCCGGGTGCAGATGACCGCCCGGGGAGCCTACGGCGATTCGGGCGCCCGTAAGGGCCGCACCACGAACATTCGCCGGAAATCGAGGCCAGGCTCGCGCCCAGACCCACTTCGGCAGCCGGCAGGTCCGGGGTCACGTGTCCCCGAGGCGATGGAGACGATCCTGACCGGCGGCAGCCGCGTTGACCCGCGCCCGGCGGTGCTCAAGCCGAACTCGAGCGCGACCATCGCCGCCACGCCTGCGCTACGCTGCGCGCGATGGCCCTCCTGCGACGCCTCCCCGTCATCGGCCCGCGGATCCGCCGCGCGCGGCCCGGCCGCGTGGCGGTGCTGCGGCTGTTCGGCCCGATCGGCGGTGGCGCGCGGACCGCCGACTGGACCGAGCTCGTGCGGCGGCTGCGCGAGTCGGAGCGCGTCCCGGCTGTGGTGCTCGACATCGACTCGCCGGGCGGCTCGGCGACGGCGAGCGACGACATGTTCCTCGCGCTCGAGCGGCTCGCGGCGAAGAAGCCCCTGGTGGCGGCGATCCGGGGCGTCGGCGCGTCGGGCGCCTACCTTGCCGCCCTGGCCGCCTCGACGATCGTCGCGCAGCCCAATGCGGTGGTCGGGTCGATCGGGGTCATCGCCGCCTCGCCGCGCCTCCCGCGGCTGCTCGACCGCCTGGGCGTGAGCGTCACCGAGACGCGCGCCGGGCGCCTGAAGGGGGCCGGGGCGCCCTGGCGAGAGGACTCCGAGGAGGAGGCGGCGAAGGAGCAGGCGATCGTCGACGCCTTCTACGACGCGTTCGTCGGCCGGGTGGCCGCAGGTCGGCGGATGCCCGGGGAGCAGGCGCGGGGGCTCGCGACGGGCGAGGTGTGGCTCGGGCGGGAGGCCCGCGAGCGCGGGCTCGTCGATGAGATCGGCGACCTCGAGCGGGCGGTCGAGATCGCGGCGCGCGCTGCCGGCGTCCCGGCCCGGTCGACCACGGCGCACCTGCGCCGGCCGTTGTTCGAGCGGCTCGCGGGCCGCCTCGGGACGAGCCTCGCCGCGGGGGTCAGCGACGAGGTGGAGCGCCGCGTGGAGAGCCGCCTGCGGACCTGACCCTTCCGCACGCCCGAGTAGGTGCGCCGCGGCGTCCCGCCCCCCGCTCGGCTTCCCCTGTCCGCTACGATCATCTCGGTCACGGTCGGCCACCTCGCGACCGGCCGATGACCAGGCTCAAGAACGCCGCGCACGCGGAGAAGGAGGCCGACGTCAACTCCGAGGACCAGGCGCGCCTGCTCGCCGTCTGCCTCGCGGTCATCGGCCTCGAGGCTGGTGAGCTCGAGGGCGACACCGACTTCATCGAGGACCTCAACCTCGATCGCGAAGACCTCGCGGACCTCTTCGTCGCGGTCGAGGACGCCTTCGACATCAGCCTCGAGGAGGGGATGCGCCGGGTCTGCACGTTCGAGGACCTCGAGGCGCTCGTCGACGACCTGATCCCCGCCTGAGCCGCACGGGCGCCGGCCGCGTCCGCCGACGCCAGGCCCTCAGGTGCGTGCGATCACGCGCCAGCCACGACAGGCGCTCCGTGCGCCTCCGCCTCGCCCGACGCCACCCAGCCGCGCAGGCTGCCGCGCCACAGCGCGCGCTCGTGGAACCGCCCGTCGGGGCGGATGCCGTCGAGGCCGCCGGCGGTGACGAGCTGCTCGAGCAGCGGCGCCAGCTGCGAGCCGTAGACGTGCATGCACGGCTCCGCGCGCACGCCCGGCCACGAGTAGCAGGAGACGACAGTGCGGCGCTCGCCCGTGGGAACGCCGGGCGGGAGCCTGTCCCACGCCGGGTCGTCGGGCGGGAACTCCCACTGGTCGAGATTGCCCTGCGGGATCCCCTCGATGCCCCGCACCACCCGCGGCTCCGCATCGAGCAGGTACGGGTCGACCGACAGGTCGCAGATCACCGCGTGGCTGGGGAGGAGCGCCAGCCACGCGTTGGGGATCAGCGGGGTTGACGGGTCCCGGCGGGCCGTGGCGTCCACGAGGACGTCGGTCATCAGGAGGCGGCCCTTGAGGTACTCGCGGTCGCTGGTGAGGTTGCGCCCGGCCGTCACCACCTCGACGCCCGGCAAACCGGCGCGGGTGTAGGCGTCGTTGCGCGCATCGTCGCCGAGCTTGGTCGCGAAC
The DNA here is from genome assembly GCA_021783095.1 of Chloroflexota bacterium. Taxonomy (GTDB): domain Bacteria; phylum Chloroflexota; class Limnocylindria; order Limnocylindrales; family CSP1-4; genus CAIXZV01. The sequence goes on along the minus strand of JAJXUG010000104.1, from coordinate 2,104 downwards.
TCCACCGCGTGGCGCCCGACCCGGCCCGCCCCCATGATCAGGACCTTCACGGTCGAATGCCGGGGCCCGCCGAGCTCCGGCCAGGTCCGCTCCAGCGCTGCGAACGCAGAGGCGATCCCGTTCCACGCCACGCTGCGCAGGTTCTCGACCATCCGCCGGCCGTCGTCGTCGCGGATCAGGTCGAGGCTGATGGCGTCGATCCCGCGCTGGCTCAGCATCCGGACGCGCGCCGGGCGCGTGGCGAAGTGGAGCATCGAGACGAGGATCGCGCCCGGCCGCAGCAGCTCGTACCGGCCCTCGGGGGCGCGCAGCACGACCACGATGTCCTGGCGGTAGCAGTCGTCCTCGTCGGTCACCACCACGTCGGGGGACACCGCGGTGTAGTCGAGGTCCGAGTAGCCCATCTCAGACCCGATGCCGCTCTCGACGTGGACCTCCGCGCCGTTCGCGGCGAGCAGGCCGACCAGGGGCGGGAGGAAGTCGCGGTGCTCGCTCGGCTCCCGGTGCATCCGGGGGAAGCCCACCGTCACGCGGTCCCCAGTCGTCATGGCCCCACCTCCTCGGCGGGTCATGACGACCCCCCGGTGGGCCGCAGCGTGGGCTCCCGCCCGGTGCGTGCGCATCTGCCGTCCGAACCCGACCTCTTGGGTCGCTTGGCCCGAGCGGATGGCGCCAGCCGGTGCCATGCTGCGGGCGCCCGAGCCGCATGAGCCGGTCGGGCGAGGGGTCGGAGGACGCTCATGGCGGACGCGCGCGGGCTCACGATGGGGTTCCCGCGGATGCGCAACGAGCGTGGCGAGCGCCGAGCGTTCCTGCCCGAGCTCATGGCCACGCTGGTGGAGCTCGGCGTCGACGTCTCGGTCGAGGCGAGCTCGGGCGCGCCGATGGGCATCGGCGACGATGCCTACGCGTCGATCTCGCCGCGGGTGCGCATGGTCGACGAGGCGGCGGCCTACGACCAGGACGTGACCGTCGTGCTGCGCGCGCCCGAGGGCCGCTACGAGCTGCTCCGGCGGGGCACCATCCTTCTCTCGATGCTCCACTTCGCGACGCGGCCCGAGCGCGTGGAGCTGCTGCATGGGCTGGGGATCGAGGCGGTCGCGCTCGACATGGTGACGGGCGACGACGGGCGTCGCCTCGTCCAGAACCTGCGCGACGTGGCGCGCAACGGGATCAACGCGGCGTTCGACGCCCTCGAGCGCCGCTACCCGCTGTGGTCCCACGACCGCGAGCCCGTCAGCGTCACGATCATGGGGGCCGGGGGCGTCGGCAAGCACGCGATCGAGTGGGCCGCGAAGGGCGGCTCCGAGGCGCGGCTCGCGAGGCTGCTCGCTGAGCACCTGCCCGGGATCGAGGTCGTGGTGGTCGAGCAGGCGCTGGGCGGGAACGAGACGTGGCTCCGGCGCCGCCTCGCCGCCACGGACATCCTCGTCGACGCGACCGCGCGACAGGATCCCTCCCGAGCGCTCGTCCCCAACGCCTGGCTGGGGGTCCTGCCCGAGCACGCGGTCATCTGCGACCTCGCCGTCGACCCGTACCTGCTCGACGGCATTCCGCCCGTCGTCCGGGGGATCGAGGGCATCCCGCAGGGCAGCCTCGACCAGTGGGAGTTCGGCCCCGACGATCCCGCCTGGGACGGGCTCCCGCCCGGCGTGCCCACCACGAACCGGCGAACCGTCGTCTCGTGCTACTCGTGGCCGGGCGTGGACCCCGCCGCCTGCATGGAGGTGTACGGCGGCCAGGTGACGCCGCTGCTCAAGACCCTGGTGTGGCACGGCGCGGCGTGCGCCATCGCTCCGGGCGTGTCCTTCCACGGCCGCGCGATGTGGCGGGGCAGCCTGCGCCACTTCCGCGGCGAGGCGCCGCTCGCCTGTTGATCCGAGCTCGCACGAGGCGCTCCGGCCTCAGGCGGCGGTGCCCGCCCAGCCGTCGCGGTGCTCGGGCCGAGACGCGGCGCCGATCCATCGTCACCGTCCGGATCCGACCGGACCGCGGGTCTGGGGCCCGATCGCCGGGCGGTCCTCGCGGCGGCCCTGCCCTCCTGCGTCCCGCCGAAGCGGCGCGCCCCGGGGCGGGCGGTCCATGCGGCGGCCCTGCCGTCGCT
>JAJXUG010000103.1 GCA_021783095.1 Chloroflexota bacterium | reverse complement strand
CGCGGCCCCCTCGCGAGTCAGCCGGGTTGCCGAATGCAAGCGCCGACGCACGCGGCGCGGAGGTATGGACATGCGCAAGGATTTCTGGGACGGGACGGAATGGTTGGCGGAGAGGCCGAAGGCCGCCCAGCCGTCGGCCGCGGGGGCGGCCGCCCGGCACCTCGCCGGACGCCTCGCCGAGGCGCTCGTCATCACAGGGATCGTCGGCGCGATGGCGTTCGCGTCGGCATTCTTCGTGGGGCATCCCGCCGGTGCGGGCATGACGCTCGCCGCCAAGGGCGGCCAGGCCGCCAAGGCTGCCCGCGTCACCATTACGGTGCCGAACGGCGCCTTCGGAGGCACGACGACGGCCACCACCTCGGCGGGACTCATCGTGTATGCAAACTGCACTCAGGGCGGCGTCACCGTATACCAGCAATACTTGGCAACGGATTCCGCTGGGCAGGCCGTGCTGACGCTGGGACCGACCATGCTCTGGGCAGGGGGCGCTGCGTCGTGCTCGGCCCAGGCGGGCTCCTTCGCCAGCACCGGGGCCTGGCGGGCGGCTGGCAGCACCACGTTCAGCGTATCCGGCTGACGTCCCCATCCGACTTGGGAAGCAGGGCCCGGCCCCCGGCCGGGCCCTTTCGATTCGAGTCCGCGGACCTACGGCGCCGCACCGCCGAGCCTGGTGATCTGCTGACGGATCTGGCCGACGTCCGGCGCTTCGGGAGCGAGCGCCACATATTGCTCCCACAGGGACAGGATCTCGGCCCGGTCGCCGCCCTCAGACTGGAGCAGGATCCCAAGGTTCTTGAAGGCGGCCGGGATGGTCGTGGGATTTGCCAGCCGGATCGCCGTGCGGTACATCTGCTCGACGAGGGGGCCTTGTGCCTGCGCGTCAGCCCCCGACTGCAGCGCGTACGCGAGATCGAATGCAGCCACGCCATAGTGCTCGCAGATCAGCGACTCCCACGTCGTGGCCGGGTAGCGGCGGTCAGGGAATGACAGCGCCGCAATGGCGTCCTTGTTGGTCCGCAAGAGAGCATAGCCGTCACCTCCCTGGCCTTTCGGTACGAGTTCGCGAACAAGACCTGCATGGACCTCGTCCCACGCAGCGTCCCAGTTTGCCTCCGCCATCTGGCCGACGAAGAACACAGGGTGCGTGCCGATGTTCGCCGCGACGAGATCCTTGAGCGAGCCGCGGGGACCCTGCTGGTACGAGGCCCATGGGATGACCACGTCCGGGTGCAGGCGCTTCGTTACGACGACATAGGCGGGCACCTTCAGAAGTTCCACGTCCATCGCGGCCACATCCGTCCTGAAGCCCTCGACGCGCTGAACGTAGCTCACGCCCGTGTAGTTCTCGTCGCCGCGCATTAGGAGGATCGCGCGTGTCGGCAGTGTCCGCAGGAGATCCTCGGCGTGCGACTGGGCGACGGTGTTGCCGTTCTGGTCGAGCGCCGGACCGTGCGCGGCAACCGAGGCGACCGGTAGCGCCATCACGAGCAGCGCAGCCGCCGCGAGGCCGGGGCGCGCCGCTGGGCGCGCCCGACCCAGCCGTTCGATGAGCGCGTCAAGCGACCCTAGCACCTCGATCCCGGCTAGGATCCCGACCGGGATCGCCGGCAGGATGTAGAAGCGTTGGAGGATGCCCTGGTTGATTGGGTCCGAGAGGTCGGGGTTGGCGTAGGCGGCGAACAGCGGTCCTGCGACCAGGAAGGCCAGCCCGAGCGCCACCGCCGCGGCGGGGTCGCGACGCAGGAGCCGCATGGATCCGACCATCGCGAGGAAGACGCCGACGACGAGGAAGACGCCGAGGAGGTCCAGACCGTACGCCACCCATTGCCCGATGACGGAGCCGCTCTTGACACCGAGCGAGAGGCTGAGCGAACCGTAATTCGAGCGGAGGACGTAACCGATGAAGCCTGCGGGCGTCGTGGGGTCCCCCCATGTGACGGTCGGCTGGGCGGCGGCGGCAATCGGCAGGTAGAGGTAGAGCGCGAGCCCCCCCGACCAGCGTGACAGCCGAGGATCCGATGAAGCCCGCCCAATTGGCAAGACTCCGGGAATGCGGCGCCGCGCCTCGCATCGACTGCCGCACCCCGGCGACCACAAGCACAGCCAAGCCGGGTGTCAGGAGGACGATCGTCTGCTGGTTCGCCATGCCCAGCCCAAACAGAAGACCACCCGAGGCCGCGAGCATCCGGGACGGGCGCACTGACCACTCGAGTCCGGCGGCCAGCAGGCCGGCCGCCAGGGCATTGTTGAGCGGAACACTTCCGCGCCCAGCGAGTAGGCCCAGAACGGCGTGCAGAACGCGAGGAGCAGGGCGCCCGTCACCATTGCGGCGGCGAGGCAGAGCAGGGCGCGGTGTCGAGGCAGGCCGGTGCGTGACCCAAGGCGTCCGATGGCCAGCGCGGCCACGGCCACTGCAACAGCGCTGAGCGCGGCAGCCAGCATGTTCGCGCCGACCGCCGGTGACCCGACCGGCGCCAAGGCCGCGAAGTGCGTCAGGATCGTATCGAGTGGGTACCCGGGTGGATGCGGGATGCCCAGCACAACGGCTGCGGCGATGAGGTCGCGGCTGTCCCTTGACAGTCCCCCGCCGGCATCGATCGCTGAAGTGTAGCTAGGTAGACGACCAGTGCGGCCAGTGCCGCACCGCCCGCGACTGCCGCCAGCAGGCGAGCCGGCGGGGCCACGATCGAGAAGCTCGTCGGAGCGGCCGGTGCCTCCCCTGTCACGCGACTCGTACATCGAGGACGCGCCGGCCCGGCCGGGCCGCTCCTGGGGACGCGAGCAGCATCGGCGCTGCCGCTGGTGCGTTGCTTTGTCCGTTTGCTCATCGCTTCGAACTCTTGATCGCCGCGTGACGGTCGTCAAGTGGGCTTGCCCTGCGACACTGGGCCACTGAAGCTCGCCATCCGGACAAGCAGGTACGCTGCATCAACACCGCCGCACGAGGTGCACGCCCGGACGAACATGGCCAAGAAGCAGTCTGCCGCACCCGCCGGAGGCGGGGCTCGGCAACCACACGCGAGCCGACGACGCAACGACGCTCCTGAGCCTCTGCCGCGATCCTGGCGACTCAGTCGGCTGCTGCTCAGCGTGGGGGCCGTCGTCGCTGGCGTGGTTGTGGTCATCGCGGTGGCCGCTAGCCAAGGCGTCATCGGTCGTGCTTCGTCGGCCACCGGAGACGGCTCGTCGCTGGCCGTCCCGTCGGCGCCGACGCCGCTGAGCCTCGCCAGCGGCCGCGCGCTTGGACTGCCGAGCGCCCGGGCGACCCTGGTCGTCTGGGAGGACTTCCAATGCCCCCTGTGCGGGGAGTTCGTGCGCCAGATCGAGCCCCGGCTGATTACCGACTTCGTGGCCCCGGGACAGCTCCGGATCGTCCCACGGGACATGGCGTTTCTGGGCCCGGAGTCGGTCGGCGCGGCTGCTGCCGCACGCTGCGCCAACGCCCAGGGCAAGTTCTGGCCGTATCACGACTACCTCTACTGGAACCAGATGCCGGAGAACTCAGGCGCCCTCAACCGGGTGCGATTCGACCAGATCGCCAGCGCCGTAGGGCTGGACCGCAGCACCTTCGACGCCTGCCTCGACAAGGGCGTCGAGGCGACCAACGCCGATAAGGAGACGGCTGCCGGCCGGGCCGAGGGCGTCAGCGAGACGCCGACCCTGGTCCTCGGCGCCCAGATGATGCCGGGAGCGCCGCTCTCCGACCTCCAGTACGCGGCCCTCTCCAACGCGATCAAGGCCGCGATCGCCGCAAGCGCCTCGTCGGCCCCCTGATCCCGCCACGCGAGACAAGGGGAGGGGGCCCGGCGCTGAGCCGAGCCCCCTCCTCTGATCACTCCGCCCCGCGGGACGCGGGGCGATTGGCCGTCAGCCCGAGGTCGGGCAGGCGGACTCGTTCAGGTTGTTGGCGGCCGTCAAGTTCGCGAGGACGTCCGTGAACGGACCCCACGCGACGTCCGCGTTGTTCGCGATCACGGCCGCCTGGACACCCTGAAGGACGTCTGTCGCACCGTACGGGTACTGGACTGAGACGGAGCTAAGGAGCGCCGCCGTCCCGTGGCGGACTAGGGCGTTCATCCCGCCGCCGCCAGTGTTGAGGGCGCCGATGAGTGTGAGGTTCGGGTCGAGCCCGGCCGCGGTCATCTGCGCGCTTGTGAGCCCGAAAGTGTTCATGAACAAGGCGCTGGTCGTGCCCGCGGAGGGCAGCTCCGGCGCTGAGCCCGGCGTCGAGATGAAGGCGCCGCCGAGCTCGGTGACGGCAGCCGTGACCGCAGTCGGGACGGCCTGGATGGCGTTGGTCCAGACGCTGGTGTGGTTCTTCCAGAAGCCGGGCGTGCAGCCCTGGCCCGGAGGCGCCACCTGGATGGTGCCGGAGACGGTCTCGCCGGTCGCCGGCACGGGGTTGTTGAGGACGTCGAGCCCGGCGCCCGTGGCGCTCCACGAGACGTTCGCGGTGCCGACCGTGAACGTGCACGTGAAGTCGACGGACTGGCCGGCGTCGAGCGAGCCGGAGAAGCCGCTAGCGGGGGCCCAGCTAGAACAGCTGTTGGTGCCGCTGACGGTGACGTCGTGGATCGTGGAGTCGCCCGTGTTCTTCTCGTTGACCACGAGGGTGACGCTCGAGTTGGCCGCGACCGGGTCGCCCGGGGTCTGGCTGACGAACGTCAGCGTGGTCGCCGGGCTGATCGGGGTGACCGTGCCGGAGACGTACTCGGGCGTGCCGGAGCCCGTGGGCACCGGGTTGCCGAGCGTATCGGTGCCGTGGCCGCTGGCGGACCAGTCGGTCACGGAGGACACCGTGAAGGTGCACGTGAAGTCGACCGAGTCGCCGGCCGCCAGGGTGCCGCTGAAGGCGGCGCCGAGGGCGGTGGTGGAGGCCGCGGTCCACGTGGCGCAGCTGCTGGTGCCGGTGACGCCCACGGAGGTGAGCGTCGAGTCGCCGGTGTTGGCCTCGGTGACCGTGACGGTCACGTCGGTCCCGGACTCGACCGTGGCGGGCACGCTGCCCTTGACGGTCAGCGTGGTCGCCGGGCTGATCGGGGTGACCGTGCCGGAGACGTACTCGGGCGTGCCGGAGCCCGTGGGCACCGGGTTGCCGAGCGTATCGGTGCCGTGGCCGCTGGCGGACCAGTCGGTCACGG
>JAJXUG010000102.1 GCA_021783095.1 Chloroflexota bacterium | reverse complement strand
GGGCGCGGGCCGTCAGCGAGGCCGTCGGGCGGACGGGGCCGGGCGGCCCGGACGCCCTGCTGCAGGCGCGGACGAGGCGCGAGCGCGAGCGGGCCGCCCTGCAGTACGCGCGGGACCGGGACATCGCCCGCCTCGAGGCGACGATGGCGCGGATCGACGCCGAGGCCGCCGCGGCGGCGGAGCGCCCGTCGCGCCTCCCGACGGCCGCCGAGGCCCGGGCCTACCTGGAGTCGCTGCCCGAGCTCTGGGCGAAGACATCCGACGCCGGGCGCAAGGCGATCGCCGAGGCCGTGTTCGAGCGGATCGACGTCCTCGGGGCGAGCGACTACACCTTCACGCTGACCGCCGCCGCCAGGGCGCGGGGGTGGGACGCGGCCTTCGGGCCGGGCGTCCTGCGCCTCGAATCACAAGGTGGTCGGGGCAAAACCGAGGGCCCGGACGCGCCCCGAAATGAGGGGGTCCTGAGCACGAAAGAAGGTCAGTATGGTCGGGGCGAGAGGAGACAAACCTCCACGACCGACCTCAATGTCCCGGTGACGTGGCGTCTTCCGATCCGCCTCGTTGCGTGATCCCAACGTGCCGCACCGCAACCTGCGTCGCGCAGTCTCCCTGGGTCTCGACGCCGAGCCGTTGGCCGACGCGGGCGACAACGTCGGGCGCTCCCCGGGATCTGCGACCGGAAACGGCCTTGCCCCGACGGAGCCACCCTGGCCGACCGAGGCTGAGCGCCGGCGCAGCCATCCCCTCAGCCACTGAGGCGCGCGAAGGCTGCGCGGGCCTCATCTGGATCGGCGGCGGCCTGCCAGACCCGGGCCCCGTCGTCGGCAAGCGGGCCCACCCGTCCCAGTGACCGCCGCTCGGCGGGCTTGAGCTCGGCACTGGCGGCCTCGACATCCCCCACGAGCGCGAGGAGGCGCACCAGATCCTCGGCGTCCCGCGTCGCCTGCCGGGCCTCCCAGGCGCGCACCTTGAGGACGATCGCGCCAGCGAGCGACGGTACCGGCAGTGTCCCCGCTCCGACGCCCACGACCCTCACGTCGAGGGCGCGCCGCGTCGCAAGCGCCCGGCTGCCACCTGGGATCTCGGTCGTCGTCGCGGGTGGGATGGTGGTGAGATCGACCCGACGTCCCAGGCGGTCGGGGGCGAGCAGGTCGACCTGCTCGGCGCCGCGGAGGAATCGGTAGGGGTGCTCCCCGCCATGCGGGGCGAAGCCGGCGGCCACGAGGCGCGCCGCGGCCGCGCGCGTCCCGCCCGCGAGGACCCGGACGTCCACCATCGCGTCGACGTCGCCCGTCGTGCGACCCGAGGCGCGGCCAGCCTCGCGCTCGAGCAGCATGACCATCTGGGCTCCGACGAGCACCCACGGGACGTCCGCGAAGATCGCTGCGACCTCGAGCGCGGTTGCCCAGACCCCGGCCTCGGTGTCGCTACCGGGGAGCACGTTGACGGTCACCCCTGCTCCAGCGCCTGGCGCGCGACAGCCTGCGCGCGCGGGTCGCGGTCCTCGGCGAGGTCGAGCGCCACGGCCATCCGTGGCGCGACCCGCCCGTCGAGCCAGGGCCGGACCCCGGGCGGGAGGACGCGGAGCCTGACGTTGGGCCGATCGGAAGGGCGGAGGGAGTAGCGGGCGACCAGGCGGTCCGCCGTCGCGCCATCGAGGTAGAGCTCGACCGGCGCGTCCGGCGCGACGAGGCCAAGGCCCGCCTCGGGGGCGTGGCGGGCACCGGTCAACACTACGTCCTCCTCCGATTCCAGGCGCGCGAGATCCGAGCTGTGGGCACGCATGTCCCGCCGCTTGGCGCGGGACCCGAGCCGGGACCGGAGCGCCCAGAGGCTGCGGCCGCGGAGCACCGCGCGCAGCTTGGACAGCGTGACCGGGTCCAGCCCGGCCAAAGCGACACCGTCCGCGAGCAGGACGAGCGCCCAGGCCCGGCGGGGGGAGTACGGACGGCCGGGGGGTGCGCCGTCGCCGACGCGCGCCTCGACATCGTCCCGCCGGACGAGGAACCGGCCTCCGATGCGGCGGGACCCGAGGGCGCCGTCGGCCACGAGCCTGCGCACGCGGTCGGGCGTGAGGCCCAGCGCCTCGGCCGCTTCTGCGGTAGACATCCAGTCGGAGTCGATTTCCTCAACCATCGTGATTGCACGATAGATGCGGAAACGAGGGGCGTCAACGGACACACCTGTTGGCGCCGGTCCGGCGGCCGGAGTCAGCTGGGACGTCACCATCCCATCGCGGCGAGCTTGCTCGTGAAGTTGCGCTTGCGCCCGTGAGCGGCCCGAACCGCCGCGAGGTAGGCCGCGAACTCGGCCTCGGCACCAAGCGTGACCATGAGCCCGCGAATGTGCCCGAGCAGCTCAACGGCAGCCTCGTAGCCGTCGTTCCGCTTCGTCCCGAGGAGCGCCTCGACCTCGCGCTGGTAGATGGGGATCGCGTCGGCCGGATGGTCAGATTCTCGCCGGCGCGCCAGCTCCCTCCACATCGCTTCGCTGCATCCCAGCGCCTTCGCCTCTCGCCACGCAGCGTCGACATCGCCCTCGCTGAGGTACATCCGCGCCAGCGCCGATCCGTCCGCGGGAACGTCCCAGCGAAAGCGAGCGGGGCGGGCCGTTGCCTGCGCACGGACCACCGCTTCGCGCGCCGTATCAAGCGCGCGCGCCCGCCAGTCCGGCCAGGCATCGACGCGCCCGGCGTGGGACTTGAGGAGGAGGAAGCCTTCGAGGGTGGGGCCGCCTTCGAAGGCGGCCCAGATAAGGGCGATCGCCTCGTCGTGGCGCGTGCGCTGGTGGTACAGCTCGGCCAGGAATGCCCGGAGCCGTCCATCGGGCGTCCCGGGAAAGGCACGCATGCCGCGCTCCGCCCAATCGAGGGCCTCGTCGGCACGAGCGGCATCCAGGCACACCCGGGCGATCTCGAGGAACGCGTACGGGCTGGCAAGATCCCGGCTCTTGATCGAAATTAGTTCGTCGACATCACCGGCGGCCCGGGCAAGCGACTCCATGATCGACGTGATCCGGAACCGCCGGTCCGCAAACGAGCCCCCCGCGTCAGCCCCTGGGGCCAGCGGCGGCACCTTGGCCCACTCCAACTCGGCGCGGCGCCGGTACTCCGCCAGACCGGCAGCTCCGAGCACACCGGCATATGTCAGCGCCGCACAGGAGAACACGTCCAGCTCGTCTCGCAGCTCCCAGGCGAACAAGCGCGCGGCGAGATTCGCGGGATCCGGGCGGGCGGCCTCGCAGGCCGCGTGGTGCAGCTCCTGGACGCGCTCGAGGAGTCCGCCCATCTCGCCGTCGGAGTCGTCGACATGCTCCATCGCCCGCTCGATGCGCCCCAGGGCGTGCTCGCAGAGCTCGATCACAACGCCTGCCGAGCCGTCGTTCAGGATGCCCTCCACGAGATCGACCGCGGCGTGGATCCCTTGCGCATAGCCGTGGGCGTCGGCATAGCGGACGAAGTCCGGCGCGCGCGCCGCCTGGTCGATCGCCCGCCGGACGAGGTCCGCCCCGGCGCCAGTCGCGTCTGTCATCGCGACCCGGAGTGCCAGGCGCTCGCGAAGACTGTCGTCCCGGTCAGCTTGGGCGAGGACGAGCTCGACGAGCGCGGCGTGGTCCAGGCTCTCGAGATGCGTCCGGATGTCATCGATGGTCACGCGTCGCGGGCGGGCCGGCCTGGGCCGCGGCACCCGATGATCCGCCTCGGACGCCTCCGCCTCTCCGTCGAGCCACGCGAGCGCGAGGGCGACCATGTGCTTGCAGAACACGCCGTCCTCACCCACGGGGCAGTCACAGGAGGCCGCGAGCTCGTCACCGTCGAGCCAGAGTCGCACCTCGTAGTCGTCCGTACCCGCGACCGTTCCGGAGAGATCGCCTCCCTCCTCGACGATGCCGGATACCCGGCCCTCGGCGGCATAGCGCTGCCCGCGCTGGAACGTCCGATCGCCGGCGCGACCCCGCAGCGCCTCGCGCTCGAGCCGGTCTCGCAGGCCGCTCACCGCCACGTGATCAGACCTCGCCCGGCCATCTCGGCGAGCATCCTGCGTCAGTGGAGGCGCCGCGGCGCCGGCGGGCGATCGTCCGCGTCGGAGGCCGCTTCATCATCGACGCGCTCGATGTCCTCAAAGCTCAACCGGAAGCGCCAGCCCTCGAAGGGTTCCAGGACGCGTCCGAACTCCTCCCACGACAGGCGGCGACCGTCGACGACGACGTCGTATGGTCCGTCGGCCTCGTTCCACACAAGCCGACCCTCCAGTTCGTCGCCGGCCATGAGAGGACGTCGTCCGGGGCGATCCTCGAGGTCGAGATGGGCGACACGCTCATTGATCCGAAGCCGGAGGCGGGCCAGCAAGGCGTCGGGGTCGGCGTGGTGAGAACCCAGGACACTGGCCTGGTACCCCTCCCCACCGGCACAGCCGAGCTCGTCCGCCTCCGCGACGATCCCGGTCGGGGCCCGCCACAGGCGGTACGCGAAGCGGTGTCTCCGTCCGTCGGGACCGGTGAGTGTCTCCTCGGCCGGACGGTCAGGCAGAACGGGCAGGCCCATGCGTTCGGCCACGCGACAGTCGAAGCATCGGTCGCACAGCTCGACCCCGCCGAGCGACACGCGCGACGGCAGCCCGCAGTCTGCGCAGGATGGAGCCGGGGAACCGGAGCCAGGCACCGGGGAAGGGTACATCGAACACCGGCCGGTTCCCTGATCTCAGGACCGTGACGAACGCTGGATGCGGGGGCGACAGCGCGGAGTTGGACCAGCGATTTGGCTCGATGCTCCAAGTCGCCCAAATCGTGGTGCGGCCGAACCACTGCGGGCTGCGGGGACCCCAGAAGGTCGCCGGCCGTCAGCGGGGTGTTGGCGGCCGTGGACCTGATGAGGACGGACCTGTCAAACCAGTCTCGCGCCGCCACGCCCGCGCCTGAATGTGTCCAATCCGGGACCTTGCGGTTGGTCGGTGCAAGATGCCGACCCGACGTGAGGGGTCAGCGGGCCGAATCCACGCACGAATCGGGTGCTGGAGGGATCTGGTCGGGGCGAGAGGAGTAGCGACGACGATATCGATAAGCCTCGCCGCGGCCCCAGGCGAGTGCGCGCCTCGGGGCGAACGGTGACCGCCCGACAGGCTCCTACCTTGCCACCCACCGCGCCGCGGGCTCGAGCAGGAAACGCTCGAGCGCGATCCCATCGCCGCCCACGAGCAGCGGCCGGATCGGGCCGAGCCCGCTGAACGCGGCGGTGAAGGCGGCGATCCCCGGCAGC
>JAJXUG010000101.1 GCA_021783095.1 Chloroflexota bacterium | reverse complement strand
GCTCGAGCGCCTCGCGCCAGTGCCAGACAACGACTATCTGTTCTACATGCACGCGACCGAGTCCGTGTTCTGATAGGGGGCTGAGATGAAGAAGCAGATCGCCGTGCTGGCGGGATCGATCGGCGTGGTGCTGATCGCGGGCACCGCGCTCGCGATCAGTTCCGGGATCACCATCATCGGGACGTTTCCGACGGGCGTCGTGTCGCAGACGGGCATGCCCTCCGCCGACTTGGCCGCTCAGCCCTCCGCGAGACCACCGGCACCTCACGACCCGTCGCTGACGCCGGGGCGGGCCGCCCGACAGAGCAAGGCGGCGCTCGTCGGGTACATCGCCGGCGCCAGGGCGCGCCTGTCAGCCGCACGCCAGTCCGGGGCATCGTCCCAGATCTTGGCGGGCGTCACCTTCCGTCGCCCGGTCGGCGCGCCGGCGCTCGTGGCCCTGACGGGCGGCCCGAGGGGGCTCGCCGTGACATACGTCGAATGGGTGGTCCCCGGCACCTTTGTCCACGGCGGCGGCCCAGCGAAGGACTTCGACGCGACGGCGAAGGAGCACCCCGGCGCGGCCATCGTGTTCGCGCTGGGACTCGGCTCGGGCGACGCTCTCGCGGCGATCGACGAGGCGGCCGATGTGCTGTTCGTGGACCCCGCCGACGGGACGAGGGCGACGCCGCCTGACCTGTACGACGCCGCCGCGCAATTCGGTCTGGCCCAAGACGTGGCTCCGTAGGCAAGCCCTCGCGGCGCGGCCGCTCGTTTGCGTGTGCTCGCGTTCGCGATCAAGGATGCCTCGCCCACTCGGTTGGGGCCCAGCCGGCGCGCTCAAGCCATCGATCGCCGCCGACGACGGCGCAATTGACGCCCTTTGAGGGGACGCTAAGGTCGGTGATGGCGGTTCGACTCCTCTCGCCCCGACCAGACTGACCAATCGAGATTGATTGGTCCCCGGCTCCGAAGGCCGCATCCCATCCGTGGGCCTTCGCGTGGGCCGTCAGCGCGAACGTGAAGTCGTTCGCCCCCAGCACGTCGATCCGCTCGAACACCGCCTCCGCGATCACGTGCCTCCCGGCGTCCGACGTCTTCGCCCACAGGGCCGGCAGCGACTCGAGGTAGGCGCGGGCCTCGGCCGCGGTCGGGACCAGCGAGGGGCGGGCGACCAGAGCCTCCGCCTCGGCGTACAGCCGGGCCATCGTCGCCTCGAGCTTCGCGAGGTCGCGGTCCTTGGCGAACCGCAGCGCGGCGCGCTCGCGCTCTCGGGTGATGCGGGCCCGGGCCACGACGTCGCCCCCGTCGGCGTCCTTCCGCGTGGCCTCGGCGACGGTCCTGGCTCTCAGCGTCGACGACATCGCGACGCGCTCGAGCGCCAGGCCGATCGCGTCCTCGAACACCTCGACCTTGTAGGACTCGCCCTTGACGCGGTGGTCGAGGTTCGTCTTGGCGTTGCGCCGGTGCCGGCGCGGCGCGGCGGCCTTGAACGCGTCGCACGCGTCGGTGTGCCGGTACCGCCCGACGTGCCCGATGAGCCTCGACTGCAGCGGCGGTCGTGCTGGACGCGGTCACGCCGCTTCCGATGTGCACCCACCGCCCCTTGAACACGCCGGCCGTGACGGGCGCCACGGTGGCCTGCCCGCGGACGGTGCCGAGCTTCAGGGCGGGACGGCCGCAGGGCGCGCTGGACGCGTGGCCGGTCCAGGGGTATCGGCGCGTGTCGGTCAGGCGCCCGTGCGCGTCGAGCGCGTATTGCACGACGGTGGCGCCGTGCGCGACCTGGATCCACCACGAGCTGGGCACCGGCTTCGGGTCGATCCTGTCGACGGCCTTCCACGCCTCGCGCACGCGGCCGACCTCGCCCCAGGGCAGGGTGGCCTCGCCGCCCTGGCCCCAGTCCGCGCCCCACGAGTTGCGGAGGCGCAGCCCGGTCGCGTCCCAGCCGACCGCAAGGATCGCGTGGCCGCCGACGGCGCGGTCGAACGCGGGCAGCACGCCGTCGACCGGGTGGAACCACGAGTTCGCCCAGGGCGAGCCGATGACCACCGGGCCGAAGGAGAGGATCGCCGCGCAGAGGTCGGCCTGGGTCACGGGCACGCTGTAGTACGCCGCGATACGGTGGGAGGCGGCCTGATCGGGGTGCGAGGCGACGGGGTACCCGGCCGACAGGCGCTTGTCGAGTGCGTCGCGGATGACGGCGCCGCTCTGCGTGCCGCCGATCTGCCGGAAGAACAGCGCCTCGTCGAACAGCGCGAGCCCCGTGTCCCGCAGGTCGTACCAGCCCTGCTCGCCGGCGGCGCTGTACGCGACGCACATCGGGCTGCTGCCCTGGTCGACCACCGGGTACAGGGGCGCCGGGACGTGGTAGGCCGCCGGCAGCTCGGCGGGCGGCTCTGTCCCCGTCGCGGCGTACAGGGCGCCGACGCCCCAGTCGCGTGCGTCCTCGGGCGAGGGCAGCCAGCCGAGGCCGCGCCCGAGGGGGTCGTCGGCCATCAGGGCACCTGCGGGATGCTGGGGTCCACCGCGTGGGCGACGGTCGACACGATCTGGGCGACGACGAGCACCAGGGCGATGCCCGAGGCGCCGACGGCCCAGCGGGCGAGCGACACGGCGCCGCGCTCTCTTGCGACGTAGTCCTCGACGTCGCCGATCCGGCGGCCGTGGTCGGCGATGGCCGCGTCGATCCGGGCGGCGCGGTCCGACATCGTTGACCGGCGCTCGGCCGCGACCGCCTGGTCCCGGACGATCTGGTCGACCCGCCCGGCGATGGCCTTGATCTCCGAGCGCATCTCGAGGAGCAGCTCGCGCTGGGTGAGGCCGGCCGAGTCGGCCGCCTCGCCGGTCACGGGCTCCACCGCATGGCGGCCGCGGGGCGCGGGAGGGGGTGCCGCCCGTTGCCCGGGGCGGCGTCGGAGGCGACCCCGATGGACCGTGCCGGTCGCCACGAGAGGGTTGGGGCGGGGCCCGCCGCAGGGGAGACGGCGGGCCCCTGCGCCCGGGTGCCGTCCGGGCGCGCGACTTCGGATGCCGTGTCGGGTGCCACGGGACGAGTGTCGGACGCGGCGCCGCGTCGCGGGATCGGTCAGTTGACCGAGGCCGAACGGCCGGGAACCGGGGCGGATCGGGCCCCAGCGCGGGCGGGGCAGAGAACGGCCGGCCCTGCGGCCGGCCGTTCTCTGCCTGCTGGGGCACCTCGCGGCGGGTCTCATTACGACCACGTCTGCGTCGGTGGCATCACGCGCGGACGAACCGCGCTCGCGGGAGGTCAGCTACACGGCGCAAGGCTGTCGATGGCGTAGTACGTCCAGGGGACAATCGGGCTCCCCTTGCGGTTCACCAGCGTGACCGCCACGTACTGGTACCCGGTGTACTTCGACGCAGAGACATAGTCCCCGACGTTCGCGGAGCCTTTGGCGAGGATCACCCACTCGACCTCGGTCGGTGTCGTGGTGTCCGTGACCTCGTTGCTCCCCCCGCTCACCAGCTCGTAGGCCCCATGGACGTTCTCCCAAGACGCGCTGATGAGGTACCGGCCGTCGGAGTTGATGCAGACCGACACGCCAAAGGTTGGGACAGGCTTCGCCGCCGCGACCGGTCCCGCGGTCACGGTTGCCATGAGGACGATTGCGCCGAGGGCCGCCGCCAGTTTCCGCATCGTTCCCTCCACGGGACGCAACGCGCGGCGGGTCGGTCTCGCCAGTGGCTCGACGCGGTCTAGAGGCGACCGTGGGCAACGGACCGCGCGTCAACGCCCCCCGCAGAAGGCCCGACCGTACAGCGGTCCTACCCATCCGGGTAGAGCCGGGTGGGTAGGACGGTGCACAGGCGCAACACGACGCTTCGCGAGGCACGCCGCCGCCCCGTCCGAATAGACCCGAGCTGCTCGGCCTTCCACCGCCGACTCAACGGGGCGTGGGGCCCCTCGCCATGATCTGTCCGACTGGAGCGAACCGGGGCAGTCGCCCGGACATGAGAGTGCCGGAGGAGAGCGGGTGCTCCCCTCCCGAGCGCGCGCCTTCGGATGCCGTGTCGGGTGCCACGGGACGAGTGTCGGACTCGGCGGCGTGTCGCGGGATCGGTCAGTTGACCGAGGCCGGAAGGGCCGGGAGCCGGGGCGGATCGCACCGGCGCGGCATGAGGGGCGCGACGTCGTGACGTGGCAGCCCGACGAGGCGTGGATGCGCGAGTACGCGCGCGTCGCGGCCGAGGTGGGTGCCGAGGGCGAGGCAGAAACAGAGCCCGCGCCGCCGGGGCAGCGCGGGCTCTGAACGTGAGCTGGGGTAAGGCTAGTTGCCGATCGGGACCGCTCCGCTGGTGGCGAAGTAGCTGACGCACTGGCCCTGGTTCTTGAAGGTGATCGGGGCCTGGTTGGCGTCCCAGTACAGGTTTGTCGCCCAGCCGCCGTCCTTGCAGCTCGCGCCGGTCGTGGCGACCTGCGTCACGATCACGTTGTCGACGACCGGGCCCCAGGCGCCCGCGGTCTGGCTGGCGAAGGTCAGCGCAGCGGCGGTGCCCGTGGCGACGAAGGTGTAGCCCTCCGCCTGGTACATCATGTTGCTGCGGGTGTTACCCATGGTCTGTGTGTTGAAGTCGTAGCTCGCTGCCGGGGTGCTGGTCCCGGTCGCGCTGACCTGCACGGTCTTGAGGCCGAGATTGGCATCCGGGTTACCGGACAGCGCGAAGCTGACGAAGTAGGTGGCCCCACTCGCGGTGGCGAAGGCGTCGCTGGTGAGGGCTCCCTGGACGCTGCCGTCCAGGTCGACGCTCTTCGTGCCCGCTGCCGCCTGCCAGTAGGAGCTGTCGACCCAGTCGACCGTGCCACTGCTCACGGTCCAGCCCGTGATCGCCGTGGATCCAGTGCCCAGCGTGTTCCAGTTGCCGCCCGTGTACGAGCCGTTCTCGAAACTGCCGTTGGTGAGCCCGGCCGCCAGCGCGGAACCGGCGATCGCCAGCGACGCGACCACCGCGAGCGTCGCGCCGGCCATGGAGCGTCTCTTCACGAGGACCTGCCTCCCTGCCCGGATCCGGGCATTGAGTCCTCGGGTTCGGTCTCGCCAGTGGCTCGGCGCGGTCCAGGCGGCCGTGGTTGCGGACCGCGCGTCGATGCCTACCCGTTGAAGCTCCAACTGTAGGCCGACCCGACAGGCGCAGTCTGCTCGATTCGCAGCGTTGCGGTGCGCGCCGGCACCGGACCTCACGCCGTCGGGCAGGCAGTGATCGCCGCTCGCCACGCCCTGCGGGTGCGGCGCGAAGGTTCGAAGGCCGAGGTGGGTTCG
>JAJXUG010000015.1 GCA_021783095.1 Chloroflexota bacterium | reverse complement strand
TCGCGGTCCCCACCCGCTACTTCGACGAGGCGAGCTCGGTCGGCTTCCGGCGCAGCGTGGTGTACGGGCTCTCGACCCTGCGCGTCGTGGGCCGCTACCTGCTCCACCGCACGGGCCTCCGGCGCTCACCGAGGCTGCAGCCCCGCGCGGGCACGCGCGAGGCCGGCGCGGCCTGACGGGCCGAAGGGCTTGACAGGGCGCTACCCGGTCGGCTGCTGGAGCCACGCCGACACTCGCCTGCGCAGGGGGCCGCCACCGAGTCGCCACGCGATGTCGAACAAGATGACCACGGGCGGCAGCTGCTGCCTCCGAATGACCAGCAGGACCGCCAGGATCGGCGACATCACCGGCATCGCGAACGTGGAGTAGTGGAACTCGCTTGCCGGCCACAGGGCAGGCACCGCCAGCCATGCGGCGACCCGCCGATCGCGGCGCCACATGAGGGCGATCGCGATGGCGACCGGGACCAGCAGCAGGGGGTAGTAGAAGGCGCTGAAGCCACGTAGTGATTCCGCGGCGAGCCTGGCCGAGATCGACCCGAACGACCGGAGGTAGTCGAGCCACAGGCCCGGCGCGATCAGGAAGGTGGCGACCGTGAAGGCGCTGGCGGCCAGCACCCGCCGGATCGACCGCTCGCCCAGCAGCGGGACCCCGGCGTAGACCTTGAGCGCAACCGCGGCCGTATCCGCGATCGGCCCGAGGCGACCCGACCCGGCGAGCAGCAGCGCGAGCACCACCACCTGCGGGTTGCCCGACCAGATGGCCTCGACGGTAGGGGCGAACAGGAGCCACCAGATCGGGAGCCCGAGGCGGCGGACGATCCACACGGCGCAGACGGTGCTCAGCGCGATCCACAGGGCCGTGAACTGGCCCTCGCTCAGGAGCGCGCTCGGCGCGAGGATGATCGTGGTCGCCGGTGACCCGGCGTAGGAGAACGCGTGCGAGCCGACCTGAACCGATGCCGCCCACGGGTCGCTGCCGTGGAGCCACAGCTGCGTGGCGCGGTAGTAGATGCGGATGTCCTGCCCGAACGGCGCCTTCTGGCGAGCCAGCGTCGAGATCGTGTCGGCGGCCCAGTAGGCGAACCACAGGGCCAGGGCGACCTGCCCGGCCGTGTGGAGGCGCGCCTCGCCGATGGAGCTCCGCACGGAGGCGAGCAGCCGAGCAGCCTCCGCCAGCGGGCCGCGCAACCTCGCCCGGCCGAGGTAGGCCACAACGCCCAAAACCACGAGGACGACGGCGGCGATGAGGAATGGCCGCGCCGCGTGCAGCGTCACGAGCCGCCCCTCGCGCCCGTGCCCAGGCCGACCTCGGCGCCGGTAAGAGGCGCGAGGCGGGAGGAGTCCGCAGGGCGGGCGAGCGAGTCCCGGAGGAGGAGGGACCCGGCCAGAAGGTCCGTCACGGCTCCACGGGCCAGACCTGCCCCGAGCGAGCGGCTGGGTGGATGAACGCGCGTGCAGGCGAGAGGTCGCCTGGCAGTTCCAGCTCCCGACCGGATCTAAGCAGGGCAAGCGCGACCAGCGCGACGGTCAGCCAGATCGTCACGTGCGACCACGGGCCGAGGCCAAGCACGAACCACAGCAACTCCGGCCCCAGCGCGAGCGATCCGGCGAGGAGGACCGACAGCCCGTGGAAGTACAGCGTCGGCGACGCGACGACCGAGGCGAGGCCGAGCCGGGCCAGCCCGTTCCGACCACCTCGCAGCAGCGCGTACCCGATGGCGATGACCGACGCCACGGCAGCGACCACCGGGCCGTACCAGCGGGTCAGCGAATCGCCCTGGATGCCCGGGAACCTGGCGAAGCTCTGCTGGAAGTAGCGGAGGCCCCTCACCCAGTCCACCCACGCGTGCGGGCCCATGAATGGCAGGGCGACCACCGTCAGGGCGGCCACCGCGGCCACGCCGACGACGATCGACCGCCAGCGCCGCTCGCGCACGAGCCAGAGGGCGGGGATGGCTGACTGGATCTTGAACACCCCGCTGAGGACGATCGCCGGCCCGAACCGGTACCCGAGCGCGTACAGCAGGAAGGCGAACGACGCGACGTTCCCCACCACGATCCCGACCGCCGGTGCAGGCCAGGCCATGAGCAGGAGCAGCCAGCGCCCGCGGACGCCGAGCAGCCAGAACGCGGCCACCACCGCCGCCACCGACCCGCCCACCCAGAGGGCGTCGGCCAGCGGCCGCGGGAGGGCGGCGAGGGCGGCGAAGAGCGGCGCGGTCAGGGGCGGGTACACGAACGGCAGCTGGTCAGAGCTGGTGACCGGAGTCATCTTGGCGTCGAGGTACGGGGACGCCCCGCTCAGGATCGTCCTGCCCGCCCCGAGGTAGAGGTGGATGTCGCGCAGCGGCCGATAGGGGAGCATCGCTGCGTCGTAGGCGATCCAGGAGGCCAACGTCGCCAGGGCCACGAGCGATCCCATGGCGCGACGGCGGTCTGCCGCCCCGCGGACCAGCCCGCCGACGACGAGGCCGAGCAGGACGAAGGGCGCCGCATCGCGCCCCACGCCCGGATCGCGGAGGGCCAGCAGCGCGCCGAGCCCGAGCAGCGCGGTCACGGCCGCGACGACGACGGCCATGGCCGGGGTCGGCACGCGGCGCGCGGCCATCCGGTCGAGCAGGAGCCATCCCAGCAGGAGCCCCGCGAAGGCGGCCGCCGTGACCTCGCCGGCCGTGAGGTTGCCGAAGGGCGTCGGGCCGCCGAACACGAAGGGGATGGACAGGACGACGCCAGCGAGCACCGCCGACGTGAACCGCCACCGGGGACCGGCGGTGAGGCGCTCGGCGACGTCGCCGAGCCGCGCCCGTGCGGCCTTCGGGGATCGGCTCGTCAAGCCTGAAACGCCGGGGCGCGTTCGAGGATCATCGGCGCGAGGATACACGCAAGGAATGGCCGAGGCCAGCCGTCACGTGGCGAGCCGACGGTCGTGCCCGCCCGCGGGGTGCGCGCGGACGCCTCCTGCCGACGACCAGGGGGCGGAGGTGGTCCCGTCCCCGCCGTGGCGGGAGGCGCCGGGAGCCGCCTACTTCACGAAGGTCCCGGTGACGTCGAACACGGCCTGCGTCGTCCTGCCGGCGACGGCGACGTAGGTGGCCGAGAGGGTCCCCCCGGCCCCCAGGGCGACCGTCACCCCGTTGGCCCGGTTGTCGCCCACGGGGAAGTTGAGCGTCGAGCTGGTGGGGCTGTTGGTGGCGACGGGCCCGATGAACAGGTAGCCCGCGCCGGTCTGGCCGGTGACGGTGAGGTTGCCGGTGACCCCCACGGCGCCGGCCGGCACGCCGCCCCGCCCGGCCACCTGGAAGGTCCGGGCCTGGTAGGTCGTGAACACGCCCGAGAGGCCGTTGCCGACCCGCGTGTCGAGCAGGCGGGCGGGGCTGAGCGGGACGTAGGTGGCGCCCGGGAGGACCACAATCGGGGCCTGTGGCGTCACCGCTGCCGATGGCGCCGAGGCCGGCCCAGTTCCGACGCTGTTGGTGGCGGTGACCGTGAACGTGTACGGCGTGCCGTTGGCCAGCCCCGTGACCGTGCACGAGAGCACACCAGCCGTCGAGCTGGTCTTTCCGTCGGGCGAGCTGGTCGCGGTGTACCCGGTGATCGGGCTGCCGCCGTCGTCGACCGGAGTCGACCAGGAGACGAGTGCCGATCAAGCCGTACCAACGTGCTTCCGTGGGCCGCCCATCCACGGCGTCGGCGATCGTCGCCGTGCTCCGATGCGTGCGAGGAAGCGGCGCGGGCGCATGGACTCGATGCGTTCACGGCGGCCGGGACGGCGGTGCTGCGGCGTCGGCAGGCGGAGGGGCTTACGGGCAGCGGCTTTCGGACGGGCGGCAGCGGCAACTTCTGACGGGTCTGGCTACTACCCTGTCACCGTATCTCGTGCAGGCCCCTCTTCTCGAGCTCGCGTACGAAGACGGGGCAACCGCGGCATACCCCAGACGTTGTGAACGCTGGCGGACGAGGTGCGGGCAGGGTCGGACCCGGGCACCACGCGATGGACACGATTGTGCCCGGCCCTGCCCGCGTTGGGTGGATCAGCCCAGCCGGCTCAGAACCTTCTCGGCCTCTTCGAGCGTGAAGGCGCGCAGCGTCTCGGGTCGCATCAGGCCCTTGCCCGCGACCCCGGCTGCCATGGCGAGGATCGTTTCGGCATCAGGTGCCTCCGCCACGATTACCATGTCGTACCGACCCTGAGTGAGGTACACGCCCTTGTTCGTGATCCCCAGCTGCTTGCTGCGCTCCATGTTCGCCTGGGCGTCGCGCTTGAAGTCCGCCAGGCTCTTGACCCCCTGGTCGGTGAACTTGCTCAGGACGATAAAGGTCGCCATCGTCTACCTCTTCTCCTTCGAAACGCACGGCGTGTCCGTGCTGCTCCTCTCGACGGGATGACGCCGGGAGACGTCGCGTGAGGTCCGCCTCAACAGACTGTTGCGATGCCAGGGTCCGAAACCGGTCGCTGCTTGCAGCGCCCGGGACGGACTTGCCTCCCAGTCTTGCGATGCGAGACCCGGGTACCGAAATCCCGGTCAGATCACGGGTGCGCGCCGGTGGCCGCGGCGTCGAGGGCAAGCCGCATCCGCTCGGTGTTTGCCCGCAGGTTCCGCGCGAACATGGGGCGCATCAGCGGCTCCATGATCTTCAGGGGCAGGGCGACCCCCGCCAGGCGGATGTGGACCCGGACCTCCGAGCCCCCGGGCCGCGCCTCGATCGTGCACTCGAGCCGCTCGCTCATCGGACCCTTCGTCGTCTCGAACCCGAACCGCCGGTCCGGCTCGAAGGCGGTCACCGCGATCTCGCTCACCATCCGCGACGGGCCGAACCGGCGACCCTCCATGCCCGTGGTTCCTCGACCGACCGGCCCGTCGGATGTCTTGGTCATCGAGACGACAGACGGGTCCCAGATCCCGTGGTGCTCGAAGAACCGACGGGCGATGTGGTCGAAGGCCGCGGCCTGGTCACACCGGGCCTCGATGGTCGTCACCGAGTCGAACATGGGACGCTCCTCATAGGACAACTATGGTGAACATAGTGATACGCTTGTCACATGCCTGATGTCAAGACCCTTGGTCACCGGGCGCGCCAGGCCCTTGCGACGCGACGGGCGGTGGCCGCGTCTGCACGCCGCCTGTTCGCCGAGCAGGGCTACACGGCCACGACGATTGAGGCGATCTCGGCCGCCGCCCGCATCCCGGTCCAGACCATCTACTCGGCCTTCGGATCCAAGCGCGCCATCCTCGAGGAGGTGCGGGTCGCTTGGATTGAAGAATCCGATGTGGCCGCCCTTCATGCAGCGGCTATGGCGACGCCCGACCCCCGGAGACGCGTGCGCGCAGCCGCGCACTGGACGCGCCGGCAGTTCGAGCTCGGGCACGACGTGATCGCTGCTTACCAGGAGGCGTCGCGAGTCGACGAGGAGGCGGCGTGGGTCTGGCGTGGCGCGCTTCGCGGTCGCGAGGAGGCGCTGCGACCGCTGGTCGACTCGCTCGGCGGGATCCTGCGGCCGGAGCTCTCCGCGCCTCGGGCCCTCGATGTCTACATCGCCCTGACCCTCCCGGAGCTCTACAGGTCTTTGGTCCACGAGCGCGGCTGGACGCCCGACGAATACGAGCGATGGCTTGCCGACTGCCTGTATAGGGAGCTGGTGCCTGACGGAGACTGACACGGACGTGGCTCGCTGGCCGAATCGGACAGAATCCTTCAGGCGCCATGACCCTGTGTCGAGAGGAGCCGATCGGCGTTGGGCCCGCCCAGGATCGCCAGCTGACAACGGCTCGTGGACCGCGCGTAGTCCTTCCGGGGAGTCAGCGCAGGGACGAAGTCGCCATTGAGGTCCGGCCGCTCGACTGGGAGGGTACGCAGACACCACTCGCTAGGTGAACCCTATCGTGCGTCGCGCTGTTCTCGCGCTCCTCCTCCTGTTCGCCTTCGGCGGCCTGGCTGTTCCGACGGCGGGGGCAGCGGCCGCCACGGCCGACCCGAAGATCGTGCTGATCGTCGGCGCCACCGGGAGCGTCACGGCCAACTACCGGGCGGACATGGACGCTGTGGCGACCACGGCCGCGAAGTACAGCGCCAACGTCACCAAGATCTACAGCCCGTACGCGACATGGGCGACGGTGAAGTCGGCGATCCAGGGCGCGAACCTCGTCGTGTACATGGGCCACGGGAACGGCTTCCCGAGCCCCTACAACTCGATCCTGATGCCCGACCGCGTGGATGGATTCGGCCTCAATGCCGTGGCCGGCCAGGGCGACAGCAACACCACCTACTTCGGCGAGGAGTACATCGCCGGCCAAGTCCGACTGGCCCCGAACGCCGTCGTGCTCCTCAGCCACCTGTGCTACGCGTCCGGGAACTCGGAACCCGGGAACCCGGAGCCGTCGCTCTCGGTGGCCAAGCAGCGGCTCGACAACTTCGCAGCCGGATTCGCCGCCGCGGGCGCCTCGGCGGTCATCGCCGACGGGCACGACAACCCGTCCTACTACGTGGACGCCCTGTTCTCCACCCACCAGCCGATCGTCCAGCTCTGGACTGCCGACCCGTGGTCCGCGAAGCACATCTTCAGCTTCGCCAGCGCCCGGACGCCCGGGTTCACGGCGATGGCGGACCCGACCAACTACACCGGCGGCGTCTACACGGGCTTCTATCGGTCGTACGTCGGGGAGCCCGGGGTGACCACGGACGACTTCACGTCCGCGGCCGAGCCATTCACGCCCGACGCCGCGGGGTCCACGTACCACGCGCTCGACCCCGTCCGCCTGCTCGACACGCGCAGCGGGAACGGGCTCTCGGGCGCCTTCAGCGCGAACGCGGCCCGGACGTTCCAGGTCGCCGGGCGGGGCGGCGTGCCGGCCGGCGCGGTCGCCGTCACGGGCAACCTGACGGTCACCCAGCAGACCGGCGCCGGCTACCTGTTCCTCGGCCCGGTGCCCACCAGCGCCCCCACCAGCTCGACGCTCAACTTCCCGACCGGCGACAACCGGGCCAACGGGGTCACGGTCGCCCTCGGCGCGGGCGGCACCCTGTCGGCCACCTACGCCTCGTCCGCCGGCCGGACGGCCCACGTGGTCTTCGACGTCACCGGCTACTTCACGCCCGACGCCGCGGGGTCCACGTACCACGCGCTCGACCCCGTCCGCCTGCTCGACACGCGCAGCGGGAACGGGCTCTCGGGCGCCTTCAGCGCGAACGCGGCCCGGACGTTCCAGGTCGCCGGGCGGGGCGGCGTGCCGGCCGGCGCGGTCGCCGTCACGGGCAACCTGACGGTCACCCAGCAGACCGGCGCCGGCTACCTGTTCCTCGGCCCGGTGCCCACCAGCGCCCCCACCAGCTCGACGCTCAACTTCCCGACCGGCGACAACCGGGCCAACGGGGTCACGGTCGCCCTCGGCGCGGGCGGCACCCTGTCGGCCACCTACGCCTCGTCCGCCGGCCGGACGGCCCACGTGGTCTTCGACGTCACCGGCTACTTCACGCCGTAGTCTCGTCGTCAAGCCCGGGACGACACACCTCTCCTGCCATCTCAGCCACGGCGTGCCCTCAAGCGGCGCGACACAGGATGCTCCTCGCGACCGGGTGCTCCTCGCGACCGACGGTGGATGCAGGCAGAGGTGCCAACCGGCACGCGGTGAGCTCAGGACAGCGCCGGGCGACACCCGCGCCGCGAAAGCACCTCCGCCTGACCCCTGGACCTAGCGGCTCTCGATCACCACGGTGTTGGCGATCTTGTCGTGCCAGCCCTGCTTGTGGGCGTCGATGAGGATCCAGATGAAGCCGAGGTAGAAGACGAACGAGCTGACCCAATAGCCGATCAGCCGCATGATGGCCTGGCCGCCGGTCACGCGACCGCCGTCAACCTCCCGCACCACCCGGATGTGGAGCATCTTCATGCCCGGCGTGGCGCCGCCGTGGGACCAGAACCACGGGAAGTACCCGAGCGTGATCACGAACAGCGCGATGAACCAGACCAGGAAGCCGGTTCCGGCGACCGCACCGCTGTTGCTGCTGGCCCCCGCCGCCATCACCGAGCCCAGGACGATCGAGACCACGACGATGAGGATCCAGGCGATCACCCAGTCGACGATGTAGGCGACGAGACGCGAGCCCCCGCTCGCATACGAGACGCCGGCGGCCGGCCCGGCGACCGGTGGGACCCACGCCTGCGGCGCGGGAGCGGCGTACGGGGCCGGGCTGGAGGGGGGTGGGCTGTACGGGGGCGGCGGCTGCTGGGACATCAGACCCTCCTCGGTCGGGCTGGCCTCGCCATTGACCCAGAACGTCGAACCGGCAGCCGCACAGCGCGGGCCTGGTTGGGGCGTGTGGGGAGCCTCGTGCCACCCAACCGTTGGGCAACTATGAGCGTCGCTCGACGGCGCGGTTGTCGCAAATCCATTGCAGATCGCCGCCGGTCACGCCACGCTGCCGCACTGTGTGGCGCGGCGCACGACGGGGACCACGAGCCAGCCGCAACGCCTGGTTGCTTGCGGCCTTGGTGTCAGCCTGCGCCCAGATCGGCCCAGCCGGCACCCTTCCACTCCCCGTACACTCCGTGCCGTGACCCGGATCGATTCGCCCCCGTGAGCGGCGCGCGAAGCGTGGCTGCGCGCGGCAGAGGTGGCATCGCCCGGGCGGTGCGGGCCGTCCAGCCCGCGGACCTGGCGGCCCTCGGCTTCTACGCGCTGCTCACCTCGGTGGTCCTGTGGCCACTGCTCACGGCGATGACGACCTCGGTGCCGCACTCGATCCGCGACCCGGGCTTCCAGGCGACCGTGCTCGAGAATGTCACGCGTCGGCTGCTCAGCCTCGACCTGGTCCACATCTTCGACGGGTACTTCTTCTATCCGGCCCACCTCACTCTGGCGATGGCCGATGACCAGATCGGGCTCCAGGTGCTGGCGCTCCCCCTCCACCTCATGGGTGCGGACGCCCTCCTGGTGCTCAACCTCCTGACCGTCCTGTCGTTCGCGGTGACGGCCGTCTGCGGCGACCTTCTGGGCCGGTACGTGACGGGATCGCGGATCGGCGGGCTCGTGGTGGGCACCGCGTTCGCCTTCGCGAGCTTCCGCATCGAGCACGTGATCCACCTCCAGCTGCTCCAGTCGTGGACGGTGGCACTGGCGTTCCTGGGCCTCGAGATGACGCTGCGCGAGACGTCCCGTCGCGGAGCCCTGATCTGGGCCTTCGCGATCGTGGCTGCGGCGACGACGTCGCTCAACTACCTGCTCCTGCTCGTGCTCACGCAGCCGCTGTACGTCGCCATTCGGCTCGTCCTGGCACGTGATCGCCACGACGTCGTCGCCCATCTCCGTGCGCTGATCCGGCCCGGCGTCGTCGCGGGTGCCATCAGCCTCGTGCTGCTCGTTCCGTATGTCGTGCTGCGCCTGGAGGGCTACTCCCGGTCGTCGACGGACACGTTCCAGTTCTCCGCGCGCCTCAACGACTACCTCACGCCGGCCGCTGACAGCCTTGCGCTGCATCGGCTCTTCACCGCTCAGCGCCCGGCAACCGGCATCGACGAACGGGAGCTGTTCCCGGGCGCCGTGGTGCTGCTGTTCATGCTCGCGGGCATCGCCTTCGCGCTGATCCGCCGCGATTGGGGCCGAATCCGCGACGCGACCCCATGGCTCGTGATGGGCGCGATCAGCGTCCTGTTCAGCCTCGGGCCGTACCTCTGGCCGAACGCAGCTCATGCGCCTGCCAACCAGGCCGGCCTCCTGCCGCTGCCGTACCACTGGCTTGCGCTGCCGCTGTTCCTGGAGAGCTTGCGGTCCCCGGCGCGCTTCGGGCTGATCGTCCTGCTCGTGGTTGCGGTCCTCGGGGCGATAGCGGTGGTTCGGCTGATGGAGCACGTGCCGCGGGGCTCACGGCGGATGGTCGCGGTCCTGGCGCTGGCCCTGGCGCTCGGTGTGGACTACTCGGCCAGCGTCCCGGTTCAGGCCGTCGCGTGGGGCGCACGCCTCCCGGCGACCTACGCCTGGCTGAAGGCCCAGCCTGCCGGACCGGTTGTCGAGCTTCCGGCGGCGGGCGACTTCGTCTCCTACGAGATGATGGCGTCAACCGTGGACGGGCATCCTCGACTCACCGGGTGGAGCGGGTTCTTGCCGCACGGATTCGTCGCGATCCGGAAGGTCGTCACCAGCGCTAACCTCGACGCGTGGCTGGCGTCCGCGCGGAAGTTCGGCGCCACGTATGTGTTCGTCCACGGCGACATGGTGGACCCGACCGTGGTAGCAAGTCTGCACGCGGCCCGTGACGCAGGGACGCTCGTCCTCGCCGAGGCGTCGGGCACGGACGAGGTCTACCGCTTCGCGAAGTAGCGCGTGGCGACCGTTCGTTGTGGCGATGCCCCAGCGCGCTGGCCGCTCTCGCCGACATCGTGGGTCGACTCGGACGACCCCGGCGCCCCCGACCCGGCTCGCCCGTCGCCTGCGAGGCGACGGACTCCGCGCCGGCCGCACGGCCCGCGCCCGTTCGATTCGGCCCTCCTGTCCACCGCCGGGCGCAGAACAGGGCGCAGGATCCGGCCGGCTGGGCTGGCGAGGAGACGCTCGACCTCGAGGCCGTTCACGCGATGGCCCCGGCCGCGAATCTGGTCTACGTCGGTGCACCCAACAACTACCAGGACCTCGACGCGGCGCTGAACCACGTGGTCGACCGCCACCTCGCGGACATCGTGACCAACTCGTACGGCTTCGGCGGCGAGGCGCTGCCCACCGGCTACATCAAGCCATACAACGACACCTTCATCCAGGCGGCAGCCGAGGGCATCACCGTCCTGTTCTCGTCCGGCGACGGCGGCGACGAGACCGGCGGCATCGCGGCCAACGCCGCCTCCGCCACGCCCGACTGGCCGGCATCGAGGCCGTGGGTGACCGCCGTCGGCGGCACCAGCCTCGGGATCGCCCAGAACAACTCGATCGCGATCGAGACCGGCTGGGAGTCGGGGACGAGCACGCTGAAGTCCGGCATGTGGACCCCGCCCGCCCCGGGCGCCTACCTCTACGGATCCGGTGGCGGCACCAGCCGTCTGTTCGTGCAGCCGACCTGGCAGGCGGGCGTCGTCCCGACGACGATTGCCACCGTCGACGGAGCACGAAGCACCGCGATGCGCTCCGTGCCTGACGTCGCGGCGCTGGCCGACCCCAACACCGGCATGCTGATCGGCGAGACGCAGGTCTTCCCTGACGGCACCTACTACGACCAGTACCGGATCGGCGGCACGAGCCTGGCCTCGCCGCTGTTCGCCGGCATGATGGCGCTGGCGGAGCAGCACGTCGGGCACGCGCTCGGCTTCGCCAACCCGAAGCTGTACGCCGCCGCCGGCAGCGCCGCCTACAACGACATCGTGCACGTCGCGGATGCCGGCGTGGTCCGCGTGAACTACAAGAACGGGATCGACGCGACCAAGGGCTACACCTACATCTTCCGCTCGTTCGACTTCACGACCGGGCTCACCATCCACAGCGCGACGGGATACGACCAGGTCACCGGCCTGGGTACCCCGACCAGCGCCTTCTACGCGATGATCGGCAACTAGCCGGACGTCGCCGCTCCTGACGCGACGCGGGGCGTCGGCCACCCGGCCGGCGCCCCGTTCGATTCGCTGATGCCGCGCCCCGCGCGCCTTGAGTCTTGAGTCGTCACCGACTCGTTCTCGACGCCATCGTGCACGATCGGCGGCGCAACCCGGGATCTTCGGCCCTGCGGCACGCTCAGCAGCCGCCGACTTGAGTCTTGCGCGACTCAGGCGGGCGCCGGAGCGGGCCGGAGCGGGCCGGAGCGGGCCGGTAGGGCGCTGGGGCGGCCCCTAGCCCTCCGAGATGGCGAATGCGACCGTCCGACCGTGCGCCTGCGCGAGCGCCATCCAGACCTTGACCATCTCCTCGAGCACCTTGGTGTTGGCCATGCCGCCGGCGTCCTCGGGCTGGAACCCGATCTGCTCCGCAAGGCGCATCGCGACGCGCTTGGCGTCCTCGTCGTCGCCGGCGATGAACATGGCGGCGGGGATCGAGCGCGCGCCAGCCGAGCCGAAGTTCTCGAAGCCGATGGTGTTGAACGCCTTGACCAGCTTGGCGCCCGGCAGCAGCTGTGCGAGGTCCTGCGTGGTCGAGCGGGCCGTGACCTCGGCGTCGAAGCGGTTCATCGCGTCGATCACGACCTTGCCCGCCAGCGAGGGCAGCTCCGAGACCGTCGCGGTGATGGCCACCGGCCGCACGGCGAACACCACCACGTCGGCGCCCTCGACCGCCACCCCGGGCGAGGCGGCGACCGAATCGGGGATGTCCGCGAGCGCCGCGAGTGTCTTGACGCTCTCCGGGTCGCGGACGCCGAACACGACGTCGTGGCCCGCGGCCGCGAACGCCCTGCCAAGGCCGCCACCCACGTTGCCGGCTCCGAGGATCGCGATGCGCATGGGGGCCTGCCTCCGCGTGCGCGACGCCGGTGGCGCCGCCTGCCGCCATTCTGCCGCTGCGGCGAGCGATTGTGCACCACGAACAAGACGAAGAACAAGACGAAATCGGCGCACCCGGCGACGTCATGCTGCCGGTGGCAGGAGCCCCATTCAGGGAGTGACCTCCGTACTGTCGCGCACCCGACCCATGGGAGCGTAGCGTTGACGCCAGCGCCCTCACTGCGGCCCGAAGCCACCGCAGCCGGCGTCGTACGGGGTCGCCGGTCCGTCCATGGCGCTCGCCTTCGACGACACCACCCAGCCGAAGCCGGTGAAACGCGTGCCCAAGGCCCCAGCACGGCTGGACCGATCCCTGCGGAACGTACGTCGCCTCGCCCTCGAGCAGATTGTGGCGGGCATGAGCCCGGACCTCGAGCTCGACGTCGTCCTCGGCGACGTGCTCGCCGGGGCCCGGTCCCTGTTCGGCGCCGAGCTCGCGGGCCTGTGGCTCTTGGGCGACGGCGACCACCCGCTCCAGCTCGCAGCCCACGCCGGCCTGGGCAAGGAGCTGCTCGACGCGGCCGCCCAGCTCACGCGCCGCTCGATGAGGCCCTGGCGGCCCGGTGAGGAACGCCGGCCGACCGTGTACGAGGATCCCGGGCGCGCGCCCCATTTCGGGCCCATCTACGCGCGCATGGGCCTGCGGACCGTCGTGAACGTGCCGCTGGTCTTCCGCGACAAACCCATCGCGCTCCTGGTCCTCTACCACCACGCCGCGGTTGCGTGGACGCCCGCCGAGCTTGACTTGTGCGCCTCGTTCGCGCACCAGATGGCCAGCGCCCTTGCCACGGCGCGGCTGTTCAACTCGGTTCGGACCGGCGCCGCGCGGCTGCAGGCCATCCAGGATCTCTCGGCGCGCCTCAACCGGATCCAGAACACCGAGGGGATCGGCGAGGCCATTGTCGCGGGCATGGACCGCCTCATCCGCCATGACACGATCCGCGTGTACCGCATCGACGACGCGACCAGCATGTGCGAGCCCATCGCCTTCCAGGGCGAGTTCATGGGCATCGGCCGCCCCACCACCGAGATGCTCCGCGTCCCGATCGGCACGGGCCTCACCGGCTGGGTCGCCCGCAACAACGCCACGGTCCGCCTGGGCGACGCCGTCGCGGACGGCCGCTCCGTCCAGATCGGCGCCAGCCGCGGCGCGGAGTCGATGCTCCTGGTGCCCATGTCCTGGGAGGACCGGGTGATGGGCGTCATCGTCGTGTCCACGGGGGGCTACGACCAGTACTCCGACGATGACGAGCGGATGCTCGAGATCTTCGCGGGCTACGCGGCCCAGGCGCTCGCCAACGCCGAGGCGTTCGGGGAGGTGCACCGCCAGCGCTCCGAGCTCCAGCACCGGCTCCGGAGCCAGCGGCGCCTGCTCGAGGTCAGCGAGAAGCTGCTCTCGACGCTCGACCCGGCCAGCGTCCTCGAGACCATCGCCGACTCGCTCAAGACGGTCGTCACGTACGACGCGCTCACCATCTACCGGATCGACTGGACCACCGGCACCCGGCGTGCGCTTGTCGCCCGCGACCGGTTCTCGGAGCTGATCCTCCAGCACCAGACGCCGGTGGACTCGGGGCTCACCGGCTGGGTGACCCGCGAGGCGGCGGCGGTGCTGGCCAACGACGCCCACCTCGATCCGCGCGTGATCACCATCCCGGGCACGCCCGACGAGCCGGAGTCGCTGATCGTCTGCCCGCTGATGCTCGACGGCGAGGTCGCGGGCACGCTCAACGTGTCGCGCATGGGCGGGGACGAGGCGCACTTCTCCAGCGACGAGTTCGAGCTGGTCCAGCTGTTCGCCGCCCAGGCCTCCATCGCCCTGCGCAATGCCGAGATGCACGGCGAGGTGGTGATCCGCGCCGAGCACGATGCGCTGACCGGGCTCCGCAACCACGGCGCGTTCCAGCGCGAGCTGGGCGATGCGGTCGCGGCTGGGACGCCGTTCGCGCTGCTGATGATCGACCTGGACAGGTTCAAGAACTACAACGATTCCCATGGCCACCCCGCTGGGGACGCGCTCCTGGCCCGGATCTCGACGACGATGCGCGAGACCCTCCGCGACGAGGACCGCGTGTACCGCTATGGCGGCGACGAGTTCGCCGTCATCCTGCCGAGGGCGGCGGCGACCGCTGCGCGCGAGATCGCCGAACGCGTCCGGGCGGCCGTCGCGCGCCTCACCGAGCAGGCAGGCCCGCTGGTCACGGCCAGCGTGGGGATCGCCGTCCACCCCGACGACGGGGCGACCAAGGACGAGCTCGTCTCGGTGGCCGACCGCCAGCTCTACCTCGTGAAGCCGCCGGCCACCTCGCGATCCGGGGGCCTGGACCCCACCCGGGACCCGTACCTCGCGGCCATCGAGGAGACGACGCTCCGGCTGATGGAGCACCTCGCACCGGCCGAGCTCCTGCGCGACATCGTCGACCGGGCGGCGACGCTCGTCGGTGTGCGGAACGGGTTCCTCTACCTGCTCGAGGACGGCCCGCAGGGCGATGTCGATCTGGTCATGGCCATCGCGACCGGCGTGTTCGAGCCGCTCGCCGGATATCGGCTGCCGAAGGGGACCGGCCTGGGCTGGACGGTCGTGGGCAGCGGACGGCCGATGGTCGTCGATGACTACGCGGAGTTCGCCCAGCGCGCCCCCGGCTTGCCGGCCGAGCTGTACGGGTCGATGTGCGCCGTCCCGCTGTCCAGCGGCGGCGAGGTGGCGGGCTGCATCGGCCTCGCCTCAGGCGACATCGGGCGCCCGTTCTCGGAGCGCGAGGTCGAGGCGCTCGCGCGGTTCGCCCAGCTGGCTTCGGTTGCGCTCGACAACGGGCGCCTGTTCGAGCGCGCGCAGACCGAGGTCCGCCGGCGCGCCCACGCCGCGCTCCACGACACGCTCACCGGCCTGCCCAACCGGACGCTGCTCACGAACCGCCTCGCGGAGCTGCTCCAGCCGGGTGGCCGCACGGAGCAGCCTGGCCGCGCTCGCTCGTCCGGCCCCCGGGTGGCGCTCCTGCTCATCGACATCGACCGCTTCACGCTCGTCAACGAGACGCTGGGCCATGGCGCGGGCGACCAGCTGCTGGTGGGCGTCGGGCAGCGGCTGGTGCGTGCGGCCCGGACGACCGACACCGTGGCGCGGCTGGGCTCCGATGAGTTCGGGGTGCTCCTGGGCACGGTGCGCAGCGTCCGCGAGGCGGAGCGCGTGGCGGAGCGGATCGAGCGCGAGCTTGCGGTCCCGTTCGAGCTCGCCGGCCAGGACGTTCCGATCACGGCGTCGCTCGGGCTCGCCATCAGCTCCACCCTGACGACCTCGCCCAACGATCTGCTGCGCGAGGCGGAGGTCGCGCTGCACCGGTCGAAGGCGGACCCGTCGGTGTGGACCGTGCGGTTCGACCCCGAGATGCACGCCCAGAGCGTGGAGCGCGCGACGCTGGAGCACGACCTGCGGCGGGCGATCGATCGCAGCGAGCTGCGGCTGCACTACCAGCCCATCGTGAACCTCGCGACCGGGGAGCTCATCGGGGCCGAGGCGCTCCTGCGCTGGCAGCACCCGACCCGGGGGCTCATGCCGCCGCTCTCGTTCATCCCGCTCGCCGAGGAGACCGGGCTGGTGCTGCCGATCGGGCGCTGGGTGCTCGAGACCGCCTGCGAGCAGCTGCGCGACTGGCAGCAGCGGTTCCCGGCCGCGCGCGGCATGGCGCTGTCGGTGAACATCTCGGCGCGGCAGTTCGCGCAGGCCGACCTGTCGGGGATCGTGGCGCACATCCTCGACCACACCCGCATCGAGCCGTCATGCCTCGAGCTCGAGATCACCGAGAGCGTGGTGATGGACCAGAGCGAGGCGTCGGTGGAGCGGCTGCGCGGGCTGCGGGCGCTCGGGGTGCGGCTGGTGCTCGACGACTTCGGGACCGGGTACTCGTCGCTGGCCTACCTGCGCCGGCTGCCGCTCGACACCATCAAGGTGGACCGCGCCTTCGTCTCCGGCCTGGGCGACACGCCGCTCGACATGCCGATCGTGCGAACGGTCGTGGCGCTCGCGCACAACCTCGGGGTGGACGTGGTGGCGGAGGGGATCGAGACGCCGGCCCAGCTGGCGGATCTGCGGGGCCTCGACTGCGACCGCGGGCAGGGCTACTGGTTCGCGCGACCGCTTCCCGCCGACGAGATCGAGCAGCTGCTGGCCACGGCGCGCGGGCCGCGGGCGGTGCTCCCGGTCTAGGTGTTGGACCGGTGCTTCGGCCCCCGGGAATCGAGACGGGGCCCGGCGCGTGCCGAGCCCCGTCGGGTGGTCGAGGCGAAGCTCAGCGGCGCTCGCCGAACAGCCGGAGCATGAACAGGAACAGGTTGATGAAGTCCAGGTACAGGTGGAGGGCGGCGAGCACCGTCGCGCGCTCGGCCGACTTCACCAGGGCCGCCAGCTGGCCGTTGACGATCCGCTGGACGTCCCACGCGGTCAGGACCGCGAAGATCCCGACGCCGACGATCGAGATGATCCAGCTCAGGCCGGTCGAGTGGAAGAACAGGTTGAGCACCGACGCGACGATGATCCCGAACAGGGCCATGATCATGATCGAGCCGATGTGCGAGAGGTCACGGTTGGTGACGCGTCCGTAGACCGCCGCCCCGCCGAACATCGCCGCGCTGGACGCGAACGCGATCGCGACCGACGACCCGGTGTAGAGCTGGACGATCACGCCGATCGTGAGGCCCATCGTCGCCGCGTAGACGAAGAACAGCGCGAGGCTGGCCATGGGCGACAGGCGGTTGATGCCCGCGCTGATCACCATCACCAGGATGAACTGCCCGATCAGCAGCGGCAGGAAGATCGTGGCCGCGGCCTGGGTGATCGCCGCGCTGGTCGCGGTGAGGTAGGAGACGCCCGCCGTCAGCAGGAGCCCAGCGAACATCCAGCCGAACGCCCCGACGAGGAGCTGCTGGACGAGGGCCGGTGCAGGGCGGACGCCGTACATGGATTGGCCGGGATAGGGTCGGAAGTTCATGGCTCGCTCACTTCAGGTGGGGACGGCGCGGGCTTGGCCCGCGTCTTGGCGCTCGACCGGTGCGGTCCGCTGGTTCGGACCGTCGTCGAGCTGCGTGATTCGGCTTGCTCCGCCAGGCGGGCGAGGATCCAGAGCAGGTCCGCGAGGCGGTTCAGGTATGGCAGGACGAGGCTGTCGCGGATCCCCGCGTCATTGTCGGCCAGCGTGACACTTCTGCGCTCTGCCCGACGGACGATCGTGCGGGCGAGCTCGATGGCGGCCGACACGCGGCTCTCGCCGGGGACGATGAACTCGCGCGGGAGCTCGATCGCGGCCTCGGTCTCGCGCAGGACCGCCTCGATGCCCTCGAGCATCGCCTTCGACACGCGGGTCTGGCCGTCGACCTGGCGGTCGCGCGAGTCGGGCGCCGTCGCCAGCTCCGCGCCCGCCACGAACAGCTCGCGCTGGATGCGGAGGATCAGCTGCCCGAGGCTGCCGAAGTTGGGCGACAGGGCGCCGTGCTGGTGCTTGCTCGCGAGCTCGGCGCGGGCGAGGCCGAGCGCGGCCACGGCCTCATCGACCGTGCCGAACGCCTCGGTCCGGAGGTCGTCCTTGCGGACGCGGGCGCTGTCGAACAGGAGGCCGGTCGTCCCGTCATCGCCACGGCCAGTGGCGACGACGCTGCGGAACGGGAGGCGGTTGCTCATCGGGATCGTCGGGTCGTGGGGGCCCTGCAGGCGCGGCGTCGTGGGGGGGCGGCGCGTCGTGGGCGGCCGCTCACCACATGAGGCCGGCATCGCGCGGGTCCCAGCGCTCGGCGAGGAGGGTGACCTGGACGTCGTGGTCGACGACGCTCTCGGCCTGCTCCTTGACCTGCTGGATCATCGCCCCGGCGTACGGGCAGAACGGCGTCGTCAGGATCATCTTGATCTCGGTGGACTGGGGGCCGAGGATGATCTGCTTGATCAGGGCCAACTCCACCACGTTCATCCCGATCTCGGGGTCGACGACGGCGCGGAGCGCATCGAGGATCGCGTACTCGGTAGCGCGGCGCTGCGCGTCGAAGGCCGCGTCGGCGGCCGTCGACACGGGTGCGGTGGTGGCGTTGGGCTGGATCTCGTTCATGACCCCGAAATCCTAGCACCGTGCTGGGAAATGACCACGGCGGGGCGGCGGCGGGCATGCTCTCCCCTTCACCGTTCGTCCCCCATTTCCCCTCCGGGACGCGCTTGGAGCTGGTTCATCGCCCAAGTCCCCTCCGGGAGGCGCGATGGCGCCCGAAGGTTGCGGAATCGGCGTTTCCGTCCCGGTTCGGCTGGATAGGCGCCGCGCGGAGGAGAAATGGGGGGGTCCGGTGGTCGAAGCTGCCCGACTAAGAGCCGCAAAAGCGTCTCCGCGCACGATGAGGGCATGAACGACAACCAGTTCGGGGCACGGGTCCGGGCAGTCCGCATCCGGCTCGGCTGGCGTCAGAGCGACGTCGCCGAACAGGCGAGGGTCTGCGCCACCACCGTGGGCCGCGTGGAGCACGGCGACCTCGACCACCTTCAGGTCGGCGCGGTCCGCAGTGTGCTCAAAGCGCTCGAGATCGACATGCCGCTCCAGGCCAACTGGCGGGGCGGCGATCTGGACCGGCTCGTGGATGAGAGCCACGCACAGTTGGTCGGCGTCGTGGCGGCGCTGCTCGGGAACGCGGGCTGGAGCGTGCAGGTCGAGGTGTCGTTCTCGGTCTATGGGGAGCGTGGCTCGATCGACCTCCTCGCGTGGCACCCGCCCACCAGGACGCTCCTCGTCGTGGAGGTGAAGACGTCGCTCAACTCGGTCGAGGAGACGCTCCGGCGCCAGGACGTCAAGGTGCGGCTGGCCAGGGGCGTCGCATTGGAGCGCTTCGGCTGGAAGGCGAGCGCGGCGGCGTCGATGCTGGTCCTGCCCGACGACACCACCTCGCGGCGGCGCGTCGAGCGGCATCGCGCGGTGTTGGGTCAGTCATTCCCGGTTCGCGGCGCCGAGGCGCGGTCGTGGGTTCGATCGCCCTCGGGCGCCCCCAGGTTGTTGCTCTTCCTCTCGCCGCCAAGCGGCAAGGGCCTGGCGCCGACGCGTCGCGTCCGGAACAGAAAGGCTGGGCAAGGCGCCGCCGTCGCCCGGCACCGGCCCGGCGCGGCCTCCGTCAGTTCGCCTCCGGGAGGCGCTTAGGGCTGGTTCATCCCCCGAATCCCCTGGGGCAGGCGCGATGGCGCCCGAAGGTTGCGGAATCGGCGTTTCCGTTCCGGTTCGGCTGGATAGGCGCCGCGGGGAGGAGATTCGGCGGACGCGCCACCGGGTCCGAATGCCGCACCCGTGCCCGTGTCCCCGGGTAGCCACTTGCGCAACTACGCAACTAATGGCACGATGGCGACCCGCAGACATCAGCCAGGAGCGCCTCGTGCAGGATCGGTCGTTCACCTTCATCACCCAGCTCGCGCCGGTCCCCTTCGCGGAGCTGCGCCCGAGAGTCGAGGCCGCGCTCAAGGCCGAGGGCTTCGGCGTCCTGACCGAGATCGACGTCCAGGCCATCGTGAAAGCCAAGATCGACGTGGACCGACCTCCGTTCCTCATCCTCGGCGCGTGCAACCCCAGCCTGTCGCACCGGATGCTGGAGGTGGAGCCGGCGATCGGCGCGCTGCTGCCGTGCAACGTGGTCCTGCGGGAGGACGGCGATGCGGTGGTGGTCGAGATGATGGACCCGCGGATGATGGTGGGCATGATCGACAACGCGGTGGTCCGCGAGATCGCCGAGGACACGCGCGGTCGGCTCCGGAAGGCGATGGCGACGATCGAGCGCGAGTTCGCACCGGTGGGTCAGGACACGATGCCCGGCGTCGAGCGACAGAACGCCTAGACCACGACCCCCGGGACGCGCAGGCTCGCCGGCAGCCGATCGGCCTCGCCGGCGGACAGTCCGGGCCCCTCGAGCGAGCCGTCGGAAGCGAAGAACTCGGCGTAGCGCTGACGGTTGGACCCGGCGTACGCGTACGCGTGGGCGATCCCCATCAGCCTGAGCTCCGGGTAGTCCTTGAGCAGGTCGGTCACAGTGGCGCCGCCCCGCCGAAGCTCGAGCACCTGGCGCACGGTCAGCCGGGACCCGTAGCAGAACGGCTCGCCGTTCATCACGAGCGGGTCGACCTTGACCCACTTGATCGTCATCGCGTCGCGAGCTCCTAGATGCCCTTGTAGAGCTTCGATGTGATCGGGTTCCACTCGCGGGCGTCGCCGCGGATGTCGTGGAACCGGCGATACACCTTGACCGCTGCGTCGACACAACGGTCCGCAGTCGCCATCTCGGCCTCGTTCAGCACGCCCCGCGAGGCGTCGCGCACGCCCTCGAGAAGGTGGATCACATCCATCACCGCCACCTTGCGGCGGCGGAACACCGTGGCTGAGCTGTCCGCGAATTGCGTCAGGAAGTACGCGTCGTCGCCGGCCACGCAGAGCGCGAGGCGGTCCACGAGCACCCCGGCGTCGGCGAGCAGCGCGCGCAGGCGCGTGTCGTCGTAGCGGCGGCGGATCGAGGGGTCCGCGTCCACCGCGATCTCCAGCGCACGGGCGGCAAGCGTCAAGCGCTGCGCTCGGAGGCGGTCGGCGGCGGCCGGGAAGCCGGCCTGGAGGCTTCGGGGCGGCGCGCCCAGCGTCGGATGGCTCACGATCGGGAAGGATACCGCCCCGACCGCTCCGCTGCGTACCATTCAAGGCATGCAGGAACAGGGCGGCGAGGTTCGACGGCTCGAGCGGGCGCCTGGCGAGCGATACCGAGCGGCCGGGGGCCCGGGGTTGCCGAAGCCGAGTTCGGGCGCGGGTCCGTCGCGCTCACGTCGTCTCGCGGCCGCCCTGGCCGTGGCGCTCGGGACGGCGGTCGTCACGTTCGCGCTCACCACGTTCGACGTCGATCCGGGACTGCTCGTCATCGGCCTCGCCGGAGGGTGGCTGACCGGCCTGGCGCTCGTGGGCGGCGTGGGCGTGGGCAAGGGGCCGAACGCGGGGCCGAAACGGGCTGTGGCGGCGGGCGCGATCGCGGCCGGCGGGCTGGCGCTCGGCCTCCTCGCCGACTCGCTTCGCGCGTATGCGCTCGGCGGCGTGCTCCTCCCCTGGGAGTACCTGCTGGCCCGGTTCGGCTGGGTGGCGCCAGGGTCGATCGTCCTGGCCGCCCTGGCCGGCGCGGTCCGCGGTCGGTAGGCCCGCATGGGACGGCTCGCCTGGCTTGTTGTCCCGGTGATCCTGCTCGGGCTCCTTGGCATCGCGATGTTCGCCACGCGGGCGCCCATGCCCAAGACGGCGTTCACCCTGCGACCCGGCGACTGCTTCGACATCCCCACCGGCGCGCAGGTGGGCGACATCGCGATCCTCGACTGCACCAGCCCGCATGACGCCGAGGTCTTCGTGGCCGGCGCGCCCAGCAGCTCGCCGGCGGGGTCTGCCAAGGCGACTGGCTCGGCTCCGGCGTCGCTTGCCCTTCCCGGGTATCCGGGCGACGCGTCGATCGCCGCCTGGGTGAGCGCGAGCTGCGGCGCCTCGGCCCAGCGGGCGTACTTGGGCGCGGATGCAACGGTGCCGCCGGGCCTCGTCGTCGGCTACTTCTTCCCCAACGTTGATGCCTGGACGCACGGCGAGCGACAGGTCACCTGCTACCTGCACACGGCGGGATCGAAGTTGAGCGCGCCGCTTCGGGGTTCGGCGTCGAGCACCGCGCCGAGCTGACGCGGGAGCCGGTCAGCCGCCGATCCGCCGGCTGCCGCCCGCACCGAGCGTCCCGGGCGCGATGTCCTCGACGACACGGGTGCCGTCGGGGTTCTCGTTGCGGTCCTCGTGGGACCAGGCGGGGCCGCCGGCGGCATGGCGATCGCGCGCGGCCTCGCGACGGTCGTGGCGCGGCGGAAGTGCGCCACTGGGCGGGTCCTCGCCCAGAAGGCGGCGCAGCCAGAGGGGCATGGGCATCTCCGCGGCCGTCAGCGCTGGAGCCGCTGGGGGCGCGGCGCGCGACGCTGGGCAGGCGTCGTTTCGGCGGTGCTGCGCTCGTGGGCGGCGTGCTCGGCGGCGGCGCGACGGACGTCGTCGAGACGGGCGGAGAGCTCGGGGTCGAGCGGGATCTGGCGGTTCCGGCTGGGCTCGGTCCGAGGCTCGGCGGTTCGAGCCCGGGCGTCGGCCTCGGCTTCGTCGGCCTCGGCTTCGTCGGCATCGGCTTCGTCGGCATCGGCCTCGGGCACCCCGGCCCTCGAGCTGGGCACGGTCCCCATCCCCTGCCCCGCGCCGATCCCACCGCTCTCGCCCCGGAACGGCATCCGCTGGCGCTCCACCGCGTCGAGGCTCATCCGCAGCGCCGCCGTCTTCGCCGACGCCACCTCGCGCACGTAGCCCGCGGCCTCGTCGGCGGTCATCTCGCGCCCGCGCACGATCCCCCTGGGCTTGCCCACCATCAGCCACGCGAGGTGGTAGCGGTCCATCGTCCCCCAGGCAGTCGCGAGCAGGTCGTCCGAGAGCTGGAGCCAGGTCTGGAGCGCGTTGAGGCCGGGGTCGGCGTCGAGGCGCTCGCCCTCGGCGATGAGCTGGCGCGTCCGGAGGATGAGCTCGTCGCGGGTCACGCGGCGAGTGTAGGCGAGGGCGGCGCCCAGCCGTCAGGGCGCGATCGTCGGCCGATGCGGTTCGACCCGCGGGATGTCGGCCAGGTCGAGATCGTGGACGGCCTGCTCGAGCTCGCGCCGGACATCGCCAGGGACGTCGGGCGCGGTTCCGTCGGCGAACCAGACAAGTGCCTGCAGGAACTGGGCGACGGGGAAGGCGAAGCTTCGGTCGAAGATCGCCGACGCGTAGCCGATGATGTCCGCGAGGCGGTGGCCTGCGCGCAGCAGCGTCGCGATGTCCACGTATTCGCGCCATTCTGATCGGTCGAGGATGGCCCTGGCCTTGGTTCCGGCGAGGTCGTAGATCGACGCGACGACCAGCCCTGTCGCCCGATCCACCGAAGGCTCGGCGACGGCCTGCAGGTCCAGCCCGCCGTAGAACGCCAACTGGACGCCACCGGGTTCGACGACGACGAGGCTGTTGCCCTCCGTCCGGACGATCTCGACTCGGCCCAGCCAGCGAAGCTCGCGGAGAAGGTCGTTGGGCGCGAAGGCGTCGGCGGCGAAGAAGTCGAAGTCGACAGATTGGCGGTGGCCGAAGCGGAGCGCGAGGGCGGTGCCGCCATACAGGACGAAGGGTTCGGGGACGTCGGCCAGCCTCGGCCACAGGTCAGTTTGTGCTGGCGGCAGCGCCGCGAGGTTGGGGACGAGTTCCGCGTATTGGCCGAACCTGGCGAGGCGCGCGGCCGCGCTCACGGGAGCCGCCGGACGGGCGGAGCGGGGTCACGCGGCAGGTCGAGCACCAACTGCCAGTAGTTGCGGGCGCGCTCATCGAGGATGTCGGCTGGCGCCGCCTGGACGGCCCGTCGAAGGCCGGCCTTGCCGTACTGCGCCTCGATGTCGAGGATGTCGTCGACGGAGCCCCGGGCAAGCACGCGGGCGATGAACAGGCCCGGGCGCGACTGCGTGCGCTCCGGCGGGTCCCACCACGCGACCTTGCGCGCCATCGCGGCCAACCGCTCCGCCGGGGGTTTCACGGGTCGGCGACGGCAGACGTACTCGCGCACCTCGGACGCTCGCCAGATGCGGCCCGCCGATGTCGTCGCGGCTGGCGCGGGGAAGTCCGCCCGCGAGGCCCAGTCGCGCACGAAGTTGGGCGGCCGAACGCCGGCGATCGCCGCTCCCTCGCTCGTGCCGATCAACTCTTCCTCGGCGTGGAAAACGTCGCCCGCGTCATGGATCATCAATCGCCCACCGGCCGCTGACGTGACGTCCCAGCCGGTGCCGCAGACTCGACGCATGACCCTCTGCACCATGCCATGAGGATAACAGCGTTATCAAGGCCAGGAAGCGCGGCCGAATTTGTCGTAGCCCGCGGCCTCGTCGGCGGTCATCTCGCGCCCGCGCACGATTCCCCTGGGCTTGCCCACCATCAGCCACGCGAGGTGGTAGCGGTCCATCGTCCCCCAGGCGGTCGCGAGCAGATCGTCCGAGGGCAGGCGGCGCCCCTATCCTGCAGCGAGCTTGGCCCGACTGTAGATCTCCGCCGGCATCGGCCGTTCGAGCTCCCACACGATCTGCATCGGGCGGTCGGACTTGTGGCTCACGTGGCGGGCGAAGCCGAGGCACAGGAACGGATTTCTCTCGTCTCGCTCATCGTCGTTCGTCTCGCGGACGAACAAGACAATGCGCGAACCTCGCTGAACGTGGTTCGAGTATCGCTGTCCTGTCACGGAGGAGGTGGCGGTTAGGGACTGCGATTCCCAGTGAAAGAGCGTCGGCGATATCGGATAGTCCTTGTAGCGGGTAGTTGCCGAGTAGTCCTCGTCGTTCTTGTTCAGCGTCACGAAGAACAAGTCCGCTTGGTGATCTGGGACCCAGAGCACGCCTTCCCTGGATTCGCGGATTGTCCCGTTGTGCTCGATGCCAAAGGCCGGGAGCACCTCGTATCGTCCGTACGTGGCGTGACTGTGGATCGGCAGTTGACCAAGCGGCTCAAGGGGCTTGGTTTCGAGCCGCACCCGCTCGCGTAGGACATCAAGCAGGTCGATGAGTTCATCGCGCAGCGCCGGCGCACTCGCAAGTTCGGCCATGACTGCCGGGATCTGCGCCAGCGGCCGTTTCCTCTGCCCAAGCGCACCGAACAGCATCCAGAGCAGCCGTTCCTGTCTCGTCCCGGGCTCAACATCTTCTACGCGGTGATCGCCAGCGAGCCAGCCGCGCCAGTGCGCGTGCCGTTCCTCATCATCGATATGGAGCATCCGGCCGAGGAACTTGCTGTACGTCAGTTCCGCGGCTGAAGCGTTGCCCTTGACGTAGCCGACCTGCCGGCGAGCTTGCGTGAAGGTCGTTCCCTGCGGTGGCTTCGAGTACACGTCTCGAACGTCGTATCGGCTCTGGGCAAGGAAGTCCGGCAGGCGGGTCTCCGCAGGCAGCCCACGGAGGTCGTCCACGATGCCGCGACGGACGCTCTTGATCGCCGAGCGGAGGTTGTCGAGCACGATCTTCTGCGAGATCTCGTCGAGCCGAACGGCGCATCCGGGCGGCATCAGTGGGAAATGGTCCTCGACTGCCTTCTCGACCTGCTTCCGCGTTCCGCCGACCAGTGCGCGGTACTTGATGTCGAACCGGTACTCGGCATGGGCTTGGCCGATGAAGTCGAGGACCGTCAGAACGCTCTTGCCCGCAGACCATCGCAGGCCGCGGCCGAGCTGCTGGAGGAAGACCGTTGCGCTTTCCGTTGGGCGAAGGAGGAGGAGCGTGTCGACTTCCGGTATGTCGA
This sequence comes from Chloroflexota bacterium, assembly GCA_021783095.1. GTDB lineage: Bacteria > Chloroflexota > Limnocylindria > Limnocylindrales > CSP1-4 > CAIXZV01. The sequence continues at coordinate 54,292 of JAJXUG010000015.1, read as the reverse complement.
CGCCCTCGTTGAAGATGTCGACCGTGAAGATCGCCCGTATTTCGCTGCGTTGCAGCCTGCTGATCTCCGCAAGCCGACGCTCGCTGCCACTCTCGCCATCGAGGGCCACCGAAGGCAGGCCGGCTGCGTTGAACTGCGCCGACATGAACCGAGCATGGTTGACGGTCACGCAGAAGGCGAGCGCGTGCATCTGATTGGGGTCGAGGACCCACTCACGAACAGCGTCCAGGATTCGGCGGGCACGAACGTGGTCGCCCGTGAGAATGCCTTCGAGTTCGGAGGTGACGTAGCGGCCAGCTTCGAAGCGAACGCCGCGGAGGTCGGTACCGTCGCCGATCCCGAGGTAGTGGAACGGACACAGAAGACTCTGGTCCAGTGCCTCCCAGAGCCTCATCTCCGACGCAGTCCGCTCCTCGAACCAGCGCCAGATTGACTTCCCGTCGGCTCGTTCGGGCGTGGCGGTCAGCCCGACGAGCACACGGGGGCTGAGGTGCTCGAGCAGCTTTACGTACGTTTCGGCCTCGGCGTGGTGGAACTCGTCGACGATCACCACATCGAACTGCTCCGGATCGAGCTCCTCCACACGTCGGTGGAGCGATTGGATCGAGGCAAACACATGCCGCCATCCGGTTGGACGCTCGCCGCCGATTAGTCGCTCCCCAAACCACTGGTCGCCGAGGACGCGCCGGAAGACGGCCTGACTCTGCTCCAATATCTCGTTGCGATGAGCGACGAAGAGCAGGCGCTCATACCCGGCCGCCCGAAGCCGGGAGTAGTCGAACGCGGAGACCCAGGTCTTGCCTGTGCCGGTGGGAGCGACGACCAGGTTGCGGAAATGGCCGCGTTGCCGTTCGGCGCTCAGGGCCTCCAGCATCTCGTCCTGGAATGGCTTGGGATGTGCCTCACCTGAGTCCAGCGGGTGGGGAGCGCGCAGCCCGACGGGTCGCTCCGAATCGAGTGCCGCCTGAAGGCGATCGCCGTCGAGGCGGGGGTCGTATGACTCGAACTCAGGCTCGTTCCAATACTGCTCGAACGTCGCCCGAACCCGATCCACAATGGCGATGTTGTCGACTGCTGTCGCTCGGATATTCCATTCGAGGCCGTCCAGGAGCGCCGAGTGAGTCAGGTTCGACGAACCTACGTAGCTCGTGTGAAAGCCGGACTCGCGTTCGAACAGCCACGCCTTTGCGTGCAGCCGGGTCTGGGCCGTCTCGTACGAGATCTTGACTCTCGCACCAAGACCGACCAATTCGTCCAGCGCTCGCTTCTCGGTGGAACCGGTGTACACGCTCGCGATCACACGCATCTGGCCGCCGCGAAGAAGGAACTCCTGGAGCTCGGGCCGGATCATTCGGAGCCCCGCGAAGCGAACAAAGGCGCACAGAAGATCGATTCTGTCTGCGCTTTGGATCTCGAGGGCCACTTGGCCGCCGATCTGGAGATCCCGGTGCGAGTTGGTCAGGAGGACGCTCTCTCGGAGCGGGATGCCCGGGCGTTGACGCCTACTGACGTGTCCCGCCGCAGGTCGTGCTACTTCGAGCAGCAAAGGCGCGGCTGGATCAATCAGCTCAGGCGATGCTGACGCGTACGGGGCCAGCACCTCGAGAACTCGATTCGCCAGATCAACTTGCGCTCGCCGACGGCCTCCTCCGGCCTCTGGGATTCCTTCGAATCGTCGACGTGCGCGGTCGTGGATGTGCCGGGCGAGGATTGAGGCGACGACGGCGTCCTCGGCGGGCTTCCATTCGACGATCCAGCCCTCGGCCCGAGCTCGGTCCATACGCGCACGGAGGGCCTCGGTGACCAGTTCCTCGTGCAGGCCCGGAACGAGCTCGTCAGTCATCTCGGCCCGGATGCGAATGCGCCGCTATCCCCCGATGAGTCGCCATGTGGCCAGGATCCCGTATTCCGCGTCAGCTCGCTTGGCACTCTTGCGCTCGCGTACCCTCTCGCGCATGCCCCGCCTCGAACCGCACGACGTCCACTTCTTCGCGTCCGTCGAGGAGCTCCGCGCCTGGCTCGAGGCAAACGGGGAGCAGGCGCAGGAGCTCTGGGTGGGCCTGCCCAGGGCGTCGAGGGGCGCCAAGCCGCCGTTCGGGTGGCCCGAGCTCGTGGACGAGCTGCTGGCCGTGGGCTGGATCGACTCCGTGCGGATGCCGCTGCCGCCCGACTCGCACGCGCAGCGGGTGACGCCGCGCCGGCCGGGGTCGGTCTGGAGCGCGCGGAACGTGGCGCGCGTCGAGGCGCTGCGGGCGGAGGGCCGGATGCGACCGCCGGGCGAGGCGTCGTTCGCGAGGCGACGGGAAGACCGAACGGGGATCTACTCGTTCGAGAACGCGACCCAGCTCGACGAAGCCGCCGTGGCCGCGATCCTGGCTCGCGACGGCGCCTGGGCGTGGTTCGAGGCGCAGCCCGCCGGCTATCGGCGGATCGCCACGCACTGGGTGATGTCGGCGAAGCGCGCGGAGACCAGGGCTGACAGGCTGTCGAAGCTGGTTGAGAGTTGCGCAAGCGGCAAGCGGCTGCCGGAGCTCACGGGTAGGCCTCGAAGCGGCTGACGCCGCCGGTCGTTGGCGTTTCGCGCCGGCATCGGCTGCTTCGAGTCACGATTGTGCAGCGCGGGACGATGGCTCGGATCATCTCCCCTCGACGCGCAACTGCGCGGGAACGACGTGTCGACGAAGAAGGCTGACCTCAAGAGGAAGGTCGTGCCGGTGGAGCGCGGCCATTTCGCCAAGCTCCTCGGACCCGGCTTTGTCGTGGAGAACTCGCCGTCCAAGCGTCGGACGTCGATGCCCAGCGCCAAGCCGAAGCCAGCCGCTCCGAAGCGCTGACTTGCCCTCTAGATCGGGCACCGCGTCCAGCCAATCCTGACAGCACCGGGCTGGTCATCGCGGACAATGCGCCGATGAACGCCGACGCCTTCCGCCGTCTCTACGACTACCACTTCGCGATGAACCGGCTGGTCTGGGATGTCGCCAGCCAGCTGTCCGACGAAGCCTTCGACCAGGAGATCGCCTACTCGCACGGATCGGTTCGCCACCAGCTCCAGCACCTGCTCGCGGTGGACGAGGGATGGTTCACCGGGCTGCGCAACGACCCATGGCCCGAGGACACCGCGCCTGGCGCGCCGATGCCGACGCCGACGCGCGCTGCGATCCGGGAGCGCTGGGACGACGTGGAGCGGCGGATGCGCGAGTACCTCGCGGGCGTCACCGACGACGCGCTCGGCCAGCACCCGTGGGCCGAGGGCGAGGACAAGGACCTGCTCCTCTGGGAAGTCCTCTTCCACGTGGCGAACCACGGGACGGACCATCGGGCGCAGATCCTGCGCGCCCTGCGCGACCAGGGGCTCGAGACCCCGCCGCAGGACTACGCCTTCTACGCGTACGAGCATCCGCTGGCGTAGCTCGCTGGGTCTTGGCACGCTGCTGTGCCATCCCGGTCAGTTCCGAGCACGGGCCGTGCGTGAAGTGCCGACTTGGAGTGCGAGCCACGCTCGCGGGGTCTCGGTTTGGCACGGGAGCGTGCCAGCGAGGGCGTCGCTCGGCGACGCCGCGGGAGCGCCGCGAATCCTCCTAGTCGGGCGTTCCGCGTAAGCCTGCGATGAGTGTCATGTGCCACGCTGTCCTTGCAGTGTTGGGCGGTGAGAATGCGCCGACGCCAGTAGGAATTGACGGCCAGCGTCGGACTCACTAGGCTCCGTCGCACCATGAGGAAGCCGATGACGATCACGACAGGCCCGATCGCGGCCGACGCAAGACTGCGAGCGAAGAACCAGATCACCGTGCCCGACGCGATCGTCCGCGCGCTCGGCGCCACACCAGACGACGTCCTCGCGTTCGAGGCGGACCCTGGCGAACCGGGCGTCGTTCATGTTCGACGCATGCCACGCGACTTCTCGGGCAGCCTCACTGGCATGTGGGGGAGCACCGAGGAGGTGCTCGCCTACATCCAGGAGGAGCGCGCATCCTGGGGCGAATAGGCATGTCGGTCGACAGCCTCCGCAGTGTCATCGCCGAGGGCGATCGGATCCTCCTCGACACGACGGTTCTCATTGCGTTCGTCGACGCTCGCGATGCCACGCATCCGGTCGCCGACTACGTGCTGAAGGAGCTGGTGGCGACTGGCCGCAACCCTGCGGTGGTTTCCATGGTCTCGGTCATGGAGCTGCTCGTCCGCCCAATGCGCGCGACGCCGCCTGGGCACCGCACCATGCTCGCCTTCCTGCGGTCGTTTCCGAATCTCGAATGCGTTCCGATCGAGCTCGAGGTCGCCCAGGAAGCGGCCCACGTGCGCGCGTCGCTGCGTTTCGGCACACCGGACGCACTCATTGTGGGCACTGGGCTGGCGACCCAGGTGCACCACCTGATAACCAACGACCGCAGCTGGCATCGCAAGCTGGCACCCATGGGCGAACGCATTGGCGTGGTGCTGGCAAGCGACCACCTGCCGTTCCCCTGATCGCGGTCGGGACTGCGATGCCTTGGCACGCTGCTGTGCCATTCTGGCCTGCCCCAAGCACGGGCCGCGCGTGGAGTTCCGACTTGGTGCGCGAGTCACGCTCGCAGAATCGCGAGTTGGCACATGAGCGTGCCAGCGAGGGCGCCCGTGAGCCATCGCCCGACTGCAGACAGCTAGCCCCGGCCGATCATCGCCTCGCGGTCGGCGCGCGCACGGCGCGTCAGGGGTCCTGGCAGCCCGTCGCCGATCGGGTGGCCGTTGAACCGCGTGATCGGCAGGACGCCCGCCACCGACGACGAGAAAAACGCCTCGTGGGCGGTCGCGAGCTCGTCGGGGGTGAGCCAGCCCTCGAACGGCCGCAAGCCCGCGGTCGCTGCCCAGCGCAGCAGCCACGAGCGCGTGGTGCCGGGGAGGATCGCGCAGTCGAGCGCCGGGGTCGCGAGCTCCAGCACGCCGTCGAGGGCCGTGCGGACCAGGAACACGTTGGCGGTCGTGGCCTCGGACAGGTGGCCGGTGTTGGTGAGGAACAGCGCGTCGTCGGCGCCGGCGCGGCGGGCCTCGAGGCGGGCGAACACGTAGTCGGCTCGCGACGTGGTCTTGAGCGTGACGATGGGGTTCTGCGGGTCGCGACGGATGGCCGACGCCACCACCGCGATGCCGCGCTCGAGATGTCCGGCGGGCGGCGGGTCGACCGGCCACGCCTGGATGACGATGGTGGGGGCCAGGTGCACGTCCCGGGACGGGAGCAGGCCGCGTGAGGCCCAGACGCCGCGCGAGACGGTGATCCTCACCGAGGCGTCGCTGTCGGGTCCGTCAAGCGCCTCCGCGGCCAGCAGCTTCGCGATCCCGTCGGCGAGCCTCACGTCCACGTCATCGGGGAGCTCGATCGCCAGGCCAGCCGCCGAATGCCGCAGCCGCGCCACGTGCTCGGGCAGCTCGGTGCACCGGCCGGCCCTCGCGCGCAGCGTCTCGAAGATGCCGTCGCCCAGCTGGAAGCCGCGGTCGTTCACCGACAGGTGGCACGCGTCGGCCGGCAGCACCTCGCCGTTGATCCACACGAACTTCGGTCCTGGGCCTATCACGCAAGCACCTCCACAGCGCCGATCGCGGCCAGCGGCCCGCGCGTCTTCGCCACCGTCTCGTCCCACTCGTCCTGCGGGTCGCTCCGCCACGTGATCCCCCCGCCAACGTGCAGCGTGAGCCGCGCGCCATCGGCGACGAAGGTCCGGATCATGATGGACGATCCCATGCGTCCGTCGGCGCCCAGCCACAGCATCGTGCCGCAGTACGGCCCGCGGCGCACGGGCTCCAGGCGCTCGATGACCTCCATCGCCCGGATCTTGGGCGCCCCCGTGATGCTGCCGCCGGGGAACGAGGCCGCGAGGAGGTCGAACGCGTCCTTGCCGGGCGCCAAACGGCCGCACGCTCTCCAGCAAACGAGCCCGGACAGGTCGCGGAACGCCTCGGCCACGTCCATCGCAGCGACGCCGTCGAGATCCGGCAGCCGCGCGACGCGAACAAGCCGGTGCGAATCACGCTCGCGGCGACCAGAGGCGAGGGGCCGCGATCCGGGACGAGCTTCGGGCGTGGAGGGCACCCGGCGATGATAGGGTGGAGGTGAAGGGCCGCCCCTCGGCCGGGGCGCTCGGGACCTGCGGAGGAGCGATGCGCGCACGCGAGCTCGGCATCCGGATCGGCCTGCTCGAGCCAGGCGAGCTCGACGCCATCACCGACGTCCCGGGCGTCCGCGTGGGGCACATGACGCTCGTCTCGGGCGAGGGGCCGCTGGTCGTGGGCCAGGGCCCGGTGCGGACCGGCGTGACGGTGGTCATCCCGCACGACGGCGACGTCTGGACCGAGCCCCTGTTCGCCGGCTGCCATCGGCTCAACGGCAACGGCGAGCTCACGGGCCTCGAGTGGGTCCGCGAGTCAGGGTTCCTGGGCGGCATCGTCGGCATCACCAACACGCACTCAGTCGGCGTCGTCCACGACGCGCTCATCGCGCACGCGGCGCGGTCGCACGGCCCGCGGTCGGTCTTCTGGTCCCTGCCGGTCGTGGGCGAGACCTACGACGGCGCCCTCAACGACATCAACGGGTTTCACGTGAAACAGGCGCACGTGGATGCCGCGATCGCGGCTGCGAGGGGCGGCCCGGTGGCCGAGGGCAACGTCGGCGGCGGGACCGGGATGATCTGCCACGAGTTCAAGGGCGGCATCGGGACGGCGTCGCGCCGGACGGCCGACGGCGACGGCGGCTGGGTCGTGGGCGCGCTGGTCCAGGCCAACTACGGGTCGCGCGGGCTGCTGCGCGTCGACGGCGTGCCGGTGGGCCAGGAGATCCCGGTCGCCGAGGTGCCGAGCCCGTACGACGAGGAGGAGCGGCTCGAGGCGGCCGAGGCCGCCAGCTCCGCCCGCCCCGCTTCGTCGTCGTGGTCGCGCAGCGGCCCGGGCGGCGGCTCGATCATCGTGATCCTCGCGACCGACGCGCCGCTGCTCCCGCACCAGTGCGAGCGGCTGGCGCAGCGCGCGAGCCTGGGGATCGCCCGGATGGGCGGAATCGCATCGCACAGCTCCGGTGACCTCATCCTCGCGTTCGCGACGGGCAACCGCGGCCTGTCGACGTCGGCCGGCGAGCGGGACCCCCGCCACACCGTCACGGCCGAGATGGTGGTGGATCGCGGGGTCACGCCCCTGTTCCAGGCGGCGGTCGAGGCGACCGAGGCGGCAATCGTGAACGCCCTGCTGGCGGCCGACACGATGTCGGGCCGGGACGGGATCACGGCGCACGCGCTGGACCACGAGCGGCTGGTCGACATCATGGCGAGGTATGGCCGGGGGCCGAAGACGCTCGCGCAGCGGGTCGATCTCGACGGCGAGCCTGGGCCGAAGGCGGCGGGACCCCCGCGGTTCACGATTGGCTGAGCCTGCGGGCTGCGAGGGCGCGCCGAGATGGCCGACCGCGAGACCGCGATGATCCGCGACGCCTCGCCCGACGACATCCCCGCGATCCGGGCGATCCTCGCGGGGCACGGCAACGACGACCCAGCGGGGCACCTGCGCGGGCCGGACATCGTGGGCCCGTACCTGCGGCACCTGCTGGCGCACCACCGGGCGATGGTCAGCGAGACGCCCGGGGACGAGGTCGTCGCCTTCGGCGCCGTGGTCGACACAGACCGCTCATGGCACCTGGCCGACCTCTTCGTCCGGACCGACCGTCTTGGGCAGGGGCTGGGGCGGCCGCTGCTGGCCGCGCTGCTCGGCGACCGATGGCCGCGGACGACGTTCGCCTCGGACGATCCGCGCGCGCTGCCCTCGTACGTGCGGGCGGGCATGGCCGCGCGCTGGGTGGCGCTGTACCTGCGGGGCGGGCCGGAGACGGTGAGTCGGGCAGTGCGTCACCCCTGGCACGCGGCCTGGAGGTGGTCGCCGGCGAGGCGGCTGAGCTTGCCCGGCTCGAGCTTGCCTGGACAGGGTCGGCGCGATCGGTCGACCACGCGTACACGGCTTCGCTCCCGGGGGCCGATCCCCTCGTCGTCCGTGACGCCGAGGGTCCCGTCGCCATCGCCTGCGGCCGCGACCGGCAGAGCGGGCCGTCCGTGCGGGCGGTGGATCGGCTGGTGACCCGACCGGGCGCGGAGCCGGTGGGCCCGGTGCTGGCGGCGATCGGCCGGTGCCTCGCCGGTGGCACGACGCTCGAGCTGATGATCCCCGGCCCGCACCCCGCGCTGCCCGCGCTGCTCGAGCTCGGCTTCCGCATCGAGGACCGCGATGTCTACTGCGCCGGGCCGACCGACCCCGTGGACCCGGAGCGCCGGCTCCTCAACAACGGGCTGCTGTAGCCCGGGCCGCCTACGGCAGCCCGGGCGGCTTGATCTGTGGCATGCCGCAGCTCCCGATGGCGCCCATCAGGAAGCCGGCCAATGCGAGGAGCCGCGTGCGCGAGCGGAGCATCCGCCCGAGTCGCCCAAGCCGAGCCATCCCTATCCTCCTGTCGCCAGCCGGTCGCGTCGCGCGAACTCGGCGAGGGCTTCGCGGCAGTCGGCGGCCTCGCGCAGCGCCTGGCGCACGAGCCACGGGTCCACGCGGGACGAGTCCTCGAGCTGGACCGTCGCGCCGCCCGGCCGGTCCTCGAGCACGATCCCCGACGTGTTGCGGTAGTCGGCCATCCAGTTCGCCTGAAGCGCCACCAGCACCGACACCACGACGTCGCGCGTGAACAGCCAGTCGAGGTGGGCGGCGTTGAGGTGCGCGACGAGGGCGTCGATCAGCACCGGGCGCCCCCGCTCCATCCGCGCGATCGCCTCGAGCACGCGCACGGCCGTGAATGGGTCGTCGGGCGCCGCGACGACCGGCGGTGCGGGGCGCTCCGGCGGGAAGCCAGGGGGCACCGCGCGCGAGAAAGCCGGCGAACCCGTCGCGCTCATCGCTTCGGCTCCTCGTCATCGGTCGGCTCGTCCATCGTCGGTGGCAGCTCGATCGTCACCAGCGTGCCGTCGGGCGACGGGACCGGCGCGTCGGGCCGGGCGTGGTGGACCAGCTCCTGCGGCGGCGGCGCCGTCCGCCACACCTGCTGCTCGAAGCCGAAGATGACGCCGCCCATTGTCTGGGCCACGGACGTCCTGCGCTTCCGCCTCGGCTTCGGCGGCCCGAGTTCGTCGTCGCTCACGCCGCGATTGTACGAGCCGCGTCGTGACGGTTCGCTGGCCCCGATTCCGGCAGATAGTCAAAGCACGACTGCGCATCGCCGCGGAATCGTCGAAATCGCCGTCTGGCGACTGCCTGACGACGATTTCGACCGATTTGGCACCCGCGGAGCCCCGACGAGACGCTGCGGGCGAAACGCCAGTCGTGCCTTGACTGGATGACGGCAATTCGGGCTGGAGGCGGAACCTACGCGGCCGCCGCGTCCGCCTCGGCCTGCCGCGACGGCACCACCAGCCCGTCGCGGACCCGGATGATCCGGTCGCAGGCCTCGCCGACCTCGGCATCGTGCGTGACGATCACGAACGACTGGCCGCGGGCCCGGTTGAGGTCGCGCAGGATGCCCATCACCTCGGCGGCGCGCACGGAGTCGAGGTTCCCCGTCGGCTCGTCGCCGAACACGACAGCCGGCGAGTTCACCAGCGCCCGGGCGATCGCCACCCGCTGCTGCTCGCCGCCCGACAGCTGCGCCGGCCGATGCCCCGCCGGGCGGGGGATCCCGGGCGCCGAACAGGGCGACTCCGCGCCAGGGTCCGGGCCCGGGCCCGCCGCTCCCCCCGGCACCCGCACGCGCGCCCGCGCTGGCTCCAGCCGGGCATCTTCTCTGCCCTGCCGGGGAACCCTGCCCGGGATGAATTCGCGCACCCGCGGGACCTGCCTATCCCTGCCGGGGTTCGCCGCTCCATCGCGGTCCAGCGTCCGTCTCCCCACCAACCCTGCGAGGGATGGCGGCATCGCGGGAGGGTCCGTTCCCATCCCTGGCAGGGGCAGCCGGCCGGAGCGCCGACATGGCGCCCGTGTCGCGCCGACCCCGCGGGGGGATGTCGGGTACGCACGAGCGTCGGCACCCGACCCGCCAGGGGCAGCCGGTCGAGCGCGACCCGCCGGGGCTGACCCCGCCGACTGCGCGGCGACAGCCGAGCGTGCACGAAGGTGCGGCGCGGAGGCCGCTACTCGGTGCCCGGCGCCCCAGCCTCGAGCACCGGCAGTGGGCGCGCGCCATCAGTCGACTGGCCCTCGATGGCGCCCACGCCGAACGGCACCCACTTGGACGGGTCGCTCAGGCGGTGGGCATCCACGTTGCCGCGCCCATGGGTCTGCTCGAAGCCCGCCGGCTCGATCCACATCTTGTGGCCGTCGAGCAGCCCGGTGATGCCCTCCTGGCCCGGCTCCGGGCGCGGGTGCTGGCAGTACTGGCAGCCCTTCGGGTCGTGCGGCGTGTACTCGGTGGGCTCCTCGTACGTGGTGATGTAGCCCTCGTAGTTGCGCAGGATCACCTTGTGGTCCGAGTAGGACACGAGGTAGTTGGGCATCACCGGGATCTTCCCGCCGCCGCCCGGCGCGTCGACGATGTACTGCGGCACGGCGTAGCCCGAGGTGTGGCCGCGCAGGCCCTCGATGATCTCGAGCCCCTTGCCGATGGGCGTCCGGAAGTGCCCGGCGCCCTCGACGAGGTCGCACTGGTACAGGTAGTACGGGCGGACCCGGTTCTCGACGAGCCGATGGACGAGCTCGCGCTGCGTGTGGACGCAGTCGTTGACGCCGGCCAGGAGCACGGACTGGTTGCCCAGCGGCACGCCGGCCTTGGCCAGCTTGTCGCACGCACGCGAGAGCTCCGGCGTGACCTCGTTGGGGTGGTTGACGTGGATGTTCATCCACAGCGGGTGGTACTTCTCGAGCATCTCGCACAGCTCGTCGTCGATCCGCTGCGGCAGGAACACGGGCACGCGCGAGCCGATGCGGACGACCTCGACGTGCGGGATCTCGCGCAGCGCCTTGAGCGCGCCCTCGAGCAGCTTGGGCGCCAGGGTCAGCGCGTCGCCGCCCGAGATGAGCACGTCGCGGATCTGCGGGGTCCGGCGGATGTAGTCGAGCTGGGCCTCGTGCTCGCGCCGGTTGAAGTTCTGCGACGGGTCGCCGACGATCCGGCTCCGCGTGCAGTACCGGCAGTAGACCGCGCACTGCGTGGTGATGAGCATGAGGACGCGGTCAGGGTAGCGGTGGACCAGGCCCGGCACCGGCGAGTGGCGGTCCTCGGCCAGGCTGTCCTCCATCATCCCGGTGAAGGACGTCAGCTCGCGGCCGAGCGGGATGATCTGGCGGCGGATCGGGTCGTTGGGGTCGGCGGGGTCGATCAGGCTCAGGAAGTAGGGCGTGACGTCGACGCGGAACTTGTCGGGCGCGGACAGGCCCTCGCGCTCGTCATCGGTCAGCTCGAGGATCTCCTCGAAGTCGGCGAGCTCGTTGACGCGGTTCGACAGCTGCCAGCGCCAGTCGTTCCACTTCTCGTCGGGCACGTCCTCCCAGCGGGGGGCGCGTCGGCTGATCGCGGGCCTGCCGTCGGGGCCGAGGCGCTTGGCCGGGTCGCGGAGGTTGACGAAGGGCGTCGCCTCGAGCGCCGACGGGGCGCCGCCACCCTGCACCTTGGGATCCACCTGCCGCTACCTCCGCCGCCAGATCGCGAGCCTCGACCGCATAAATCCTATGCAGCCTGAATGAACGCCGATCATACACAAGGCCCACGGCGGGCGTCCACGATCACGTCGCCGTCTCGGGTGCCAAGGACGACATCCTGGTCATCGTCCTCGCGAACCCTGCGCACAAGCCCGGGGGCCATGCCCACCTGAATCGAAAAGCCCGGCCGAGGCCGGGCTTCGTGGTGTTCCGGCGCCCTGCCGGCTACTCGCCGACGACGCTCCAGATGAGGCCCATCATGATGAAGAAGCCGCTGAACAGCGCGATCAGGCCGAGACCGCCGTACGGCGAGCTGGCGCCCTCGTGGGGGACCAACTGGAGCCCGATCCCGAACACGAGCGCCCACACGACGGCCAGGACGCCGAACAGGACCTTGCCGTTGGGCTGCGTGATCCGGCGCGTCCAGCCCTGGCGACCGCCCTCGGCGACCATCGCGGACCGCGCGAACACGAAGACGAAGCCGCCGGCGAGGATGGTCGCGGCGATCAGGATGACGAGGAAGTCGGGGAGCTTCGTGAACCAGATCGTGAAGAGCGTCACGCGGGTGGTCCTTCGGCGGGGACGTTGCCAATGGCGCGGCGACGGCCGCGGCCGGTCGATGCTAGCAGACCGTCGCGCAGCACGATCAGGCGGTGTCCCGCGCCGCGCCGCGCGCCGAGCGGCTGAGCCCCGCTGCGCGCATTGTGCCGTGCACCGCGCCGCGCACCTGGTCAACCGTGCACCGCGCCGTGCACCAGGCGGCCCTGCCAGAGCGGGGAGCGCCAGGCGGGCCGCCCCGTGCTACAGATCGCGCCTTCGCCGGGCGCCCGGCGCCACCCGCCGGCCCACCCGGCGGGCGGAGCGCCGATAGGGCCGCTGGGTGCACGCGGCGACGGCCCGCGGCGGGCCAGGAAAGCGCCTTCCGCCATTCCGCCCTAACCTGCTACCCGTGACGCGCACGTTCGTGGCCGGGCCTGCATGAGCTTCGATCGCCTGGGGCGGTTCGCCGTCCGACGGCGGTGGTGGATCGTGGGCGCCTGGGCGCTGCTGATCCTGGCCGCGATCCCGCTCGCCCCCCGCGCGCCGGGCGCGCTGTCGGCTGGCGGCTTCATCCTCGACAACCTCGAGTCCGCGCGGGCGCAGCAGCTCCTCCAGCAGCAGCTCGGCGCGGCTCCGTCCGCGTTCGTGCTCGTGTACACGTCGGACACCTTGACCGCGGGCACCCTGCCGTGGCTGACGGCGGTCAACGCCGCCACCCGCGACGTCGCGCGGGCGCCCCACGTGACCCGCATCCTGTCCCACGAGCTGGCGCCCAGCCAGGTCTCGGCCGACGGCCACACGGCGTACGACATCGTGTTTCTCGACCTGCCGCCTGACGATTCGCCCGCCGCGATCCCCGGCGTCCAGGCCGCGCTCCATCCCGTCCCCGGGCTGAACGTGATGATCGGCGGCGGCCCGGCGTTCTACGGCGACGTCCAGAGCGTGACCGAGACCGACCTTCGCCGCAGCGAGGTCATCTCGCTTCCGCTGGCCGCCCTCGCGCTCCTGCTCGTGTTCGGCAGCGTGGTCGCGGCGGCCGTGCCGCTCGCCGTCGGCGGGACCGCCGTGCTGGTGGCGCTGGCCGGGATCTACCTCGTGGCGTCGGTCACGCCGATGAGCATCTTCGTGCTCAACCTCGCCACGCTGCTGGGCCTCGGCCTGGGCGTCGACTACTCGCTGCTCATGACGAGCCGCTTCCGGGAGGAGCTGGCGCGTCGCGCCGGCCAGCCCGACCGCGTGGCGGAGGCCGTGCGCGTGACGGTGGCCACCGCCGGTCGCGCGGTCTTCTTCAGCGGGCTCACGGTGCTCCTCGGGCTGCTGGGCCTGGTCCTGTTCGAGTTCATGATCCTGCGCTCGGTGGGGATCGCAGGGGCCATCGTCGTCGGGCTGGCCGCAACCTCGGCGCTCACGCTGCTGCCGGCGATCCTCGCCATCGTCGGCACGCGGATCGACGCCCTCGCGGTGCGGCGGGTCAAGGTTGAGCCCGGCGCCGACGGCCCCTGGGCCAGGCTCGCACGGCGCGTGATGCGCCATCCCGTGCGCGTGTTCGTCCCCACGCTCGCGATCCTCGTGACCCTCGGCGTGCCGTTCCTCCACGTCCGGTTCAACGCCCCCGACGCGACCATCCTCCCGGCGGGCGTCCCGTCCCGGCAGGCGTACGACGTTCTGGCCAAGGCGTTCGGCGAGGGCGATTTCGCACCGATGGTGCTGGCCATCCGGACGCACGGCGATGCGACGACGCCCGCCAACATCGCGGCGCTGTACGCCTACTCGCGCCGGCTGGCGGCAGACCCCCGGATCCTGCGGGTGACGAGCCTGGTTGACGTGGATCCGCGGCTCACGCTGGCCCAGTACCAGCTGATGTACGCGGCTCCCGGCGGCCCGCCGGACCGCTACGTCGCGACCAGCCTCGCCGCGACCACCAAGGGCAACCTGACAGCGTTCACGATCACGACGCCCTATGGCCCGAACGCGGCCGAGGGCCGCTCGCTGGTCCACGACCTTCGGAACCCGAACGGCGCGCTGGCGCCCCCGGCGGGGATGACCGTGCTGGTGGGCGGCGGGGCAGCCGACGTCGAGGACGTGGTGACGCGGGTCTGGGCCGACTTCCCCCGGACGGCGGCGTTCATCGTGCTGACCACGTTCCTCGTGCTGTTCGTGCTGCTGCGCTCCGTCGTCCTGCCGGTCAAGGCCCTCGTGATGAACACCCTCTCGATCGTGGCCAGCTTCGGCGCCCTGGTGTGGATCTTCCAAGACGGCAACCTCTCGGCCCTGCTCGGCTTCCAGCCGCTCGGCTTCGTCGAGACCACGCAGCCGGTGATCCTGTTCTGCGTCCTGTTCGGGCTGTCGATGGACTACGAGGTGTTCCTCCTGTCGCGGATGAAGGAGGTCTGGGACCGGACCGGCGACAACACGGAGGCCGTGGCGCGCGGGCTCGAGCGCAGCGGGCGGATCGTCTCGTCCGCGGCGCTCATCGTGGTGGTCGTCGCGTCGTCGTTCGCCTTCGCCGACATCGTGCTCATCAAGGCGCTGGGTCTGGGGGTGGCGATCGCGGTCGCCCTCGACGCGACCATCGTGCGCGCGCTGCTGGTCCCGGCCACGATGCGGCTGCTGGGCCGCTGGAACTGGTGGGTCCCGGCGCGACTGGACCGCGCCCTGGCGGGGGTGCTGCCGCGGACCGAGGCCGAAGTCGAGGCGACCACGCGATGAGACGGGCCATGCCGCTCCTCCTCGCCGTCGCGCTCATCGCGGGCGCGTGCAGCGGGCCCGTGCTCGCCAATCCGCCGGCCGCCCACCCGCTCTCGACGGCAGCGCCCGCCACCCCGGCCCCGCCCGCCGACCCCCAGCCGGTCGTCTTCCCCCGCGACGACGCCCCGCACGACCGCCTGACGGAGTGGTGGTACGACACCGGGCACCTCGTGGACCAGACCGGCGCCCACTGGGGCTTCGAGTTCGTGGTGTTCCGCGCCGAGCGTGGCGGCTTCCCGGTGTCGTGGGCCTCGCACCTTGCGCTCACCGACGAGGCGGGCCAGCAGTTCCACTACGCCCAGCGCGCCGAGATCGGCTCACAGGTGAACGTGGCCGCCGCCGACGAACCCGGCTTCGACCTCGCGATCCGCGGCCTCGACCCCGCTGACCCGTCGACCTTCTCCCGGGCGCCCTGGACCATGCGCGGCGCCTCCGGGGATGACCACCTCGCCGCGGCCGCGCCGCCTGCAGAGGTGCTGGGCGACCCGGTAGCCGGCTTCGGCCTGGACCTCGCGCTCCACGCCACCAAGCCGCCGGCCCTCCACAACGGCGACGGCTTCGTCAACTTCGGCCCGGCGGGCGGCTCCTACTACTACTCGCGGACCGCCATGACCGCGACGGGGACGCTCACGGTCGGCGCGAGGACGCTCCGGGTCACCGGCTCCGCCTGGTTCGACCACCAGTGGGGCGACTTCATCTCGGTGGGCGGGGGCGGCTGGGACTGGTTCGCGCTCAACCTCGGCGACGGCACGGACGTCACGCTCTCGATGGTCCGCGCCGCGGACGGCTTGGATTCCCTCGTGTACGGGACGCTGGTGGCGGCCGATGGTGCGACCCGGCGGCTGGGCGGCGCGGACTTCACGGTCGACGTGACGAGGCACTGGACGTCTCCGCGGACGGGGGCGGCCTACCCCGCGGGCTGGACGGTCGCGATCCCCTCGGCCGGGATCAGCGCGCAGCTCACCCCGTCGGTGGCGCAGCAGGAGCTCGACACCCGCGCGACGACGGGCGTCGTGTACTGGGAGGGCTCCCAGCGCGTGTCTGCGACCGTGGGCGGGCGTGACGTCGGAGGCCAGGCCTACGTGGAGCTGACGGGCTACGCGCCGACGAGATAGCTCGCGAGCGACTGGGGCCTCAGGGCGCCGTGCTGCCCGACGCTGCGGGTGACGCCGCCCCGGAAGCGGTCGGCGATGCGGAGGCTGGCCCCTTCGCGAGCGCCGCGTCGACGAGCGTGGTGAAGTCGCCGACCGACTTGAGGCCGGAGCCGACGAGCTCGCCGTTGAGGTAGAAGGTCGGCGTGCTCGAGATGCCCATGGTGATGGCGTTCTGGGTGGCCACGTCGACCTGGCTCGTTGTCGTGCTCTGGTCGAGGCAGGCCGCGAACGACGTCGCGTCGAGGCCCGCCGCCTTGGCGATGGACGTCAGGCGGTCACGCGTGAACTCGCCGCCGTTCTCGACGGTCTGGTTGCCGTACACCCAGTGGGCGTAGTCCCAGTACTTGCCCTGGGCCACGGCGCAGACCGCACCGCTGGCGGCGATCCGCGACTCGTTGTTGGGGTCTGTCGGCTTGCCGCCCAGGAGCGCGAGGTCGTGGTGGATGATCCGCAGCTTCCCGGAGGCCACGTACTTGCTGACGACGGAGGGCTCGACGTTCAGCGAGTGCTGGGCGCAGATGGGGCACTGGAAGTCGTCGTAGACGTCGAGCGTGACGGGTGCAGACGTGCTGCCCAGCTCGTTGCCGTGCAGCAGCGATGCCGGATAGGCGATGGCCGGGTCCGACAGCGCCCCGGTGGCGTGACCGCCGAGCTGGACGACGGCCACGATGGCCACGACGACGATCCCCAGGACGACCCCGCCCACGGTCATGGTCCTGGAGTTGATCCGGGTCGCGCTCGCGCGCTTGGGCGCGATGCCCGGGGTCCTGCGTCCACCACTGGTGGTCTCGGCTTGGCCCTGCCGCTGCGCGCTCCTGCGCTCCTTGCGGGTGGTGGATCGGGTCGGTTGCTTGTTGCCGCTCAGGGGGAGCCTCCGGGGTTTGGCTTCGGGCGTCGTGGCCGGGGTGGCGCGGGTGCGCTGCGAAGCCTCGCCGGGAATGGGCGCCATCGGGAAGGGAACCTTGGCCCCGCGCGACGGGGCCGGGAGGCCCGAGGTTCGGGCGCCCGCCCGGTGCGCGCCGATCGCGCGGGGGACGGGTTTGCGGCGCTGGTACCACTCCTGATGGGGACCATCGGCTGCGCCGCGGCTGAAACCTTCGGGCGATACGCCGCCTCTGAGCCTTGCCACACGCTTCGGAGGATCGATGCTTCTGCATACCCCGCGTCCCCGCCGGCCGTCTGCGCCCCGCCATGCGGGGGCCTGCTGATGCGCGCGAGGGTGGCCACCCTCGCGATCATCGGGGCCGTGGCAGCGCTTGTGGCGCTCGGCGTCACTGACCAGGTGATCCCCGCCACCGACGAACGCACGCTCTCCGTGCGACCGTGGGTGGCCGCCCGCGCCCTGGGGATCACCGCGTATCTGCTGCTCGCGCTCCAGGTGGCCGCCGGCGTCTGGCTGAGCCACCCGCGCAACGCCAGCGACCCGCGGACGAACCGAGTGGTCTTCCCGTGGCACGAGCTCCTGACGGTGTTCACGGGCGCGTTCCTCACGCTCCACATCGTGCTGCTGGCGGTCGACCCGTATGCCGGCGTCGACTGGATCGGCGCGTTCGTCCCCGGGTTCTCCCAGTACCGGCCCGTCCCGGTCGCGATCGGCTCCGTGGCGCTCTACGCGATGATCATCACGGCGGCGACCGCGAAGTGGACCCGCCTGCTCCCCGCGGGCTGGTGGCTCAAGTTCCATCGCCTCACCGCCCTCGTGTTCCTGATGGCCTGGGTCCACGGCATCCTCGCCGGCACGGACACCATGGCGCTCCTGCCGCTCTACCTGCTCACCGGCGGCCTGGTGCTGCTCGGCATCGCCCATCGGTGGTGGTCCACGATCGGCGCCGACCAGCGTTCCCCCGCTGCCACCGCCCCCAGCCGCCGGCCCGGGCCGGCGACCGTTTCGGAGGAGTCGCGATGACCACTGGTTCCGTCCTGCACCGGGCGACCCGCAAGGCGCTCGTCGTCGGCGCCACCGCCAGCGTCATCGGCGCCGGCGCCATGTGCGTCGAGTACGCCGCGAACTGGCGAGCTGATTCGGCACCGCTCGACGCCAATGCGGTGTCGGCCACCAGCATCGGCAGTTCGCTCGACGCTCAGCACCAGCGGACGCGGGCCCTCGCCGGCGAGATCGACCAAGTCGCCCTGCAGATGGCCGACCTCCGGTCCGCACTCCAGGCCGCCAACGGGGCGATGGCCGCGCAGAGCGACTCGGCCTCCACAGTCCAGGATCAACTCGAGGCCGCGCAGACCAAGCTCGCCGCCATGCAGGGCCAGCTCAAGGCCGCGCAGGCTCGCCTGGCGCAGTTGAACGCCGCGGCAGCCAAGCAGGCCGCACTCAACGCCTCGTCGACGCGCACGATCGTGAAGAAGGCCGTCACGACGACCGGCGCCAGCGGAGCTGGCGGCAGCGGCGAGCACGATGACTGATCGCGTCCTGCCACCGGTCGGCCTCGGCGGCGACGCCGCCCCGCAACCCGGCCGGCTCGCGGGGCCCGGGCCCGAGAACGCCCACCCGCGGTCGGCCATCGTGCCGGTCCCGGGGGCTCACGAGGCGTCACCGGGCGGTCGGGCCATCGCTCGCGTGCGCTCGGGATCCGCCCGGCCGGTGGCCATCGCAGCAGTGGCCCGCCACGCCAAGCCGCGGGGCGACGCGCTGCTCTCCACGGCGACGCGGGCCGGCGTGCTCATCGGCGTCTCGGCCGCGGTGTACGCCGTCTCGCTCGCCACCGTGGCAGGGCTCGAGGCGCACACGCAGTCGCAGGCCGTCGCGGCGGCACAGCCACAGCTCGACGCCATCGCGAGCGCCAAGGCTGCGAACGACGAGGTCGACGCCGCCATCAGGGACGCTGACGCCCGGCTCCGGGCGCTCGCGAGCGACTACAACGCCGCCAGCACCGACATGGCGACGTACCAGGCGCAGTTCCAGCAGCTCAGTGCGCTCGTGGCGAAGATCCAGGGTTCGGCCGCCGCGATGAACGCCAACTTCAAGCTGCCCTCGGTGACGATCCGCGGCGCGGCCGGCGGCGGGGGCAGCTCGGTCGTGGTCACCACCACCAGCGGGTCGGGCAAGCCGTAGGCTCGCCGGTGACGCTGTTGCTCTCCGTGGCCCAGCCCTTGATGCGCGCACCCGGAGTCGAGCCGCCGCCAAAGGCCGAGCCGTTGGCCGAAGCGACGACGGATCTCCTGCGCTTCTCTGGGCGCGCGCTGGGGTCGCGGCTCAAGCTCTTCGTGAGCGCGCCGTCGGGCGAGCCTGCCGACAGCGCACAGGAAGCGGCGCGGGCCGCCTGGGAGGCCGTCGTCGCGGAGTTCGCCGCGGTCGACGCATCGCTCTCCCGCTTCCGCGACGACTCCGAGTTGACCGCGCTCAACCGGCACGCCGGCAGCGGTCGTGTGGCGCTCGTGTCGTGGCGCCTGCGGACGATGCTCGCCATGGTCCACCGCGCCGGCCGCCTCACGAACGGGCGGTTCGACGCCACAGTCTTGGATGTGCTGGAGCGGATCGGTGAGCACGGAGCGTCGACGCACAGCGACGGGGTTCTGCGGGCGTCGGACGGGCTGGCGGAACCCCTCGCCCTCGTCCCGGCTGGGACGCCCCGCGCGTCGCTCGTCCACGTTCCTGACCTGCCGGTCGATGGCGGGGGTGTCGGGAAGGGCCTGGCGCTCCGTTGGGCCGTTGCGGCAGCGGCCCCCGCGCTCCCCGACGACGCGGGCCTCCTCCTCGACGCCGGCGGCGACATCCTGTGCGCCGGGACAGCGCCGGTCGAGGGCTGGCTCATCGGGGTCGAGGACCCGCTTGCCTCGACTGGCCAGCCCGCCGAGCCGCTCGCCGTCTGCGCCCTCCGGACGGGCGGCGTGAGCACATCGTCGGTGGCCGTGCGGAACTGGATCGGCCCCGACGGCCGCCCCGTGCACCACCTCATCGACCCGGCGATGCGGGAGCCCGCCAGGAGCGGCCTCGTGAGCGTGACCGTCGCGGGTCCTGACCCCGCCTGGAATGAGGTCTGGAGCAAGGCGCTGTTCCTGGGCGGGTCGGAGTCGATTGGCGAGGAGGCGCGTCGGCGCGGCCTGGCCGCATGGTGGGTCGACGAGCGCGGGCGACTCGGCATGACGCCCGAGGCGCGCGTGCGCAGCCCGTGGGTCGACGAGGGGCGTGTGGGCTAGGGAGCCGTGGGCAGCCCTCGCGGGGCCTCAGGCCGGCCCGGCGTCCGTCTCGGCCGTGTCAACGACGCCGGCTTCGTCGGGCTCCTGCGGCGGGGGCGGCGGCAGGATGATCCCGAGCTCGAGCAGCTTGGCGTCGAGCTCCGCCCCGCCGGGCATGCCCTCCCGCGCCCCTGCTCGGGTGACCGAGAGCGATGCCGCGACGACGGCCCGCTTGCACGCCATCTCGAGGTCGAGCCCGACGGCGAGCGCGGACGCCAACGCTCCGTTGAGCGCGTCGCCAGCGCCGGTCGCGTCCACGGCATTCACCTTGGGCGACTTGATCTCGAGCGGAGGGGCGTCGCGCCGGACCAGGACGGCGCCCGTCGAGCCCAGGGTCACGAGCAGGGCACTGGGGCCATTCGGCCCCTCGCCCATGGCCTCCAGCAGGAGCTTGCCGGCGCGGACCGGATCCTCGGGGACTGCGGTCGGACGGCCCGTGCGCTTCGCGTCGTCGGCAACCAGCCGGGCCAGCTCGCCGCGGTTGGGCGTCAGCACGTCCGCCAGCGAGATCACGCTCCGGTCGAGCCCGCCGGCCGGCGCCGGGTTGAGCACGGTCCATGCCCCGCCGGCACGGCCCAGGCGGAGCGCCTCGCGGGCCGCCTCGGTGGGGATCTCGTGGGTGACGAGGACGACGTCGCCCTGGTGCGGGGCCAGCCGGCCCAGCGCCGAGCGGACATGGGCGGCCGTGAGGCCCGCGTTCGCGCCGGGGGCCACGGAGATCATGTTCTCCGCCTTGCCGTCGACCAGGATCAGCGCGACGCCGGTGGCGGTGTGGTCGAGCGTGATCAGGACGTCCGTGCCGATCCCCTCGCGAGCCAGCGCAGCGCGCGCGGTGGCGCCGAACTCGTCGTCGCCGAGCGCCGCCACGAGCATGACCGGCACGCCGAGGCGCGCCGAGGCGACGGCCTGGTTGCCGCCCTTCCCGCCGTGGAACCGGCTGAACGTGCCGCCGAGCACGGTCTCGCCCGGCGCAGGCAGCCGCTCCGCCTGCACCACGAGGTCAACGTTGACCGATCCGACGACCAGCACTCGACCGCTCACGGGACTGTCCCCTTCTCCTGGAGGCGCGACGCCGCTGCTGCGCTCACGAGCCCGTGATGTACTCGCCGCCGTCGACGCCGATGACCTCGCCGTTGATGAAACCGGTACCCGGCCCCGACAGCGCGACGATCGCATTCCCCACGTCCTGCGGCGTCGTCATCCGGCCAGTCGGGTTGCGCTTCTCGGCCGCTGCGATGATCGCGTCCTTCTCGGGGATCTTCATCAGCGCCGGGGTGCGCGTCACGCCGGCCCGGATGCAGTTGACCGTCACGCCGCTCCCCAGCCGCGCCAGCTCCATGGCCAGCTGCCGCACGTGGGACTCGAGCGCCGCCTTCGCCGACGACACGACGCCGTAGCTCGGGACCACGCGCGTGGAGCCCTCGGAGGTCATCGCGAACACGTGCGAGCCCTCGCCGAGGAAGCCCTCGCGCCACAGGTCCTGGACCCAGTAGACGAGGCTGTTCGCCATCACGTCCTGGGTCATCTCCATCTTCTTGCGGTCAACCTGCGCCTTCGGGTCCTCCGCCAGGAACGGAACGAGGCTGCCGAACGCGAGCGAGTGCATGACGACCCGGACATAGGGCTCACGGCCGGCGGCGCGCGCCTGGTCGAACCGCTCCCTGAGCGCGACGAGGAAGGCGTGACGCTTCTCGTCGTCTGCGGCGTTCATGTTCGCGTAGAACGCCTGCACCCCGTGCGCGACGATCTCGTGCTTGATGTCCTCGACATGGGTCAGCCCGGCACGGAAGTCGAGGTGGACGCCGGCGATGTTGTAGCCCGCCTTGGCCAGCGCGATCGCGGTCGCCTCGCCCATGCCCGAGGACGCACCCAGGATCAGGGCCCAGCGCTCGCGGTCGTCGGTCATGGATGCGCCTCCGGTGTCGTCGGGAGCCCGGCGCGACCCGCGCGTCGGAGTGGGGAGAGTCTAGCAGCGCACCCCTCGACAATCTGTGGCTCGTGCTGCTATTTTGTCATTCGCCGAATTCGGCATCCGCCGAAATAGGAGACGACCACGAGCAGTGTCTACCGAGCCCTCGCGGACCCCACGCGCCGGCGTATCCTCGCCCTCCTCCGGGAGCGGCCGATGACCGCCGGCGAACTCGCGTCCCAGTTCGAACTGGCGTGGCCGACGATGTCCGGCCACTTCGCAGTCCTGCGGTCAGCGAACCTTGTCCAGGCAGACCGCACGGGCTCGACCATCACCTACCGCCTGAACCAGACGGTGCTGCAGGAGGCGCTGATGGCGCTGATGGACGCCCTCGGCGTAGACCCCACGGAGCGGCCGGCGTGAACCTTCGGGGCTTCTATCGCCTGAGCGCCATCGCCCTGGTCCTGATGCTCGCGGTGGCCGCCTGGGGGCTCGCGGTCGTGGGCGTCGAGGCGCAGGTGCCCATCCACTGGGGAGCGTCCGGCGAGGCCAACGGCTACGGCCCGGCCTGGCTGGGGTTCCTGATGACGCCCGCGATCACGCTCGCCGTCGTGCTGGTGTTCGCGGTGATCCCGCGGGTGGAGCCGCGCCGGCTCCACCTCGAGCGGTCCGGCTCGGCCTACCGGACGCTGGCCGGCACCACCGTCCTGCTGTCCCTCGGGCTCCAGGTGGTGCTGGTGCTCGCAGGCACGGGGCACGCGGTGCCGGTCGCCCTGGTGATCGGCGCGGGGGTGGGGATCCTGTTCGCCGTGCTCGGGAACGTGATGGGGACGGTGCGCAGCAACTTCCTGTTCGGAATCCGCACGCCGTGGACCCTGACGAGCGAGCTCGCCTGGGACCGAACCCATCGGCTGGCGGGGCGCATGTTCGTCGTGGGCGGGCTGGTGACGTTCCTCGCCTCGTTCGCCGGCAGCACCATGCTGCTGCTCGTGGTGCTGCTGGGGGCCGTGATCCTGACCGCCACGGTGGGCACCATCTACTCATATCAGGTGTGGCGGTCCGACCCGAACCGCCGATCCCTCGGGGGGTGACAGGTGAACTTGAAGGTTCTGGACGGGATCTCGCCTGTCGTCATCGCGCTGGTCGTACCGGTCGCGATCATCCAGTTCGGCCTGATCCTGCTGGCGGCATTTGACCTGCTGCGCGAGGAGCGGCGGGTACGGGGCGGCAGCAAAGCGATCTGGGCGGTCATCATCGTGTTCGTCAACCTCATCGGGCCGATCATGTACTTCCTGGTCGGACGCGAGGAGGGGCCGATCGACGAGGCGCCGGTCTCGGGCGCGCTCCCCGGCTGGGGGAGCCCCAACGACCCGCCGATCGTGGCGCAGCCGATCGCCCAGGTTCCCGCGGAGGTCCGGGCCGCGCTCGAGGCGCCGAGGGCCGCCCCGCTGCCCGACGCCCCGCCTGCCATCGTGGTCGAGCGGCTCGTCCGTCGCTACCCGGGCGGGGTGCTGGCGCTCGGCGGCCTGGACCTGTCGGTGCCGGCCGGCTCCGTGTTCGGGCTCCTCGGGCCCAACGGCGCCGGCAAGACCACCTGCCTGCGGCTCCTCGCGGGGCTCACCCACCCGACGTCCGGCCGCGCGTCAGTCGCGGGGCTCGATCCCGCGCAGGACCCGATCGGGGTCCGCAGCCGGCTTGGCTACCTCGAGCAGGATCCGCGCGCCTACGGCTGGATGACCGGCCGCGAGCAGCTGCGGCTGGTCGGGCGCCTGCACGGGATGTCGGGCGCAGCGCTCGAGACCGCCATCGATGACGCGCTCGGGCGCGTGGCCCTGCGCGATGCCGCCGACCGCCGCGCCGGAGCCTACTCGGGCGGCATGCGCCAGCGTCTCGGCATCGCGGGCGCCCTCGTCCACCGCCCGCCCGTCGTCATCCTCGACGAGCCGGTCAGCGCACTCGACCCGGAGGGGCGCCGCGACGTCCTCGGGCTGATCGCCTCGCTCCGCGGGGAGACCACCGTCCTGTTCTCGAGCCACGTCCTCGGCGATGTGGAGCGGATCTGCGACCGGGTGGCGATCCTCGACCACGGGGACCTCGTCGTGGAGGGCTCACTCGATGAGCTCTTGGAGCGCTATGCCCAGCCGGTGTGGCGCGTGGAGGCGGAGCCGGGCGAGGATGCGGGCCTTCAGGCGCTCGCGGATCGCCTGCGGGGCCTCGCCTGGGTCACCGCGGCGGTCGCCGAGCACGGCGTGCTGACCATCGCCGTTTCGGACGTCGGCGTCGCGTCGCGCCAGCTCCTGCCCGAGGTGGGTGACTCAGGCGTGGCAGTGGTGTCGGTGGCGAGAGCTCGGCCAACCCTCGAAGACGTGTTCCTTCGCCTCACGGGCAATGGATCGGAGGCAGCAGCATGACCAGCTTGCGGGGGTTCTCGGTCCTCCTGGTGAAAGAGCTTGCGGAGGCCCGGCGGACGCGGCGGCTGCCGCTGCTGGCCCTGCTGTTCGTGCTCGTGGGCCTGGTCTCGCCGCTGACCGCCAAGTTCCTGCCCGACATCCTCAAGGCCGCGCTGGGCGATCAGGCGACGGGAATCCCGTTGCCGCTCGCCGATGCATCGGCTGGAATCGGCCAGCTCCAGAAGAACCTCGGCCAGCTGGGAGCCCTGGCGGCAATCGCCCTGGCGATGGGTGCCGTGTCGGGCGAGCTGGATCGCGGGACTGCGGCCCTGGTGCTCGCCCAGCCGGTGGGCCGACCGGCGTTCCTGGCGGCGAAGCTGGTGGCGATCGGCGTCGTCCTCGCGATCGCGACGGCGCTTGCCGCCGTCGTGGCCTGGGTCTACACGGCCATCCTGTTCGAGACGCTGCCGGTCGGCGGCTGGATCGCCCTCGCCGCCCTCGACTGGCTGGCGCTCTTCGCGTGGGCGTCGCTCACGCTCTGGGCGTCGGCGGCGACCGGCTCCACCACGGCCGCGGCGGGCCTGGGCTTCGTGGGCTTGATCGCCCTGAACATCGCGGCGGTGATCCCCGCTGTGGATCAGTGGCTGCCCGCAGGGCTGGCCGGCCCGGCCCTCTCGCTCGCGGCCGACAAGGTCGGCGACGTGGACGGGACGAAGCTCGCCACCGCGATCGCGGGGTCGATCATCGTCGTCGGTGTCATGGCGGCGGGAGCCATGGCCTCGTTCCGGAGACGCGAGCTCTAGCGCCGAATGTGGGAGGATGGGGCCATGCCCCTCACCGGAGACTACGCACCCAGCACGTCGCTGCGGGCCCGCGATCAGGTTGAGCGCTTCGAGGCGTCCGCCGGAGCCGAGGCGAACACGCTCATGGGCAAGCCGATCATCGTCTTGACCTCGGTCGGGGCGCGGAGCGGCAAGCTGCGCAAGACCCCGCTGATGCGCGTCGAGCACGATGGCTCCTACGCGGTGGTCGCCTCCAAGGGCGGCGCACCCGAGAACCCCACTTGGTACCACAACCTGGTGGTGCACCCGCTCGTGGAGCTGCAGGACGGGCCCGTCAAGCGCGACTACCTGGCGCACGAGGCGACCGGCAGCGAGCGAGACCTGTGGTGGAGGCGGGCGGTCGAGGCGTGGCCCGACTACGCGAACTACCAGAAGAAGACCGATCGCCTGATCCCCGTCTTCGTCCTGGACCCGTACGGGGCCCGGTCGTAGGGCGCACTTCGCGCGGCGATCATCGTGGGCCTGCGGCGGCGCCGCCGCGCGCCAGCTCGTCGCCGGCGCCACGCTTCACGTCCCGGGAATCACGAACGGCGCCCTTGCGGGCGCCGTCAGCGGGGTGCGGGCTGCCGAGCGATCCCGGCGGACCGTCAGGCGCGTGCCTGGCGCTCGAGGCGGCGCTGGAAGCGCTCGACCTGGCCTGCGGTGTCGATGATGTTCTGCTTGCCCGTGTAGAACGGGTGGCAGTTGCTGCACACGTCAACGCGCAGCTCCTGCCGGGTGGACCCGAGGGTGTACTCCGTCCCGCACGAGCCGCAGTGGACCGTGGCCTGGAAGTACTTCGGATGTGTCTTGGGCTTCACGAGTGCTCCTTCGGCGCCGTCCGCGCAGGTCCTGCCTGCCGGTGAACGCCGCTATGTGATCGGGCCTAGGCCTCCGCCGCGACCGTCTCGGCCGCTTCGGCGACGACCCGGACGCGCTTCTTGTCGCGGGTCTTGTGGTCGAACTTCACGCGGCCGTTGACCGTGGCGAAGATCGTGTAGTCGCGGCCCAGACCAGTGCCCTCACCGGACACGAAGGTCATGCCGCGCTGGCGGACGATGATCGAGCCGGAGTGGACCAGCTGGCCGTCGCCGGACTTGACGCCCAGGCGCTGGCCAGCGCTGTCGCGGCCGTTCTTGACACTTGAGCCGGCTTTCTTGTGCGCCATTGCCTACTCGTCCTTCTTGGTGCGCGTGCGCTTGGGCGCCGGCTTGGTGGTGGTCTCATCGGCGACCGGATCCGCAGCAAAGACGGTCTCATCGGCCGGGGTCTCTGCGGCCGCCTGCACTTCGGCCGGCTCGGCGGGAGCTGCCTCCTCGGCGGCTGCCTCCTCGGCGGCTGCCTCCTCGGCGGCTGCCTTCTTGGGGGCCTTCGCCTTGGCCTCGGGCTTGGCCGGCTTGGCCTCGGCCTTGGCGGCCAGCTTCGCGGCGAGCGCGGCGTCCTCAGCGGCCTGGCGAGCGGCGGCCTCCTCGAGCTTGGCCTTTGCGGCCGCCTTGTCGGAGTCGATCTTCGCCATGCCCTCCGCGGCGCTCTTGCCGTTGAAGCGGATGTCGGCGATCCGCAGGACCGTCAGCTCCTGGCGGTGGCCCTTCTTGACCCGGCGGCGCGCCTTGGGCCGGTACTTGAAGGCGATGACCTTCTCACCACGCTCCTGCCCGACCACGTGGGCCTCGACGGCTGCGTTCTCGACCACGGGCGTGCCAACGGTTGCGTCGCCCCCGTCAGCGACGAGGAGCACACGGTCGAGCGTGATGGACTGGCCGGGCTCCACGTCGAGCAGCTCGACTTCGAGCTGGGTGCCGACCTCGACGCGGTATTGCTTCCCGCCGGTCTCGATGACTGCGTACATGGGTCCTCGGAAGAGCGAATGGCGGCCGCGGGGCGACCGCAGCGTGGACATGGAGAGGCGCCGACGACCTGCGCGGGCGCGAACGGAGAGTTTATGGTGGATAGGCGAGCGGCGTCAACGTCAGCCGTTGCGGGTGTCGCCGCGGGACGAGTTCGGGTACCCGTCCGGGGCCGCGCGCCTCGCCGGCGGCCGGCGGGGTCCGCGCGGAGCGGGCGGTTCCGGCGGGGGTGGCTCGGCCAGGACGAGGCTCTCGCGGCAGAGGCCCCTCGGCTCGAGGGGCCCGATGCCGAGCACATCGCCGAGCGCAGCCAGCACCTCGTCGGGGCGCCCGACTCCACGGGCGGGGTCATGACGAAGCGTCATCCGGATCTCCGGCCCGTCCGGCGCGCTCCGCACCTCGAGATCAGCGAGCAGCGGGCGGAGGTCGTAGGAGACGGTCGCCTCGCCCTTCCGTCGGTCCCGGGGCAGGGTCTCGGCCGCGAGCAGAGCCGCCGCCGCGCGCACCAGCGTTTCGGCGGAAGCCGGCATGGCCAGCGTCAGCCGGTACACCGAGGCCGCCACTCGACCCGGGAGCGGCGGCTCCCCGAGCCACACGCTGTAGAGGTCGACGAGCACATGGCCGGGCGGCATGCGCGGTGTCAGCGCTTCACGCACGCGCCAGCGCGCAAGCCGCTCGACGAGCCACAGATCGGCCAGTTCCGCCTCGGCGCGGACCCCGGACCCCAGCGGCGCGGCGAGGACGAAGCGCGGTCTGGCGCGCGGTGAGTCGACGCCCGCCAGCGGCAGGCCGGAGGCGAGCAGCGCTGCATCCCAGTCGGCCAGCAGCTCGCGCTGCCCGGGGCCATCCGGTCGCGGCTCGCGGGCGATCACGAGCCGCCATCGCTGGACGGCCTCGCGAACGCCGGAGGTCCCGGTGTCGACGACTCGTTCGGGGGGTTCGGGGGGTGATTGCACGCGTGCTAGTCTGCCTGTGATGGAGTCGGCCGTCGCATCGCCTGGCTTCGCGCGCATGCCGCCTTCTCGAGCGGGGCGCAAGCGCCACGCCATCGAGGACGCGGACCGCCGGTGGGGAGGTTGCGGCAGGTGAGCGTCTCGGACCCGTACAAGGCCCTCCAGGTCGACCCAGAGGCGGAAGCCGAGGTCATCGAGGCTGCCTACCGCCGGCTGGCGCGCAAGTACCACCCCGACGTCTCTCGAGACCCCGAATCCCACGAGAAGATGATCGCCATCAACAAGGCGTGGGAGCAGCTGCGAGACCCGATCAAGCGCGCCGCCGTGGACAGGGGACGGATGCGCACCTCGGGCAACGCGGCATGGGTCGCCGCCGCCGACGCGCAGACGAGGACGGCCCGCATGGCCCCGGCGCCTCCCGTCCACGATGAGCCACCGGGCCGGGCGACGACGAAGTCGCCCGGCGCCACACAGTTGGCTGGCGCCTCGCCGGGGCCGGGCGGGTCAGCGAACCGGCCGTTCGGGTCGATGAGCGATCCCGCCGACAGCACGGCCAGCAGCGCGGCGGCTGGCCCGGGCCCGAGGGCGTGGACGACGGGCCGCGTGCCGATCGGCGGGTTCTCCTCCGGCGCGACGAGCCGGCCCGACGGCGAGGGGGCCTCGGGCCCGCCGCCCGGCCACCCATCGGGCAGCGTCCTCAACTTCGGTCGGTACGCGGGCTGGTCGCTGGGTGAGATCGCGCGGACCGAGGTCGAGTACCTCGAGTGGCTCGACCGGATGCCGATCGGGCGGACCTACCAGCAGGAGATCGACGAGATCCTGAGGGCAAAGGGCCTCCGGGCCAGCCGGGGCGCGGCCGAGCGGGGGCGGGGCGGCCCGTTCCGCCGGCGCTGATCCTCGGCGGCGGGCCGTCTCACCACTGCGCTCGTTGTTGGCGAATGTTGACGCTCTGGATCACCCCCAATCCAAGCGCAATGCTGACGAGCGACGCCCCTCCATGGCTGATGAACGGGAGGGGGATCCCCGTGACGGGCATGATCCCGACGACCATCCCCACGTTCACGAACACCTGGAAGAGCAGCATCGAGGCGACGCCGGCGCCGAAGAGCGTCCCGAACGAGTCCTTCGACCGCCAGGCTGCCACCAGGACGCGCCACAGCAGGGCGATGAACAGGAGGAACACCACAACGGCCCCGATGAACCCTAGCTCCTGGGCGAGGACTGCGAAGACGAAGTCGCTCTCGCGCACGGCCAGGAGCTGACCGTTGGCCTGGGCCCCGTTGGTCAGCCCTACGCCCAGCGGGCCGCCGGCGCCCACGGCGATCTGTGCCTGCTGCACCTGCCAGCCCGCACCCTGCGTGTCGGCGGCCGGGTTGAGGAAGGACAGGATCCGCTGCTGCTGGTACGGCTGCAGCACCCTCGCCCAGATGACCGGGATCGCCGCCACCACGGCTGCGGCGCCAGCGCCCAGCCAGATGAGGCTCGCGCCTGACATGAACAGCATGCCGGCGAGGATCGCAAGCAGGCAGAGCGATGTTCCGAGGTCCGGCTGGAGCATGACCAGGATCCACGGAGGCACGATCAGGATGACCGCGCCGAGGATCGCCACGAGCGAATCGAGCTTCCCCTCACGGTTGCCGAGGTACGCGGCCAACACGCCGATCATCAGGATCTTCGCGAGCTCGGAGAACTGGAACGTGAGCGGCCCGATGGAGACCCAGCGGGCGGAGCCGCCCACGCCGTCGCCGATCGCCATGGTCAGCACGAGCAGGCCCACGTTGACGCCGTAGATGGGCCAGGCGAAGGTCTTGAGCCACTGGTAGTTGAACGCTGTGGCCACCAGGTACACGACGATGGCCAGACCCGACCACAGCAGCGCTCGCGAGAAGACGCTGCCGTTGCCAAGCGCTGATTGACCAGCCTCGACCGTGTTGACATAGGCCATCACGAGGCCCACGGCGCCAAGCAGTGCGGCGTAGGTCGTGAGCTGGAGGTCGTAGGCGCGCCAGACCGCGCCGACGGTCCGGCTGGAGATGTCAGCGAAGCGGCCGGGCTCGGCCCGCATCACGCGCATCGATCAGCCTTGTCCAGCGAAGTTGCCGGTCACCATGAGGGCCGGGATCAGATAGTTGTGGCGAATGTGGTAATGGATCTGGAGGAAGTCCTTCGCGATCTCGGTGGCCGCGTTGCCGATGGTGTTCGCGGAATACGCGAAGGCCAGGAACATCAGCTGCGAGTCGGTCTTCGTGAAGTCGGCCGAGGTCGGGTCCTTGTTGACCCAGCCGACGAACCACGAGTGGTACGGCAGCCGGCCGAGCTTGTCCCTGATGCCGAACTCGGCCGTGCCTGACTTGCCGGCGACCTTGACCGGCATGTCCACGAGGTTGTAGGTGTGCCGGATGGTGACCGACGCCCGCGCCGCGAGGCGCATGGTCCGCAGGTTCGCAGCCGACACGGGAACCTGTCGGATGAGGTCGGGTTTGAACGGCTGGATCACCTGGCCATCGGGGCCGGTGATCGTCTCGACGATCTGGGGGCGGTAGAGCTTCCCGCCGTTCGCGAGGGCGGTGTAGGCATTGATGAGCTGGATGGGCGTCACGGCCACGTAGCCCTGCCCGATGCCCGCCTGCGCGGTCTCGCCGGCGAACATGGGCTGCCCGAAGGTGCTGACCTTCCACTGGTTTGACGGGATGATGCCGCTCGCCTCGCCCGGCAGGTCAATCCCGGTCGGCTGGCCGAAGCCATAGGCGTGGGCGTAGTACGAGAGCCGCTCGGAGCCGAGCATCGTCGCGACCTGGTAGAAGAAGGTGTCGGACGAGTTGCCGAAGCCGCACGAGATGTTGCACATCCCCCAGCCCTGGTGGTTCCAGTCCCAGAACTTGGTCCCCGCGATGGTGATGTAGGCGGCGGTCCGGATCTTGCTCGTCGCGGTGAGCTTCTTGTCCTGGAGGCCGCCCGAGCCGGTCACGAGCTTGAACGTCGAACCCGGTGCGAACTGGGACTGCACCGAATTGTCGATCAGGGGCTGGGTCTTGTCGGTGGCCAGCTTCTGGAAATCTGCCTGGGAGATGCCCTTCGCGAAGAGGTTGTCGTCGTAGGTCGGCAGACTCACCATCGCGAGGACCTCGCCAGTCTGCGGGTTCATCACGATGAAGACGCCGCGCTTGAGGTGGGCCGCCTTCATGCCCCATTGGAGGGCGCGCAGGGCCTCCTTCTGCACTGTGGTGTCGATGGTCAGCGTGAGCGACGCCCCCTGGACGGGGTTGGTGGTCTTGAGGACCTGGAGATTCTTGCCGGTGGCGTCACGCTCGATCACCTGCTGGCCGTAGGTCCCTCGAAGCACCGACTCGAAGCTCGCCTCCAGTCCGGCCTGGCCGATGGCGTCGTCCGGGAGATAGCCGGACGCACGGAGGCGGGCGTAGGTCGCCGGATCGATTTGGCTGGTGTACCCGAGGATGTGGGACATCAGGGTCCCGGTCGTGTATTCGCGACGGGTCTCGATGGCCACGCTGACGCCCGGGAGCTGCGACACCGACTCTGAGATGACGTCTGCGGTGACTTTCGGGACGTCCTGCTTGATCGTCACCGGGTCGAACTGCGAACCGGTCGCGCTGTCCACCGTGGCGAGGACGTCGGAGGGCTGCATGCTGAGCAGGGCGCCGAGCTGCGCGGCAACCGCGTCCCGCTGGCCCCACGGCAGGTCCGCGGGCGTGATCCTGACCGCATAGGACGCGACGTTGGCGACAAGCAGGCGGCCCTTGCGATCGTAGATGAGGCCCCGCGAGGACGGGATCGCCACAGTGACCGATCGATTTGCCTCGGCCATGGTCGCGTACGTTCGGCCGTTCGTGATCTGCAGGTAGCCCAGGCGAACCGTCAGGAGGCTGAACACCATGACCATCGCGAGGCCGAACGCCACGAACCGAATCGGTCGCCGATCGCGCTCTCGATGCGGGAGCAGGTAGGGCTCGCTCACCAGTCAACTCGTTCCGGGTCACGGCGGCGCATCGCCACGGTGACCGCGAGCGGTCCGATGACGGCGGCCGCGACGGTGGTGTAGATGGCGGAGGGCATGACCATGGTGTTGGCGCCGTCAATCGAGACGCCGTTCAGGAGCGATGTGACGAGTAGCAGAAGCATCGAGTAAACCAGACTTGCGGCGGCGGTCACGACGATCGGGGCGAGGATCCGGGCTCTGCGGAGGGCTCCTCCGATGAGCGAGGCCACCCCAATCGCGATCAGAAGGCTGAACGCTGAGGCACCAAGCGGTCGCTGGCTGAGCACGTCGAGGGCGAGCCCACCGACGAATGCCACGGTGAGGCCGGCCTCGAGGCTGCCGACGACGGTCCAGATGGCGGCGAGCAGGAGAACGGGCTGGAGTGCGGCGTCCCCGAGCTGGAGATACGGGATGATGGTGTATTCAACGAGCGCAGCCACCACGGCCAGCACCGCGGCGAGGGTGAGTTGCATGTGTGGCGTCGATCCTCGGCTGACGGCCGACGGTCGGGCGCAGAAGTGGGCGACCGCGACGACGGAATGGCAGCGTAGAGCTCGGCCGGAGTATCCCATGGGGCCACCGGTCGGGCAATTGCCACAGGGTGAAGAACTCCAAACGTTCGAGGTACGCCCTGTCACGTCAGAGGCGCCTAGTGCGCCTCCTGCGGCCTTCAGGGGACGTTGTTTCACGTGAAACATCGGCCGTAGAGGGGGCGCCAAGCCGCGAGTGAGGCTGCGCTAAGTCCGGTCGGGGACCATTGGCGCCCGCCGGACCGCCAAGCTCCGAGGAGTTGGTCGGGGGCGCTCCGATGCTAGAATTCAGGGGTTGACGATGATCGTTCAGGGAGGTTGCGTGGGCCAGACGATCGCCTGTACGAATCAGAAGGGCGGCGTCGGGAAGACCACTACGGTGGTGAACCTCGCAACCTACTTGGCGCTCCTCGGTGACCGTGTCCTCGTGATCGATCTCGATCCGCAGGGCAACGCCACGAGCGGGTTCGGGATTGATCGCTCCTCCATCAAGGCATCGGTCTACGAGGCGCTCGTCGACGGGCGACCCCTCGCCGAGCTGCATGTCGAGACGCCGGTCACGGGTGTCCGACTCGTGCCCTCCTCGATCTCCCTCGCCGGCCTGGAAATCGAGCTTGCCAACCAGGAGGGACGCGAGCATCGGCTCGCGCGGGCCTTGCGGAGCGAGGCAGCCTCCTGGGACTGGGTGCTCGTGGACTGCCCGCCGTCACTCGGCCTGCTCACCGTCAACGCGCTCACCGGGGTGGAACAGGTCCTCGTGCCGATCCAGTGCGAGTACTACGCCCTAGAAGGATTGACCCAACTGATCGCCACCATCAACCTCGTGCGAGACCACTTGAACCCGGACCTCTCGATCGCCGGCGTGGTGCTGACCATGTTCGACAGCCGCACCAACCTCTCAACGGAGGTCGCGGACGAGGTGCGTCGCCACCTTCGGGACTCAGTGTTCAAGACGGTCGTGCCGCGCAGCGTCAGGCTCTCGGAGGCGCCGAGCCACGGCCTGCCGATCGCCCTGTACCGGCCGGACTCCAAGGGCGCCGAGGCCTACGCGAGCTTGGCCAGAGAACTCCGGGCTCGTCATCCGGTGAACGAGGAGGCGGTGGCGCCTCAGCCCACCGACGGGTTCGCGACGGGAGCGGTGGCATGAACGCACGACCCGAGCGTGGGGGCGCCCTCGGCCGGGGCCTCTCGTCCCTGATTCCGCAGCGGGCGGTCCCGGAATCGGCGGTGCTCGACGTCCAGCTCGCCCGCATCAAGCCGAACCCGTATCAGCCGCGTCGGCACATGGACGACGCCGAGCTCGAGGAGCTCGCAGCCAGCATCCGCGAGCACGGGGTGCTGCAGCCGGTCCTCGTGACCGAGACCCTCGACGGCTACCAGTTGATCGCGGGTGAGCGTCGTGTCCGCGCCTCGCGGCTCGCGGGTCTCGAGCGCATCCCTGCGCTCGTGCGCCAGCTCGCGGATCGCGACCAGCTCGAGGTGGCGCTGGTCGAGAACGTGCAGCGCGCCGATCTCGACCCGATCGAGGAGGCGCTGGCCTACCGCCAGCTCATCGACGACTTCGGCCTGACGCAGGAGCAGGTCAGCGACCGTGTCGGCAAGGCGCGCGCCACGATCGCGAACACGCTCCGCCTGCTCGAGCTCCACCCGGATGTCCAGGCGGCCATCGTGAACGGCGAGCTCTCGGAGGGGCATGGAAGGGCACTCGCCGGGCTGGCCCCGGCGGGCCAGGCCCAGGTGCTGCGCACCGTCGTGGGGCAGGGCATGTCCGTGCGCCAGACGGAGGAGTTGGTGCGACGGCTGCGGGAGCCCAAACCGGCGCCGGCGCGGACAACCCAGCGCCTGGACCCGGACCTCGAGCGCGTCGAGACCCACCTGCGCGAGCGCCTCGGGACCAAGGTGAGCCTGAGCCGCTCGCGGACGGGCGGGCGGATCGTGATCGAGTACTACAGCGACGAGGAGCTCAATCGGCTCTACGAGCACCTGATCGGAGGAACTGCGTGACCGAAACTGGCGAGCGACCGGCGGCGACCGAGCCCAACGGCCGCCCGACTGCCGGCCGCAAGGCCAAGGCTGCGCCCGGGTCCGATTACACCGCCGCAAGCATCCAGGTCCTCGAGGGTCTGGAGGCGGTCCGGCGCCGTCCCGGCATGTACATCGGGTCGACCGATGCGCGCGGCCTGCACCACCTCGTGTGGGAGGTCGTCGACAACTCCATCGACGAGGCGATGGCCGGCCACGCCACGACGGTGAGCGTCACGCTCCATGCGGATGGCAAGGTCACCGTCGTCGATGACGGCCGCGGCGTTCCTGTCGGCAGGCACTCGACTGGGAAGGACGCGCTCGAGGTCGTCCACACCGTGCTGCACGCCGGCGGCAAGTTCGGCGGCGGCGGCTACAAGGTGTCGGGCGGCCTCCACGGCGTCGGCGTCTCGGTCGTCAACGCCCTCTCGTCGTGGCTCCGCGTCGAGACGGCCCGCGATGGCGGTGTCTGGGCGCAGGAGTACCAGCGCGGCAAGCCGATCACGAAAGTCGAGAAGGTCGCGCCCCAGGGCCACCGCCGGGGCACCACCACGATCTTCCAGGCCGACACCGAGATGTTCGACACCGTCGACTACTCGTTCGAGACCGTGTCCCAGCGGCTGCGCGAGTCGGCCTACCTGACCAAGGGCATCTGGATCACGCTCCGCGACGAGCGCAACGACCGAGAGCGGTCGTTCTACTTCGAGGGCGGCCTGATCTCCTTCGTGCGGCACCTCAACCGGAACAAGGAGACCATCAACAGCCGCCCGATCTACTGCGAGCGCAAAGACGGCTCGACCATCATCGAGGTGGCGCTGCAGTACAACGACTCGTACACCGAGAACGTCCTCGCGTTCGCCAACAACATCAACACGGTGGATGGCGGGACGCACATCACCGGCTTCCGTCGCGCGCTGACCCGATCGCTCAACGACTGGGCCAAGCGCGCAGGGGTGCTCAAGGAGTCGGACGGGAACCTCTCGGGCGATGACGTTCGCGAGGGCCTGACCGCAGTGGTGAGCGTGAAGCTCACCGAGCCGCAGTTCGAGGGCCAGACCAAGGCGAAGCTGGGCAACGCGGAGGTGGCAGGCCAGACGGAAGGCGCGGTCGCCGACGCGATCAGCCAGTACCTCGAGGAGAACCCGGGCGACGGCCGGCGGATCATCGAGAAGTGCCTGACCTCGGCGCGCGCGCGCGAGGCGGCGCGGAAGGCGCGCGACCTCGTGATCCGCAAGGGCGCGCTCGACGGCATGTCGCTGCCCGGCAAGCTCGCCGACTGCCAGGAGCGCGACCCCGCCAAGAGCGAGATCTACATCGTCGAGGGCGACTCCGCGGGTGGCTCCGCCAAGCAGGGGCGCGACCGCCGCTTCCAGGCGATCCTCCCGATGCGCGGCAAGCTGCTCAACGTTGAGAAGGCGCGGCTCGACAAGATCCTCAGCTCGGAGAACGTCAAGCCGCTGATCATCGCGCTCGGCGGCGGCATCGGCGACAGCTTCGACATCGCCAAGCTCCGGTACCACCGGATCATCATCATGACCGACGCTGACGTCGACGGCGCCCACATCCGGACGCTGCTGCTGACCTTCTTCTACCGGCACATGCCGGAGGTCCTGGACTCCGGCTTCCTGTACATCGCCCAGCCGCCGCTCTACCGACTCTCGACGGGCAAGATCACCAAGTACGCCCAGACCGAGCAGGACCGGGACCGCATCCTCAAGGAGTTCACGACCAAGAACGTCAGCGTCCAGCGTTTCAAGGGCCTCGGCGAGATGAACGCGGACCAACTCTGGGAGACCACGATGAACCCGGAGACCCGGACGCTGCTCAAGGTCGAGGTGGAGGACGGCTCAGAGGCCGACAGCATCTTCACGATGCTCATGGGTGAGCGGGTGGAGCCGCGCAAGGACTTCATCAAGACCGAAGCCCGCAAGGTGCGCAACCTTGACATCTGAGACCGGGACCTTCGGCGACGTCCGCATCGCGGGTCGCCGGGTCATGCTCGAGCCGCACAACTGCTTCGCCTGCGGGACGCTCAACGCCCGCGGGCTGCACCTGGCGCTCCACGCCGGCGAGGGGCGCTGCTGGGTGGACACCACGCTCAGCCCGCAGTTCGAGGGATGGGAGGGCATCGCCCACGGCGGGGTCATCTCGACGATCCTCGACGAGGTGATGGCCTGGGCGGTGGTCGAGCACGACCTGTGGGGCGTGACGGCCCGCATCAACGTGGAGTTCAAGCGCCCCGTCCCGATCGGCCGGCCGATCCACGGCGAGGGGCGGGTGACCAGCGTCCGGCGCAGGATCGTCGAGACGGAGGGCGTCCTCACCGACGAGGACGGCAACCTCCTCGCCCGGGCCACGGCGACCTTCGTGGGCGCCCCCGACGACAAGAAGGCCGAGCTCAAGGCGCGCTACGGCTTCACCCTCGTCCCCGACGGACAGGACGCGGACGCCACGCCCGGGCAGGTGGACCAGCAATGACGCCCGTCGCGGCGGCGAGCCCCGCCACCGAGCGCTCCCAGGCGTTCGTCGCGGCGCACCTCGACGCGGCGATCGCCCTGGGCCGCCGGGCCGGCGAGGAGGCGCAGGATCCGGCCGCCATCGCCCAGACGCTCCACGACGGGCTGCCGGAGCTCGCGGACGCCGAGGGCCTCGAAGGCGTGCGCCGCGTGGCCCCGGCCATCGGCGAGGTGCTGGGTGTGCGCGCCACGCTGCTCTCGGCTGTGACGCGCGGTCTCCGATCCGCCACCCGCCGCGACAACCCGGGTACGCTGCTCGACATCGCGGACCACTTGCAGCGGCAGGCCCCCCTCGAGCTCCACTGGCTCGCCAACGACCTCCTCGACCGGGCGATCGTCCACGAGCCGGAGCGCGCGTGGCAGCTGCTCCGCCGCGAGGCGCGGTCCGCCGCCGACTGGATCACCGTCGACAACCTCGCCCACGTGGTCGGGCGCGGCATCCTCGCCGAGCCGTACCGCTGGGCGGAGCTGGAGCAGCTGG
Source organism: Chloroflexota bacterium (assembly GCA_021783095.1). Classification (GTDB taxonomy): domain Bacteria; phylum Chloroflexota; class Limnocylindria; order Limnocylindrales; family CSP1-4; genus CAIXZV01. The sequence goes on along the minus strand of JAJXUG010000015.1, from coordinate 16,577 downwards.
CGTACTCGCCATCACGCTGGGAGCGCCGCCTCGTGGGGAGCACCGTGGCCACGATCCCCTTCGTCGACCACGCAGCCGGCCGGACGCCCGAGATCGCCCGCCGCGGGATCGCGCTCGTCGGCGACCTCATCGGCGACGCTGAGCCCGATGTCCAGAAGAGTCTGTCCTGGGCGCTGCGCAACCTGCTGTACGTGGACCCGGCAGCCGTGGCCGCCTTCCTGGACCGCGAGGCGACCGAAGCGGCCGAGCACAACGACGGCCACCGCGCCTGGGTCGTCCGCGACACCTTCGAGAAGCTGCCATCCGACACGGTCGAGCGGCTCCGCTCCAGGCTGGGCAGCGTCCGAAAGCATCCCGGCGCCCCCTCGACCTCTCGCGCGGCTGCCGCAGCGGCCAGCTTCCTCGGCCTCGGCGTGGACGTCCCGCCCGCCAAGCGCCCCACCATCGATCGTTCCCGACCCGCCTAGCAGCCTGAGGAGAGCCCCCAAGTGACCGACGACCTGGGCGACGTCAAAGCCGTCCGCATCGAGGACGAGATGCGCGTCTCGTACCTCGACTACGCGATGAGCGTGATCGTCGCGCGGGCCCTGCCGGACGTGCGCGACGGCCTCAAGCCGGTCCACCGCCGGATCCTGTACACGATGGGCGAGATGGGCCTGTCCGCCACCAGCTCGTACCGCAAGTGCGCAGCGATCGTCGGCGAGGTGATGGGCAAGTACCACCCGCACGGCGACGTCGCGCTGTACGACGCTTTGGTCCGCTTGGCCCAGGACTTCTCGATGCGCTACCCGCTCGTCGACGGGCAGGGCAACTTCGGCTCCGTCGACGGTGACTCCGCTGCGGCCATGCGGTACACGGAGGCGCGCCTCACCGCGATCTCGGCGGAGATGCTCGCCGACATCGACAAGGACACCGTCGACTACGAGGACAACTACGACGGCACCCAGAAGCAGCCGTCTGTCCTGCCCGCGAAGCTCCCGAACCTGCTGATCAACGGGTCGTCGGGGATCGCCGTGGGCATGGCGACCAACATCCCGCCCCACCACCTGGGCGAGGTCGTGGACGCCACGGTTGCCTACATCAACGACCCGTCGATCACCAACGACGACCTGTGCAACATCGTCAAGGGCCCCGACTTCCCCACGGGCGGCTCGATCTTCCGCTACGAGACGCGCCGCAACTCGCTCACCGGCGAGAACGAGACCGTCGACGCGATCCGCGAGATGTACGCCCACGGCCACGGCCGGGTGGTGATGCGGGCGCAGGTCGCGTTCGAGGAAGCCCGCCACGACCGCACGGCGATCATCGTGTCCGAGCTCCCGTACCAGGTGAACAAGGCTGCGCTGCTCGAGAAGATCGCCGACCTGGTCAAGGACAAGAAGCTCGACGGCATCAGCGACCTGCGCGATGAGTCCGACCGCGACGGGATGCGGATCTACATCGAGATCAAGAAGGACGCCAACCCGCACAAGGTGCTGAACAACCTGTTCAAGCACACCGCGATGCAGCAGGCGTTCAACCTCAACATGCTCGCGCTCGTCGACGGGCAGCCGCAGACGCTGCCCCTCAAGAGCGTCATCGGGCACTACGTGGAGCACCGCCGGGAGATCGTCCGTCGGCGCACCGAGTACGACCTCGAGAAGGCCCGGGCCCGGGCGCACATCCTCGAGGGCCTCAAGATCGCGCTCGACAACCTCGACGAGGTGATCCGGACGATCCGCGAGTCGGCCGACGTCGAGAACGCGCGCAACAACCTGATGCGCCGCTTCGGGCTGTCAGAGCTGCAGGCCCAGGCCATCCTCGACATGCGGCTCGCCCGCCTGGCCGCCCTCGAGCGCCAGAAGATCGAGGACGAGTACCTCGCGGTCATCCAGCTCATCGCCGAGCTCGAGGACATCCTGGCCAACCCGGCCCGCGTGCTCTCGATCATCAAGGACGAGCTGGCGGAGCTGAAGCGCAAGTACGCCGGCGAGCGCCGGACCCGCGTCCAGGACGACTCCAGCCGCGAGATGACCGACGAGGACCTGATCGCCGACGAGGACGTGGTGATCACGATCAGCCGGCGCGGCTACATCAAGCGCCAGCCTGTCGCGACCTACCGGCGCCAGCACCGCGGCGGCAAGGGCATCATCGGCCACGTCACCCGCGAGGAGGACGCGGTCGAGCACCTGCTCGCGGCGAACACCCACGACTGGGCGCTGTTCTTCACCAACCGCGGCCGCGTGTTCAGCGCCAAGGTCCACGCCATCCCCGACGCCTCGCGACAGGCGAAGGGCATGGCGATCATCAACCTGCCGGGCGTCCAGGTCGAGTCCGGCGAGGTCCCGGTGGCCACGATCTGCCTCCCCGACTTCGCCCCGGGCCACCACCTGGTGCTGGCCACCCGGCGCGGGATCATCAAGAAGTCCCCGCTCGAGCAGTTCGAGCGCGTCCGCTCCACGGGCATCCGCGCGATCACCATCGCCGAGGGCGACGAGCTGGCGTGGGTGTCGGTGTCGTCCGGCTCGGACGACGTGATCATCGCCACCGCCCAGGGCATGCTCGCCCGGTTCCACGAGAGCGAGGTCCGGCCGATGGGCCGCGACGCCGGCGGGGTGATCGGGATCCGGCTCGCGCGCCAGGGGGACGCCGTGGTCTCGATGAGCGTCGTCGAGCTCGGCGCGGACCTGCTCGTCCTCACCGAGACGGGCTACGGGAAGCGCGTCCCGCTCAAGGAGTTCCGCGTCAAGCACCGCGGCGGGCAGGGCGTGCGGCTGATCGCGCTCGAGGGCCGCAAGACCGGCCTCGTGGCCGCGGTCCAGCAGGTCACCGACGCGGATGAGGAGCTGCTGCTCATCTCGGGCGGCGGGCAGGTCATCCGCACGGAGACGAACTCGATCAACCGCTACTCGCCATCCGCCCGGGGCGTGATCGTGATGCGGCTGAGCGAGGGCGACACGGTCGCCGCGATCTCCGCCTTCCGGGCAGGGCTGGCGGACAGGAGCGCCATGGGGGACAATGACGACCCCCACCCGGACGGCGGAGCTCCGGACGAGGGGACCAAGGTGCGCTCGTGACGGCCTTCGGCGAGCGGGAGGCAGCCTTGTACGCGGACCAGTTCGAGATCTACCACGGCAACGCGAACCCCGAGCTGGCGCGCAAGATCGCCCAGTATGTGGGAGGCCGTCCCGGCAGGGCTGAGGTGTTCACGTTCGCGAACGAGAACATCTTCGTTCGCATCCTCGACAACGTCCGCGAGAAGGACGTCTTTTTGGTCCAGCCCACCTCGCGGCCGGTGAACCAGTCGATCATGGAGCTCCTGATCATGATCGACGCGTTCAAGCGCGCGTCGGCCGGCAGGATCACCGCGGTCGTGCCGTACTACGCCTACGGGCGGTCCGACAAGAAGGACCAGCCGCGGGTGCCGATCACGGCGCGGCTCATCGCGGACATGATCACGGTCGCCGGCGCGGACCGGATCCTGACCATGGACCTCCACCAGGGCCAGATCCAGGGGTTCTTCAACATCCCGGTCGACGAGCTGACGGCGGTCCACCTGCTCAGCCGCTACTTCCTCGACAAGCGGCTCAACGACTGCGTAGTGGTCACCGACCTCGGGTTCGCCAAGCGGGCCCGGCAGTTCGCGGAGCTGCTCGACGCGCCGCTCGCCATCGTGGAGAAGCGGCGCCACGGCAACCTCGACCGGGCCGAGGTGATCAATGTCATCGGCGATGTGCGCGGCCGCAGGGCGATCATCGTCGATGACGAGATCGACACCGCCGGCACGCTCATCGAGATCACCCGGGCCCTGGAGCGCGAGGGCGTCACTGAGATCCACGCCTGCGCGACGCACGGCGTGCTCTCGGACCCGGCGATCGAGCGGATCCAGGCGTCGAACCTGGCCGAGGTCGTCGTGACCGACACCATCCCGCTGACGCCCGAGAAGCAGATCCCGCGGATCAAGGTGCTGTCGGTCGCCCCGCTCGTCGGCGAGGCGATCAAGCGGATCCACAGGGGCGAGTCCGTGGGCGCGCTGTTCGGCCCCGAGGCCTCGTTCGCCCAGGAGATGCTCCTCTGGGAGGACGACGAGGCCCCCGGATCGGATCGTTCAGACCCTGACGACGGCGTACCATCGGTGCTGCCCGCATCCGCCGGCTGAGCCGGCCACACTCGGAGATCCATGAGCCTGCAGCTGCACCGCCCCGACGGGAAGGGCGGTTTCGATGTCCGGACCGGAAACGATCCCGCGTGGCGTGAGGGCCTGCGCTCGTCCCGCTGGGGTGCGTCGCTCAAGGGCGGCAAGCTGCCGGACCTGAGCAACCCCGAGATGAACCCCACGTCGGCCGCGCGGTCGGTGGCGTTCTGGGTGGCGCTCGCGGTGATCACGTTCGCCATCGTCATGGCCGGCTACGGGCTGGGGATCTGGCACCTGGTGGGCGCCGGAGCGTAGCTGCTTGCCCTCGCGCTCGCGTTTTCTGCTACCCAGTACAAGCACGACTGCGGAACTCGTCGCGGGCCTCCCGACGACCGATTCTCTCGCCGGATCTGACCAGAGCGGGCCGAATCCTCGTCTCCTAGTCGCCACCCGCCGAACTGCCGGTTTCGGCCAGAGTGCCTAGTCGTCCCTGTACTGGCTGGCAGAAACGAGGGCGATGACCCAGAGGGGCTCGAGTGAACAAAGTGGCGCGTAAGCGCTGCCGGGCATCCTTCCGCCATGGATGCCGTACGTCTTGGCCAAGCCATCCGCGCTCTCCGCCGGCGACGCGGCTGGACGCAGCAGCGGCTGGGCGAGGCGTCGGGCACCTCTCAAGGCGCCGTCTCCCGGTGCGAGCGCGGCGACGCACACACGCTGACCTGCCGTACGATCGTGAAGATCGTCGAGGCGCTCGGCGCCCGGGCGACGGTCTCCATCCACTGGCACGGCGAGGAGCTCGACCGGCTCCTGGACGCGGCCCATGCTGGTCTGGTCGAGGTCGTGGTGCGGCTCCTCCGCACGTCGGGATGGACAGTCGTCCCAGAGGCGACGTTCTCCGTGTATGGCGAGCGGGGCTCGATCGACGTGCTCGCCTTCCACCCAGCGACCGGTGCGCTGCTCGTCATCGAGGTGAAGTCGGCCGTGCCCGACATGCAGGGCATGCTCTCGACGCTCGACCGGAAGGTGCGCCTCGCGCCCGGGCTGGCCAAGGAGCGGGGATGGGTGGTCCGGACCGTCTCGCGACTGCTGGTGCTCCCGGACGACCGGACGGCGAGGCGCCGCGTCGCTGACCACCAGGCCACCATCGACCAGCTCATGCCGCTGCGCACGGCGGGCGTGCGGCGCTGGCTCGCGAACCCTGCCTCCGCAATGGGCGGCGTCTTGTTCCTGCCATCGAGTACAAGGACGACTACGGGAACCGGCGGGCAGCCCCCAGACGGGCGATCCCGGGGCCGAATCGCGCCGAATCCGGCTGAGTCGTCGCCAAGCAGTCGCCGGACGCCAAACTGACGGCTTCGGCCGGAGTGCCTAGTCGTTCTTGTGCTGGCTGACAGAAACGTGGCAGTGGCGCCGGGGGTGGTGGCAGTGGCGCCGGGGGTGCTGGCTGACAGAAACGTGGCAGTGGCGCCGGGGTGGTGGCAGTGGCGCCGGGGGCGCGTCAACGAGACGAAGCCTGGGCGGGCGCGGGCCGCGCAGTCAGGCCAGAACGCCGGCCGAGGCGGGCCCGCACCCTATACTCCTTCGGCCATGCGCTTCCTCTCCCGCTTCTTCGACACCAACGACCGCGAGATCTCGCGGCTCCAGCCCCTCGTCGACAAGACCAACGAGCTCGAGCCGGAGTACGAGGCCTTGACCGACGCCGAGATCCGAGAGCGGATCGACACGATCCGCGCCGAGATCGTCGAGGTCGCCCAGCCCGAGGAGCCCTCCGACGAGGAGTTGGAGAGCGCCGACAGCGAGCGCCGCCGCGACCTCGCCAAGGCGCGCCACGAGCGGATGCTCAAGGCGATCCAGAGCGCGCTCGACGACGTGATCCCCGACGTGTTCGCCGCCGGCCGCGAGGCGATGAAGCGGACGATGGGGATGCGCCAGTACGACGTCCAGCTGATGGGCGCCATCGCGCTGCACCAGGGCAAGATCGCCGAGATGAAGACGGGCGAGGGCAAGACCCTCATCCCGACGCTGGCGGCCGTGCTCAACGGCCTGGCCGGCCGGGGCGCCCACGTCGTGACCGTCAACGACTACCTCGCCCGCCGCGACGCGCAGTGGATGGGCCCCGCGTACCACTTCCTCGGGCTGTCGGTCGGCGTCATCACCCACGACACCTCGTACCTCTTCGAGCCCGGCTACCCCACCACCGACGAGCGGCTGATCAACCTGCGACCGGTGACGCGCCGGGAGGCGTACGCCGCCGACATCACGTACGGCACCAACAACGAGTTCGGGTTCGACTACCTGCGCGACAACATGGTCGATACGCTCGAGATGCGGGTGCAGCGCGAGCGGGCCTTCGCGATCGTCGACGAGGTCGACAACATCCTCATCGACGAGGCGCGGACGCCGCTGATCATCAGCGGCCAGGCCGAGGAGTCGGCGGACCTCTACTTCACCTTCGCTCGGCTCGTCCCGAAGCTCAACCCGCGCCCCGAGGGCGAGGAGGAGGGCGGCGACTACTTCGTCGACCTCAAGGACAAGGCCGTCAGCCCCACCGAGGAGGGCGTCGAGAAGATCGAGCGGCTGATCGGCGTCGAGAACCTCTACGACGCTGACCCGCGGCTCGCCCGCCACTTCGACTCGGCCCTCAAGGCGCACGCCCTCTACAAGCGCGACCGCGACTACATCGTCGAGGACGGCGAGATCGTCATCGTCGACGAGTTCACCGGGCGCAAGATGCCCGGCCGCCGCTGGAGCGAGGGCCTCCACCAGGCCATCGAGGCGAAGGAGGGGCTGCGGGTCCAGCGCGAGTCCCGGACACTTGCCACGATCACCTTCCAGAACTACTTCCGCATGTACGACAAGCTGGCCGGCATGACCGGCACGGCGATGACCGAGGCGGAGGAGTTCCACAAGATCTACAACCTCGAGGTGTCGGCGATCCCCACCCACCGCCCGATGATCCGCGAGGACCTGCCCGACCTCGTCTACAAGAACGAGACCGGCAAGTTCAACGCCGTCATCGACGACATCGAGGAGATGACCAAGGCCGGGCGGCCAGTCCTCGTCGGCACGGTGTCGGTGGAGAAGTCCGAGGTGCTTGGCACGCTGATGAAGCGGCGGGGCATCAAGCACGAGGTCCTCAACGCCAAGCAGCACGAGCGCGAGGCCGGCGTCGTGGCGCAGGCCGGTCGATCCGGAGCCGTCACCATCGCGACCAACATGGCCGGCCGCGGCACCGACATCAAGCTCGGCGGCGACCCCGCGGGCCTCGCGTCGGAGATCCTCCACAAGCGGGGGCTCAACCCGGCCGAGGTGGACAAGGAGACCTTCGCGGCTGCCCTCGCCGAGGCGCTGACCGTCACCGAAGCAGACCACGTGAAGGTGGTCGAGGCCGGCGGCCTGCACATCATCGGCACCGAGCGGCACGACAGCCGGCGGATCGACAACCAGCTGCGGGGCCGCGCTGGTCGCCAGGGCGACCCGGGCTCCTCGCGCTTCTACCTTTCGCTCGACGACGACCTCATGAAGCGGTTCGCCTCCGATCGGGTGGCGGGCCTCATGGACCGGCTCGGGCTCGAAGAGGACCAGCCCATCGAGTCGCGCCTCGTGTCCAAGACGATCGAGAGCGCCCAGACCCGTGTCGAGGGGTTCAACTTCGACATCCGCAAGCGCGTCGTCGAGTTTGACGACGTGATCAACAAGCAGCGCGAGACCATCTACGCAGAGCGCGACAAGGTGCTCCGCAACGAGGACCTCACCGACACGGTCCGGGATTTCCTCGACAACGAGATCGAGGCGATGGCCGACACGTACGCGTCGAGCCTGACCCCGGCCGAGTGGAACCTCGAGGGCATGTCGGCTGCGCTCCGCGCGATGGGCCTCGACGGCCCCGACTCGAGCGAGGACGCGCTCGACGAGGCGGCCTCGAGCCGCGAGACGCTCGCGGAGTACGTCCGGGACCTCGTCACCAGCCAGCTGGAGTCGCGGCTGGCCGAGCACGGCGAGGAGATCTGGAGTCAGGTCGAGCGGTTCGTGCTCCTGCGCACGATCGACAGCCTGTGGGTGGAGCACCTCACCGAGATCGACGACATGCGGCGTGGCATCGGCCTGCGCGGCTACGCGCAGCAGGACCCGCTCAACGAGTTCCGCCACGAGGCGTATCGCCTCTACGAGGAGCTGAGCGGCCTGATCCGCCACCAGGTGGCCACGACGATCTTCCGCGTCACCGTCCACCGCGAGCCCGCGCCGGAGCCCCAGCCCATCGACCTGTCGGGCATCCGCTCCGCGGCCGGCGGACGCTCCATGACGGGCGGTCCGGCAGATTCGCTGGGCGCGGCCGGGGGGACCAACGGCACCGCCGGGTCGGCCGGGTCGGCCGCAGGCGTCACGTCGGGCGCACCGGCTGCCCGCCAGCCGCTGGGACCCGGGGACGCGGCCCTTCGCCGCCCGGGCTACCCGGCCGCGAACCAGGCCGCGCCGATGCGCGGGCTTCCCTCGGATCCCATGCGCGGGGCACGCGAGGTCCCGGGTGACGCTGCTGCGTCCGCCGGCCCGACGCGCCAGGGATACACCCCGACAGGTGCCCGGATCGGGCGCAATGACCCCTGCTGGTGCGGTTCGGGGCAGAAGTACAAGAAGTGTCACGGAGCCTGACGCGGAGTCATCGGGCCGACCTCATGCGACTCTGCGTCGGTGCGCTGGCCATCGTGCTCGCCGCCGGCGCGGCCACCACGTTCCGCATCTGGCAACAGGGCGAGCAGGACGAGCAGCGCCCGGCCGACGCGATCGTGGTCCTCGGCGCGGCCCAATACGACGGCCGCCCATCGCCTGTGCTGGCGGCGCGGCTCGCCCATGCGGTCGAGCTCTGGCATGCCGGGCTCGCGTCCACATTCGTGGTGACAGGAGGCCGAATCCCCGGTGACACGACCACGGAGGCGGCCGTGGCTCGCAAGTACGCCATCGACCACGGCGTGCCGGCCGACGCGATCATCGGCGAGGACGAGGCGCGCAACACGCTGACCTCGATGCGCTCCGTCGCGGTGCTGCTCAAGGACCGCGGACTCCACACGGCGCTCTTCGTCTCGGATCCCACCCACATGCTCCGGGTCCTGCGCATGGCGGCCGACCTCGGGATCGAGGGCTACGGGTCGCCCACGCACTCGTCGCCGGCGATGGCCGATCCGGTGAGCCGGCTCGAGGCGACCATCCACGAGCTGGGTGCACTGGGCGTGTACTTCGTGACGGGCGGCGACCCAGAGTCCGACTCGAGCACGCCCTGAGGATGGCGTCGCGCACCAACCAGCGCCATTTCCGCGCAAATCTCGACGGCCCTCTTGGAATACGTCAGAGCGTCTCATATACTCGTGAGAACGTTCTTCGCCCCACCGGGGACTGCGTCGCCGCCGTTCAAGCCTTGCCTGAGATCCACTTCGGCGCACGTCCCGCCCGTCACACCCGACCGATCGCGAAGAGCAAGAGTGAGGGAACTGTGAAGCAGGCTGAGGAAGCCCAGTTCGTGGATCTCATCGCTTGCGAACGGGACTGCCGGAACTGCAGCTACGCCAACGCCCTGGACTGCGACGGCAACTGCGGTGTCTGCACCCACAACTCCTACTGCCCTTGTGTGAACCCCGTCGTCGCCCGGAGCAAGACAGCCCTTCGGCTGATCGAGCTTCGGCCGGTGCTGCTCGCCGACCTCCAGGTGCGCGCGTAGTGGACGCTTCGTCCATCCGCGACCTGGCCGAGCGCATCCGGATGACCTCGGGGCGTCTTTGACCTCGCCACCAAGGAGGCGCGCGTCGCCGCGCTGGATGCGCGCGCGATCGAGCCGGGGTTCTGGGACGACCAGCGCGCTGCGCAGAAGGTGGTTCGCGAGGCCCAGGGCCTCCGCGAGGAGATCGAGCTCTGGCGGTCACTGGAGAAGCGCGTCGCCGATCTGGAGGAGCTGCTGGACCTCCTGAGCGATTCTCCCGACGCCGAGACGGAGGCCGAGGTGTCCCGCGAGGCGGACACGCTGGCTGCAGAGTTCGAGCGCGAGCGCACGCTCCTGCTCTTCTCCGGCGACTACGACAGCAAGAACGCCGTCATCACGATCAGCGCCGGCGCCGGCGGCACCGAGGCGACCGATTGGGCGGAGATGCTCGAGCGCATGTACCTGCGCTGGTGCGAGCGCCACCGGTTCAAGGCCGACGTCATCGACTGGCAGCCCGGCGAGCAGGCCGGCATCAAGAGCGCCACCATCCAGGTCACCGGGCGCTTCGCCTACGGCTGGCTGCGGGTGGAGCGCGGCGTCCACCGCCTCGTCCGGATCTCGCCCTACGACGCGCAGAACCGGCGGCAGACGACGTTCGCGCTCGTGGAGGTGATGCCCGAGGCGGACGAGGACGTCGAGATCGAGCTCAACTGGGACGAGATCCGGACCGACACCTTCCGCTCTTCTGGCGCCGGAGGCCAGCACGTCCAGAAGACCGAATCGGCGATCCGGCTGACGCACATCCCAACCGGGATCGTGGTCACCTGCCAGAACGAGCGGTCCGCGACGCAGAACCGCGAGCTCGCGATCCGGGTCCTCAAGTCGCGACTCCTCGAGCTGGAGGTGGAGAAGCGCGAGGAGGAACTGCGCAAGCTGCGCGGCGAGCACGTCACGGCCGGCTGGGGCAACCAGATCCGCTCCTACGTGCTCCACCCCTACCAGATGGTCAAGGACCTGCGATCGGCGCACGAGACGTCGAACACGGGCGGGGTGCTCGACGGGGACCTCGACGCGTTCATGCAGGCCGAGCTCGAGCGGCTGGCGACGGGCCGGGCGCCGTCCGCTGACGACGCCGCGGACTGAGTCGCTGCCCGCCATGCCCCCCGTCGGACCCGTCACGTACCGGCTGGGTCGCGAGGCGGACATGGTCACCTGTCTGGGCGTGTGGCGCGCAGCGGTTGACGACTACCAGGGCCGCCTCAACCAGCCGCCCATGCCGGAGGAGACGGGGCCCCTGCGCCGCCACCTCGTCCACTTGCTGGCCACCGACCCGGACCGGTTCTGGGTGGCCGAGGTCGAGCGAACCGAGGGTGCGGCCGCCGGGCCGTGGCTGGTGGGCTTCGCGATGGCGACCGTGCGGGATGGGCTGTGGTACCTCGCGATGCTGTTCGTCCTGCCGGCAGTACAGGGGCGCGGCATCGGGGCAGGGCTCCTCGACCGTGCCCAGGCCGGTCGGGACATGCCTGCCGGTGTCCCGGCCGTGCCGGGGCCGGACAACGCCTTCGACACCCGCATCCACACGTGGGGCATGGCCACGGACACGGCGCAGCCGATCTCCAACGGCCTCTACGCCCGGCGTGGCATGGTCCCGCGCCTCCCCATCTGGCGACTGGCGGGCGAGCCGACACGCTGGAGCGCGCTGCCGGCGCTGCCCGCCTCGCTCGAGGCCGTGTCGTTCGACGCCATCGCGGCCAACGGGCACGAGGGGCCGCGGCGGCTGGCGGACGTGGTGGACGGGATCGATCGCGAGGTCATCGGGCTCACCCACCAGGCGGACCACGAGTTCCTCCGCCGCGACGGCCGGGCCGGCTTCCTCGTCCGCGAGCGCGGCGGGCGCGTCCTGGGCTACGTGTACGGCTCCACGACCGGGCGGATCGGACCGGTGGCGGCCCTCGATCCCGACCTGCTCCCCTCGCTGCTCGGCGTCGCCATCCGCCACACGCCCATCCTCGGCACCGCGGGCGTCTGGGTCCCCGGCTCGGCCGATCCAGCCATCCGGGCGCTGCTCGAGGCCGGACTGCACTTCGACCGATTCCCGGGCCTCCTCTGCTGGTCGAGGCCGGAGATGCCGTTCGCCCGCTACCTGCCGATCAACCTGGCGATGGTGTAGGCGGCCTGGCGGGCTCCACGACCCGGCCGGGCAGGATCTGACCTCGGGTGCTAGCCTCGGGGCAACGTGGCTCCCTCGACCGTGCCCTCGGACGGAGTCGAAGCACCGGCCGCACTCGCGGCCCCGAGATCGACCTACCGCCCGCGAGCGAACGAATGACCCATCCCGAGACCGCGTCGTCCTCCCTCTTCAGCCGTCTGACCGGTCGCGCCCGCGTGGTCCGCCCGTCAAGGGACGTGGTGGTGCTCCACGACGTCACCAAGCGCTATCCCAATGGCCGGGTCGCGCTGCGCGACGTGGATCTGGTGGTCCCCGAGGGCGACTTCGTGTTCCTCGTGGGACCGTCGGGCGCCGGCAAGTCGACGCTGATGAAGCTGCTGATCCGCGACGAGCTGGCGACCCAGGGCCACGTCGTCGTCGACGGGGACGACCTCGCCCAGCTTCGGCGCCGAGCCGTGCCGAGGGTACGCCGCAAGATCGGCATCGTCTTCCAGGACTTCAAGCTCCTGCCCCGCAAGACGGTCTGGGAGAACGTCGCGTTCGCCCTCGAGGTCACCGGGACGCCCCGCTCGCGGATCAAGCCGTCCGTTGACCGCGTGCTCGCGCTCGTCGGCCTCACCGCGCAGGCCGGCCAGATCCCGACTCAGCTCTCCGGCGGCGAACAGCAGCGCACCGCGATCGCCCGCGCGCTCGTCCACGACCCCCGGATCATCATCGCCGACGAGCCCACGGGGAACCTCGACCCGGTCATCAGCTGGGAGCTCATCCAACTGCTGCTCCGCATCAACGAGCTGGGCGTGACGATCCTCATGGCGACCCACGACGCCGAGGTGGTCACCGCGCTGCGCAAGCGCGTCGTGGCGCTCGAGGAGGGCCGCGTCATCCGCGACGAGCTCGGCGCGGCCTACCACCGGGAGGACTGACGATGCTCACCTTCGTCGTGTTCTCCATCCGGCGCGCCTGGCAGGGGTTCTGGCGCAACGCGCTGATGAGCCTCGCGGCCACCCTCACGATGGTCCTGATGCTCACGCTCCTCGCGGGCTTCTTCGTGCTCCAGAACGTGCTGCTGGCGAGCCTCTCGTTCGTGGAGCAGAAGGTCGAGGTGGTCGCCTACGTCCAGAACACCGCGACGCAGGACCAGGTCGACGCGCTGGTCGCGAAGGTCCAGGCGATGCCCGAGGTCGCGTCCGTGCAGTTCATCTCGCGGGACCAGGCGCTCGCCGACTTCCGCGCGCAGCTGGCGGCACAGGGCCGGAGCGACCTCACGGCCAATCTCGAGTCGAACCCGCTCTACGCCAGCGTCAACGTCAAGCTGCGCAATCCCGCTCAGCTCGACGCCGTCGCCACAGCGCTCCACGACGAGCCCATCGTCCGGTCGGTGATCAACATCCAGGCGCTGGTCGACCGGGTGCTCACGTTCACGGGCATCGTTCGCACGGGAGGGGTGGTGATCCTCGCGGTTGTCGGGATGATCGTCCTGTTCATCATCGTGAACACGATTCGCCTGGCTGTGGTCGCCCGAGCCGAGGAGATCGAGATCATGCGGCTCGTCGGCGCCTCGGACGCGTTCATCCGCTGGCCGTTCGTGTTCGAGGGCGCCCTGGTGGGCCTGTTCGGCGCGCTGATCACACTCGGCCTGTTGCTGGCTGCGGCGGACCCCGTGTCGCAAGCGGTCGTCGGGTTCTTCAACGTGCTGCCGATCGAGCTCGGCTCCGTGGGCCGCGACACGGCGCTCCTGGTCCTCGGGACGGGTCTGGGCGTGGGGGTGCTGGGCGCCTGGGTGAGCGTACGGACGTACCTCATCCGGTAGGCGACCAGCGCGCGTACTGACCGGCAAGAACGAGGACGATCGACGCAACGCCGGGTTGTCACCCAGGCGGTACGCTTGATCGCCCGCGCTTTCGAGACAGCCGAACGAGACCCGTCATGAGCTTGCACACCGATCCAGCCGGAGGCGCGGCCGACTCCGCGCCGGACGCGCTCCACGCAGCCCTGCCGGACCCGATGTCCCCATCCTGGGCCGAGGAGCCCTCGGCTCCCTCGCCTGAGGACGCTCCCGAGAGGTCGGCGGGCTGGACGCCGGCGACATCGTCGGGCGCGACGCCCGAGCCCTCGCCTGGCGCAGCCGCACGCGCCGAGCGGCCCCGGCGCGGCAACGGCCTCCCGATGCTCGCGGTCGCGATCGTGGCCATCGTCGCGGGCAGCACGCTGTTCCTCTCCGGCTGGACGCTCGGCCGCCAGACGCAGCTCACCCCCGGCACCCCGGTCACGGAAGCCCAGGCCTGGCAGCCGTTCTGGGACTCGTACGAGGCCGTCACGCAGCGGTACGCGGGCGGCCCCGTGAACCGCGAGGCGCTGATCCAGGGCGCGATCAAGGGGATGATCGCGGCGCTCGGCGACCCGTTCAGCCAGTACCTCACCCCCGATGAGTTCAAGCAGTCCCTGTCGGGCATCTCGGGACAGTTCTCCGGCATCGGCACCACCGTCGGGACCATCGACACGAACGGGTCCAACGCAACCTGCTCCCCGCTGTCGGCCACGTGCCGGCTCGCCGTGGAATCCACGATCCCGGGCTCGCCCGCCGAGCGGGCCGGCCTCCTCGCGGGCGACGTCATCGTCTCGATCGACGGGACCTCCGTGGACGGCATGACCATCGACCAGGCCACGGCCAGGATCCGCGGGCCGAAGGACACCTCGCTCACGCTGGGGATCGTCCGCGGCGCGACACCGCCGATCAGCGTCGCCATGGTCCGGGCGGACATCCTCACGCCCGAGGTCTCCACCAAGACGCTCGCCGGCGGGTCGGTGGGCTACATCAAGCTGGCGGGCTTCTCGGACCAGTCGTCGATCGACTTCGCCAAGGCCGTCCTCGCCGATGTCACGGCCGGCCGCAAGGCGCTGATCCTCGACCTGCGGGGGAACGGCGGCGGCTTCGTCACCGCAGCCCGGGACATCGCCAGCCAGTTCCTCGCAACCGGCCCGGTGTTCTACGAGCAGGATGCGTCGGGCAACCTCACCGAGGTGGACGTGGAGCCCGGCGGGGCGGCGACCGACCCCTCGATCAGGCTCGTGGTGCTGGTCGACGGCGGGACGGCGTCGGCGTCGGAGATCGTGACCGGAGCCCTCCACGACCGTGGGCGCGCCACGGTCGTCGGCACCAAGACGTACGGCAAGGGCACCGTCCAGCAGTGGGTGCAGCTCGAGAACGACAGCGGCGGCTTCCGCCTCACGATCGCGCGCTGGCTGACCCCCGACAAGGTGTGGATCAACCGGGTGGGGATCACGCCGGACATCGTCGTGACCCAGCAGCCGACGAAGCCGGGCGACGACCCGGTCCTCGATGCCGGGCTGTCCGCCCTGGGGTTTGGGGTTGGCGGCTCCGGGTGACCGGCGGTGGCGGGACGGGGTACGTCGGGGGCTGACCCCCGATTCGGGCCGCTTGCACATCCTCGCCGGATGGGTTACGGTCGCTCCGAACGAAAGGAGGTGATGTGCAGTGACAGATAGCGGTAGTTGCTGCACCACCTCGTCGGAGAGCGTCCTCTAGAGACGATCCCGACGGGTGGTCGGTAGCAATCGAACGCCGGCCCGGCAACGGGCCGGCGTTCGTGCGTCCGGCGCCGGTTGGGCCCTCGCGGCCCGCCGTGCGACACTGGCCCCCCACGCATCCACGGAGGAGCACGCCACATGGGCGAGACCATCGCCCAGAACCGGAAGGCCCGGCACGAGTACGCCATCGAGGAGACCTTCGAGGCGGGCCTCGTGCTGCGCGGGACCGAGATCAAGAGCGTCCGCGAGCACCACGTGAGCCTCGCCGAGGCGTATGCCCGCGTCGAGAAGGGCGAGGCGTGGATCGTCGGGCTCCACATCGCGCCGTGGGGCACCACGGACTTGCGGTTCAACCACGAGCCCAAGCGGATGCGCAAGCTCCTGCTCCACCGCGACGAGATCGACGAGCTGCTGATCAAGACCAAGGCCAAGGGCCTCACAATCGTCCCGCTCGAGATCTACATCAACGACCGCGGCCTGGCCAAGATGCGGGTCGGCCTCGCTCGCGGCAAGCAGACGTGGGACCGCCGACGCGAGATCGCGGACCGCGACGCCAAGCGCGACATGGCCCGCCAGGTGGCGGACGCGCGGAGGCGCTGAGCAAGTCCGCCGGCCGAGACGGAAGGTTCGGCCCCGGCCAGGCCGAGGAGGTCGAGGAGGTCCCGGATGCGCCTCGCGAGGATGCTCCAGGCGGTCGTCCCCGAGATCACCGGCACGGGCTGGGTGTACGCATTCACCTCGTATGTCGTGGACGAGACCGACCCGTTCCCCGAGGGCTTCACGGTCGGCGACCTCTGGTAAGGTCCGCGCGCGGACTTTCGCGTACAGGACCAGTTGCACGCTCGTCGCAGGATCTCGCCGCCTGCAGCCTCAGCGAGACCGGCCGGAACCGACCGTCAGGCCTCGAGCCCGATCAGCCGTCGCACCCGCGCCAGCCCCTCGACGGTGATCTCCGGCCCGCGGACCAGCGCCTCCGGGGTCAGCAGCAGTGCCTGGCTGTGCTGCCATTCGCCCGGCCGGCGCTCGACGCGCCGCATCCCGTTCGGCCGGTAGCC
>JAJXUG010000100.1 GCA_021783095.1 Chloroflexota bacterium | reverse complement strand
GAGGCGGTCGCGGCGGTCGAGCGCGTGCTCGCCGGCGCCGATCCCAACGCGGTGCAGGCGAGGGTGGCGGCTGTGCGGCTCGCCGGCGCCGCCCGCTGCTGTGAGGGGAGACTCCAGGAGATCGTGCGGTCGGGCGAGCCGTGGGTCGCGGGCGAGGCGCTGATCGCGCTGGCGCACGCCGGCGTGCGGGGGAGCGGCACGACGGTACGCCAGTGGTTGGCCTCCAGCGAGCTGCCGCGGCGGCTGGCCGCCGTCCGGGCGCTGGGGCAGAGCAGCGGCGGGGGGGCCACGCTCCTGGCGGCGCTGGCCGACCCGGTGGCCGAGGTGCGGCTCGCCGCCGTGGAAGCGCTCCGCGACGAGCCGGGCGCGGCCGTGACGACCGCTCTCGACCAGCGCATGGCCGACGTGGATCCGGTCGTGCGGGCGGCGGCCGTCGAGGCGCTCGTGGGGCGCCACGCCGCGCCGGCCGAGCCGGAGCTGTTGCGGCTGCTCGCGCGTGAACGCGGCGCGGCGGCCCCGGACGCGGCGGTGGCGCTGATCGACGTTCTCGCGGCCGGAAAGAGCCTCTCCGATGGCGCCCGCGCGGCGCTCGACGGCTTGCTCGGTTGGCCGGACCCGGTCGTGGCGCGGGCGGCGTGGCAGTGCCTCGCGAAGCACGGCGTGGCGCGGCCGCTGCCCGAGGTGAGGACCGCCGAGGACCTCGCCTTCTACCGCCGGGTGGTGAGCTGGGCCGCCGTGCCGCGCTGGCTGCAGGTGGTGACGGTGCGGGGCACGATGCAGGTCGCCCTCGACACCGCGAGCGCGCCGCTCGAGTGCTTCCGCATCGCCGCGCTCGCCGAGAAGAAGTTCTACGACGGCCTGACGTTTCACCGCGTCGAGCCGGACTTCGTCGTCCAGGGCGGCGACCCGCGCGGCGACGGCTGGGGCGGCCCGGGGTTCGTGATGCGCGACGAGCTCTCGCTGGCGCCGTTCGCCGCCGCTGCGGTCGGACTCGCGCTCTCCGGGCCGGACACCGGCGGCTCGCAGCTGTTCGTCACGCTGACGCCCCGCCCGCACCTGCTCGGACGCTACCCGCACATCGGCACGGTCGTCGCCGGCTTCGACGTGGCCACCCGCCTTCGGGTCGGAGACCGGATCCTCGCGGTCACGGCGGGCGAGGGTCCGCGGCCGACGTACTACCCGGTCTGGTACGGGCTCCTCGATCCGGCCCGGCTCGATCGGGAGATCCCCGGCTGGCGCGAGGAGGCCGCGAGCTACCGGCCGCAGGAGAAGTGGCTCGCGCTGCTGCGCACCGCGAAGGTGCGCTACGGCCTCGTGGTCGCGATGGGCACCTGGTGCTCGGACTCGCGACAACAGATCCCGCGGCTGCAGGCCGTGCTGGCGGCGCTCGGGAACGGGTCGCCGTTCGACGCGCCGCGCCTCGTCGGGGTGGACCGCAGCAAGGCCGTGGACCCGACGTCGTACCCGTTCGGCCCGGTGGACCTGGTGCCCACGATCGTCGTGACCGCGGGCGGGGCCGAGGTCGGACGGATCGTCGAGTCCCCGAAGTCGGGCCGGATCGAGGAGGACCTCGTCCGCATCCTGGCGCCGATCGAGGGGTGGGAGGTCCCGCGTGGCTGAGATCGCCGTCACCGCGCCTCTCCCCGGCGACGCCCTCGCCCGCCTGGAGGAGCTCCACACCGTGCGCGTCCGGCCCGCCGGCCCGCCGCTCGTGGGCCGCGACATGGTTTCGTTCGTCGGCGGCGCGGACGCCCTCGTCTGCCTGCTCGCCGACCGCGTCGCGGCGGAGGTGTTCGCTCTCTGCCCGAACCTCAAGGTCGTGGCCAACTACGCGGTCGGCGTCAACAACGTGGACCTCGAGGCGGCGCGCACCTCCGGCGTGTGGGTGACCAACACGCCCGACGTCCTGACCGACGCGACGGCGGACCTCGCGTGGGCTCTGATCCTCGCCGTCGCGCGCCGGATCGGCGAGGGGGACGGCATGGTCCGCAGCGGCGCCTTCACCGGCTGGCAGCCCGCGCTGCTGCTCGGGACCGGGCTGCAGGGGAAGATTCTGGCGATCATCGGCATGGGCCGGATCGGCGCCGCGGTGGCGCGGCGCGGGGTCGGCTTCGGGATGAGAATCGCGTACCACGGGCGCGCGCCGCGCCCGGTCGACGGGGTCGAGGCGGAGTTCGTGGCCGACCTCGACGAGTTGCTGGCGCGCGCTGACGTGCTCTCGTTGCACTGCCCGCTGACGGCGCAGACCCGGCGCCTGATCGACGCGCGGCGCCTCGGCCTCCTGCCCGCCGGCGCGATCGTGGTCAACACCAGCCGCGGCGAGGTGGTGGACGAGGAGGCGCTGGTCCGGGCGCTCGAGAGCGGCGCTCTCGGCGGGGCGGGCCTGGACGTGTACGAGCGCGAGCCCGTGGTGCACCCGGGCCTGCTGGGGCGGAGCGACGTCGTGCTGCTGCCGCACATCGGTTCCGCGACCCGCGAGGCGCGGGCGGCGATGGCCGAACTGGTCGTGGACAATGTGATCGCGGCCCTCGCGGGGGACCAGCCGATCACGCCGGCGGTGCGGCCGCTGGTGCCGCGATCGTGACCCGCGCCTGGGGGACGTGACATGATGGCGGTTGATCCCGGTCGGACGGGCCCGATGCCGCAGGCGAGACCCGTCCAGGCGCCCGCTGGGGCACTCGCATCCCCTCGCTGGGTGATGCCCTCGTTCTTCGCCTTCTTCGTGGTCTCCGGCTTTTGCGGCCTGGTCTACGAGGTGGTCTGGCTCCGATTGGCCATGGCCCGCTTCGGGGTCACCACGCCCACCGTATCGATCGTCCTCTCGGTCTTCATGGCGGGGCTGGCCCTGGGGAGCTGGTCCGTGGGCCGACTCGCGGCTCGCGTCACCGGCGATCGGCCCAGGACGTTGGTGCGGTGGTACGGAATGACGGAGTTGCTGATCGCGTCATCCGGCGCTGTGGTGCCGGTGGCCCTGGCGTACGGGCAGAGGTTGTTGGCCCTGGGAGGCGGCGGGGTGGGGTGGGGATCCGGCACGTACTACGTCGCGTCCGCGGCCTGGATTTGCGTGGCGTTGCTGCCGTTCTGTGTCGGGATGGGAGCCACGTTCCCGCTCGCGATGGGGGCCATCCGTTCGCTGGTGTCAGGTCGTCAGGCGAGGTACTCGTTCGGCCACCTGTACCTCGCCAACGTCATGGGGGCGACGGGTGGGACGCTGGCCTCGGCGTTCGTGTTGATCGAACTCCTGGGCTTCCGCGGAACGCTGGCCGTTGCGGCAGGACTGAACGCCCTCCTCGGGACGCTGGCGCTGGTCGTGAGTCGCCACTGGATCCGGGGGCATGAAGAGTCGGCGCCGCCCGTCGAACCGGCCGTGGTCCCAGCCGCCGGGTGGCACTCGTCCGAGGGAGCTGGAGCCGCGCTGTTCAGCACGGGCTTCGCGAGCATGGCGATGGAGGTGATCTGGACGCGGCAGTTCACGCCTTACCTGGGTACGGTCGTTTACAGTTTCGCGTTGATTCTCGCTACGTACCTCGTCGCCACCTTCGCGGGCTCGCGCTTGTACCGCCTGCGGTTGCGCTCCGCTGCTCCGATCGCCACGCGCCCTCCAGGCGTGGCCGTCTTCAGCGCGCTCGGCGTGCTTGGTGTGTCGTCGTTGCTGGCGGCCGACTTCCGTTTGCCCCTTCCCGGCGGGATGGGCGGAGGGCTGATCCGCGTGGTCCTGGGGATTGGGCCCTTTTGCGCGCTTCTAGGGTTCGTCACGCCGTTACTCGTGGATCGCTGGTCGCGTGGCGACCCCGGGCGCGCCGGTCTGGCCTACGCCACCAACACGGTGGGCTGTATCCTCGGCCCCCTCGCGGCAGGTTTTCTCCTGTTGCCCGCCGTCGGCGAGCGCTGGGCCGTGCTTGCCCTGGCGCTCTTGCTGTTCCTGGTGGCGGCTCTCCGCCTCAGACCGTCGCTGCAAACGGGCGTAACGAGGCCGCTCCGCCTCCTGTGGATCCCGGGCGTTGCGGTCGTGGTCGCCGTGGCTATCACGCTTGCGACCGCCGATTTCGATCAGGGCATCCCGAACGCCGTGGTCCGCCGGGACGCGACGGCCACGGTGATCGCGTGCGGCGAGGGGATGGGCAAGCAGCTGCTGGTCAACGGAATCGGCATGACGACCTTGACGCCGGTCACGAAGATGATGGCGCACCTGCCGTTGGCCTTCCTGCGAACGCCCGCCAGAAGGGCGCTGACGATCTGCTTCGGGATGGGGACGACTTTCCGCTCGGTGCTTTCCTGGGGCATTGAGTCGCGTGGCGTCGAGTTGGTGCCGAGCGTGCCGTTGCTGTTCGGCTACTTTCACCCCGATGGGCCGCAGCTTCTCAAGTTGCCGAACGCCAAGGTCTCGATCGACGACGGGCGCCGCTACCTGGAACGGTCCGGCGAGGCATACGACGTGATCATCATCGACCCGCCGCCGCCTCCGGAAGCGGCCGGCTCGAGTCTGCTGTACTCCCGCGAGTTCTACGAGGCGGTGAGGAAGCACCTGCGGCCGGGCGGAATCGTGCAGCAGTGGTTGCCGTGGGGAGGACCGACGATGGTCGCCGCCTTTGCCCAGGCGCTCCGCGCCTCCTTCCCGTACGTGCGCGTCTTCCGCTCCCTGGAAGGCTGGGGGTTCCACTTTCTCGCAAGCGCGGAACCGATTCCAGCGACGTCGGCACGAGAACTGGCTGGCCGGATGCCACCCGCCGCAGTGCGAGACATGCTGGAATGGGGACCGGCAGCCACGGCCGCGGCTCAGATCGATCTGGTCCTCGCTCAGGAATTCCCACTCGCGGACCTCATCAGCCGCGCTCCCACGACTGCGGCGCTGGACGACGATCGTCCGATCAACGAGTATTTCCTCATGCGGCGGACCTTCCGGCGCATGAACCGACCCGGCAACCCCCTGGTCAAACCGCTGGTGCCGCGATCGTGACGCGCACCTGGTGGATGCGGCGGGCCGAGGCCTCGGCGACCTCGAACGCCAGCCCGTCCACTTCGAAACGGCTGCCGACCTCGGGCACGCGCCCGGCGAGGGCGAGCAGCAACCCCGCGACCGACGTGTAGTCGGTGGCGCGCTGGATCGGCCGGCCCGTGAGGCGGGCGAGGCGGTCGAGCGGCAGCGACCCGCGCACCAGCCAGCGCCCCGGCGCCTCCGCGCGCACGGCGGGCTCCCTGGTGTCGAACTCGTCCTGGATGTCGCCCACGATCATTTCGAGCAGGTCCTCGAGCGTCACCAGGCCCGCCACGTTCCCGTACTCGTCGACCGAGAGGGCGATGTGGCTGCGCCGCTCGCGCATCTCGCGCAGCAGGTCGACCACGCGCTGGCTCTCG
>JAJXUG010000056.1 GCA_021783095.1 Chloroflexota bacterium | reverse complement strand
GCCTGGCCTAGCGCCGAGCGCGCGCTCCCCGGCCCTTCGGCGCCCGCTTCTCGCGCACCTGCTCCCGGAAGACCAGGCGGATCGGCGTTCCGTCGAAGCCGTACGCCTCGCGCAGCCGGTTCTCGAGGTACCGCCGGTAGGAGAAGTGCAGCGACGCGGGCTCGGTGGCGAAGAACACGAACGTCGGCGGGGCGACGCCCACCTGGGTCGCGTACCGCACCTTGGCGCGCTTGCCGTGGACGATCGCAGGCGGGTTGCGCTCCACCGACTCGCGAACCAGCCGGTTCAGCTCGCCCGTCCCGATGCGGCGCCGCCGCTCGCCCCACACATCCACCGCCAGCTCGAGCACGCGGCTCACCCGCTGCCCGGTCTTGGCGGAGATGGACACGATCGGCGCGTAGTCCACGAACGGCAGGTCGCGCCGCAGGGTGGCCACGAACTCGTCGAACGACTTGTGGGTCTTGCCCTCGACGACGTCCCACTTGTTGACCGCGATGACGAGCCCGCGGCCCTCCTCGATGACGTATCCGGCCACGTGCGCGTCCTGCGCCGTCAGCCCGTCGTTGGCGTCGAGGACCAGCACGGCCACGTCGGAGCGCGAGATGGCCTTGAGCGCGCGCAGCGTCGAGTAGCGCTCCGCGGCGGGCCCGTTCGCCACCTTGCCCCGGCGCTTGATGCCGGCCGTGTCGATCAGCACGACCTCGCTGCGGCCCCACGGGATCGTGGTGTCGATGGCGTCGCGCGTCGTCCCGGGCACGCTGGACACGATGGTCCGCTCCTCGCCCAGGAGCGCGTTGAGCAGGCTCGACTTGCCGACGTTCGGCCGGCCCACGAAGGCGATCGCGGGCGGCTCGGAGCTCTCGGCCGCCATCATGGCGTCCCAGCGCGCGGTCTCGGCCTCGTCGGACTCGGCCTCGTCGGCCTCCTCGGCCTCCTCGTCCCCCACGACGAACGGCTCCAGCTCGCCCGCCGCCATGTCCTTGGCCCACGCCTCGGCCTCGGCCTCGCGCTCCTTCCGGGCGATCTCGGCCTGGCTCTCGGGAGGCAGCGCCCAGACGACCGCGTCGAGCAGGTCCGCCACGCCGCGCCCGTGGTTGGCCGAGATGGCGTACTGCTCCTCCCAGCCCAGCGCGTAGAACTCGGCGGCGTCCTGCTCGCGCCGCTGGTTGTCGGCCTTGTTGGCGGCCACCAGCACGGGCTTCGTCGTCCGGCGGAGCAGCTCCGCGGCGTCCTGGTCGGCGGGCGTGAAGCCCGTCTCGGCGTCCACGAGGAACACGATCACGTCGGCCTCGCTGATCGCGAGCCGCGCCTGGAGCTGGACCTGCTCCTCGATGGCGTCGCCAGGCGCCGCCTCGAGCCCGCCCGTGTCCACGACCACGAAGCGCCGGCCGTTCCACTCGGCGTCGCCGTAGAGGCGGTCGCGCGTGGTGCGGGCGCGGTCCTCGACGATGGCGGCGCGCGCATCGCCCACAACGCGGTTGAACAGCGTGCTCTTCCCGACGTTCGGCCGCCCGACGAGGGCGACAACCGGCAACCCGGCGGAGCGGCTCGACATGGCGTCAGGCGACGCCGGCCGGCGTCGCGCGCGGCAGCGAGGTGGTGCGCCCGGCGGGCGTGGCCACGGCGTCGAGGGCCGCGGAGGCGAGCTCCGTCGCGCGCTCGGCGATCTCAGGCGTGCCCCCGATCCGCAGGATGTGCTCCGCGACCTCGCGCAGGTCCTCGAGCGGCGTGGAGGTGCCGCCCGTCACGCCCACGATCCGAGCGTGGGCGAACGCCGCCGGGTCGGCGAGGTCGAGCGCGTTCTCGATCTGGAGCGCCGGGGTGCCCACGATCGAGCACAGGCGCGTCAGCTCCTTGGTGTTGGCGGAGTGCCGCCCGCCGACGACGACCATCAGGTCCACGCCCCGGGCCGTCTCGAGCGTGTCCTCCTGCCGCCGGATGGTGACCGGGCACACCGTGTTGACGATCTTGAGCTCGTGGGCCTTCGCGACCATGAACGCGGCGAGCTTCTCGAACTTCCAGGGCGGCTGCGTGGACTGCGTGATCAGCGCCATGCGCTTGCGGCTCGGGATGCGGACCCAGTCCTCCTCCTCGTCCACGACGATCGCGTCGGGGGCGAAGCCGAGCAGGCCGACCACCTCGGGGTGCTTGGGCGTGCCCAGCAGGACGATGGTGTAGCCCTCGTCCACGAGCTCCTGGAGCTGGCGCTGCTCCTGGATCACCCAGGTGCAGGTGCCGTCGATCACCTCGAGGCCGCGGGACTCCGCCCGCTCGAACACCTCGGGCTTGACGCCATGGGCGCGGATGACCACGGCCGCGCCGCCGTTGACGTCGTCAAGCGAGTCCACCGAGCGGACGCCGGCCTCCTGGAGCTGGCGGATGACGCCCTCGTTGTGGACGACCTGCCCGAGGGTGCTCGTCTGCCTGCCGGCGGCCGCCGACACCTTCGCCTTGTCGATCGCCTCGCGAACGCCGTAGCAGAACCCGGTGCGGCGGGCGATTCGAACTTCCTGGACCATTCCCATGCCGCGCTGATGGTCGCACAGGTGGGGCGATCGCGCCGCGACTGGCAGGGCGTCAGGCAGGGTCCGGGGCTGCCTCGTCGCCCACCGGCTCGCGCACGGCTGACGCGTAGACGCCGCGCTGGCGCGGCTCGAGGAGCTCGGCGATCCGGCCCATGATCGCGGTCGTGACCGCGGTCTTGGCGGCGCGGCGGTCGGCCGACGGGGGCAGCACGTCGGCGGCCAGGAACGGCTCGCCGACACGCACTCGGATCCGGCGACGCGGGAACGGCAGCGGGAGCTTGCGGCCCTTCGGCCAGACCAGGTCGCTGTCGTTGATGCCGATGGGCAGGACCAGGGCCCCGGCCCGAATCGCGAGCTGCGCCACCCCGTCCTTGGCCTCCTGGAGCGCACCGGTCGGACTGCGCGTGCCCTCCGGGAAGACCCACAGGACGTACCCGCGCTCGAGGATCCGCGTCGCGAGGCGGTAGGCCTCGACGTCCGCGGTCCCGCGGTTGACGGGGTGGACGCCGCCGTGGGCGCACATCCAGCCGAAGAACGGCCAGTCGAACAGCTCGCGCTTGCCGAGCCAGTGGATGCGCCGAGTCCGGAGGGCGTCGCTGATCCGCCCCCCGGCGACGAAAGCATCAAGATTCGAGGCATGGTTCAGCGCCAGGATCACGGCGCCCTTCCGGGGGATGCGCTCGAGCCCCTCGATCTTCACGCTGGCGAAGGCGCTCGCCATCCACCACGTGACGCGGGCGACCATCCGGACGAGCATCGTCTGGTCGTTGTCGAGGCGCATGGCGACGTCCAGGAGGCGGTTCCGCTTCTCGGGCCCGGCGGGGGCGTCGGCCGGGCGCGCTGGCCGGAGCGGGGAGCTGGGAGTGTCCTTCGGCTTCGCGACCTCGCTCACGGACGGGTCGGCCTTCGGCTTCGCGGCCTCCGCGGCCGTCACGAGCCGCGCGACCAGGTCCACCACCTCATCGAAGTCCATCCCGTCGGTCGTGACCGCCACCGCGTCGTCGGCTGCCCGCAGCGGCGCCACCTCGCGGCCGCGATCCACCGCGTCGCGGGCCCGCAGCTGGTCGCGGACCGCCTCGGCCTCCTCGCCCGACGGATCGAGCCCACGCTCCCGGATCCGGCGCATCGCGCGCTCCTCGACCGACGCGTCGAGGTACACCTTGAGGTCCGCGTGGGGAAGGACGACGGTCCCGATGTCGCGCCCGGCCATGAGGATCCCGCCCGGCTCGGCCAGCCGGTGCTGGTAGGCGAGCAGCGCGGCGCGGACGTCGGGCTGGCGCGCCAGTGCCGAGACGTTCGCGTCCACCTCGTGGGACCGCACCTCGCGCGTCGCGTCCCGGCCGTCGATGCGCACCTGCGTCAGGCGCCCGGTCCCGTCGTCGCGCAGCTCGAAGCGCGGGATCAGCGCGATGAGACCGGGCTGGTCGTCGGTCGCGACCCCGGCGTCGATGGCCAGCGCGGTCAGCGCCCGGTAGATGAGCCCGGTGTCGAGGAACCGCAGCCCCAGCCGCTGCGCCACGGCCACCCCGACGGAGCTCTTCCCGCTCGAGGCGGGACCGTCGAGGGCGACGATGATCCGGGGGTTGGCGGTGGCGGGCGCGGTCATCGCCCCCGAGGATACCCGGCAGCCGGGCCGCAGGCGCGCACGGCGGCCCCACACGGCGACCCGGCGTGCGGCCGGGCCCGCCGACCCGGCGTGCGCCGACGGTGGCCGCCTGCGATCAGCCGCGCCTCGCCGCGAGCCGCCGCGCTTCCGCGGGCGTGAGCGCCCGGATGTCGCCCGTGGCCAGCGGGTCGAGCCGCAGCGTGCCGATCCGGACGCGCACGAGTCGCCGGACGGGCGCCCCCACCTGCCCGAACATCCGCCGCAGCTGCCGCTTCCAGCCCTGGTGGATCGTGACGCGGACCCAGACGAGGTCGGGCGACGGCGGCGAGATCAGCTCGCCCAGCCGGCGGTCCTCGGTCTTGGTCTGGCCGCGAAGGCCGGCGACCGTCGCGATCCCCTCCTCGAGCTCGACGCCGGCCTCGAGCGCCTCCGCCTGCTCACGGTTGAGCATCCGCGCGAGGCCGACCGCGTACTCGCGCTCGACGCCGTACCGGGGGTGCAGGACGCGCTCCGCCCAGTCACCGTCGTTGGCCAGCAGGATCAGGCCCTCGCTGTCCTGGTCGAGGCGGCCCACCGGGTAGAGGCGGGCGGTGAGGGCGAGGTCCCGCGGGACGAGGTCGATGACGGTGCGCGCGGCGTGGCGGTCGTGGACGGTCGAGGTCACGCCGGCGGGTTTGTGGAGCGCGAGGTAGACGGGCTGGCGCTCGGGCGCGCCGATCGGCCGGCCGTCGACGGCAAGCTGCTGGACACCGGGGTCGATTCGCTCGCCGAGCACGGCCGGACGCCCGTCGACCGTCACGCGACCAGCGGCCACCAGCTCGTCGGCCGCGCGCCGAGAGGCGACGCCAGCAGCGGCGAGGACCTTGGAGATCCGCTCAGGGGGCATGGCGTCCGGCGTCGGCGTCCTGCGAGGCGAGCGAGCCCTCGTCACGGGCGGCTGCCCGGGTGCCAGACGGCTCCGCCGCGTCGCCGTCCACGAGTCGCGCGGCCACCTCGAGGTCGAGCGGCGGCAGGTCGTCGAGCGAGGTGAGCCCGAAGCGCTCGAGGAACTCGAAGCCGGTGCCGTACAGGATCGGCCGGCCGGGCGCCTCGGAGCGGCCCTGCTCGGTGATGAGCCGGCGGTGCAAAAGCGCCCGCACCGAGTAGTCGGAGTCGACGCCGCGGACCCGCTCGATGGCCGCGCGGGTGACGGGCTGGCGATACGCGATGATCGCGAGCGTCTCGAGGGCTGCCGGCGACAGGCGCACGGCTTCCACGCCCATGTACCGGGCCACGAGCGCGCCGGCCTCCGGGGCCGTCGCAAGCTCCACGCGCTCCCCGACGACGAGGAGCCGGATGCCGTGCCCCGCGAGCGACACCTCGAGATCCCCCAGGCGCTCGTCCACGGCGGCCCGGTCGACACCGGCGAGCGTCGCGATCTCGCGCCGGTTGAGCGGCTTCTCGGCGACGAACAGGAGCGCCTCGAGCTGGGCCTCGGTGAGCTCGCCGCCGGGGGCCGCCTCGTCGGCGGCCGCGTCGGCGGTCACGTCGTCGGCCGCGTCCGGCACGGCGTCGTCGACAGGCCGCGACTCCTGCTCCGTCACGAGAAGTCCTCCAGCGTCTCGTCGAGCGGCGCCTCGTCCGCAACCGGGGAGAGCCCGGCCGCGATCCGCTCCTCGGGCGTGGTGCGTCGGGCCACGATCGGGCCCCACGGCTCCCGCTGCTCGACCACGATCTCGCGCCGCTTCATCAGCTCAAGCATGGCGAGGAACGTGATCACCACCACCACGCGATCGCGCACGCCCCGGAGCAGCTCCTGGAGCACCACGACGTCGGCGTTGGCGAGCGCCTGGCGGATGATCTGGGCGCGGGCCGTCAGCGTCACCATGCGCCGGATGGTCTCGGGCGGTGGCGGCGGCAGCGGCACGACGGTGGCCA
The DNA here is from genome assembly GCA_021783095.1 of Chloroflexota bacterium. Taxonomy (GTDB): domain Bacteria; phylum Chloroflexota; class Limnocylindria; order Limnocylindrales; family CSP1-4; genus CAIXZV01. The sequence continues at coordinate 16,847 of JAJXUG010000056.1, read as the reverse complement.
GCGCGGCGAGCGCGTCGGTCAGCCGCGACACCGGCATCGGCTTCGTCACGGCAGGGCGGGCGCCGGCCAGGCCGGCGGCGCGCGACACGGCGGGCTCACGGTGGAACAGGCCGACGGTGGGCTGCGCCTCGTCGTGCAGCCGGCGACCCGCGTTGCGGAACGCCCGGTACAGGATCAGCCGGGCGCGCAGCTCGACCTCGGGGTCCGGTCCCTCGTCCGGCAGCGGGACGGCGCCTTCCACGACGCGCCGCGGCAGCAGCGCCCGCGACTTGATCAGGATCAGCTGGCTGGCGATGGCGATGAAGGACGAGACGTTGCCCATGCGGTCCGCGTCGAGCGAGGCCAGGGCGTCCAGGTACGCCTCGGACAGGGCGCCCAGCGGCACGGTGAGCACGTCGAGCTGGCGCGCCTCGATCAGCGCCAGCAGCAGGGCCAGCGGCCCGTCGAACGCGGCCATCGTCACCCGGGTAGCGGCCTCGGGCCGGCGCCCCTCCCCGAACGCGACGGCGGGCGGCGTCACGAACGTCATCAGCAGGCCTCGTCGGCGGCGTGGAAGACGCGCCCGAACTCGGGATCCGAAGGGGCGGCCTGCTCCCGCACGAGCGTGACGGCGCGGGGCGGGAGGCCGACTTTTGCGACCGCGTCGGCGGAGAGCTCGGCGTGGTCGCGCAGGCGGGCCATCGCGTCCGACCAGCCGGGCAACCGCCGGGCAAGCGCCCACACCCATGGCCCGAGAGCCTCCCCCAGCGACCACGCAACGCGCGGCGGCCAGCCCGCGTCCCCTTTGCCGCAATCGTGGAGCAGCGCGGCGGCCAGGACGTCGCGGTCGGTCACGCCGGCCCGTCGCAGGTACGCGACGACGTCCAGGCCGTGGCGGCGGTCGGCGATGTGCATGGCGTCGAACAGGGCGAGCTCGGCGGGGCGAGTCCAGGCCGTCAGCACCTGATGCTCATCGGGCGGGACGCGGGCGAGCACGTGCGCACGGAACTGGCGGGCCTTACCAGCCCAGAAGCGCGATTGCGGCATCGTTGATGGCCCGGCCGAGGAGCGGCCCGGCGAGGATGAGCACGCCCAGCAGGATGAAGATGCCGTACTGCGAGAGGATCGGCCGGATCTCCCAGACCTGGCGCGGCGACAGGAACCGGAACAGCAGTGCCGAGCCGTCGAGGGGCGGCACCGGAAGCAGGTTGAAGATCCCGAGGACCACGTTGAACAGCACGAAGTAGTAGGCGACGAGACTCGCGAGGCTGCCGTCGTAGACGAGCCCGACCGCCCGGACGACCAGCGCCCCGGCGATGGCCATCAGCCAGTTCGAGGCCGGCCCGGCGAGAGCCACGAGGACCTCGCCGTTGCGCCGGTCGCGCAGGTTCGCGGTGTTCACGGGCGTCGGCTTCGCCCAGCCGATGATCAGCCCCGAGCCCAGGCCCACGGAGATGAGCAGCATCAGCGCGCCCAGCGGGTCGAAGTGGACGATCGGGTTGAGCGAGACGCGCCCGAACAGCTTCGCCGTGGCGTCGCCGAGGCGATAGGCCGTCCAGGCATGCGCTGCCTCGTGGATCGGGAACGCGATCAGCAGGAGGATGGCGACGACAAGCAGCTGCGGGAGCAGGTTCTGGATGGACACGTGGGCCTCACGGGGGATCGAAGAGTCGCGCGTATCGTACCGGGCCTGCACCCCGGCGGCGCTCGGGCGCCGCCTGGCAGCCCACCAGCGCGTGGAAGGCGGCCTCCGGGACGGGGCCGTTGATCAGGATCGCGGCGCCGTCGTCCCTACAGGCGGGCCAGCAGCTCCTGCTTCTTCGCCTCGAACTCCTCCGGCGTGACCAGGCCCTTGTCCCGCAGCTCGCCGAGGCGCGCCACCGCGTCGGTGACCTCGCGCGAGGTGTCGGCGTGGGGCGCCTCGGGGTTGGCCGGCACCGCCTGGGCGGGCGGGGGGACCAACGCCTCGGCGCGCATCGGCGGCATCGTCGGGCGCGTCAGGTCCACCTCGAGCTCGTGCTTGGCGTCGAGCATGGCCTTCTTGAACTCGCGCGCATCGGTCAGCATCCGCAGCCGCTCGATGCCGCTCTCGGACGCGGTGAGGACCTCGAGGTCGCCGAAGCCGAACATGCGCCCGAACACGGACTCGGTGAGGACCGCATCGTTGATCTTCTCGAGCGACGAGTCGGACGCCCGCTTGTTGATCACGCCCTGGCTCTGGATGATCCGCCGGTTGGTGATGACGAACTCGCGGCTCCGGTAGACGATCCAGGCCCAGGCGAACCACGCGAGGCCGCCCACGAGGAGCACCAGGACGAGCCAGCCGAGGATGTCCCGGAGCGTCCCGCCGCCGCTGAGCACCGTGAGCCACAGGATCCCGCCGACGAACGCGAGCACGATCGCCAGGACGGCCTCCTTGGCGTCCCACACCATCACGAACCAGTGCTGGCGCGCCCGGCGCATCACGCGCTCGCCGTCGGCGAGCAGCCCATCGACATAAGCCATGGCGTCAACCTCCCTCAGGCGCGCGGGTGGGCCCGCGAGTAGACCTCGCGAATGCGCTCGCCGGTCACGTGCGTGTAGAGCTGCGTGGTCGATATCGTCGCATGTCCGAGGAGCTCTTGGACCACCCGGAGATCAGCCCCGCCCTCGAGCAGGTGGGTCGCGAACGAGTGGCGCAGCGTGTGCGGCGACACGCGGTCGTCGAGGCCCGCCGCGATGGCCGCCGCCTTGACGATGCTCCAGGCGCGAGTGCGCGTCAGCCGCCGGCCCTGTGCGGTCACGAACACCGGCGACCCCGGTCCGTCCCCCACCCCGCTCGCGGCGAGCCACGCCGCGCGCGGCCAGGCGAGGTACCGCGAGAGCCAGCCCAGCGCCACCTCGCCCACCGGCACGATGCGCTCCTTGTCGCCCTTGCCCACGACCCGCACCAGGCCGACATCGCGCTGCAGGTGCTCCACGTCGAGGTTGAGCGCCTCGGACACGCGCAGGCCCGCGGCGTAGAGCAGCTCGGTGAGCGCCCGGTCGCGGAGCCCGACACCGTCCCGCTCCGTGAGGCGCCGGGGGTGTGCGGGCTCGCCGCCCGACGCCTCCAGCAGCCGCTCCACCTCGGCCACGGACAGCGTCTCGGGGAGCAGCCGCGGCTGGCGCGGCAGGTCCAGGTGCGCCGCCACGTCGCGCTCGATCAGCCCGTCGCCGAACGCGAAGCGGTAGAAGCCGCGGATCGCGGCCGCGCGGCGGCGCAGGCTGGTGGGCGCGAGGCCGGGATCGGCGGAGCGGCCCCGCCGTCCCCGCGCCGCGAGGTAGCGCTGGGCGGTCTCGGGGCCCTCCGCCCAGGACGCCGCGGCCCCGCGGCTCATCGCGAAGTCCTCGAGGTCCGAGCGGTACGCGGTGAGGCTCGCCTCGGCCAGCCCCCGCTCCACGCGCAGGTAGGCGAGGTAGCCGGCGATCGCGTCGTCGAGGCTGGGGCCCGTCATCGCGCCGCCGGCGCCATGCTCAGGCCGTCGCCGCGGCCATGCGGGTGCCGCGCCAGGCCTCCGCCCGGTCGAGCAGCTCGGCCGCCGAGTGGCGCGCCGCCTCGCCCCCGTCGGTCCCGCCGATCATCGCGGCAAGCTCCCCCACCCGCCCGTCGCGGTCCAGGCGGGTGATCTCGGTCACCGTCCGGCCGTCGCGCTCGCGCTTCGCGATGCGGTAGTGCGCGTCGGCGTAGGCGGCCAGCTGCGGCAGGTGCGTCACGCACAGGACCTGGTGCGTGCGGGCGAGCGTCCACAGGCTGCGCCCGACCGGGTCCGCGGACCGCCCGCCGATCCCGGCGTCGATCTCGTCGAACACCAGCGTCGGCGTGCGGTCCGCCTCGGCGAGCACCTGCTTCACCGCCAGCGCCACCCGCGAGAGCTCGCCGCCCGACGCGATCCGCGCGAGCGGGCGCCCGGGCTCCCCGGCGTTGGGCCGGAACGTGAACACGACGGTGTCGATGCCGGTGCCGTCGAAGGCGACCGCGTCGCCGTCCACCTCGACCGCGGGGTCGTCGCGCGCCGCGGTGCGCCGGCCCACCGCCACGGCGAACGCGCCGGCGGGGAACCCGAGCTCGACGAGCACCGCCGACGCGGCCGCCCCGAGCGCCTCCGCCGTGTGCGAGCGCAGGATCGAGAGCGTGGCCGCCGCGTCAGCGATCTCGAGCAGGAGTCGCCCGTCGTCGGCGACCCGTCGCGCGCGCTCGTCCTCGAGCCCGCGGAGCCGCGCCGCCTCGGCGGCAGAACGCTCGGCGTGCTCGATCACGGTCGCCTCGTCGTCGCCGTACCGGCGGAGGAGCCGGTGGATCTCGCCCAGGCGGTCCTCGAGGCGGGCGAGGCTCGCCGGGTCGTGGTCCACGGTCTCGGCCAGCGAACGGACCTCGGCCGCGACGTCCTCCAGCTCGGCCTCGAGCCCGAGCACCCGATCCGCGAGCGTCGACCAGCGCTCGTCGAGCCGCGCCAGACCCCGCAGGTCGTGTCCCGCCCGCGCCACGCGCTCGCGGGCGCCCCGGCCCTCGGCCAGGAGCAGGTCGCGCACGGCAGATGCGCCCGAAAGGATGGTCTCGGCGTGCTGCGCCGCGGCCAGCTGGCGAGCGATCTCGTCCGCCTCGCCGATCCGCAGGCCCGCGGCCGCGATCTCCCCGGCCTCGTGCTCGAGCAGCTCCAGGCGCCGCAGCAGCTCACGCGGGTCCATGACGAGGCCCTGCATCGCCGAGCGGTTCGCCCGCCAGCGATCGACTGCGGAGGCCACCTCCGCCAGCGCCGCCTCGTGGCCGCCGTAGGCGTCGAGCAGGTCGCGCTGCCACGCCTCGTCGAGCAGGCGCTGCTGGTCGTGCTGGCCGTGGATCTCGACCAGCGGCCCGGCCACCAGCGACAGGCGCCCGGCGGTCACGGCCTCGTCATCGAGGCGCGCGGTGGAGCGGCCCGTCGCGGCCACCTCCCGGACGGCGATGAGCGGCTCCGGCAGGCGGTCGAACAGCGCCTCGACGCGCGCGGTCTCCGCCCCGTGTCGGACCAGTGTCGTGTCCGCGCGCGCGCCAAGGGCGAGGCCGAGCGCGTCGATCAGGAGGCTCTTGCCCGCGCCGGTCTCGCCGGTGAGCACGTTGAGCCCGGGCTCGAGGACCAGCCGGAGCCGGTCGATCAGGGCGAGATCGCTGACCGCGAGCTCGACGAGGCGTCCGGGGCGGTCCGCGGTGGGCAGGGCGGTCATCGTCAGGACGGCAGCAGCGCGACCTTGGTCCGCAGCAGGTCCCAGAACGGCAGCGTGCCGGTGGGCTCGACGAACCGGATCGGGCGCTCGAGGGCGCGGACCTCCACGACGTCGCCGACCTGGAGCCGCCGGTCCTCGCGCCCGTCGATCGACGCGAGCGCCTCGAACGCGTCCACGACCCGGCAGCGGACCACCTGCCTGGGCGACACCACGATGGAGCGCAGCGCGGAGAGGTACCCGGCGATGGGCGTGACAACGAGGTTGCGGCTCTGCGGGTCGAGGACCGGGCCGCCGGCCGAGAAGCTGTAGCCGGTGGAGCCGGTGGGGCTCGCGACCACCAGGCCGTCCGAGACGAACGTGGCCAGGTGCGACGCGTCGATCTCGACGTCCAGACGCACCACGCGCGCCAGCGAGCCCCGCGCGATGACGATGTCGTTGAGGGCGGTGAACGTCTCCTCCGACGGAAGGCCGCCGCGCAGGATCGCCCCGGTGAGGGCCATGCGCTCCCCGACCGTGAAGTCGCCATCGACCAGCTGCACCAGCACCGGCTCGAGCTGGTGGGCCTCCACCTTGGACAGGAAGCCCATCTTGCCCAGGTTGACGCCCAGGAGCGGCACGTCCACCAGCGCGACGGCCTGGGCGGCCCGCAGGAACGTCCCGTCGCCGCCGAGCACCACCAGGACGTCGGTCGTGGGCAGCTCCCGATGGAGCGTCGCCCCATCCCCCGCGGGCGCCGACCAGTGGTCCAGGCCCCCGACCTGGCACCAGCCCTCCGCCCGGTCGCGCAGCTCGACGGCCGCGTCGTTGGTGGGGTTGAACGCGAAGCCGATCCGCCGGACGCTCACCGGACTCCCTCCCACGCGCTTGCCACCGCCTCGTTGATCCGCTCGTCGACCTCCGCGCAGGCCGGCCCTGCGCCGAGGTGGGCCATGAACTCCCGGTTCCCCTCCGGCCCCAGGATGGGCGACGGGATGACGCCCCGAATGCCGATGCCCAGGGCCTCGGCCCTCGCAGCCACCTCGCGCAGCACGCGCCGGTGCACCTCGGGGTCGCGCACCACGCCGCCCTTGGCGTCGGCGCGGCCCGCCTCGAACTGCGGCTTCACGAGGGCGAGGATCGGCCCCTGCCCGTCGCGCAGCACCGATCGGACCGGCCCCAGCACGAGGGCCAGCGAGATGAACGACACGTCGATCACCGCGAGGGCCACCGGCTCGGGCAGCGTCTCGGCGGTCAGCGTCCGCGCGTTGACGCGCTCCATGCTGACCACGCGGGCGTCGCGGCGGAGGCGCTCGGCGAGCTGGCCGTACCCCACGTCCACGGCGTAGACGCGTGCTGCGCCCCGGGCCAGCAGCACGTCGGTGAAGCCGCCGGTCGAGGCCCCGACGTCCACGGCCACCAGGCCCGCCGGGTCGACCCCGAAGGCGTCGAGCGCCGCCAGGAGCTTGTGCGCGCCGCGGCTCACCCACGTCTGGCCCGCCGCCACGGTCACCGGCGCCTCCCGGTCGACGAGGTCCCCGGGCTTGAGGTCGTGGCGGGCGGCGTCGCCCTCGCCCACGCGCACCTGTCCCGCCATCACGAGCGCCTGGGCGCGGGAGCGCGTGGGTGCAAGGCCCCGCTCCAAGAGGAGCTGGTCGAGGCGCATGCGTCGGCTGACGGCGTTCGGCATGCCCCTATCGTGGCACAGCCGGCTTAGGCCGGGCTCGTCAGATCCCGGGCGGGTACCGTTCGGGCGTCGCGCTCGTTGGTCCGCGTGCGCCGCCCGGCGCCCGCGGACCCCCGCGCCGGGCCCAGCGCTCAGTGCGCCTCGGCCGGCCTCGGCGCCACGCCCAGCTGATCGAGCGCCTCGACGACCTGCGCAGTGATGCCGGGCACGTCGAGCCGGAGCAGGCGCCGCAGGTCGGTCACGGCCCCGTGGTCGACGAACCGGTCGCCGGGGATGCCGATCACCCGGACGTGCGTCTCGCGGTACCCCGGATCCACTGCCCGCGCCTCCTCGAAGGCCTCGAGCACGCTGCTCCCGAACCCCCCGGTCACCACGCTCTCCTCGAGCGTGGCCACGAGGCGCTTGCCGCGGGCCTGGTCCAGGATCAACTGCCGGTCGAGCGGCTTGGCGTACCGGGCATTGACCACCCCGGCCGACCAGCCGAGCGACTCGAGGGACGACGCGACTTCCATCGCCCTCATGGTGATCGGCCCGAACGCCACGAGCAGCAGGTCCCTGCCCTCGCGGAGCACCTCGCCCCGCCCGACGGGCAGGACCTCGGGCTCTCGCTCCGGCACGCCGAACCCCGCGTCGCGCGGGTAGTGCAGCGCGAAGGGGTGGTCCTGGGCGAGGGCGGTCCGCAGCAGCGAGCGGAGCTCCTGCTCGTCTTTGGGGCTCGCCACCACGAGGTTGGGCAGCATGAGCTGGGCCGGCAGCGTGAACATCCCCTGGTGGCTCGTGCCGTCCTCGCCCACGAGGCCCGCCCGGTCCACGGCGAGGACCACCGCTGCGTCGTTCTGGCAGACGTCGTGGACGGTCTGGTCGAAGGCGCGCTGGAGGAACGTCGAGTACACCGCCACCACCGGCCGCATCCCGCCAAGCGCGAGGCCCGTCGCGAGCGTGACCGCGTGCTGCTCGGCGATCCCCACGTCGATGAAGCGGTCCGGGAACTGGGCCTGGAACTTGGCGAGGCCGGTGCCCGTGGGCATGCCCGCGGTGATCCCCACGATGCGCCGGTCGTCGGCGCCCAGGTCGAGCAGCTCCTTGGCGAAGAAGGCGGTGTAGTTGGGCGTCTTCTTCGCCTCGGCCGCGGCCTCGGGCGTGGCGCTGCGCGGGCCGCCCTTCTCGAGCGGCGAGCCGTGCGGGTAGCCCCGCCGGTCCGCCATGACCGAGGACGACGGGGGCGCGCCCGCATCGGCGTCGCGCGTGGACGCGACCGACGCGCCGCCGGCCGCCGACGAGCCCATCGCCTCGCCGTTGTGCTGCGCGCCCGGGATGATCCGGTCGTGCGTGTCCGCCGGCAGGTCGATGGGCGGCAGGGCCGCGCCGTGGAACGAGACCTGGTCTCGCTCCGCGGGCCGGTAGCCCTTGCCCTTCTGCGTGCGCACGTGGACGAGCACGGGCTCATTGAGGGTGAGCGCCCGGCGGAACGTCTCCTCGAGGAACGCCCGGTCGTGGCCGGGCATGACCCCGACGTAGGTGATGCCCAGGTCCTCGAACAACTGGCCGGTCTGCGCGAGCGACACCACGGACTGCCGGACGCGCCGCGAGAGCTCGAGCGCCCGCGTGCCGACGACCGGGATGCGCTCGGTGACCGTGTCGTACGCCGTGCGGCCCTGCCGCCACGCCTGCGAGAGCTTGATCTCGGAGAGGTACTTGCTGATCGCGCCGACCGCGGGGCTGATCGACATCTCGTTGTCGTTGAGCACGATCAGCAGCTGCGTCTGGCGGTGCCCGATGTCGTTGAGCGCCTCGAGGCTGAGGCCCGACATCAGCGCGGCGTCGCCCACGACGACGGCGATGCGCTCCATCGAGTGGCGGATGTCGCGGGAGGTCGCCAGGCCCTCCGCGATCGACAGGCCGGTGCCGGCGTGGCCCCCGTCCATCACGTCATGGTCCGACTCGGAGCGGCGCGGGAAGCCGCCCACGCCGTCCATCTGGCGCAGCGTGTGGAACCGCCCGAGGCGTCCGGTCAGGAGCTTGTGGGCGTACGCCTGGTGCCCGGTGTCCCAGACGATCTTGTCGCGGGGCGACTCGAGCAGCCGGTGGAGCGCCAGCGTGATCTCGACAACGCCGAGCGACGAGCCGAGGTGTCCCCCGGTCACCGCGACGGTGCGGATGATCGTCTCGCGGATCTCGGCTGCGAGCTGGTCGAGCTCCTCGTCGGACAGGCCGCGCAGGTCAGCCGGACCCGTGAGGCGCTCGAGGATCGGCACAGTTGCTGGCTCCTTGCTGTCGGGGCTTCGTCACCAGGCCGCGGGTGGGCCGCCGCGGATTGGAGGTCGGTTTGTTGATATCGGATGGTAGCGCGTTCGCCCTCGACGCCAGCGCGGGGGCGCCGTCGGGCGGATCAGCTCCCCGACTCCTCAGGCCCCGCATCCGTGACGGCGAGCGACCCGTCTGCCCGGGCCATGAGCTGCGAGACCCGCAGCTCCGCGGCAGCGAGCAGCCGCTCGCACCGCCCCTGGAGCGCCACGGCGCGCTCGTAGGCGCCGATCGTCTCCTCGAGCGACTGGTTGCCCGTCTCGAGCGCCCCGACCACGCGCCCGAGCTCGGCAAACGCGTCGTCGAAGCTGAGCGACTCGACGTCCGCTCGCGCGGGGACGGGCTCGGTCACGACGGCTCCTCCTGTGGCACCGATGGCGTGGTGGGCGGTTCGGGTGGCTGCGGCGGCGGCTCGGCCGCGCGCGGCGCCATGCGCTGGTCGATCCGGCCGGCGACGATCATACCCAGCCAGACCCCGATGCCGGCCATGGCCGCCACGACCACGACGAACACGACGAGGTCGCTCACGGGCGCGGGGTCCGGTCGTGGCTGACGCGCAGCCTCGCTGGCTCGCTGACGCCGGTTGCCGCGGGCCAGGTCATGCGTCGTCGCTCCCCTCGCCCAACGGTCCGCTGCTCGTGGCGCCGAGGGTGCCGCCGGCGAGCGCGATGTGGAGCCGCTCCCCCGCCGGGGCGTCCGCCGGGGCGCGGAGGATCGCCCCGTCGGCCCGCCGCCTGACGATCGCGTAGCCGCGCCGGAGCGTCGCGTCGGGGTCGAGCGCGGCCAGCGATGCCGACACCGCGGCCAGAGCGGATGCGGCCACGGACAGCCGAAGCTCCGCTGCGCGGGCGGGGCGCGCACCGAGGGTGGCGACGGCCCTGCGGTCGGCGTCGAGGCGGCGCGCGACGACGCGTGTGGCGCGGTCCACGAGCAGCCCCACGCGCTCGCGAGACGTCGCCAGCTGCGCGGTGGGCTCCACCCGGGAGAGCACGCGCGCCTCGTTGTCCAGCGCCCGCCTGGCCGCCCCGGCACGGCGGGCTGCGGCTGCATCCGCGCGGCGTCCGAGCGCGTGCGCCGCCTGCGCCAGCTCGACTCGATCGGGCACCACGAGCTCCGCCGCGGCCGAGGGCGTGGGGGCGCGCACGTCAGCAGCGAAGTCCGCGAGGGTCACGTCGGTCTCATGGCCGATCCCGGCCACCACCGGCAGCAGGTGCGCCGCGACGGCCCGGACGACCCGCTCGTCGTTGAACGCCCAGAGGTCCTCCGGGGAGCCGCCGCCGCGGGCGAGGATCGTCAGCGCCGGCGCATCGGCCTCGCGGCCGGCGGCCGCCTCGTCCTGGACGTGCGCCTCGAGTGCACGCAGCGCCGCCACGATCGACCCCGGCGCGCCGGCACCCTGGACCAGGCACGGCACAAGGAGCACGCGCGTCAGCGGCCATCGCCTCGCCAGCACGTTGCACACGTCGTGGCGAACGGCGCCCGTGGGCGAGGTCACGAGGGCGATCACGCGCGGGCGCACCGGCAGTCCGCGCTTGCGGGCGAGGTCGAACAGCCCCTCCGCGGCGAGACGGGCCTTGGTCTCCTCGAACTTGAGCGCGAGGTTGCCGAACCCGGCCGGCTGGAGCGACTCGACGTACAGCTGGACGGCGCCCTGGGCCTCGAACACGTCCATCCGGCCGTGCGCGACGACCGCGAGCCCCGGCGACGGCTGGAAGGGCGAGCGGACGCGCTCGTCGCGGAACCAGACGCACTGGATCTGGGCGCGGGCGTCCTTGAGCGTGAAGTAGGCGTGGCCGGCGGTCGAGACCGTGTAGCGGCTGAGCTCCCCCTCGACCCACAGGTTGCGCATCGCCTCGTCGGAGCGGACCCGGTCGCGCAGCGCGCGCGCCACCTCGGACACGGTGCGGACGTGGAGGGCGGGGGCGTCGGGCGCGGGGCGTCCGGCCGGCGGGGCAGGGGCGCCTGCGGGATCGTCCGGGACGGCGTCCCAGGGCGGCAGCATCGCGTCTGGCCGACCCTCGTCGGGGCGCATCGGCGTCACGCTGCCACCTGGCGGGCGGGGCTAGAGGCGCGTCTGGTACTCGCCGGTCCGGGTGTCGATCCGGAGGGTGTCACCAGCGTTCACGAACAGCGGCACGGAGACCACGAGGCCCGTCTCCATGGTGGCGTTCTTGCGCGCGCCCTGGGCGGTGTCGCCGGCGAAGCCCGGCTCGGTCTCGGCGACCAGCAGGTCGACCGTGACCGGGAGCTCGACGCCCAGCGTGTCGCCCTGGTAGCTCGTCCGGTCGAGCGTCATGCCCTCCTTGAGGAAGCCGACGACGTCGTCGAGCTTGTCGGCGGGCAGGCTGAACTGCTCGTACGACTCGGTCTCCATGAAGTGGAGGTCCTCGCCGTCGCGGTAGAGGAACTGCACGGGGCGGCGGTCGATCTGGGCCCGCGGCCAGCGCTCGCCGGACTGGAACGACTTCTCGACCGTGCTGCCCTTCTTGACGTTGCGCAGCTTGATGCGGACCTGGGCCGAGCCGCGGCCCATCTTGATGTGGTGGTAGTCGAGGATCTGCCACAGGTCGCCGTCAAGCTCGATGACGACGCCCTTGCGCAGCTCGCCGGTGCTGATCATGGTTTGCGTTGCTCCGGTGGCGCGTGGCGCGGTCTCGGGCGTGCGCAGGCCCCCGCGCGAGGACATGGATGTGCCCCGGGATGCTACCAGACCGCCCGCTCCAAGCCGAATGTCCCGATACCGTCGCCGGGCACGCGCGCTGGCTGCGCGCCCCGCAGGGCGGCAATGCGCAGAGTCACCCGCGCCGGCGGAGCGCCCGCAGGCCCTCCTCGTACTCCACCAGCGAGATCTCGCCCCCGTCGAGGCGGCGCTTGAGCTCGACGACCGCCGGGGGGTCCTCCTCCACGTGGCGGCTCATGGCGCGTCGGAACCCCCAGGCGAGCATGCCCGCCATCATCAGCGCGACCACCAGGACCGCGACGAGGGCCATCACGGCGATCCCCTCGAGCAGCCCCAGGACGTCCGGCACCTCAGTCGCCCACCACGAGGACCTCGCGCGGGAACCGGGTCAGCAGGTCGCACACCCCGGCCTCGGCGTCGAGGTGAACGAGGTCCTCGATTCGCACGCCGATCTCCGCCTCGAGGTAGATCCCGGGCTCGACGCTGAACACGGTCGGGCTGGGCAGCGGCGTCTCGGGGGCGTTGCGCGACAGCGCGGGCGCCTCGTGGGTCGCCAGGCCGATCCCGTGGCCCAGCCCGTGGCCGAAAGGCGGCCAGCGCCCGTCGCGCTCGATGAGGCCGCGTGCGGCCGCATCCGCCGCCCTCCCGTCCGGCAGCGTGCCGCCCGCCCGCACGGCCGCCTCCAGGACGTCGATCGCCGCCTGCTGCGACTGCGCCACGAGGCCGTACACCGCGAGGTCCCGAGCCGTCGGCTCGCCCACGAACAGAGTCCGGGTCATGTCGCTCCGGTAGCCGTCGACCTGGGCGCCGAAGTCGAGCAGCAGCACCGCCCGGTCGAGCACCGGCCGGTCGCCCGGCGATCCGTGCGGGAGCGCGGCCTCGGGCCCGGCGAGGCACGCCACGTCGAACGCGAGGCACTCGGCGCCGCCCGTCCGCATGTGCCACTCGAGGCGCAGCGCCAGGTCCCGCTCCGTGACGCCGCGGCGGATCTCGGGCAGGAGCGCGGCCAGCGCCCGGTCGGCGACCGCGCACGCTGCGGCGATCCGCTCCACCTCGTCGGGCGTCTTGACCGCGCGCATCGCCTCCACCCAGCCGTCGGCCCGGACGAGCTCCACGTCCGGGGCGGCCTCGGCGAGCTGCGTCCACAGCGCGTGCGGGACCGCGGCCGCCTCCATGCCGACACGCCGCGCGCCCACCGAGGCCAGCAGCCGGGCCCACGCGCCGGGCAGGTCGTGGCCGATCTCGTCGACGACGGCGTCGGGCGCCTCGCGGCGGGCCTGGATCGCATACCGCGAATCGGTGAGGACGGTCAGCGAATCGAGCCCCACCAGGAACTCGCCCGAGTGCGCGGCCGACGGCTTCTCGCCCGGGCCCAGCGTGAAGCCGGTGAGCCAGCGCATGTGCTCAGGCCGCACGCCGAACCACGCATCCACGCCCTCCCGCGCCATGCGCTCGCGGAGGCGGGCGAGGCGAGCCGGGCGTGCGGCCCGGTCAGCGTCGCGCCAGCGGGCGCGCGTGGCCTCGTCGGGGGCGGGCGCAAAGTCGGCGGGGGCGGGCAGCGCGACGTTGGCCATGTTCAATGGAGGTACTTCTGGACGTTGGCGTCGTGCTGGGCCTGCGTCTTCGCGTACACCGTCTTGCCGTTCTGGCCGGTGGCGAGGAAGAAGAGGTAGCCGGTCTTGGTGTTCGGGTTGAGAGCGGCGTCGATGGACGCCACGGCAGGCGAGCAGATCGGCCCGGGCGGCAGCCCCTTGCTCGTGTACGTGTTGTACGCGGCGAGGGCCGCCGGCAGCGGCACGGGCAGCTGGTACCCGGTCGGCAGCTTGTCCCAGAACACGTACGTCTGCCACTTGGTGAACGCGAGCTTGTCGAGCTGCAGGGTGTCGTTGACATAGAAGATGGTCGGGTCCGACTGCAGGAGGCCCGACGCCCACAGCTTCGGGTTCAGGCGGTTCTGGTACACCCCGGCGATCAGCGGCCGGTCGACGTCGAGCTGCGCCTCCTGCTCCACGATCGAGGCGAGCACCAGCACCTGCTGGAACGTGAGGCCCCGCGCCGCCGGCACGGTCATCCGGTCCGGCCCCACGTTCGCGTAGAACGCGTCGAGCATCATCCTGATCAGACCCTCAGCGTCGGTCGGGGCGATCGGGTCCGTGCGGATGGTGTACGTGGCCGGGTACAGGAAGCCCTCGAGGCTCGCGCCCGTGGTGTGGATCTTGGGGTCAAGCAGCCACGGGTAGTCCCCGAGGAGCTTGTCGGACGGGTGCTCCGCGAGGTCGTAGAAGGCCTTGGGGTCGATCCGCGTGCCGGGGATCGTCTCGAGCTTGGCCGTCATCTGCTCGATGCGCAGACCCTCGCGGAAGGTGATGGTCTGCGCCTGCTCGACGACGCGGTTGTTGATCAGGCCCCGGACCACCTGCTCGGGCGTCATGTTCCTGGCGAGCTGGAAGTTGCCGGCGACGAGCTGCGGGGCGAGGCCGTCCTCGTGGGCGAAGTACAGGAATGCGGGCTCGCTGGCGATGAGTCCCGCCGCCTCGAGCTTGGGCGCGAGGAGGGCCGGGGTGTCGCCGTCCGCCACCACGAACGTGACGCTGGTGGGGTCAGTGCTCGCGGGCGCCGTCAGCGCCGGGCCGAGGTCCTCCCGGACCAGCTCGGCGATGAACCCGATCGAGAGCACGCTCGGGTTCCGCTCGGCCCAGGGCGCCACCGCCATCCGGAGGATCGGCCGCGCCACCGTCACGAGCACGAGCACGACCGCCGCCGAGAGCACCGCGAGGAACAGCAGGAACCGCAGGAGCCCGCCGAGGCCGCCACCCCGGTCGCCGTAGCGCTCGTATCGGCGCTGGTCGCCCGGCCCGCGGCCGTACCGTCCGGACCGACGGTAGCCGTCGCCTGCGGGAACCTGTTGAGGCGCCGGGTCGGCCATCGGGTCGCGGGGTCCGCGCCCGCCTCGCAGCGTCATTGCTCCTCCTGGGGATCGGGTCGAAGGCCCTCCGACGCGCTCGTCGCGGCGGGCGTGGCGCCCCGTCGGGCGTCGAGTTCGTCTTGCAGGATGATCGAGGCCGCCTCGCGGTCGACGCGGGCCCGGTAGGCGTTGCGCTGGACGCGACTGGGGGCGCCCCCGCTCCTCCCCCGCGGCATCCGGCCAAGGCGTTGCTCCGCCTCGAAGGAGCTCAGCCGCTCATCGCGCATCGCCACGGGCAGACCCAGCCGCTCGCCCATCGCCACCGCCCAGCCGCGGGCGTTCGCGGCCATCTCGCCCTCGTTGCCGCGCGCCTCGACGGGCAGGCCCACCACCAGCTCGACCACGCCCTGCTCCCGGCAGGCGCGACCGAGCGCCGCAGCGTCCTCGTCGTCGGAGGCGCCGCGGCTGAGCGTGGCGAGTGGTCGGGCGATCCCGATCTCGGCATCCGCGACCGCAAGGCCGATGCGGCGCGTGCCAAGGTCGACCCCCAGGATCCGCGCCGTCACCGGCTTCGGACAGCGCGCCTGGTGGCGCGCTGGCGTGCAAGGTGCATCAGGCCGATGGTACCGGCGATCCGCTCGGGGCGGTCGAGGCAGGGGGCGACGCCGAGGACTTCTCGCTCGCGCGGGCCTTCGTGGGCAGCGGGGTGGGCGTGGGCGCGGGGGCGACCGGCGTCGCGATCGAAACGGTGACTCGATCGCCGCTCGTGGGCACCCCGGTCACCCAGAACGGCCAGAGCGTGATCGAGACCCTGCCGAACTGCGCGAGGGCCGCGGCGGCGTCCGCCTCGGACTTGCCCAGGACCGACGCCTTGAGCGCTGCTGCGTCGAGGGGGCGCTGCTCGAGGGCGCTCGCGCTCACCGGGTAGCTCACCGTGCCGTCCTCGCCGACGGTCCCGTCGCCCACCGTGACCTGGATCGACGAGTCGACGATCTGGTAGCCGGGCTTGACCGCGGCTCGCACGGCCGCCTCGCCGATTGCCTTGAGCGGTGTCTCGTCGATCGCGGTGGCGGTTGCCGTCGCGTCCGCCTTGAGGGTGAACGTGGTCTGGCCGGCCTTGAGCACCTTGCCGGCCAGCCCGGCCGGGTCCGGCGTGAATGTGGGGTCGCCCAGTCGGGCCGTGTCGGGGAAGAGCCTGGTGCCCTGCGGGGCCAGCGTCGGGTCCGCCAGGGCGGTCGCGAGCGCCGAGGTGAGGTCGGTCGCAAGCTTGGCCCTGGCGGCCGCCACGTCGTCGGCGGCGATCTTCGGGAGCTCGGTCCGGGTGCCGCCGCTGGTCGCGGACGCGTTGGAGACGCTGAGCAGGTTCCGGTTGTAGCTCGACGGGATCACCCGGATGGCGCCAGCGGCAACGTTGCCGGCGGGCCCAGGCTTCACAGCGGTCACCGCGCCGTCGTTGGGCTGGCACTGGAGTGACCGATGGCTGCCGCTGCCGGAGACGATCGCGACAGGCAGAAAAATCGCTTGGTTGAGCACGAATGCCACTCCGGAGGCCGTCTGGACTTCGGTGCCCCGAGGGATCGTGTACGAGGCGCCAGGGTCGCAGTTGGTCCATGTCACCTGGCCCGCGGCTGCCGTCTGCTGGATGCTCACGCCGGTGACCGGGAAGTCGCCCTGGGCCGTGACCGGGACGTCCACCGATGTCGCCGGGATCACCAGCGCGGTCGGGTCGGAGGCCGTGGCGGTGGTGTCGGCGCGGACGGTCACCGAGATGGGCGGGACCGCCTCGAGGACCGGCGTCACCGTGATGTCGGCCGACGGGAGCGCGACCGCTGCGGCCGCGCCGCCGACCGCCAGCACGAGGGCGAGCGCCAGCACGAGGATGAGGATGCCCGCCCGACGGCCCCGACGGCCCGCGGACGCCGTCACCGGCACGTCCCGGGCCGCAGCGTCGAACGCGGCGGCGGATCGGCCCCCGGTGGCGAGCGAGGCGGCCTCGGCCTCCGTCGCCGGCCGGGCCTGGGACCGTCGCCCCTGCGGGGCTGCCTCCGGCGCCTTGCGCTCGGCGCCTGCGGGGCTGACGTGCGCGCCCTCGG
>JAJXUG010000014.1 GCA_021783095.1 Chloroflexota bacterium | reverse complement strand
CCAGATCGTTGGCGCGGCGCCACCAAATCGCCGCCGGAGCGCCGCTCCGCCCCCAGATCGTTGGCGCGGCGCCACCAAATCGCCGCCGGAGCGCCGCTCCGCCCCCAGATCGTTGGCGCGGCGCCACCGTCACCGGTGTTTGCTGGCGATAGGCCAACGCCATGAGGCGTTTCGGCTGCGACGTGCGTGGATTTGGTGGCCTCGAGCCAACGCCCCAATCGAGATAAACCCGCGATGAGTGCCTTGCGCTCCAATGAGGCATGGCCACTACGCTCATCCTGCGCGCGGCGCGCGCCCGGCACCGCCAAATGATCGTGGACCTTGCCGCCGACCTTCGCCGCGCGCGGTTCGAATGTGGCGTTTCGCAGCGGGCCCTGGCTGCAGCCGCCGGCGTCGATCACGGCGACCTGTCGCGCATCGAGGCTGGCAAGAGGGTCCCCAGCCTCGCAGTCGTCAACGCTCTGGCCACGGCACTCGGCCTCGAGGCAAGCCTGCGGCTCTACCCAACGGTCGGGCCCCGCGTCCACGACCGCGTCTCGGCACCGATCGCCGACGCGCTCCTCGGCATCGCGCATCCCCGCTGGTCGCCGCGCCTTGAGGTGTTCGTCCTGGCGCCGTCCAAAGGCGTGATCGACATCGTCCTCAGCGAGCGCACCGCGTCGGATGTCGTTGCGACCGAGATCCAGGCGCAGCTCCGTCGGGTGGAGCAACAGCTTCGCTGGGCTGGCCAGAAGGCGGACAGCCTGCCCTCCGCGAAGGACTGGCCTTGGACGGTCGGGCCGCCTCGGATCTCACGCCTTCTTCTGCTGCGATCCACGGCAGACAACCGCGCCTTGGTCGGAGGCTTGCCGGAGTTGTTCCGGGCCGCCTATCCCGCGGCCGAGGAGGAGGCCTTCCGCGCGCTGACAGCGCCGGACGGGCTGTGGCCCGGCCACGCGATGCTCTGGGCCGAGGTCGTCGGCGGCAGGGCGCGCATCCTCGACGCCGCGCCGCGTGGCGCGGGACGATGACGACCCGGCGACGGCGTGGCGCGGGACGATGACGACCCGGCGACGGCGTGGCGCGGGACGATGACGACCCGGCGACCGGGTGGTCCAGGGCGGCGAAACCCGGCGACCGAGCTGGGAGCTGTGCTCGGTGCCAGTCCGCCACCTCGGGCTCGAGCGCCTAGGATAGCGTGAGCTGCACGCCGGCCGGCCCGAGCGGGCGCGAGTCGAGCGCTCGTCGGCCATCGGGCGCCTCGTCTGTCAGGGGAGACAGACGGACCCGGGCGCGGTTCCGACGCTCCCGGGTCCTGGCCCGGTTCGCGTGGCTGCGCTTGCCGGGTTGCGACCAGCCTATCAGCCGCGGTTACGGATGCCGACGGGCCGGCCACGTGTTCGCGCAAGTAGAGCGCGGTTCGCCACGCGCACAACCCCGGGGCCTGTTCAGCCTAGACGGCGATCCCCGCCCGGAGCCCCTCGAGCACCGCCTCCTCGATCGTGCGCGGGCTCTGCACGTCGCCCGCCGCCAGCACGCGGTACGCCCCGTCGGTCGCCGCATCCGCCTCGAGTTCGAGCAGCAGCGAATCCGCGGGCAGGTGGCCTTGCGCCAGCACCAGCGCGACCGCGTCCTCGACCACCACGGCCTCCTCGGTCAGCTCGTCCTGGAGGTACACCGCGGTCTCGTCAGCGCCGAACAGCCGGGTCGTGGGCAGGATGGTGACGTGGGCTCGCCGCGCCGCCGCGGTCATCTGGTCTCGGACGTACTGCTGGCAGCGCTGTCCTGCCATCGTCCCCGTCACCGCGAGGGTGACCCGGCAGCCGCGGCCCGCCAGGAGCGTCGCCACGCCGAGGCCGAGCCAGTCCGACCGGAAGTCCGCCACGACGACCGTCCCGGCCGGCACGGCAGCGGCGTCGCGGATCACGTCCCACGCCTGAGCGATCCGCGGTGAGCCGTTGACCTCCAGCGGCGGCGTGTACGGCGTGGCGCCCGTGGCGACGATGACCACCTGGGCGCGGCTTGCCCGCACGTACGCGGCGTCTGCCCGCACCCCGGTGGTGATCGTGGCCCCAGCACGGCGCGCCTCGGCCTCAAGGTTCGTGATCGCCCCGCCGATCTCGTGGCGGCCCGGCAGCAGCTGCGCGAGCCGCACCTGCCCGCCCACGCGCCGCTCCGCCTCGACCAGCGTCACGCGATGCCCGCGCTCAGCAGCCACGGCCGCGGCCTTGAGCCCCGCCGGCCCCCCGCCGATGACAAGCACGTCGCGCGGCGTCTGGGCGGGCGGGAGCTTGGCGTGCCCAGGCTCGCCGAACCGCGGGAACTCGCGCTCGCGACCGCTCTCGGGGAACTGGATGCACGAGATCGGATAGCCCGCGTGGAAGTGCCCGATGCAGGCCTGGTTGCAGCCGATGCAGGCGCGGATGTCGTCCACGCGCCCGTCGGCGGCCTTCGCCGGCAGCTCCGGATCGCAGATCAGCGCCCGGGTCATGACGCACATGTCCGCCGAGCCGGCAGCAAGGATCAGCTCCGCGTCCTGGGGCTGCGTGATCCGGCCCGCCACCAGCACCGGCACGCGAACCGCCGCCTTGACCCGGGCAGCGTCCGGGACGGTGTAGCCGGCGGCGAACGGCGAGGGCGGCACGATGTGGTCCGAGCCCGCGAGCGTGGCCGAGGTTCCGCGCACCACCGAGACGTAGTCGAACGCGTTCTCTGCATCGAGCGTGCGAAGGGCGACGAGCGCCTCGTCCTCGCTCAGGCCGTCGGGGCTCTGCTCGCCGATCGAGATCCGCAGGCCCACCACGAAGCCGCGCCGCGTCGTCGCCCGGCATGCCGCCAGCGCCTCGCGCAGGAACCGAAGCCGACGCGCCTCATCGCCGCCCCAGCCGTCGGTCCGCAGGTTCGTCCGCGGGTTGAGGAACTGCGAAGGCAGGTACCCGTGCGACGCCACCACCTCCACGCCGTCGAGCCCCGCTGTCTGGAGCCGCAGCGCCGACGCCCCGAACCCCTCGATGATCTCGCGGATGAGCGGCTCGGTCATCGCCCGCGGGATCACGTGGAACCGCTCGGTGGGGACCGGCGACGGCGCCCAGGCCACCGCGAGCGTGCCTTCCTCCGTGTCCATGACCTCGCGGCCGCCGTGGAACAACTGGCCGAACACCGTCGCACCGTGGCGGTGGATCGCCTCGGCGAGCGCGGTGAAGCCCGGGATCGTGGCGTCGGTGTCGGCAGTCAGCTCGGTCGAGGTGTAGCGCGCCGTCGGGTGGACCCCGGCGACCTGGATCACGATGAGCCCGGCCCCGCCCCGCGCCCGCGCCTCCTGGTACGCGATCAGCTGGTCGGTGACCAGCCCGCCGACGGCCATCACCGTGTCGTGCCCGGACGAGAGGATGCGGTTGCGGATCGTCGCCCCGCCGATCCTGATGGGTGAGAACAGGTGCGGGAAGGCGGGTCTGGCGGCTGGCGTCTGCATAGCAGCAGGATGGCGCCTCCCGGCACCGCTGGACGGAGCCGGGTGCGCCGCGCGCAACGGGCCCTCGCGCGCACGCGATAAGGGGAGCAGGGGAGCACCCTGCTATCGTCAGTCCGCATGGATGCACGTCACGCGAGCCCGGCCCCGCTGGTGGCGCGCTGGCTCGGCCGGGTCGCCTACCGCGACGCCTGGGACCTCCAGAAGGCCCTGGCAGGCGCTCGCGCGGCAGACGTCACTCCCGACCAGCTGCTGCTGCTCGAGCACCCGCCGGTCCTCACCCTCGGCCGCCAGGCGGACGACGCCCATGTGCTCGCACCCGCGCCCATGCTCGAAGCGCGCGGCATCGAGGTGATCCGGGTCGAGCGCGGCGGCGAGGTGACGTACCACGGGCCGGGGCAGCTCGTCGCGTACCCCGTCGTGCGGCTCTCGGATCGCGGGCTGTACCTGCGCGAGTACGTCCGGGCGCTCGAGGGCGCGATGGCCGACACCTGCGCCGCCGAGGGGGTCGTCGCCGGGCGCCGCGAGGGGCACCCGGGCTGCTGGCTCGACGCCGAGGGCCCGCTGCCGCGCAAGGTGGGGGCGCTGGGCGTCCGGGTCGAGCGGGGCGTCGCGTACCACGGCATCGCGCTCAATGTGACCACGGACCTCGCCGACTTCGACTTGATCGACCCCTGCGGCACGCCCGGTCTGAGGTCGACCTCGATCGCTGCCGAGTTGGGCCGCCGGGGCGCTCCGCCCAGCACCGCGAGCGTCGAGGCGGCGGCGAGGGTCTTCGCGCCCGCGCTTGCAGAGCGGCTGGGCGGCGTGCTCGTCTGGGCCGACGACGACCCGTGGGCGGCGTTGACGTCGGGGTCGGGTCGCGCCGCCGGGGGCGCCCGATGAGCCAGGGCCTGTTCGAGCTGCGCAAGGACGCGATCACCGGCTGGTGGGTGGCCACGGTCATCGACCGGACCTTCGCGCGCGAGCGCTTCGCGCAGGCGGCGGCTCCCGTGCCCGATCGGGGCGACTGCTTCAACTGCCGGATCCCGGCTGGCGACGGCATCCGCCTCCGCGTCCTGAAGGACTTCGCGTTCACGGTCGCGGGTACCGAGGAGGAGGTGCGCGCCAAGAGCGGCAGCGTTGCCCAGGTCTCGCTCCTCGACGCCCGCGCCGCGGGCTCGTGGCGGACGGTCGTCGCGCCGCCGACCGAGCACCGCGCCCTCCACGCCGTGGGCAGCAGCACGATCGAGGAGCTGCTGGCGCGGTGCCGTGACGAGATTGTCGCGGCGCGGAACGCCGGGCTCACCAAGTACCTCCAGGTGCTCCAGAACTGGGGCGCCCAGGCCGGCGCCAGGACCAATCACCTGTGCTTCGACCTGTACGACCTGCCGCAGATCCCGCACCGCATCGGCGAGGAGCTGGGCGGCTCGGCGCGGTTCCTGATCCGGGAGGGGGAGTGCCCGTACTGCCGGCTCGTGCGCGACGAGGTCCGCCGGCCCGAGCGCCTGCTCTACGCGGACGACCACGCGGTCGCCTTCGCGCCCTACGCCAGCCGCTCGCCGTTCGAGGTCTGGGTCGTCCCGCGCCGGCACGACGCGGATTTCGCCCGGGCGGACAATCGCGACGTCATCGCCACCGCGGAGGCGCTCCGCCAGGTCCTCGGCAAGCTGGCGGCCAGTCTCGACGGGCCGCCCTACAATCTCGTCCTCCACAGCGCGCCGCTGCGCGAGCAGGTGGACGCGACGTACCACTGGCACTGGGAGATCCACCCCCGACTCCGCGAGATCGCGGGCCTCGAACTGGGGACGGGCCTGCCCATCAACTCGGTGTCGCCGGAGGATGCGGTCGAGGAGCTGCGGGCCGGCCGCGTGGACGTCGGGCCGCCGGAGCACCCACTGCGATGACCACGCGACGGGTCCGGCGTCACACGCCGGGGGGAGGTTCCGTCACAGGGCCTCGGGAGGGGCGAACCGCGGTCGGGCCGATACGGCCGCATCCCATGGAGCGAACGTGGCCTTCGACCCGGTCCAAGTCGAGCGGCAGGTCATGCCCGGCGGGCGTGCGATGAGCGCCTCCTGGGACCACGACGAGGCGTATCGGTTCGTCGAGGAGCTGTTCGCCAAGCACCAGAACGAGATCTACGCGTACCTGCTCCGGATGCTCCGCGACCCCGACCTCGCAGCGGACCTCACGCAGGACGCGTTCGTGAAGGCCTACAAGGCGTACGACGCGCTCGAGAAGCCCGAGAACGCCCGGGCGTGGCTGTACCAGATTGCGCACCGCGTGGCGCTCGACGATCTCCGCCGCCGGCGGATCGTCCGGTTCGTGCCGCTGGTGGGCGAGGCGCGCAACAGCGCCCCCTCGGCAGAGCACCTCGTGATGGACGCCCGGCTGTCGGGCGAGCTGCAGCGCGCGCTGGAGAAGATCCCCGAGCGCCAGCGGGCGGCTCTGCTGCTCGCCGAGCTCCACGACATGACCGGCCTCGAGCTCTCGGCCACGCTGGGCGTCTCGCACGTCGCCGCGCGGGCGCTGCTGACTCGAGCTCGCGAGAGCCTCCGGCAGGCGCTGGCCGCCGAGAAGGCCGCAGACGCGCAGCGCGAAGCCGAGCGCGACGCGGCGCGGCGGAACGGCTCGTGAACGGTCGCGAGGCGTTGATCGCCGCGGGCCACCAGCGCGCACGCCAGCTGGCAGCCGCGCGAGTCGACGAGCCCCTGGCCCCCAGCGATGAGGCCTGGCTCGCCGGTCATCTCGAGGGGTGCGCCGCCTGTGCCGCCGTCGCGACCGAATACGACGCCCAGCACGACCTCTTCGGCGCGCTGCGCGGAGCGACGCCCCAGCCGCCCCGCGACCTGTGGGCGCGAACTGCCGCGGTCATCGATGCCGAGCGGCACCACGCGCGGTTCGGCCGCTGGGGCCGCCTGCGCAGCTCGCCCGGGCGGTCCACCCGCGTCCCGGTGGCCCCCGTGGTCGCGATGCTCGCCGTCGTGGTCGTCGTCGGGGCGGGGCTGCTCAACAGCCGGTCCGCTGGCCCGGGCGGGACCGTTGCCGCCGCGACGCCCATCGCGATCAAGGGCGCCGCAGACCTCCAGGTGCTCTCCCTCGACAGCGCGGGCAACCTCCAGCTCCTGAGCCGCCGCGTGGACGAGGTCTGCCCCACTGGTGTCACCGAGTGCGGCGTCTCGCCGACGTTCGCCGTCACCGCCGTCAGCGCCTTCGGCTCGGCCACCGACCTCCTCGGCGCCATCTCGCCGTCGGGCGGCCAGATTGTGGTCGTCAGGCGCGACCCGGGGAGCCAGGGCGTGTACGTCGTCCCGGTCAATGCGCCGGCCGCGAGCCCCACCAGCGCACTGTCAACCGCGCAGGCGGCGACGGCGTCCCAGCCGACGACGAGCCCGACCAGCACGGACGAGTCCCCCAGCGCGAGCGCGTCACCGTCGCCCTCCGCCAGCCCGGCCTCGGCCACGCCCGCCAGCCCGGCCTCGGCCACGCCCGCCAGCCCGATCGTCAGCTCCCCCTCACCGAGCACCTCACCGAGCACCTCGCCCGAGGCCTCGCCCACGGCCACAGTGTCGCCCACCCCGTCGGACGGGTCTGCCACGCCGTCCGCCTCTCCCTTCGGCGGGAGCGGGCCAGCGTTCGCTTCGGGCTCTCCGGACCTGACGGCCGCCCCGTCCGTCGAGGCGTCGCCTGCGCCCGACACGGCGATCAAGATCGCGAGCGGGGTCACCGTGGTCGGCGCACCCGTGTACTCGCCCGGCGGGAGCCGCCTGGCGTTCGCGGCGATGCCCGCCGACGCCTCGTCCGGACCGGACATCTACCTCTGGGCGACGGGCGACGCGGCAGCCCAGGTGATCACCTCCGACCACGGCAGCTGGCTGGCCGGCTGGACCGACCAGGGCATCCTGGTGAGCCGGGTCGACGACGGCGTGCCGACCACCTACAGGGTGGACCCCACCACCGGAGTGGCGACGGCGATCGGCACGCCCGGGACCTGGCTCCCCTCGGTGTCGCCCACCGGGACGGCCGCGGCCTGGTGGTCGGGCACCGTGAGGCTGGCGGCAGACGGTGTCACGTGGGTCCCCGACCGGGGACAGCTGGTCCTGGGCGCGTGGCCGAGCACGGACGCGGCCCCCGCAGCGTCGCACGTCCTCGCCAGGGGCCCCCTCGGCGCCTGGCAGGTGCGCTGGGACAACACCGGGACCGTCGTGGCGGTCTGGGAGGGCCAGGGCAACGGCCAGAGCGGCCGGCTGACCCTTTACGGGGTGGACGCCACCACCGGGGCCCCCGACCTCGCGAACCCGATGCTCGACGCGACGGCCGCCACCCCCGACTTCTCGCTGCGGGCGGGACGCCTCGCCTGGACGACCCCCGACCAGAGCGGGCCGCAGACCGTTGAGGTGCTCGCCTGGTCGGGCAAGACGGTGTACCCGACGATGGAACTGCCCGCCGAGGGGAGCGGTCCGGTCGTTCCCTGACCCGGTCCGGGACGCTCGGCAGCGCCCTCTCGACGGCGCCCGAAGGGGGGCCGCGCGTGCCGCCCGCTGCCGCGGCACCCTTGCGCTTCCCGGAGGATGCGCTATTGTCCGCGGGTCATGCGACGCAGAGTGGTCGTCGCGGCGTCGGCGCTCATCGCTGCAGCCGCCCTGATCGGCCTGCCAGCGCCTGCGGGCTCGACGGTCTCCTCGCCAGCCCGGGTGCTCGAGGCGACGACCTTCGTCCAGGTGCCCATTCTGGCAGGCGCCCCGGCTTCGGAGCCGGGGGCGGTGCCTGACGCTGCGCTTCGCGCGGCCGGCTTCCTGAGTGACAGCGGCCGGCTCGTCGAGCGTGGGAGCGCCCCGGCAGCACCCGCCGCGCGCCCGTCGGTGGCCCAGCCCTCGGTGAGCGCGGTCAAGGCCTGGAAGCCGCCCCTGTACAAGCTGACGGGGTGGGCGACCTTCTACGACAACGGCACCACCGCGATGCGCCTGCCGCAGGGGACGGTCGTGCGGATCTGCGGCGCCGGCGGCTGCGTCCTGCGGACCGTGACCGACTGGGGCCCGCAGGATCCAGCCCGTGTCGTTGACCTCTACCGGCCGGACTTCTTCGCCGTCTGCGGGTGCGCGTCATGGTCCGGCACCACGTGGGTGACGGTCTCGGTCTACTGATCGCGACCGCCCGCGCCCCGGGGCCCACCAGTGGTCCCGTCGAGCAGCCCTGACGACCTCCGGCGCCCCGCTGCGGCGCCCCGGGCGCGCTGGGGCGCGCTAGACTGAACGACGATTTCCGCGCCGGTCCCGTGAGGCCGGGTGGCCCCGTGAGGCCGGGAAGGAGGAGCGAGCCGCGTGCGACGCAACGGGTTGACCCGATGACGGGCCGCCGGATCATGACCGCGGAGGACATCCGCCGGGCGACCATCCGAATCTCCCACGAGATCGTGGAGAAGCACGCCGGCACCGACGCGCTGGCGCTGGTGGGCATCCAGCGCCGCGGGGTCCCGCTCGCGCGGCGCCTGGCCGCGGCGATCCGCGACAACGAGGGCGCGGACATCCCCGTCGGTGCGCTGGACATCACCTTCTACCGCGACGACCTCTCGCTCGTCGCGCAGCAGCCCATCGTCAAGGGCACGGACATCGCGTTTGACCTCAACGGCAGGACCATCGTGCTCGTGGACGACGTGCTCTACACCGGCCGCACCATCCGGGCTGCGATGGACGCGCTGATCGACTACGGGCGGCCCCAGGCCATCCGGCTCGCCGTGCTCGTTGACCGTGGCCACCGCGAGCTGCCGATCCGCGCCGACCACGTGGGCAAGAACGTGCCGACGTCGCGCGAGGAGGTCGTCAAGGTCACGCTCGAGGAGATCGACGGCGAGGACGCCGTCGAGATCGAGCGGCGCCCCGGTCTCGCCGCGCTCGGCGGAACGGCCGCATGAGCACCGGGTCGGACCGTCCGGAGGGGGCGATCGCGGCCCCGCCCGAGGCCCCCGCCCACTGGACGCACCGCCACCTGCTCGACGTGGACGGGCTGACGCGGCCCGACATCGAGCTCGTCATGCGCACCGCCGACGAGATGCACGACGTGCTCGCGCGGCCCATCCCCAAGGTGCCGGCGCTGCGCGGCCTGGGCGTCACGATCCTGTTCTACGAGGCCTCCACCCGCACTCGCGTCTCCTTCGAGGTCGCGGCCAAGAACCTGTCGGCCGACGTGGTCAACATCGCGGCCGCCTCGTCGTCGGTGTCCAAGGGCGAGTCGCTGATCGACACCGTGCGAACGGTCGAGGCGCTGGGCGCGGACATGCTGGTGATGCGTCACAGCGTGTCGGGCGCGCCGTACCTCGCGGCGGACATCTTCAGCGGCTCGGTCCTCAACGGCGGGGACGGCTGGCATGCGCACCCCTCCCAGGCGCTGCTGGACCTCTACACGCTGCGCTCGAGGCTGCCCGGCGGGTCGCTCGAGGGCCGCAAGGTGGTGATCCTGGGCGACGCGCTGCACTCCCGGGTCGCGCGGTCCAACGCCTGGACGCTGACGGCGATGGGCGCGGACCTCTGGATCTGCGGCCCGTCGACGCTCCTGCGCGGCTTCGAGGCGTGGGCCGCGCGAGGGGCCTCCGGGCGGCGCTTCACCGTCACCTCCGACGTGGACGCCGCACTGCGCGACGCGGACGTCGTGATGGCGCTGCGGATCCAGAAGGAGCGCATGGCGTCGGGGCTGCTGCCCTCCCTGCGCGAGTACGCCGCGCGGTACGGCCTGACGAGCGAGCGACTGCGGGCGGCCAAGCCCGACGCGATCGTGATGCACCCGGGACCGATGAACGAGGGCGTGGAGATCGCTCCCGACGTGGCCGCGGGGCCGCACTCGGTGGTGACCGACCAGGTCCACAACGGGGTGGCGGTCCGGATGGCGCTGCTGTACCTGCTGGCCGGGACGCGGCGGACGGAGGCGGGCGCGTGAGCGGGAGCGAGGGGCACGACGCGACCGTCCGCGGCTGGGCCGTGGACCCGGCTGCGGGTCGCGAGGGCGCGGCCGAGATCGAGGTGCGCGGGGGCGTGCTCGAGCGGCTGACCTGGCTGAGCGGTGCCGCCGCGGATGGGCTCGCAGCGGACGGCCTGCTCATCCTCCCCGGCCTCGTCGACTTCCACGCGCACTTCCGTGAGCCGGGCAACGAGGACGCGGAGACGGTGGCGAGCGGACAGGCCGCGGCCGCGCACGGCGGCTTCACGACGGTCGCCCTGATGCCCAACACCACGCCCACGCTCGACGAGCCGTCGGCGCTGGGCCGGGTTCGGGCTGCGGCCGCGGCGTCGGGCTCGCCGGTCAAGGTCCTGGCGCACGGCGCCGTGACCGCCGGCCGCAAGGGCGAGACGCTGTCCGCGATGGGCGAGCTGGCCGATGCGGGCGTGGTCGGGTTCTCCGACGACGGGGCGTCCGTGCGCTCGGCGACGATCCTGCGCAACGCCCTCGCCTATGCGGGTGCGCTGGGCCTGCCGATCGTGGACCACCCGGAGGACCTGGCCCTGACCGAGGGCGCGGAGGCCTCGGAGGGCTACGTGGCCACGGTCCTGGGCCTCAAGGGCTGGCCGGTGGCGGGTGAGGCGGGCTCGGTGGCGCGCTCGATCGCGGTCCTCGCCGACGTGGTCCGCGACGTGCCGGGCGCCCGGCTGCACCTGACGCACCTGTCCACCGCGGCGTCGCTCGACCACGTCCGGGCCGCGAAAGCCGCCGGGCTCCCGGTCACCTGCGACGTCACGCCGCACCACCTCGCGCTCACCGACGAGTGGATCGCGGGGGCGCGGCGCTGGGCCTGGGAGGCGCTCGACGCGGACGGCCGGGCCCGCGACCCCTGGGCGGACGGCGCGCTTGTCGCCGGGCCCTACGACACCTCGCTGCGCGTGAACCCGCCGCTGCGCTCCGCCGAGGACGCGGCCGCCTGCCGCGCGGCGCTCCGCGACGGCACCGTCGACGCCATCGCGACCGACCACGCGCCGCACACGGAGGTGGACAAGCACGTCGAGTTCGGCTGGGCCGTCAACGGGATCAGCGGGATCGAGACGGCACTCTCGGTGGTGCTCGCGGCGGTGGGGGCTGGGGAGCTGCCGCTGGTGGTCGCCGTGGCGCTGCTGACGACGGGGCCCGCGAGGCTGCTCGGCGCGCGCAGCGGCGTGGCCCCCGGGCTGCGCGCGGGCGAGCCAGCCAACCTCGTGGTGGTCGACGCTGGCGCGGCCTGGACGGTGGACGCGGCCTCGCTCGCCTCCAAGGGCAAGAACACGCCCCTGCTCGGGCGGGCGCTGCCCGGGACGGTGCGGCTCGTCCTCGCCGACGGCCGCGTCGCGTACGCGGGCGGCTGACGGGGCTCCGGTGTCGATTCGACGGGTCATGGGCTGGGTGGTGATCGTGGCTGCGATCGGCGTGCTCGCGTACGTCGGGCTCGAGGTGGTCATGATCCTGCGCGGCCAGCTCGAGGCCGGCCCCTTCCGGCTCTCGACGCTCGCGCTCAACGTCGTCACGGCCCTCGCCCTGCTGTTCCTCGGTCGCATCACGCTGCGCTCGCTGCCGCCCCGGAAGTAGGGCCGCCGGCCCGTCGGCGGGCCCGGCCCTCCGGCACCGCTCGCCCCCACGACTGTGCCCGCTGGCGGCCGCGCCGCGTGCGGCCGGGCGTCGTTCCTGCCGCTCGCGGACGAGGACCCGACGACGCAGGACGACACCGCGACCGGGAGGCGGCCGACCCTAGAGCGACGCCGCGAGCCGACGGAGCGTGGCCAGCAGGCGGTCGATGTCGGCCTCCGTGGTGAGGTAGTTCACGACGCCGGCGCGCAGCCAGGTCCGGCCCCGCAGGGTGGTCGTGGAGAGCCAGCCGTCGCCGTCGAGCTCGAGCGCGGCGCACAGGCGGTCCTGGTGGTCGTCGAGTGCCCTCGCGTCCATTGATGACGCCGCCGCCGCCCCGCCGGGCAGGTGCCGGAAGCAGACCACGCTCAGCTCGGGCACAGCGGGCAGCGCCTCGAGGTCGGCGGACTCGGCGCAGCGCGCGGCGAGGTATGCCGCCACGTCGTCGTTGGCCTCGATCAGCCGGCCGAAGCCCGACGTGCCGAGGTGCTTCCAGCTGGCCCACAGCTTGAGCGCCCGGAACCGGCGCGTGCCCTCGAAGCCCAGCTTGTAGAAGTTGAGCTGGCCGGCGTGCGCGTCGTGGCAGTCGTGGTCGCCGGCATCGTCGGCCGCGAGGTGGGATGCGCTCGGCTGCGCCGCCTCGCCGCCGCGGTAGTACTCGGGCGAGCGGTCGAACGTCTGGCGCAGGTGGTCGCCGCTGCGGACCACGAGCGCGCCCAGGTCGTACGCCTGGAAGAACCACTTGTGCGGGTCCACGGTCACCGAGTCCGCGAGCTCGAGGCCGGGCACGCGGGACGCGTCGCGGGCGGACAGCCTCGCCGCACCGCCGTACGCCGCGTCGACGTGGAACCAGAGGCCCTCGCGCGCCGCGACCTCGGCCAGATCCGGCACCAGGTCCACGGACCCCGTGTTCGTCGAGCCCGCCACCGCGCAGACGGCGACCGGCCGAAGCCCGCGCGCCCGGTCGGCGGCGATCGCCTCGGCCACCGGCCCGGCGTGCAGCCGGAAGGCGTCGTCGGTGGGCAGGACGACGAGCGTCTCGGGCGGGAAGCCCAGCTCGTCGAGCGCTCGGGCGATCGAGAAGTGCGTCTGGTCGCCGGTGTAGACGCGGACGCCCTCGAGCCTGGCCCCGCGCGGCGGCCGGTCGAGTCCCGCCAGCCTGCGCAGGTGCACGTCGCGGACCAGCGCCAGCGCGATGAAGTTGGCCATCACGCCACCGGACGTGCACAAGCCGAAGCTGCCGGCCCCGTACCCCACGAGGTCGCACAGCCAGCGCACGACCTCCTCCTCGACGAACGCCGCGACCGGCCCGCAGTGCCAGACGTCGATGCCCTGGTTGGTCCACTGGGCGAGCACCTCGCCCGCGATGGATGCGACGAGGGGCGGCGGCGTGAAGTAGGACAGCGTCCTCGGGTGGTAACTGTTGAGCGTGTGGGGGGCGATGCGCTCGCGGAACTCGGCGAGGACCGCGTCGAGGGTCGCGGGGTCGGCGGGTGCCGGGCCGGGGGCGCCGGTCTCGCCGTAGTAGAGGCGGCGGATCGTGGGGTAGTCGATCGGCAGGCCGATGCCGCGGACCATCGCCTCGTCGTAGAGCCAGTCGAGCGACGCCTCCCAGGTGGCCTCGCCCGCGCGCCGCAGGGCCTCGCGGGAGGTGGCGGCGTCACGCAGCCCGATCAGCTCGGGTTCGGGGTGCCAGCGGAACGGGGCGAGTGGGTCGGGGGGCTGGGTCGGGTCGTCCATCGCGCCGAATGGTACGGGGCGCGGCGGCCTCGTCGTGCCGTTGCAGCGAGAGTCGGAGGGACGCGGCGGCCCCGTCAGCCGAGGCGGGGTGCGTCCGGGGGCGGCGGGGGCGGGACGGACGGCGACGACGAGGTCGAACCGGAGGCCGACGCGCTCCCCGGCCACGGCCGTCCGGCCGGCCAGTTCGGCTCGTACGGGGGGGACGCGCTCGCGCCGCTCGGGGCTGCCGCGACGCTTGCCGCCCCGCCGGTGCCGGCGACCTGGCCCGGCGTCGACCAGTCCGGTCCCGCGGGCGGCGTCGGCGCGCCGGTCGCGGCCATCTTCTCGCGGATCTCGCGGTCGCGGGCGGCGCAGCGGGACTCGATGCGGATCATGATCCCGGCCAGCACGATCGTCCCGAACGCGATCATCACCTCGACCACGGCGGCCAGCCAGAACTGCTGGTCCAGCGTCCCCCCGAAGATCGCCAGCAGCGCCGCATCGTCGTGCGCCGGGGCAGCGGCGATGAGCGAGTTGATCGCAACCGAGGTGATCGCCCAGTTCCCGAGCACGCTGACGAAGACGGAGCCGACGAGGCCGAGCCACGCGGCCAGCACCATGAACGCGCCGCCTTCCCGGGGGTCCGTCCGGTAGAGCACGTCCTGGATCATCCCGGGCACCTTGAACAGCTGCCACAGCGGGATCACCGTGAAGGTGAACACTCGGACCGGGCTCCGGGACGGAACGCCGCCGCCCAGCAGCGGCACGTTGCGGGTGACCAGCGCCAGCCACCCGGCGAACGTGAGCAGCGCGAGGAGCACCAGGCCCATGCGCACGGTGCCCAGCAGCGCGGCCTGGACCGACTCGACGGACAGCGCCAGGTCGAACTGCGTGCTGCCGTTGGCGATCGCGTCGACGAAGGCCTGGCGGAGGCGCGGGTAGTCGTCCACCTGGAGCTTGAGGACGATGATCCCGAGCACGGCGACCGCAATCAGGAGCGCCACCGTGATGAGCGCCAGCGGCCACGAGATGACGTAGGTCCGCGCGCTCCGCTCGAGGGCCGCGTTGTCGGCCCGCAGGTCGAGGCCCGGCGTCTCCATGGCGCTCGAGCGCGGCGCGCGGCAGTGGTAGCACTGGCTGTCGCGCATGCGGTTGATGGACCGGCAGCTGTCGCAGACCCAAACGTCGTTCACGAGGCGAATGCTAGGCGTTCACGGGCTGCGCGGGAACACGCCATTTCGCGCGGGGTTTGCGGCCCGTCCCGGGCCTCCGCTGCCCGGCCGGCCCGGGCGCCCCGTGCGCAGACGGTACAGTGGCGCCGTGAATCCCCAGGACAGCCCCCGGCCCGCCCGGCCGGTCGAGTACAAGGGCGAGCCCCTCGACGCGGCGCGCGGCCCCGGCCTGGGCTGCTTCTGGCTCCAGATGCTGCTGCTCCTGGGCCTGGTCATCATCACGCCGCTGTCCGCCACGGACTGGGCCTGGCCGGTCTGGGCCACGACCGTCCTGTTCGTCGTGATGATCCTGCTGCTGCTGCTCAGCGGCCAGACGATGATCTTCCTGCTCCGCCTCGTCGCCGCCGGCCGGACCGAGGGCCGCCGTCGCCCGCTCGCCAGCCCGACGCCCACCGTCGGCGAGATCGAGGACGAGGCGCCGGCCGAGGGCGCGCCCGAAACCGCTGACGCCCAGGCCGCCGCACCGTCCGCGCCAGCGGAACCGCCCGCGACCCCCGGGAACGACGTCCCCGGCATGCGACAATAGCCGTCCGTCCCGCCAGAGCTATCGGAGGCCTGCCAGCTTCGTGCCCGTCCTCGCCACGTACTTCTCCGTCCGCCGCGGCCGCGACCCGTTCTTCAAGTTCTTCATGAAGACGTTGTTCCCGCGCCAGGTGAAGGAGTACGAGCAGAAGTTCGGGATCCGGTTCCTGGGCTGGTACAACGTGGCCCATGGCTGGGACTTCGACAACGTGATCATGTTCGACTTGCCGGACTACGCGACCCTGGACAAACTGGAGGCCGATGAGGCAACCCGCGCCCTGGGCCACCGCGCCGGCGAGTGGATGTTCGAGCGCCACCATTCGATGTTCCTCCGAGAGCGGCTCGGACCGGATCTCGAGTACCACGGCTAGAGGAGGCGACTGATGGACGTGAGCCGCAATGATTGGCTCAGCGAGCTCGCGAACGACGCCGCCCTCGAGCGGACTTCCTTCCTGGTCGAGGCGACCGACCAGCTCCACAAGTTCCTGGACCGCAACTCGGACCGCATCCGGGACCTGGGCGGGCTGACCCTGATCGACGAGGATCCGGACTACCTGTCCATCGCCCCGGACGGCACGTTCCGCGTGCGCAGCCGGTACGAGGACCCGGACACGGGCGAGTGGGTGTCCGAGACCGAGATCGTCGAATCGGCCTCCGAGCTCATCGAGCTCTACAACCCGGCCGAGATCTACACCGCGTTCGCCGAGGCCGCCCGAGAGGCGGCCGGCTTCGAGCCCGAGCCCACCGCCGCGGACGACCTGCTCGCCACGGCCGGCGTTCCGCCCGAGGACAGCTTCTCGCTGGCCGGTGACGACGAAGGGTATGCCGCCGCGGCCGACACGTGGGCGGCGGGCCGCGCGCCCGCGCTCGAGGCCGATGACGAGGAGAGCGCGGCAGCCGCGATCTACTCGCTCGCGCTCGACTTCCAGGAGAAGAGCCAGCAGAACGAGGCGACCCTGCTCGAGCAGTTCGAGGAGTCGGTGGCCAAGCTCGCCAGCATGGTGGGCGATCTCGTCATCGTGGACGACGAGGACGAGCGGCTCATCCTTGGCTCGTCGGGCCGCTTCCGCGCCGAGGTCCTCCCCGAGGACGGCAACGGCGAGTGGCGCGAACTGACCGCCCCGGACGACATCGTCGAGTTCTACGACCCGACCGACGTCTTCGGCGACCTGGCCGACTCGCTCGCCGAGGCATACCCGTCCGTCGCGCCCGAGATGGCGGACGAGGACGAGGCCGAGGAAGAGGACGAAGAAGGCGACGAGGGCGACGAGGGCGACGAGGGCGACGAGGCCGAGGCCGACACGGACCAGGCCGACGACGCCGGGGCCGGCAAGGACCGCTAGCCCCCGTGCGCCCCTACGGCGCGGAGCTCGTCGAGCGCCGGGAGATCGGGCCCGGGCAGTGGCTGCTGGCGTGGCACGCCCCGTCGATCGCGTCGTCTGCGCGCGCCGGGCAGGCGCTCCACGTCCGCACCGTCGAGCCGGGCGGGATGCCGCTGCGCCGGCCATACCCCATCGCGACGGCGGACAGCGCGTCGGGGACGCTGACCATCCAGGCTGCGGGCCGCACCGGTCCGTCCGGAAGCTCGCCGCCACCCTGGGCGTCGTCGCTCCGGCCTGGTGACCGGCTCGATCTCGCAGGCCCGATCGGGCGGCCGCTCGAGGTGGATCCCAGGTCGCGGCACCTGCTGCTGATCGCCGAGGGGCCCGCCATCGCGAGCGTGCGCCTGCTCATCGACGAGGCGGTCCGCGACGGCCGGTCGGTCGTGCTGCTGTACGGCGCCGCCGCGGCGGGCTCCGTCTACCCGTCGAGCCTGCTGCCCGACGAGGTCGAGTACATCGTGGCCACGGCCGACGGCTCGCTCGGGCACCACGGGACCGTCGCCGACCTCGTGCTCGCGTACGAGGGCTGGGCCGACCAGTCCTTCGCCGCGGGTTCCCCGTCTCTGCTCGCGGGGCTCGCGCAGCTGGCCGGCGGGCGCAAGCAGCGGCTCGGGGTGGCGACCCTGGGGCGCAAGCGGGGCGGCGGCCGGCCGATCCAGCCCGGCTCCCCGGAGGCGCGCCGCAAGTCCTTCCTCCAGGTGGTGCTCGGCCAGACCGTGGCCTGCGCCGCGGGGACGTGCCTGGGCTGCGTGGCGCCCGGCGCGAACGGCTCGGTCCGCGTGTGCCGCGAGGGACCGTCCTTCGCCGCCGACGAGCTGGACTGGGGGCGGGCGTGACGGGTGTGACCCGCAGCGAGGGGGAGCCGCGCCGCAGCGCCGTGATCGAGCGCTGGGCCGCCCGGGCCGGCGTGCTCGCGTTCCTGGCGATCGCCGTGGGCTCTGCCTGGGGTGCCGTGGGCTACCAGGGGACGGCCGGCGAGCCGTACAGCCCGCTGAACCACTGGATCAGCGAGCTCGGCCAGGTGAGCGTGGCGGCGCACGCGGGCTTCTTCAACCTGATGCTCGTCATCGGCGGCGCCTCGTTCAT
The DNA here is from genome assembly GCA_021783095.1 of Chloroflexota bacterium. GTDB lineage: Bacteria > Chloroflexota > Limnocylindria > Limnocylindrales > CSP1-4 > CAIXZV01. The sequence goes on along the minus strand of JAJXUG010000014.1, from coordinate 65,870 downwards.
CGCCTTCGTGGTGGGGCTGTGGCTGACGAGCCCGTCGCGCCTGCGCTGGGCGTTCGGGCCTGTGGGCTCGCTGGCCGGGGTGGGCGGCCTCCTCGTCGGCGTGTACTCGATGGACCACCCCGAGCAGCACGTCCTCGCGGCGTTCACGTTCTTCAACCTGGGCTGGATCTTCGTCGCGCTCGCGTCGATCTCGTTCGTCCGGAACCGCGAGGCGCGCTTCCCGGTCTGGCTGGCGGGCGTGGGCGGGGCGTCGGTCGCGGCCTTCATCGCGTTCCTCGTGTCGCTCCAGACCGACGAGTTCTCGCGGCAGCGCATGGCGTCGAGCGGGCCGATCCTCGGGCGGCCGGACGTCTGGATCGCGCCGATCCTGGAGTGGGCGACGCTCGTCGGGATCATGGTTTGGGTGCTCCTGACCTCGCTCGCGTGGTGGCGGCAGCTCCGGCGCGAGACGAGCGCCGTCATCGTGGCGGCGGGGCCAACCGCGTGAAGGCGAGGCGCAAGGGCGTGGCCGCGAACTCGAAGCGGACGCCCACCGTGCGGCGGATCCGGCCCGCGATCACCCCGGTCCCGCGGCCGAGCTGGCCCGGACTCCTCTCGCCGCCCGGCGGGCGCCCCGGGCCTGCGTCGCCCCCGCCGTCGTCACCAGCCGCCTCGGCCTCGTCATCGGCCGCCGCCGCCTCGTCGACCGCGGCCCAGGGGGGCGCGCCCGCCCTTGACGCGCTGGGTGGCCGGCCAGTGGACCTCGCGGTGGACCTCGGTCGGGGGCTCGTCCTGCCGAACCCGGTCACCGTGGCCTCGGGGCCGTTCGGGTATGGCGTCGAGGTCGTGGATCTCGCCGACCTGTCGCGCCTCGGCGGGCTCGTGACGCGGAGCACGTCGCTCAAGCCCCGGAGCGGCCAGCCGGCGCCGCGCATGGCCGAGGTCGCAGCCGGCCTCCTGCTCGGGATGGGGCCGCAGAACCCGGGGCTGGAGGCGGTGCTCGACCGGTGCGCCGGCGTCTGGGCGCGCTGGGACGTGCCGGTGATCCTGTCGCTGTGCGCAGACTCGGCGGGCGAGCTGGGCGAGGCGGTTCGGCGGCTCGAGGGGGAGGCCGGGATCGCGGGCCTCGAGATCAACCTCTCGTGCGGCGGTGGCGGTCGGGGCGGCGTCATCCCGGGGCTCGACGCGGACGCGGCGGCGTCGTACGTGGCCGCCGCCAGGCGCGGGACGGACCTGCCGATCATCGCCAAGCTGACGGCACAGGCGCCCGATGTCCGCGCGATCGCGAGGTCCGTCGAGCACGCGGGCGCCGACGCCATCTCGGCCATCAACACGCTGCCGGGCCTGGTGCCCTCGGCCGACCGCTCCGGCCCGGCCCTCGGCTCCGTCTACGGGGGGCTGTGCGGTCCCGCGATCCGGCCGATCGCGCTGCGCGTGGTGTGGGAGGTGGCGCAGGCGGTGGACGTGCCGGTCATCGGCGTGGGGGGCGTGGCGTGCGTGGACGACGTGCTCGACTTCCTCGCGGTCGGGGCGAGCGCCGTGGGCGTGGGCGTGGCGGCGCTGGCCGACCCGATGCTCCCCGTGCGCCTCGCCGACGAGCTGGCCGACGCCTGCCGGGCGCTCGGCGCGAGAGCCGTCCGCGACCTCGTCGGGACCGCCCTGCCCGCGCGCCCGGGTCCCCCGTCCACGCGCGGGGCGGAGTGGGCGCGATGAGCTTGCTTCTCGCGTGGCTCGCCGCTGCGAACACCGTCACCGCGGCCCTGTACGCGTACGACAAGCTCGCGGCCCCGCGGCGCTGGCGCCGTGTCCGCGAGCGCACGCTGTGGATGTGCTGTCTCGCGGGCGGCGTGCTGGGGGCGTGGCTCGTGTTCCTCGGCCTGCGGCACAAGACCCGCCACGGATCGTTCTGGGTGGTGCAGTCACTCGCGTCGGTGGCGTGGGCGGCGGTGCTGGGCTTCGCGGTGAGCCGGTAGGAGCCCGGGCGCGGTGGCCCGTGCGGGCTGATCCGATAATCGATGCACTTCGCGTGAACCCGGGCGCGTCCGCCTGATTCCTGTGAAGTGAGCGAGGGGTGGGCGAGCGTCGATGGAGCCGGATCGCGTGGCGCGGGCCAGGTCCGGGGACGCCGCCGCCTTCGAGGCGCTCCTGGAGGCGCGGGTCGGACCGATGGTGCGCACGGCGATGGCGATCCTGGGCAACGAGGCCGATGCGCGCGACGCGTGCAGGACGCGCTCGTCACGGCCTGGCGCGAGCTGGCCTCCTTGCGCGATCCCGGCGCCTTCGACGCGTGGCTCACCCACATCCTCGTCAACCGGTGCCGGCGCGGGCTGCGCGGGGGCGACCCTCGCGACGAACCCGGGGACACTGCCGGCGGGGCCTTCAGCGGACCCGGCTAGAATCGCCCGACGATGACCACCCTGCGACGCACCCTCGACGAGGCGACCCGGCGCGCGATCGCCGGCCGCACGGAGACCCTGTTCCGGGCCAGCGGCGCCCTCCGCGAGGGCCACTTCACGCTCAAGAGCGGCCGCCACTCGGACGCCTACCTCGAGAAGTTCCAGGTGCTCCAGGACCCGGCCGCCACCAGCGAGCTGTGCGGCTTCTGGGCGCAGGGCGTCCGCGACCGCGACGGCGCGCCGATGGTGGACCTCGTCGCCGGCCCGACGACCGGTGGCGTCATGCTCGCCTTCGAGACCGGCCGCCAGCTGGGCACCCGGGCGATCTTCGCCGAGGAGGTGGCCGCCGAGCCGGGCCAGCCGCCGCGCCGCGAGTTCCGCCGCGGCTTCACGATCAGTCCCGGCGAGAAGGTGCTGCTCGTGGACGACATCCTCACCACCGGCGGCTCGCTGCTCGCGATGATCCCCGCGGTCGAGGCCCTGGGCGGCGAGATCATCGAGTGCGCGGTGATCGTCGACCGCTCGGGCGGCACGGCCACGCTGACGTCGCCCACCACGGGGAGGGTCTACCCGCTGCGCTCGCTCTGGACGCTCGAGCTGCCGACCTACGAGCCCGGCGCCGCCACCTGCCCGCGCTGCGCGGCCGGCGAGCCCGCATTCAAGCCCGGGTCGAGCGGGACGGGCATGGGGCCGAAATGAGCCGCGACCTCCGTGGCGGGGGTTGCCGGCTCCTGGTCGCCGCATCCCTCGCCCTGGGCCTCGCCGTCGCGGCATGCACCTCTTCGTCGGGCAATCCCGGGACCACGCCTGGTCCCGACGCGACCTCATCGCTGGTCCCGGCGGAGGAGGGGAGCCCCGAGACATCTGACGCGGGCGGCTCGGCCGAACCCTCCCAGGCGCTCACCTCGCCGGTGCAGGGCCTGGTGCTCCACGTCGACCTCGCCGGGCTGGGCAAGGTCACCGGCTTCCGGCTCCTGACGCCCGACGGGGCGCAGGTCGACTTCAAGATGGGGGCCCAGGAGAACGCCGCCGAGTTCCCCGCGGCCCACCTCTCCGAGCACGTGGCGGGCGGGCAGCCGGTCCTGGTCTACTTCCGCCAGTCCGGGCCCCACCTCGTCGTCTACCGGCTCGAAGACGCGCCCGCGGCCTCGGGCTCACCGGCGGGCGCCCCGTCGGCGGGCCCGGGCACGTCGCCTTCGACGCCCGTCGGCTCGCCGAGCCCCGCCGACGCCTCGGACGCGCCGGCCGCCTCGTAGCGGCCTGCCGCCCCCGCCAGGGCCGCCGCGCACCGGTCGCCGGACGCCGCGCCAGTCGCTGGACCACCGCGACTAAGAGGCGGCGATCCTGGCGATGATGTCCGTGAGCTCCTGCTGGCTGATCACGCCCTCGAACGAGCCCTGGACGATCCCGTTCCGGTCGACCGCGAAGATCCACGGCTCGGTGGGGATGCCCCACGCGTTCGACACGTTGGTGGGCGTCAGGTTGCCCTGCGCGTCGAGCACCGGCTGGAGCCGCCCGTCGGCGAACTTGAGCACGTACGGCTCCACGTTGATGAACGCCACTGACTTGGGGGCGGTCGTCTGCGCCTGCTTGACCATGTCGAGCGTCGGCCCGCACTGCGCGCTCCTGCAGAACGCCGGCGTCGCGAACACGAGGATGAACGGCGTGTGGCTGGCCAGCAGCTGGTCCTCGGACACCTGGTAGAACGCCGGGTTGGGGTTCTGGTCGGACGAGATCTGGCGGATGTCGCCGCCCACGTCGGCCAGCGTCGGCGTCTTGACGGACGGGGCGTGGTCGCCGATAGACACAACCGTGGGCTTGAGCGCCACCTGGAACGGGACGCCGAGCGCCTGCTGCCCGCCGCCCTTGGGCTGGATCGTGAAGATGGCCTTCCAGTCGCCCGCCGTGGGGAACGTGACGTGGGCGATGTACTCGCCGCGGAGGTTCTGGATGGCCCAGACGAAGGTGCCAGGCGTGGGCGACGTGGGGTCGGTGGTGCCGGGGGCGATGAACGACACCGACGCCGCGAGGTCGGGTGAGCCCACGGGCTGCTGGGTCTTGGGGTCCAGGAACGAGAACACGAACCGGTTGTCGCCAACGGCCAGCTGCGAGCTGATGATCACCGGGAAGGCCGAGCCGACCGCGGCGCTGGAGCCCGGGATCGCCGCCCCGGTGATGGTCGCTCCGCCAGACGGCGCGGGCGCCTGGGTGACCACCACGAAGCCGCCGGGATCCGTGGGCTTGCACGCTGCGGCGATGAGTGCGACGACGAGCAGGAGGATGGCGAAGGCAGGACGGCGCATCCGCTGAGCCTAGCGCTGACGTTCTGAATACGCTCGCGGGCCGCCTGCGTAGAATTGCCGCATCCACCCCGGACCCGTCCGCCCGAGGCTCGCCGTCCCTGCCGTGACTCGCTACCAGAAACTCGCCTTCGCGACCGTCATCTCCACGGTCCTGCTCGTGGCCATGGGGGTCATCGTCCGAGCCACCGGCTCCGGCATGGGCTGCCCGGACTGGCCGCTGTGCAACGGCCAGGTCATCCCGTCCACGACCGACTACCGGCCGTGGCTCGAGTGGATCCACCGCGCGATCGCCTCGATCATCGGCTTCGAGATCCTCGGCCTCGCGTACCTCGCGATCCGCCACCTCCGCGATCGCAAGTCCATCCTGTGGCCGACGCTGTTCGCGGTGATCCTGGTGGGCTTCCAGGCGTACCTCGGCGAGGAGACCGTCCGGCTGGGGAACTCGGGCGTGTCGGTGCTGGCCCACCTGGCCAGCGCGATGGCGCTGCTCGGGCTGCTGACCTACCTGCTGGTCCGTGCTCGGTATCCCGGCCGGATCATCGGCCCGGGTGGCAGCCAGCGGTTCACCCTCCTTGCGATCCTCTCCGCAGCGTCGATCTACGCGCTGCTGCTGTTCGGCTCCAACGTGATGGCCAACGATGCGGGCGCGGTGTTCACCGACTGGCCGCTCATGAACGGCGGGATCAGCCCCGCCACCGCGCCTGGCCTGCCGCCCGTCGTCGCGGGGCTGTACGAGATCCAGGCCCTCCACCGGTACGTGGCCGCGATCGTCGCGATCATCGTCTGGGCGACGGCGATCGGCGCCTGGCGGACCCAGCAGGCCCGCCCGGGGATCGTGCGCCTCGCGGTGTGGATGGGCGCCCTGTTCACGGTCCAGGTGGGGATCGGCGCGCTGCTGGTGTTCACCGCGCTCGCGCCCTGGGCGCGGACGCTCCACGTGATCGACGGGGCCGTGGTCTGGGCGCTGGCCGTGGCGGTCGCGGTCGCGTCGTACTACGAGGCGCGGATGGCCGGGGCCGAGGTTGAGGCGGACTCGGGCGTCGGCGATGGCGGGGGCGGTGGCGCCGAGGTGCTGACGAAGCGCTCGACCGGCGACACGGTCCGCGCCTACATCGCGCTCACCAAGCCCCGGATCATCGAGCTGCTGCTCATCACCACGATCCCGGCGATGGTGCTCGCCACCCGCAACCTGCCCGGGATGAACGCGCCGGAATGGTTCCGCCTCGCGTTCTGGACCCTGGTCTGCGGCTCGCTCGCCGCCGGCTCGGCCAACGCCATCAACCAGTACCTCGACCGCGACATCGACCTGCTGATGTCGCGCACCCGACGACGCCCGCTGCCGGCGCACGACGTCACGCCCGAGGACGCGATGCTGTTCGGCGTCGTGCTGGGCGCGATCTCGGTTGCCGCGATGGCCTTCTTCGTCAACCTCGTCGCCGCATTCCTGACGCTGCTCGCGATCGCGTTCTACGTGGTCGTCTACACGATCCTGCTCAAGCGCCACACGACCCAGAACATCGTGATCGGCGGTGCGGCCGGCGCCCTGCCCCCGGTCATCGGGTGGGCGGCGGTGACCGGGCGGATCGAGATCCCGGCGGTCGTGCTGTTCCTGCTGGTCTTCTACTGGACGCCGCCGCACTTCTGGGCGCTCGCGCTGCGCATCCGCAAGGACTACGAGGCCGCCCGCATCCCGATGCTGCCGGTGGTCAAGGGGGTGCCCGAGACGACGCGCCAGATCGCCATCTACACCGTGGTCCTGGTTGCGATCAGCCTGGCGTTCTACCTGATCGCCGGGATGGGCCTGGTCTACCTCGTCGCGGCGGTGGGGCTGGGCGCCGTGTTCCTCTGGCGCGCCTATGTCCTGTGGACGCAGGGCACATCGCCTGAGGGGTCGCTGACGCAGTCGATCCGCCTCTACAAGTACTCGATCAGCTACCTGACGCTGCTGTTCGCGGCCGTGATGGTGGACGCGCTGGTCTTCGTCCGGGTCTAGGGAGCCGCCCGAAGATCTCGCCTCCGACGCGAAGCCGCGCCGCCATGGATGCGGAACAGGCGTGCACGCGGGGCTCGCTCATGGCGGCATCGCTGCACTTGGCGCCCGCGGCTGTGTCACGATCTCGGCATGGAGCTGACCTTCCTCGGCGGCGCGCGCACGGTCACCGGCTCGCGCCATCTCGTCGACACCGGCCACGCGCAGGTGCTCGTGGACTGCGGGATGTTCCAGGGTGGGCCGGCCGAGGCCGTGCGCAATCGGGTCCCGCTGGGCGTCGACCCGGCGTCGCTCGACGCAGTGGTCCTCACCCATGCCCACCTCGACCACTGCGGCCTGCTGCCGCTGCTGGTGCGCGAGGGCTTCCGGGGGCGCATCGTGTGCACCGCCGCGACCGCGGAGCTCGCGCGCCTCGTCCTGCTCGACTCGGCGAAGCTTCAGGTGGAGTTCGCCAAGCGCGCGGCGCGCCGCGGGCGGCACCACCCGGAGCGGGCCACCGCGGACGACGCGCGCGAGGAGGTGCTGTTCGACGAGGCGGTCCAGCTGGCCGCCGACGGCGCAGCCAGCCCCGGCGGCCCGGACCCCGAGGAGATCCTGCGGTCCGCCGGCCCGGAGGTCGAGCTGGACCTCGACGAGCCGCTGTACACCGAGGACGACGCCGAGGCCACGCTGCCGCACTTCGCGCCGGTGGCCTACGGGGTCGAGACCGAGGTGGCGCAGGGCGTGCACGTCATGCTGCTCGACGCAGGCCACATCCTGGGCTCGTCCATCGTGCGGATGCGCCTCGCCCGGAGCACGGGCGGCCGCGACACCATCGTCGTCTTCTCGGGCGACCTCGGCCGACCCGGCACGCCAATCCTGCGCGACCCCACGCCGGTCGATTCGGCCGATGTCGTCCTGTGCGAGAGCACCTACGGCGGGCGCGAGCACGAGGCCGCGGATCGCTCGATCGACATGCTCGCGACCACCGTCCGCGAGACGGCCCAGCGCAGGGGCGTGCTGCTGATCCCGTCGTTCGCCATCGGCCGCACGCAGGAGATCGTCTGGGAGCTGCACCGGCTCGTCGACGCCGGGCGGATCCCGCAGCTGCCGCTGTACCTCGACTCGCCGATGGCGAAGTCGGCCTCGGACGTGTACCGCCACCACCCAGAGGCGTACGACGAGGAGACGGCCGCGCTCCTCCGCGCGAACGAGGCGCCGCTCGACTACCCGGGCCAGCACGTGGTGCGCGACTACGAGGAGTCGGAGCGGATCGCGCGCACGCCGCCGCCGTACGTGGTTGTCGCGTCGAACGGGATGCTCACGGGCGGTCGGTCGGTCGGGCATGCGTCGCGGCTGCTCGACGACCCGTCCGCGACGATCCTGTTCGTCGGGTACCAGGGCGAGGGCACGCTGGGCGGCCACCTCGTCCGGGGCGCGACGACCGCGCGCATCGATGGGCGCGAGATGCCGGTCCGGGCGACGATCCGCTCGCTCGGCGGGTTCTCGGCCCACGCCGACGAGCCAGAGCTGCTCGCCTGGCTGGGCGGCTTCATCCGCGGCCGCAAACCGGGCGACCCGGGCGTGCCCGCGCACGTCTACCTCGTCCACGGCGACCCGCCCGCGCAGCAGGCGCTGGCGCCCAAGGTGGCCGCGCTGGGGTTGACCGTGGACGTGCCGGCCTGGGAGCAGACTGTCTCGCTGGACTAGGAGGGGCCGGGGCGCGGACACCGCGCGCTCGGGCCCGGCGCGCCCGGGCGGCACGCGCATCGCCCCCGCCCGGCGCTCGCGCCCCCGGTATCGTTGGCGCTCGTGCTGTTGCTGCTCAAGCTCACGCTGACTCCGCTCCTCATCGGCGGCGCGAGCCTTGCGGCGCGACGATGGGGCCCGGCGGTCGCCGGCTGGATCGTCGCCCTGCCGCTCACTTCGGGGCCCGTGCTGTTCTTCGTGGCCCTCGACCACGGGCCGCAGTTCGCGTCCGGCGCGGCGGTGGGCACGATGCTCGGCCTGGGCGCGATCGTGGCGTACGGCCTCGGGTTCGCGGCCGCGTCGTCGCGCGGGCCGGCGGTGGCCCTCGTCGTGGCGACCGGGTGCTACGTCGCGGCCGGGCTCGCCCTCCAGTTCGCCGCCGGCTGGCCGCTGGTGCTGCTCGCTGCGCTGGTGACGCTGGCGATCCTGGCCACCCTGCGCGTCCTGCCCGCGTCCACGAATGGCCCGTCGACGGCGCGCCACCCCGCCTGGGACATGCCGGCCCGGGTGGTCGTCGGCACCGTGCTCGTGGTGGGCCTGACGACCGTCGCCCCGCTGCTCGGGCCCACGGTGTCAGGCATCGTCACCACATTCCCGGTCTACGTGTCGGTGCTGTCCGTGTTCGCGTTCCTCCACGGCGGCCGGCCAGCGGCGATCGGCACCCTGCGAGGCGCGCTGATCGGGCTGCCCGGGACCGTCGCGTTCTATCTGCCGATCCACTACCTGATCGTCAGGGCCGGCATTGCGCCGGCGTTCGCGCTGTCGCTGGCGATCACCGCCGTCATCGGCGCTATGGCGCTGCCGCGGGCGCGCGGGATCGGGTCGACCCCCGAGGTGCTCGACGTCGAGATGGTCTAGGGAGCCATCGGGCCGGCGGCCGACCGCGCCGCGGTCTCGCACTGGCTCGGTGCCGGCTACGGGCCGGGCAGCGCGGCCGTCCTCCGGGCGTTCTTCGCCCGGTACATCCGGCGGTCTGCATTGCGGATCAGCTCGTCGAGGCTCTGCGGCTGCTTCGGGTCCAACATGGCGGTGCCCACGCTCAGCGACAGCGTGAACTCGCGATCCGGCTGCCCGTTCGCGCGCCCCACGGCGTCGGCCACGCGCGTCACGAACAGGTCTCCGTCCGCCGGCGAGACCTCCGTCGCCAGAATCGCGAACTCGTCGCCGCCCAGCCGGGCGACCAGGTCGGCGTCGCGGAACGAGCCTCCCCGCAGCAGGCCGGCGACCTCGCACAGGGCGCGATCCCCGGCCTCGTGCCCGAGGCGGTCGTTGATGTGTGAGCGCGCCCATCCTGAGCCCGTCATCATCGGCGCCGCGCCGCCCCGCTCCTCGGGCGATGACTCGTTTGCGCACGACCGCGCTAGGCTCTGGGGGTGAACCTGACCGCCGACGATCAGCTTGCCCGGAGCCTCGACCAGCACGGCTTCGACGCCCGCCTCGAGTGGGGCCAGGCGGGGGTTCGACTCCTGGCGCCGGTCGCGGACCTCGTCGTCATCGTCGACGTGCTCTCGTTCACGACTGCCGTGTCGGTCGCGGTCGAGCGGGGCGCGACGGTCTTCCCGCACCGGTTCCGCGACGACACCGCGGCCGAGCGTGCGAGGAGCCTCGGGGCCGTCCTCGCCCAGTCGCGCCGCGCCGGGCCCGGGCCCTCGCTCTCGCCCGCCTCGCTGGCGACGCTCGCACCCGGGGATCGCCTGGTTCTCCCGTCGCCCAATGGAGCCACGTGCGCGGTCCTGGCGGCCGAGACCGGCGCGACGGTCGTGGCCGGCTGTCTGCGCAACGCGTCGGCGGTGGCGCGGTTCGCCCGGGAGCACGGCGGGGCGATCGCCGTCGTCCCCGCCGGCGAGCAGTGGCCCGATGGCACGCTGCGCCCGGGCATCGAGGACATGCTCGGCGCGGGCGCGGTCCTGGCGGCCCTGGGCGCGACAACCCCGTCGCCGGAGGCGCGGCTCGCGGCCGCTGCCTTCGAGCGCCTCCTTCCGGACATCGCGCGCGTGCTCGCCGACTGCGCCTCGGGCCGAGAGCTCCTCGACGTCGGCTTCGCGAGCGACGTCGACCTGGCCGCCGAACTCGACGCGACGGGCCTCGTGCCGGTGCTGCGCGACGGCGCGTTCACCGCCGCGTGAGGGACCCGGGACCCGAAACGCTCCAGGGGCGCCCCGCAGCCGCCCGGCGCCCCGAAGGAGTCCGGGGCACAGGCGGCCCGCCCGCAACGGGCCGGAGGGACCATGACAAGGCGGCCAGGGCCGTCGCACATTCGAGGCCACATCACCGCGGGTTGCCGCCACGGCGCACCCGCGATGTCCGCGTTGGCTGTGGCGCATCCTGGAGTCCGGCGATGGCCCACCACCACGACGCCCCGCTGGCCGGGCGGTCATTCCTGACCCTGCGCGACTTCTCCGCGGACGAGATCGAGGGCCTTCTGACGCTCGCGGCCACCCTCAAGGCGGAGAAGCGCGAGCGCCGCGAGCGCCGCCGCCTCGACGGCCGCTCGATCGCGCTGATCTTCGAGAAGGACTCGACGCGGACGCGGATCGGGTTCGAGGTCGCCGCCTACGACCAGGGCATGAACGTCACCTACTTCGGCCCGTCGGGAAGCCATGTCGGCAAGAAGGAGTCGGTCAAGGACACCGCCCGCGTCCTGGGCCGCCTGTACGACGCGATCGAGTTCCGGGGCTTCCACCAGACCGACGTCGAGATTCTCGCGCGGTATGCCGGCGTGCCGGTCTACAACGGACTGACCGACGAGGACCACCCCACCCAGATCCTCGCCGACCTGCTCACGATCCAGGAGCGGGTCGCGAAGCCCCTGGCGGGCGTGGCGCTGGCGTACGTGGGCGACGCGCACAGCAACATGGGCGACGAGTGGCTGCTCGGCGCGGCGATCATGGGCATGGACCTGCGGATCGTGGCGCCCCTGCCGGTCTGGCCGCGCGACGACTTCCTCGAGCCAGCGCTCGCCATCGCGCGCCGCAGCGGCGCCCGGATCACGGTCACCGAGGACGTCGACGAGGGCGTCCGCGGGGCCGACGTCATCTACACCGACGTCTGGGTCTCGATGGGCGAGCCCGAGTCGGTGTGGGACGAGCGGATCGCGATGCTCCGGCCGTACCAGGTGGACGCCGCGATGCTCCGCGCCACGGGCAACCCGAGCGTCAAGTTCATGCACTGCCTGCCTGCCTTCCACGACCTGGAGACGGAGACGGGACGCAAGATGCACGAGCGGTACGGCCTCGAGGCGATGGAGGTGACCGACGAGGTGTTCGAGTCGACGGCCTCGATCGTGTTCGACCAGGCCGAGAACCGGATGCACACGATCAAGGCCGTGCTGGTCGCGACCCTGGCTCGCCCAGAGGTCGGCTGATGCGCGTGGTGGCCGCCCTGGGCGGCAACGCGCTCCTATCGGCCCGACGAGACGTACCCGCTCGACATCCTCGACGCCGAGAGCGAGGGGATGGCTTCGCCGTGATCGGGGCACTCGCCGACGCGGGGGCGATGCTCCGCGGCGAGGCGGGGACGCTCGTGACGGCGGCGCGCGAGCCGGCGTCTGTGCCGGTGCCGCCGGAACTGGCCGCCGCGAGGTCCTGAAGCCCTTGCGTTCGGGGCGCCGCGAGTCGACCGCGGCGCGGCGACCGCGGATCCTGCCAACCATGGCATCATGCTGGCGCTCGTCAACGTGACGTCGTGGCCGCACAGGACCAACGACCCATCGTCCGGCGGGGCGTTCGATGCGACCGTAGGTCGCTGACGTACGCAGTTGGACGCACGATGGAAGCCGCATGACGAAACGAGGGATCGCCGCAATCGCGCTCGTGGCGGGGCTCACGCTCCCGCTCGCGGGCTTCCTCTCTCCGGCTCCGGTTGCCCCTGCCTGGCAGTATCCCGATCCGTCTGCGCCCGCCCTCGGCCCGGCTCGGCCCCCGGGAGACGCCATCGCATCGGGGCCCGACGGGCAGACACCGTCGGCCGCCGCCGTGGCGGCCGACCCGGCCGCTGACGAGGCAGACGGTGACGAGGGGATGGACCCGTCAACGGTCTACCTCCAGCCGAATGACGGGCGGATCCAGGTCTACCCGGACCGGCCGTCGGTCCTGCCCGGACAGGCCCTCCGCCTGCACACGAGCACGACGTCGTCCTCGTACTCGATCAGGGTGTACCGCGAGGGCACGAGTGCGGTCCAGGTCTTCAGCCACTCGGGTTACCGCGGCCGGGACTATCGCGCCGCGCGCACCGTCGACACGGTGATGCACACCGTTCGAGCCAACTGGCCGGTGTCCGTCTCGATCCCGACGAGAGGCTGGCGTCCCGGGGTCTACACGGTCTATGCGCGTGACTCGTCCGGCCGGAGCTCCGGCACGGTGTTCGCCGTCCGAAGCCCCTCGATCAATCCCGCCGGTGCCCTGTTCGTCCTGCCCGTCATGGACTACCAGGCCTACAACGGCTGGGGCGTGGGCAACTTCTACAGCACCAAGATTCGCTCCTACGCCGTGTCGTTCGACCGGCCGTACAACAGCAACGGCGGTCTGTCCCTCTATCCCAACTACGACCGCTACACGCTGCGCTGGCTCCTCCGGCACGGCTACCCGCTCGCCTTCACCACCGACTACGACCTTGCGATGCACCCGCCGGCGACCGCGCCCAAGGTCCTCGTGATCCCCCAGCACACGGAGTACGTCACCAAGTCGCTGTTCGACTGGGTCGACGCCCACGTGAACGGGGCGGGTGACATGAACGTCGCCTACTTCGGTGCCAACTCGTTCTACTGGCAGGTCCGCCTGGTCCCGGGTCCGGCGGGATCGGCCCGCCCCTACGACATCGTGTGCTACAAGAGCACGCGCGACCCGATCGGCGCCGTCGACCCCTCGCTCATGACCGTCCGATGGGCCAGCCCCCCGGTCAACCGCCCCGAAGCCGCGCTGTTCGGAGGCGAGTACTCGGGTGTCGTGGATGGCGGCCACATCCGCCACAACGAGGTCGTGACGGCCGCCATGCCGGCGTGGGCGCGCGCGGGCACGGGCTGGCGGACGGGGACGCAGCTTACCGGCCTGCTGCTCGGCGAGGCCGACAGGGCCCAACCCGTATCCGGCGGCGTGGCCATCAGCAGGGGCACGGCGCCCTATCGGGTGAACGGGACGACCCTGACCGGAACCATGACCATCCGGGTCTCAGCCGCCGGCGGCCGTGTGTTCGACGCGGGGACCTTCATCTTCGGCGGCGTGCTCGGCAACCGCTATGCGGTGGGCGTCTCCTACGCGTCCTTCGACCGCTTCGCCCGCAACGTGATGGGCTGGCTCGGTCTCGCCGCGGCTCGCTGACCCTCGGTCACGGGCGCGGCTTCGTCCGGGCGGCGATGCGCGCCAGCGCGCCCTCCCAGCCCGCGTCGAACGCCTTGCCCGGCTCGTCGAGGTCAATCACGACCGGCGCGTGGTCCGACGGCGTGGGCGGGCCCTTGCGGGCCTCGCGGTCGATCTCCGCCCACACGACGCGCGCGGCCACGGGTGCCGACGTGTACAGGAGGTCGATCCGCATCCCCTCGTTGCGGTGGAACATGCCCGCGCGATAGTCCCACCAGGAGAACCGCCCGCGCTCGGGGCGCACCGCGCGATACGCGTCCGCCAGCCCCCAGGAGCGCAGTGCAGCCAGCGCGTCGCGCTCGGGCTCCGACACGTGCGTGCCCCCGTGCGCCCGCGCAGGGCTCCAGACGTCCTCGTCGGCGGGGGTCACGTTGAAGTCGCCGCCCAGGACCAGCGGCGCGTCGGGCGCCTGCGTCTCGTCGAGCCAGCGGCGCAGCCGCTCGAACCAGCGCAGCTTGCCCGCGAAGAACGGCGATCCGACGATCCGCCCGTTCGGCGCGTAGAGGCTCACGACCCGCACGCCCCCGCACACGGCCGACACCATCCGCGCCTCGTCGAACGGGTTGAAGTCGTCCTCCTCGCTGACCGTCAGCCCGGAGCCCGCGGACGAGTCGCGGACCGGCCCATCCCCGAAGTTCGAGACGACATCGCTGGCGCCGACGCGGGTGAGGATCCCGACCCCGTTCCAGCGCCCCTCGCCGTGGTGGACCAGCTCGTAGCCGAGCATCGAGAACGGCATCACCGGCGCGTCGGCGTCGGAGAGCTTGGTCTCCTGGATCAGGAGCACGTCGGGCTCGGCCTTGGCCAGCCACTTCTCGACGGCCTCCTGACGGGCCTTGAGCGAGTTGACGTTCCAGGTGGCGATGCGCATCGGGACGGCCTCCTCGCGCCAGTCCGGTCGGTTAGAGCCGCCTGCCGCGCTGCCGCGCCAGCTCGAAGGTGGCGGTGTCGGCGACGGCCATGACGGCCATCGTCCCGGCCTGGACCGGGTCGCTGACCACCAGGTCCACGTGGTCGGTGATCGAGCCCACCATGTTGAGCGCGATGATCGGGATGCCCACCGCGCGCAGCTCGTCCGCGGCACGGCTGATGTCGCCGCCCATGATGGAGCCCGCGAGCACGAGCAGCCGGGCGCGGGGCAGGTCGATCACCGCGCGGACGGCCGTGGCGATGGCGTCCTCGCCCACGAGCGGGATCGTGTCCACCGAGATCCGCTCGCCGCGGATGTTGTGGCGGTCGGCCTCGGTCACCGCGCCCAGGGCGACCTGCGCCACCTGCGCGCCGCCGCCCACGATGATCACGCGCTTGCCGAAGACCTTGTCCATCGGACGGGTCTTGCGGATCTCGACGACCTCGCGCAGGGGCTGGAGCGCGGCGATCAGCGCGGCCTCGTCAGCGCCCTCCACCTCGAGCTCCAGCTCCGCCTGGCCCAGCCCGCCATCGGCATCCCGCGCCGCCGCCCGGCGCATCGTCGTGAGCGACCGCGGCCGTCCGCCGGCGCGTGCCACGGCTGCCGCGATCGCGGCGACCGCGCCGGGCTCGTCCTCGACATCGAGGCGGACCGCGGTCGTCGGCGGCAGGGGATTGGGGTGGCGGCGGGGCATGGGGCGTCAGCCGGCGCGGCTCGCGACGATGTCCGAGATCGACATGCTGCCGGGATCGGAGCCGGTGGGGTCGTGGTCCTCGAAGGCGATGCCGAGGCTGGTGAACGCCTCGCGCGTGGCGGCGGGGTCGCTCGTCGTCAGCATCAGGGCACCGCCGGTGTCCTCTGCCACGCCGACGATGCCGGTGATGTTGACGCCGCGGTCGGCGAGCGCCTGCGCCACGCGGGCGAGGGCGCCGGGCCGGTCGTCGAGCTGCACGGTGAACCAGACGGTCATCGGGGATCCTCCTGCCGCCATGGTACGCGGCCAGCGCGCTACCCTGCGCCCATGCCCGCCCCGCTCGGCAAGACGCCCACCAAGAAGATGCCGAACATCCAGGTCTTCGGCCTCGAGGACTCGCAGGCCACGCGCGGCGCGCTGCGGTTCTTCCGGGAGCGGCGGATCGTCGTGCACTTCGTGGACCTGCGCAAGAAGCCCATCGCGGCCGGGGAGCTGCGCCGGTTCACGGACAAGCTGGGCGCGGCGGCGTGTCTCGACACCGAGAGCCGCCAGTACAAGGAGCAGGGCCTCGCGTACCTGACCACCGACACGGCCGGCATCGCGGCCCGCCTCCTCTCGGACGTGCGGCTCCTCCGCCTGCCGCTGGTGCGCTACGGCGACGATGTGACCGCGGGCAAGGCCGAGGACGCCTGGAGGGCCTGGCTCGCCCGGCCGAAGTAGGGGCCCACGCCTCGGACGGCATCGTTCGCCTCAGTGGCGCTGTCGGCGCGCCAAGTCATTGGTGTCGAGCCCCGCGGTGTTCAGGATGGCGCTGTGCGAGCGCCACGGCGCGGGGAATGGCGTGTCGCGAGCGCCAGGATCGGCCCGACGACACGGCGAAGCGGCAGCTTGGCGCTCGTCGAGCGCCGCGACCGGGCGCTTCTTGTCCGGCGCTCGTAGGCGCCGCGGCGCATCGCGGCTAGGCATGCGGCAGTCGGGCAGACATCGCGTCCCGGACGTGGCCGCGGTCAGCGCTTGGTCGGGTCCGTTACCCGGCCGATGAATGCGATCGCGCCGGTCTTGACGTCCCTGATCAGGAATAGGAAGGGACGGTTGAACGTGAGCGCGACCGTCTTCGCCGGCTCCGGGCCCGTGCAGCCGCCGGTGTCCACGCTCACGACAGTCGCGGCCGAGGCCGTCGTGCCCTTCTCGTCCACGTCGACGTTCGCCTTGTGGACGACGGCGTTGATGTACAGCTGCGCGTCAGGGTTGATGGCCGTGAAGTCGGCCGCGCCGCGCGTCACCGCGAGCGGCATCCCCATCGCCCCGAGGATCCTCGCGAGCTCGACCGCCGTCTCCACGCCGAAGCGTGGCAGGCCGAGGGCGACTTGGTACGCGTAGGTGCCGCAGTCGCCGGCCGAGGTGGCTTCCGTCGACTTCTCGATACGGCGCTCCTCGGCGGTTATCTTCGCCTGCACGGCGTCGAGCACGCTCGTCGAGAGCGTCCGCTCGAAGGCCGTCAGGTTGTCGGGGAGGATCAGCGTCATCGCCAGCGGCCGGCCGTCCTTGCCCAGGTAGTAGAGCTCGGTCGCCTTCCAGCCGAGACCCGTCGCGAGGCCGATGGACTGCGCGCCGTCCTGGTGCATCATCGCCACGCTCACGGCGCGGCCACCGGGCACAGCGAACGCCTCCTGCCGCGTCTGGGACGGCCAGAACTCCCGAGCCCAGTTGGCCCTGAGGTAGATCGCGTTCACCAGCGCGAGGCGCGTTGCGTCCGTGATCGAGTTCTTGTCCACGATCACCGGGATCCGCCCCATCGTCTGGCGACTGACCCAGCCGTTGACCGCCCGGATCGCTCCTGCGGTGTCGGCCTTGAAGTCCACGAGGGCGATCCCGGCCCCGAACGTCCGGCCCACGCGCGCGAGATACGTGGAGTCAACGGGGAAGCCGCGCTGGACGAAGGCGATGTTGGCGAGTCGGAGCGCCAGCGTGTGCAGCTTCCCCTCGAAGTCGGCGAAGGTCGCGTCGCGTGAGGCGAGCTGCTCGTCCAGAGACGCGATCCCCAGGCCAAGCTCGTCCCAGCCGGCTGCCCGCAGCACTGCGTCCATCTGCGTCGCCGTCTCGCCCTTTGCCCCCGCGCGGGCCATGGCGAGGGCGTCCACGATGCTCGTCGGCGAGAAGACCATGCCGCTCGACGCCTTGACGGTCCCGCTGGCCAGGAGCTTGCGGTAGAGCGCGACGCCGAATGCGTTCGCCTGGGACGCCTCGCGCTTCGCCGCGGCGAGCGTTCCCGCAACCCGGGCGGCCGAGCTGCTCGCGAGCTCGTAGCCTGGAGTCGGATCGGGATCGACAGCCACCCATGGCGTGCCGTCATGGTCCGCGACGGCCACCCATCCGCGATCGACGCCGCCGGCGAGCTTGACGGACAGCGGGGCGACTTCCATCCAGGTGTACCCGCTCGCGACGACGGGACCGCCGGTGACGAGCAGGCTCGCGCCGGTCGGCAGCACGGGGCTGTACTTGATCGAGTCGTCCGCGACATGCGGCAGCGATCGCACGCGAACGCCGTCCGACACGGTGATGGCCAGCAGCCCGGCGGCTAGCTCGGCGACGGGGGCTGCATTCGGCGAGGCGGAGGGGGCCGACGTGGGCCCAGCGTTTCCTGATGGACTGGGGAAGGCAGTGGGGGACGGCGGCGCCACGGTTGCGCTCGATTGTGCTGCCTGCGGGCCGGAAGGGGAGGGTGCGGGAGATCCGCAGGCAGTGGCGGCCAATAGCACACCGAGGAGGAGGGCGTCGAAACGACGCGCAGGACGCCGAGAACGACTAGCGCCGTCCATGGGATCGAGCCTCTGTACTCCTCGCCGTGGGCTTCTCGCCGTCTGCGGGCGCGAGTGTCGGCGGGCCGACATGAAGACGGTCGTCCTGCACCTCGGGTTACGGCCTTCGCGCGAGTCCGCGCCGCTGTCGCCTTGCGCCGGGCGCCCACGCTCCTCGTCGCGGCGTGGCATCCTCCCTCAGCGTGAGCACCCCGCAGGATCCCAAGCCACCCGCCCTGACCCCGGGCCCCTGGACCGTCCGCAGCGGGCGCGTGGCGATGCGCCCCGAGGCGGCCGAGCGCATGGGCGGCCGGCGCACGACCGAGGACGAGAAGCTCCTCGCGACGCGCCCGGCGGGCCGCCCGCCGTTCCTCGAGGAGGACACGTGGCGCGTCCTGCGGATCCTCTCGGAGTTCGTCGAGGGGTTCGAGGCGCTCGCCGGCGTCGGGCCGGCCGTGGCGGTGTTCGGGTCGGCGCGGACGAGGACCGAGACCCCGCAGTACGAGCTTGCCCGCCGGATCGGCGGTGACCTGGCTCGGGCCGGCTTCGCCGTGATCACGGGCGGCGGCCCGGGGTCGATGGAGGCGGCCAACCGCGGCGCCCACGAGGCGGGCGGCCTCTCGATCGGCTGCAACATCGAGCTGCCGCACGAGCAGCACCTCAATCCCTACGTCGACCTGTCGATCTCGTTCCACTACTTCTTCGCCCGCAAGACGATGTTCGTGAAGTACGCGGACGCGTTCGTGATCATGCCCGGCGGCTTCGGCACGCTCGACGAGTTGTTCGAGAGCCTGACCCTCATCCAGACCGGCAAGATCCGCAACTTCCCGGTCGTGCTGATCGGCCACGCCTACTGGGACGGCCTGATCGACTGGATGCGCGCCGTCCAGCTGCCCGCCGGTGCGGTTGCGGAAGGCGACATCGCCCTGCTCAAGGTCACCGACGACCCGGCCGAGGCGGTGTCGATCATCGCCGCGTACGCGAAGGCCAACGGCATCGAGGGGTGACCGACCTCGCCGAGCCGCTGCCGGGCGTCGTTCCGGCGCTCCGGAGGAGCCCCCTCCGCGGGTACGCGCTGTACCTGGTCGCCGCGTTCCTGTTCTCGCTCAACGGGACCGTCGCCAAGGCGGCGATGGAGACGGGCGTCGACGCGCTGCGCCTCTCGCAGCTGCGGACCACGGGCGCGTTCCTGGTGCTCCTCGTGTTCGTCGCGTTCACGCGCCGATCGGCGCTGCGGCTCCGGCGCGGCGAGCTCCCGCTGCTGCTCGTGTACGGGATCCTCGGCGTCGCCGCGACGCAGTCGCTCTACTTCGTGTCGATCTCGCGCATCCCGATCAGCATCTCCCTGCTGATCGAGTTCACCTCG
This sequence comes from Chloroflexota bacterium, assembly GCA_021783095.1. Classification (GTDB taxonomy): domain Bacteria; phylum Chloroflexota; class Limnocylindria; order Limnocylindrales; family CSP1-4; genus CAIXZV01. The sequence goes on along the minus strand of JAJXUG010000014.1, from coordinate 46,352 downwards.
CCGCTCGTGATCGCGCTCTGGTTCCGCTTCCGACTCGGCCACTCGACGCCCCCGGCCGTGTGGGTGGGCCTGCTGGCGGCGCTCGTCGGCCTCGCCGTGGTCGCTCAGGTCTGGCAGGGATTCCAGCTCGATGCGATCGGGGTCATCGCGGCGGTCGGGGCGATGCTGGCGCTCGTCGTCTACTACCTCAGCGCCGACGCGCAGGTCCGCGGGCCGTACCGGCGCGACCCGGTGTCGCTCACGATGTGGGGCATGGGCGCCGCGGCGCTGTTCTGGGTGGTGGCCCAGCCATGGTGGTCGTTCCCTTGGGCGTCGATGGCGGGGAGCACCACCGTGCCCGCGACGGGCGCCGTCGCCTGGCCCGTGCCGCTGCTCGTGGGGTACGTGGTCCTGCTCGGGACGGTGGTCCCGTTCTCGCTGGTGGTCGTGTCGATGCAGCACCTGCGGGCGTCGCAGGCCTCGGTGGTGGGCATGACCGAGCCGATCATCGCCACCGCCATCGCGTGGCTCGTGCTGGGCGAGGTGCTGACGCCGGTGCAGCTCGTCGGGGCCGCGATCGTCCTGGGCGGGATCCTGTTCGTCGAGCGCAATCGCTAGCCCCCGGTGCCGGGGGCGGCGACCAGCGAGACCCGCTCCGCCACCAACCAAGACGACGCGATCCGGAGGATCCCGGGGCCGACGCGAGTCCGAGGCGAACCCCGCGCCACAAACGAAAACGACGCAATCCCTGGGGGGCGGGGGCTGCGTCGCTTCCGTCGGTCGCCAGAGCTCTGCGGGGGCTCCGACATGTTGCCGCTTCATCCGCTACCGGCGGGGAGGAGAGTACCGGCCTCGGATGCCACGCAGCATCGGACGGGAGATCTCAGCGGCCGCTGTGGCTGAGATGAGAGGTTGCTCATCGGCTGGCTCCGTCCTGGCTCAGCGCGGAACCGCCACCTCCACCACGCCATCGTCGGAGATTCGCACCGGGTAGTAGCGGAACCGCCGGACGCGGGTGAGCCGACGAGCGTCCGCCTTCTTGCCGGGCGGGTCCTCCTTGGGCTCCCGACCGGGCGGCGACCACGTGGGGACGTAGTCGCCATCGGGGAGCAGGCCGCCCGTGGTGGGCATCTGGATCGGCTCGCCGGTTGACAGGTCGAACCGCCCGTTGTGCAGCGGGCAGGCCACGACGCACCCGTCGAGCTCGCCGATCGAGAGCGGCGCCGCCATGTGCGGGCAGCGGTCGTCCACGGCGGCGATCCCCGACGACGTGTGCGCCAGCAGCACGTCGACGTCGCCGAACGTGACCCGCCGCATCGCCCCCGCCGGCAGTTCGGCCAGCGGGAGCGCCGGGGCGAACGGCGCGGCGTCCGACCCGGGTGCGAGCCGCAGCGGCGGGAACGCGAGCACGCTGGCCATGGTGGCGGCCTCAATCGAGGGCGGTCCGGCTGGTGGCCTCGGCGATGTTGGCGCGCCCCTCGCCCGTCGTCGAGGACGCTGCGGACGTGGCCCGGGGGGCGTGCGTCTGCCGAAGCGGGATCTCGTGGAGGAACACGGTGGCCCCCAGCGCGGCGATCGTCGCGCCCACGCCCAGCCACATGCTGTTCGCGATCGCGATGGTCAGCGCGCTGTGGAAGCCCTCGACGAACAGCGGCTGGACCTGCGCCGGGACCTTGGTCAGGAAGTCCATCGCGGTGCTGGCGCCCACTGGGTTGGTCAGCGCGCCGAGGTCGAAGCCCGGCGGTGCTGCCGCCGGGACGAACGTCGCGGGCACGCCGCGGTTGACGATCTCGCTGCGCAGCAGGTCCCACGTGAGGTTGTTGCGGAACAGCGTGAACGCCATCGTGAGCCCGACGGTGGTCCCGATCTGGCGGAACAGCGTCAGGTCGCTCGTGGCCGCGCCCAGCTCGTGGAACGGCACCGAGTTCTGGACCACGATGGTGAACACGGCGAACGTCGGGCCGACGCCCAGCCCGGTGACGAACATCCAGGACCAGAGCATCGCGTCGGAGGTTTCGGCGCGGAGCTGCGTCATCAGCGCCAGGCCGACGGCGAGGAACACCATGCCGACCAGGAGCACCGGCTTGTAGCGCCCGGTGCGCGCCACGACCTGGCCCGAGGCGATGGAGCTCAGGATCAGGCCGCCGAGGAACGGCAGCAGCTTGTAGCCCGATTCGGTGGCGCTGGCGCCCTGCACGACCTGGTAGTACAGCGGCAGGAAGATGATCGCGGCGCCGAACCCGAACGTCGCGAGGAAGATGGCGACCATCGAGGCGCTGAAGGTGCGGCTGCGGAACAGGTGGAGCGGGATGATCGGCTCTTCTGTTCGCGCCTCGATGACCACGAACGTCACGATCAGCACGACGCCCAGGCCGATCAGCCCCCAGATCCAGGGGTTGCCCCAGTTGCCGTCCTCGGCGATCGTGAGCGCGATCAGGATCGGCACCAGGCCGCCCACCAGCGTGGCGCTGCCGAGCACGTCGATCTTCGGCCGGGCGCCCTCCTTGCGCACGTTGGGCAGCAGGGCTGTGATCACGACCAGGGCGAGGATGCCGATCGGCACGTTGACGTAGAAGATGGCGTGCCAGCTGAAGGTGTCGGTCAGGAACCCGCCCAGGCCCGGGCCGAGCAGGAACGCGATGCCGAAGACGGCGCCGAACAGGCCCTGGTACTTGCCGCGCTCGGCCGGCGTGAACAGGTCGCCGATGACCGCGAGGGCGATCGGGAACAACGAGCCCGCGCCCAGGCCCTGGATGCCCCGGAACAGGATCAGCTGCCACATCGACTGGCTCAGTCCCGACAGCGCGGAGCCCACCAGGAACAGCACGATGCCCAGCAGCAGCATCGGCCGGCGGCCGTACAGGTCGGACAGCTTGCCGTAGACCGGGACGGTGACCGTGCTCGTGAGCAGGTAGGCCGTCACGACCCAGGTGTAGTAGTCGGCGCCGTTGAGGTCGCCGACGATCCGCGGCAGGACGGGACCGACGATCGTCTGGTCGAGGGCGCCGAGGAACATCGCAAGCAGGATGGCGGCGAGGATCTCGAACTTCGTCCGCCGCGCCAGCCCGAGAGCCGGGTCATGGGCGAAGTCCGGGGTCTCCGGGCCTTCGTCGAACGGAAGGGCTTCCACGATGGTTCCTTTCTGGATCGCCGCCACGCGGGCGGGGTGGGACGCTGGCCCTCAGGGGGCTGGCTGGGCGGCGCGGGCGTGCGGGTGCAGGTGCGTGCGCAGGTGGGGCTCGAGGTCGCCGAAGCGCTCGGGATGGCTGGCCATCTCCGCCTCGACGGCCTCACCGATGTCGGCTGCCGCCGCGGAGAGGCGCTCGAGCTGGGCATCGTCGAGGCGGGCGAGCGCCCGGATCATGACCTCGTTCTTGACGAGTTCCACGTCGTCCACGAGGTCGAGGCCTGCCTTCGTGGGCCTCACCAGCACCACGCGCCGGTCGTCCGGGACCCGGACCCGCTCCACGAGCCCGCGCTCCTCCATCCGGTCGATGATCCCGGTGGCGTTCGACATCGACGCATCCAGGATGTCCGCGAGCCGACCCATCGGCATCGCCTCGTGGTGGCGGAGCAGCGTGAGGACGTTGAAGTGCGTCATGCTGATGCCCAGCCGGACCAGCCGCTGCGAGCCGGCGCACCGAAGCGACCCGACAGCGACGGCGAGGCCGGCGAGCACGGTCTCCGCGGCCTGCCGGCGTTCGGCGGTGGGATCGGATTCGACAGTTGTTTCCATCGCATGAAGTATTTACTCGACACGAATAGTTCTGTCAACCAGAAGGGCCCCCGCGCCCAGGAAGGGAGCACCGATGCGCTTCTCGCTGATGATCGAGCCGCAGCAGGGTCTTTCGTACGCGGAGCAGCTGGCCATCGCCCAACGGGCCGAGGCGCTCGGCTTCGAGACGCTGTTCCGGTCGGACCACTACGAGAGCTTCCCGGGTGAGGCCGGCAGACCCACGACGGACGCCTGGGCGGTGCTCGCCGGCCTTGCGCGCGAGACGACCACGATCAAGCTCGGGGCGCTCGTGTCGCCGGTGACGTTCCGGACGCCGGGCAACCTGGCCAAGGTCGCCGTGACCGTGGACGAGATGTCGGGCGGGCGCATCGAGCTGGGTCTGGGCGCGGGCTGGCACGATCACGAGCATGTGGCCCACGGGTTCCCGTTCCCGCCCATCGGAGAGCGGGCGGAACGCCTGGAGGAGACGCTCGAGATCCTCCACGGGCTCTGGGAGGGCCCCGACGGCTGGTCGTTCGCGGGCCGCCACTACACCGTGGAGGACGCGTTGTTCCGGCCGAAGCCGGCCTCGCTGCCCGGCCGGGACGGCGGGCGGCCGAACCTCATCACCGGCGGCACCGGCTCGCCGCGCGCCTTGCGGATCGCGGCTCGCCACGCGGACGAGTTCAACCTCTCGTCGTCCAGCCCGGAGGTGGCGGCCGAGAAGTACGCGGCCCTCGATGCGGCCTGCGAGGCGATTGGCCGCGAGCCCTCGAGCCTGGCCCACTCCGCGATGGCGGGCGTGCTCCTCGGGCGAGACGAGGACGAGCTCCGGCGCCGCGAGACGGCCGTCGCGGACCTGTTCGGCGGGGCGGGCGAGGATTTCGACGCCTGGTTCGCCGAGCGCAAGCCGCGCTGGGTCTACGGCGGGCGTGACCAGGCCCGCGAGGCTGTGGCGCGGTTCGAGGCGGCGGGCGCGGAGCGGCTCATGCTCCAGGACTTCCTGCCGTGGGACCTCCCGATGATCGACCTGATGGCGGAGATGCTGTTCTGATGAGCACGGTCGAATCTGCGACTGACCCGGCGGCGCTGCTCGAGGAGGAGGGGCGCCTGGCGCTGCCCTCGCTGGATGAGGCCGATGCCATCGCGATCGGGACGCTGCTCCTTGCCCGCGCCCAGGCGCGGTCGCTCGCCGTCACCATCGAGGTGCGGCGGGTGGGCCGGGTGGTGTTCCGGGCGGCGCTGCCGGGGACATCGCCCGACAACGACGTGTGGATCGCGGGCAAGGCGGCCGTGGTCGAGCGCTTCGGGCACTCCTCCTGGTACGTCCGCCAGCGGTACCTCGCCGAGGGCACGACGTTCGAGGCCTCGACCGGGCTCGGCCGGCCCGCGTACGCGCCGCACGGCGGCGGCTACCCGCTGGCCGTCCGCGGGACGGGCGTCGTGGGTGTGGCGCTCGTGTCGGGGCTGCCCCAGGAGCGCGACCACGCACTGATCGTCGAGGCGCTCGGGGCCTACCTGGCGGGCGAGCGGGCGTAGTCGTCGCAGACTCGGGCCTGCTCCCGCCCCTCCGGCCTTCCGTCGGTCCCGACTGGCCCGGCTTCGACCCGAGTGGCCGGGCCCGGATCAGCCCGGCTTCGGCCGCCCCCGTGTCGGCAGCCGTCAGAACGGCGTGTCCGCCACGTCTGCAGCGCGCAGGTAGCGCGGGTCGTCGCGGCGGATCGGATCCGGGTTGGTCCCGCGGGCCGCGGCAATGGCCAGCGTCAGGAGCTGCAACGGCGCTGCAGCGCCCAGCAGCGCCGCCGCCTCGTTGGGCAGCTCGGGCATGTCGGGCACGACGATGCGCCCGGCCGGCGTCAGGGTGTCCCCGATCAGCGCGGCGGCCTGTTCGCCGAGGATCGCCCCCGGCCTGATGCCCACCACGGCGGCCGCCGCCAGGGCCTGGCGCGCCCGCGCGGCACGACGCTCGATGGCGCCGCGCTCGAGCAGCAACAGGACCAGGGCCGTGTCAGGCCCGGTCGCCGGCAGGTGGCCGTGGAGGAACGTCTCGAGGGCGCGGGCCGTGGTGGGCAGCCAGGCCGCCTCCTCCACCTTGAGCGACAGTTCGCGGGCCGTGATCCGGTCGGCGCCCGTCGCGATCACGAGCAGCTGCTTGGCCCGTGCGGCGGCGTTGCCCATGGCGCCGTGGTGGCCGCGGGCGGCGTCGAGCCCCATGGCGAGGCGCCGGCGGAGGCGCTGCGGGTCCGGCGTGTGGCCGGCGATGAGCCCCGCAGTGACGCACGCTGCGGCGAGTGGCGAGACGTAGCCCACGGTGTGGCACCATGAGCGGTCCATCTCCACGGTTGCCAGCACCACGTCGCAGCCCTTGGCTGCCGGCGAGTTGGCGCTGCCGGTGATGAGCGCGGTGCGGGCGCCGCGTTGCCGGGCTGCGTCCAGCGCGGCGATCGTCGCGGCGGTGCCGCCCTCGTGGCTGACGCCGATGACGAGGCCGCTCGGCGGGTCGCACGAGAGCTCGAACGCGCCGGCCGACTGCGGTCCGGGCGCGGGGAGCCCCGCGGCAGCGCAGGCTTCTCGGAGGATCGCGGCCGCGCCCCGGCCCGCGTAGTCAGACGTGCCGCAGCCCGTGACGACCACCGTCTCGCCGCGGCCGATCGTGTCTCGGGTCAATGCGGCGAGGGCGGCCGCGGAGCCGTCGTCGAGGAGCCGCTGGCCCACGCGGGCGACGAGCGCGGGCTCGGCCGAGATCATCTCCGCCATGGCCCAGGGCGGGGCGTCGCGGAGGTGGGGCATGGGCAGGGGCTGCCAGGGGTCGGGGGCCGCGGGGAGGGGCGCCTCGGGGTCGAAGCCGCCTGGGTGGGACCGCAGTTCGCTCATCAGCAGATCGTAGGGGAGCGAGGCCGTCGGGTCGAGCCCCTCCTCCGGCGCGCGACCGCGACCCGGCGCTGGTCAGTCCCTCGGCGCCGGTCCCGGGCCGCGTCGGAACGCCGGCACCGGCGGCTTCGGCAGGCGACCCACCCTGCGAACCGGCCAGTAGCGGAACCAGGCCCGGCCCACCAACGCCTCGACCGGCACCGGGCCGTAGGCGCGAGAGTCCACGGCGCGCCCGTGCCCGTCGGCCTCCAGCGCCTCGTCGTCGGCGTCGGACATCAGCCACGCCTCGTCGTCGGCCAGCCGGAGCCAGGCGTCGGAGAAGGGGACCCAGTCGCCCGGTCGGCCTGCCACGCGCTTGATGACGAGCACGCCGGATCCAGGCTCGCGGAACACCACCACCGAGCCGCGACGCGGCCAGCGCCCCACGGACGGGTCCACCAGCAGCCAGTCGCCCGCGAGGATCGACGGCGTCATCGACGCCTCGGCCACCGCCACCCGCCACGGCCCCTTGAGTCGGCCGCGCAACCCCCGCAGCCCGAGCGGGCCGCCGGCGCCCGGCCGCAACGCCCCCCGAACGCGCCGAGGCCCCGTCACGGTCATCTCGGACGAGGCCTCAGGAGCGAGTATCGAGAAGGGACGGGATCAGCCGGGGCGACCGGCGACGCGCGTCTTGCCCTCGCCGCCGGTGGTCTTCCACGCGGCGTCGACCTGGTCGATCAGGTCGAGCAGCTTCCTGGCGTCGTCGAGGCTGGTCGAGGCCTTGACCTTCGAGACCTGCTTGTTCGCGTCCCAGAACAGCTGGTGCAGGTTCGGCACGGCCTCGAGGTGCTCGGGCTTGAAGTAGTCGTGCCAGAGGACGTCGAGGTGGTGCTTGACGAGGTCGGCGCGCTCTTCCTTGATGTGGATCGCGCGCGTCCGGAAGGTGGGGTCCTCATTGGCGAGGTACTTCTCCACGATCCGGTAGCAGGACTCGGCCTCGATGCGCGCCTGCTCCGGGTCATAGATGCCGCAGGGCAGGTCGCAGTGGGCGCGGACGACGGTCCGGGGGGCGAGAAGACGAAGCGGGGACATGTGCGGCCTCCGACTGGGGGCGCTCGTGCGGCGATGGCAGGGCGCCGATTCCTGACAGCTGTCTCGGCGAAAGTGTCCGCGCGTTCCGCCGGGGCGTCAAACGAGGGTTCCTGCGGCCTGGGATTCTGGACGCCGCCGTCGTCGAATGGCCCGCCTGCGCGGTTGGGAGTGCGGTGCCATACTGCGGGCCCTCGCCTTCGGTCATGACCGGGGGGCCCGGTCAACCCGGTGAGTCAGGTCGAGGTGCCTTCCATGCGCGCGTCCCCGCGGCTGTTGGTGGTTCCGCTTGTCGCTGCCCTGGTCGGCGCCTGCGGCGGTTCGTCCGGCCCCTCATCAGCGGCCTCCGCCGCATCCCTGCCAGCGGCAAGCGCCCCCGCGTCGGCTGGGCCTGTAGCACCCTCGGTAGCGCCGTCCGCCTCGGCGGCCCCGTCCGCGGCGGCATCGACTGCGCCCAGCGCGGCCGCGGCCACGACCGGGCCGACCGCCGCGCCGACCGCGATCGACCCCTGTCAGCTGGTCACCAAGGACGAAGCCGACAAGCTCGCGGGCACGACGCTCTCCGCCGGCAAGGAAGCCGATGTCCAGAACGTCCTGCACTGCAACTACCAGGCCGCCGGCGTGATCTTCGTCGTCTCGATCCTCCTGGCCCCGAACCAGGCGGCCGTCAACCAGGGCAAGGCCCAGTTCCTCGCCGGCCTCCAGAAGCAGGCTGGAACCGACCTCAAGGTGTCGGTCGTGTCGGGCATCGGCGACGCGGCCGCGGTGGCCACCGTGGGCGAGACGGTCAGCGGCATGACAATCAACGGTTCATCCATCTACGTCCTCAAGGGTTTGGACTTCTTCGCGATCAGCGACCTCGGGATCGGCAAGCCCGTCGCCTCGGCAGCCGCGCTGGAGGCCCAGGCGACCACGAGCCTCGGGCGGATCCCCTGAGCAGGGGCGTCGCAGAGGATGCAGCGCGGGTTTGGGCGGCCTCGGCCGCCCATCCTGCGAGACCTGCGAGGCCGCGCCGTCCAGGATGAGCCGGTGAGTCCCCGCGGGATCGAGATCGAGCGCAAGTTCCGGCTTCGGGCCGCGCCGGACGCGGCCACGCTGTCAGCCCACCGAGCAATGGCGAAGCGGATCGAGCAGGTGTACCTGCTGCCCGACCCGTACGCCGGGCCCGACGCGCCCGGAGGGAGCCGCATCCGGCGAACGGAACTGCCCGACGGCACGTCGACCTTCCGCCGCAACCGCAAGCGGCGGATCGGCGCGTTCAGCTTCGACGAGGCCGAGGACGAGATCAGCGAGGCCGAGTGGATCGCGGCCCTCGCTCGCGCCGACCCGCGACGGCGGCCGATCCGCAAGACGCGCCACGTCGTGGCGCACGGCGGGCAGACGCTCGAGATCGACGTGTTCGAGGAACCGGCCGGGCTGACCGTGGTGGAGGTGGAGCTGGCCTCCGAGGACGAGCCGGTGCAACTGCCCGGCTGGGTGGGCGAGTGGCGCGAGGTCACCGGGGACGAGCGCTACCTCAACTGGTCGCTCGCCCGTCACGATGCCGAGGTGCCACCCTTCGACTGAGCTGCAGACGGCGGCTGGTGCCCCGCTCCTGAAGCCCGCTCGCCGGCTGCCGCCCGGCGCCGCAGCCGCGCGCCCCCTTCTGAGTCGCGCTGGACTCGCCGCGGGCGGCGGCGTGCGCGGGCGCCGGCCCGGGCCGGGGGCCCGGGTCGTGGCCCGTGCGCGCGGGAGGCGCTCCTGAACCTGACGCGACTCAGCCGGCGGGGGATTGGCGAGCCGGGACACTGGAGCTGCGGCACGTGCCCGCGACTGCCCCCACCTGCCCGAGGCCCCGCCGCGCAACCTCCTGGAGACACCCCGCGGGCGGCCGTCCACGGGGCGGCCCTGCGGGAGGTGCACGCCCCAGACGGGCCTGCAGGTGCTCCAGATGGCGGTCCGAGCCTGCGGTTTGCGGCATGGCACGGCCCTCACGGCGGGCGGACCGCCGGCAGGTCCGTTGGGTGCACGGGGCGGGGCCGTCGGCCGCGGAACGAGAAAGCCCAGCCGGCGCGATGCGGCGCCTGGGCGTCGGTCAGTCGATCAGCGTGCCGCCGTTGATGTCGAGCACCTCGCCGGTGATGTAGCCGGCCTCGGACGAGACGAGGAACGCGACCGCCCCCGCAACCTCCTCGGGTGTGCCGAGGCGGCCCACCGGGACGCGCCCGGCCATCTCGTGGGTAGCGGCGAGGAGCTGCGTGTCGATCAGCGCGGGTGCCACGACGTTCGCGGTCACGCCCTGGTGGGCGTACTCGGCGGCGATCGACTTGACCAGGATCATGAGCCCCGCCTTCGAGGCGGCGTAGGCGGCGGACCGCGCGCCGCCCGACTTGCCGACGGCCGCGCCCAGCCCGACCACACGGCCGTAGCCCATCGCCCGCATCCCGGGCAGCGCTCGGCGCGCGCACAGGAACGCCCCGGTCAGGTTGATCGCGAGGGTCTGCTCCCACAGCTCGACGGAAGTCTGCTCGAGGGGGACGAGCGGCAGGATGCCGGCGTTGAGCACGAGGATGGACGGAGGTCCGAGCTTCGCCTCGATCTCGTCGAAGGCGGCGTGGACGGCCGCCTCGTCGGACACGTCGGCCTCGATGCCCAGCAGCCCCGGCTCCTCGGGCGGCGTGAGGTCCAGGGTGGCGACCCGAGCCCCGTTCTCACGCAGGACGTGGCAGATGGCGAGGCCGATGCCGCGCCCACCGCCCGTCACGACGGCGACTCGATCAACCAGCCCCTCGACCCTGACCATCGTCGATGGCCTCCGCTCCGTCGTGTCCGGGCGGCGTCCGGACCACAGTCGTACCTTAGCCGACGAGTTCGGGCCGCGCGGGGCCGCGGGACGCGCGGCCTCCCGCGAGCCTGGCGGGTGGCCCTCGCGGCCGGTCAGACGATCGGCCCCGCTGCGGTCTCGACCAGCGGATCGAGCTCCGGCTCCGAGCGGCGCTGCAGGACGAGCGCGCCGAGCAGGACGAGCGCCGCCCCCACCGCCTGCGCGGGCGTCAACGATTCGCCGAGGAGCACCGCCGCGAGCAGGACGCCGACCACCGGCTCGAACAGCATCAGGATGCCCGTGCGCGTGCCGCCGATCTGGCGGATCGCGAGCAGGAACAGGAGTGACGAGATCCCCGCCGCCGCGACCCCGGCGAGGAGGATCAGGGGCCAGACGCGGGGCGTGGTGAACGGCACCAGCAGCCCTGAGCCCTCGCCGGACACGAGCGCGACCGCGATCGCGCCGACCACGGCCGTCGCCATGATCACGAGGGACGCCGTGTCGGCCGGGACCGCTCGGTACCCGTGGCGGCTGACCGTCACGAAGACGACCTGCGACGCCGACGCCAGGAGGCCGAGCAGGATCCCCTCGGGCGCGATCGCCCCGGCATCCGCGCCGCCCATCCCGCCGGCGAGCACGAGCACGACGCCGCCCATCGACAGCGCGAGCGCGGCAGCGCGCCAGCGCGTGAGCTGCTCGTGGCCGGCCAGCACGTCCACCACGGCCACGCCGGCGGGGTACGTGTAGAAGAGCATCAGGGCCAGCGCCACCGGGACCAGCCCGAACGCCGTGAAGATCGACACGTTGAGGACGAAGCCCGAGAGCGCGGCGACCGCGAGCGCGGCACGTCCCCTGGGGCTCAGCGCGCGCAGCGCGGCCAGCGACTCCCCCCTGGCGCCCCGCACCCCGATCAGCACCGCGAGGAACGCGACGCCCAGCAAGGCGCGCCACGCCGTCATGCCGATCCCCGGCAGGCCGGCATTGCTCGCGAACCGCGCAAGCGGGCCCAGCATCCCGAACATGCTCGCGGCCACCACGGCGGCGAGCGACCCAGACAGGACGCTGCTGCCCCGGGCCGCCACGCTGGCGCCCCCAGCCGGTGCCCCGGCCGTGCGGCTCACCGGGTCAGGGGCGTGCCAAGCCCTCGACGCTCTGCCTCGGCCAGGATCGCGGCCCCGAACACCACGTCCGCGAGGCCCGTGCCCAGGTGGGTGGCCACGACTCGGCCGACGGGCCGGGGATCGCCCGAGCCCAGCGCCTCGCCGATCATCGCGTGCGGGTCCGGGTACCCGTCGAACTGGCCGTCATCACGGCTGGCGAGGAACTGCCCGGTGTGGTCGGTGACGAACAGGGCAGCGTCGCGCGCCACCTCGGCGGCGCACATGGTCGCGTAGTCGACGGCGACCACGAGGGCGTTGGGCGCCAGCCAGTCATTGGTCATGGCCTGGCGCTCGGCCGGCGGTGCGAACGACGCGGCGGTGACGACGACGTCCGCGCCTCCGACGGCGGCACGCGCAGACGGGGCGACCGTGATGGGGCCCACCCTCGGCAGCCGGCGTGCCGTCTCGGCCAGGGCCTCGGCGCGGGACCGGTCGCGGTCGAAGATGCCGACGGACACGCCGGGCAGGAGGTGCGCGATGACCGGCAGGTGGCTGTGCCCCTGCACGCCGGCGCCGATGAGCGCGGCCCGCGGACGCGCCGGTTCGGCGGGGGTGGCCCAGGCGCGGATGGCGACCCCGGACACCGCGGCGGTGCGCTGCGCCGTGATGGGCCCCGCGTCGAGGATCGCCGTGGCGAGGCCGGTCAGCGGGTCGTTGAGCAGCAGCAGCGCGCTGATCGCGGGCAGGCCCCGTGCAGCGTTGGCGGGGAAGCCCAGCACCCATTTCATGCCCAGCCGATCCCCCAGCCCGTCCCCGGCGGCGCCCGGCAGGAAGGCCGGCATCGCGTGGCCGAAGGAGCCGTCGGGTCGCGGGTGGACGCCGATCTTGGCGGGCAGGTCCGCGGGGCCCGCCAGTCCGCGAAGGGTGGCGTCGGCGAGAGCCAGTCGCTCCCGCAGGCCAGGCATCGCGGCGGCGACGTCTGAGGCCGAGAGGTAGCGGAGCGGCGGCAGCGGCTGGTCCATCGCTCGAGTGTAGGTTGTCGGGACGGCCTGGCGGGGCGGCGCCGGGCAGACAGCGACTGCGGGCGGTTGGGCAGCGCCGTGGACCACCTCGTAGACGACCGCCTCGACCCGCCGTCCGGCACCCGCCACGACGCGATCGTGGGCGCGAGGGGGTGACCTGTCTCGAGGCGCACCTGCCAACGGGCAGCCTGCCGTTCGTGCGCCGCCGCGCCGCGGGGACCTGGTAGGGAGCGCAGGGGCTCAACCTTGCCGGGCCGGGATCAGCCCGGCAGGCTGCCCACGAGTGCGCGGCCGCCGGGGGCCGTGGAGATCTCATACGCGGCCACGGCCGCCGGGACCACGGCCGTCTCGAGCGGCGAGAGGGTCTGGGCCCAGCCGTCGCCCGACAGCGCCACCGGTGCGCCAACCGCCGTGACGACATCGGGCGACCGACCCGCGGGGTGGCGGGGCGCGCGTGCCGCGGAGCCGTCGCCGCCGACCACCTCGAGCCGCAGGTGCCGCTCCTCCAGCACGCCGCCGTCGAGCCGCCACCGCCTCCCGATGACCTCGGCCCGCAGCGCCGGGTCGACGGCCTGGCGCGCCTCGTCGAGGTGGAGGTGCCGGCCGGGTGTTGCCGGGCGGCCCCAGTCGCTGATCCGGAACGTCAGGTCGGAGGGCTGCTCGAGCTCGTAGATGAACGTCCCCGGGCCGATGGCGTGGATGGTGCCCGCCCGGACGTTGAGCACATCGCCGGCGGCGGCATCGTGCACCGCCAGGTCCCCGAAGCTCATCGCGCCGGCGGCGATCGCCGCGCGGACGCCATCGCTGCCCAGTCCCGCCCTCGGGCCCACGACGAGCCGCGCGCCGGGCGTCGCCTCGAGCACGACCCAGCACTCGTCCTTGCCCAACGTGCCGGGGCCGTAGAGGCGGCGCGCAAGCGCATCGTCAGGATGGACCTGCAGCGAGAGCCACTCCGAGGGGTCGATCAGCTTGGCGAGGAGCGGAAACCGCGGTCCCAGCGCGGCGAGGCCGGCGCTCCCCACCAGTGCGGCCGAAGCGGAGGCCGCCAGCTCGTCGAGCGTGCAGCTGCCGCCGTCGGGCAGTGTCACCGCCGAGTCCGGCCCCGCCGCCCACAGCTCGCCAACGCCCTCGCCCAGACGGGAGCCCGCCCAGGGACGCAGACTGGTCATCGGGGCGGGGCGCAACGGACGCGTCAGGTCCAAGGTGGAACGAGCACTCCCTAGGCGGATCGACCGGTGGCCAAGCATAGCGGCTGGAGCGGCGCGGCCCGATCCGCGGCGGCTTCGGGCGAGGCGGCGGACACGAGAAACGCCCCGGCGGGACCGGGGCGTCGAACGCGGATCGGACGAGGATCGGCTGCAGGAGCCCGTGGCGCGCCTAGCGGCGACCGAGCGTGGCCCAGAGCAGCGGGTTGTCGTGGGGATCGCGGTACTCTCGTGTCTCCTCTCCGCTCACCACAATGGCGATGAGGGAGAACAGCACGAGGAACGCGAACGCGGTGAAGATGACCATCGCGAACCTTCCAGTGCATGGCGGCGTCCGAGCCCGCGGGGCGGGCTGCCTGCCCGGCAGCGGATGCCTTGTATTGACGTTGCCGTCATCATAGCCTAAGAACCTTAGGCAGTCCACAACATCGGCCTAATGAATAGGTGCCAAGTGGGCAAGAATGAACCCGTAAGCCAGACTGACGCCCGACTTCTGCGGATCCTTCAGGTGGATGGCCGGCGCTCGTACGCCGACCTCGGGACAGACCTCGGCATGGCCGGGCCCTCCGCCCACGAGCGGGTGAAGAAGCTCGAGGCGAGAGGCGTGATCCGCGGCTACTCCGCGAACCTCGACCCGCGCGCGGTGGGCCTGGGCGCGCTCGCGTTCACGTGGGTCACGCAGGCGCCGGGGACGATCACCATTGACCTGATGCCGAGCTTCGCCGAGATCGCCGAGATCGAGGAGTGCCACCACGTCGCCGGCGAGGCCGACTACCTCCTCAAGCTTCGCGCCCGCGACATGGAGCACCTGGGCGAGGTCATCCGCCAGGTCCAGGTCATCCCCAACGTGTTCTCGACCGAGACCGACGTCGTCTTCTCGACCGGCTTCGAGCGGCGGCCGCTGCCGCTCGGTCGCGGCGGCGAGGAGACGGCCGAAACCGCTCCGGGGGGCGAGACGTAGGGACATGTCGGAGCGCCCGGTGGGCGAGGCGGATGACGCCGACCTCGTCCTCGCTGTCGCAGCCGGCTCGGAGGACGCCTTGGGCGCCCTCTACGACCGGCACGCCGTCGGGGTCCATGCCGTCGCGCTTCGCATGACTGGTGATCGAGGGACAGCGGAGGAAGTCGTGCAGGAGACGTTCCTCGCGCTCTGGAACCGCGCCGAGGCATTCGATCCTGGCGTCGCGTCGCTGGGCACGTGGCTGCGCTCGATCGCGCGCAACCGGGCGGTGGACCGGCTGCGCGCCGCGGGGCGGCGTCCGCGGCTCGTCGCGCTCCCGGGCGGGGGAGGGGAGGACGGCGCGTCCGCTTCGATCGAGCGGCTGGACCCGGATCTCGCCTCGTTCGGCGGGGCCGCGCCCGACCCGGACCCTGTCGTGGCCGCCGAGGCGCTCGACACCCGCGCTGCGATTGCCGAGGCACTGGCCGGCATGCCCGAGGATGAGCGGACCGTGATCCTGCTCGCGTACCAGCAGGAGCTCAGCCAGTCCGAAATCGCTGCGCAACTGGGCTGGCCGCTGGGAACCGTGAAGACGCGCACGCGGCGGGCGCTGGCGCGCCTGCGGGGCGTGCTGGACCGCGGAGACGTCGACGGGACGGGCGCGCGCGACCCGGGAGGGTTCGATGGACCACGCTGAGGTCGTCGAACTCATCGAGCTCGCCGCGGTCGAGCCGGAGGGCTTGGCGCGCCTCGTGGCGGGCGACACGGCCGAGGCAGCCGCGGTCGCCGGGCACCTCGCCGGCTGCGACGCGTGCACCTCGGAGCTGGCGCGGACCGCACGGGTCTCGACGCTCGCCCGTCAGGCGATCCGCGAGTTGCCCGATCCGGCCCTGCGGGACCGCACGCTCAGCTACGTGCGCGATGTGGGGCGCGATCGCGCTGCCGAGGCGGACGCATCGGCAGCGCCCGTGGCTGTGCTTCGCCCGGCGGCGTCTTCGGCTGCGGCATCGTCGGCAGCCGCGGCGCCAACCGTGGGGGCGGGGTCGCCGGCCGCCATCGTTCCGTCGCTCGACCGCCCGCGATCGCGGCGCGCGTGGTGGGCTGCAGCGTCCGCCGCGGCGGTCCTGGTGGCCGCGGTCGCCGGGTTCGTCGCCGGTGGCGCGGCGCGGCCCGCAACCTCGGCCGACGGCGCGGGCGCATCGCTCGCCATTGCGCAGACCACGATGCGCCTCGCCCAGCAGGCTGACGTCGTCCGCGTCACGCTGGCGCCCGCCGACGGCGCGCAGGGTTCGGGCGCACTCCTCTACTCCGTCGCCTCTGGGGAGCTGGCGATGACGGTGACCGGCCTGGCCCCGATCCCCGATGGCGCCACCTACGCCTGCTGGGTGGAGCAGGGCGGCCAGCGACGACGGATCGGCGTGCTCTACATGGAGGGCGCCGACGGCACCTGGGCGGGCAAGGTGGGCGGCCTCGCGGACCTCAAGCCGGGCAGTTCCTTCGGCGTCTCGCTGGTCCCAGCCGGGTCGACCACCGGGAGCCCGGTCCTGCTCGGCGGGACCTGAGAGCGGCGGGACGCTCGGCTCGGCCGCCGGTCGGCGGCTCGGGGTCGGCGGCTCGGGGTCAGCCCTCGGGGCGCACGGCCTCGGCGGCCTGCTGCTCGAGCGCGGCGAGCTCCTCGGGCGAGATCAGTGCGTCCGGGGGAGGGAAGCTCAGGTAGCGTCGGTGGGCGCGGAGCACATCCTCGGCCAGCTGGGCGTCGAGGCGCGGGTCGCCCACGGCGCCCATCATCCAGCCGGCCTCGGCGTGCAACTCGCGCTCGGAGATCTCCTCGTCGCGTCGGCCGAGCTCGGCCATGACCAGCCAGGTCAGCGCGCCGCCGGCAACCAAGCCGACCACGAGGAGCCAGATGCTGAACTCGGACCCCACGTCAGGACCCCCAGAAGGCAGGCGGCGTCATCGCGCTGTAGCGTAGCCCACGGATCTCGGCGGCGCACCGGCTACACTTCGCCGACATGCCGACTCTGCTCATCCCGATTCTCGCGATGATCGCGATCACGCCCGACCCCATCGCGATCCACTTGGGCCCCATCCCGGTGTACTGGTACGGGGTCTGTTACGCCATCGGCCTCGCGGCGTCCTATGCCGTGGTCACCCGCGAGGCGCACCGGCGCGGGCTCGACGCCAGGCTGGTGGACAACGGGATCATCATCGTCGCGGCCGCTGCCCTCGTCGGCGGGCGCGCCTACCACGTGATCGACCAGTGGGTGCTGTACAAGGACGATCCGATCAAGATCTTCCTTCCTCCGTACACCGGGCTGGGGGTCTACGGCGGCATCGTCACGGGCACCCTGGCGGCGATCTACATCATCCGCCGCTGGAAGCAGCCGTTCTGGAAGTGGGCCGACGTCATCGCGCCGGCGCTGTTCACGATGCAGGCCATCGGGCGGTGGGGGAACTTCTTCAACCAGGAGCTCTACGGCCCGCCGACCACCCTGCCCTGGGGCATCCAGATCGACTGCGCCCACCGGATCGGCGACCACGGGATCACGCAGTGGCCGTGCTCGCAGTACCCCTTCGAGACCACCGCGTTCACGCCGCTGTTCCTCTACGAGAGCGTGTCGGGCGTGCTGGGGCTCATCACCCTGCTGTGGCTGGCGCGGCGCTTCGGCCCGCGGATGCGCCCGGGGGACCTGCTGCTGATCTGGTTCATGTGGTACGCGGTGGTCCGGTTCTGGCTCGAGACGTTCCGCGAGGGGAACTGGACGTTCTTCGGCGTGCCGACCGCGATGGTGGTGTCGTCGGTGACGTTCGTGGTGGCCGGCGGCGTGCTGCTGTACCGGCACCGGCCCGGGGCCGCCTACGAGCCGTGGGGCGCGCCGCCCAAGCCCAGCGAAGAGCTCTACGAGGACGACGAGGACGAGGTCTTCGAGGACGACGAGGAGCCGGTCGATGACGATGGACCCGGCGGCGAGCCCGGAGCCGACGGAGCCGCACCGATCCGCTGAGGCCCCGCACCCGTCTGCTCGTCGACGGCGTCCTCCCTCGCGCCTCGAGCGCGGCGCGCTCGCCTCGGCTGGGGGCGAGCGCGAAGGCCTCGACTGGCTTGGCCGGCCGCCCGAGGCGCGCGCCTCGCTCCTATACCGCACCGTCCGCCTGTTCGCCCGGTTCGTGTTGTTCGGGCTCTGCCGGATGCGGATCGAGACGTCAGGGCAGGAGCACCTGCCGCGCTCGGGCGGCTACCTGCTGATCGCGGCCGCGCACCGCGGCTGGATGGACCCGTTCCTGGTGCTGCACGCGCTGCCGGTCGAGCCCCGCGCGTGGTTCCTGGGCAGCGCGCCGTCCACGTTCACCAGCCGCCTCCGCGAGCGGTTCGTCCACCGACTCGGCGGGCTGCTGCCAGTCTGGCGCGGCGGGGTGGGGATCGACGCCCACGTCGCCTCGGCTCGCGCCGTCATCGCCAACGGCGCGGTGTTCGCCCAGATGCCCGAGGGGACGGTCTCCGGCCCGCCGGGACGCATCGGGCCGTTCCGCAACGGAGCGGCGCTCATCGCCCTGCGGACGGGCGCGCCGATCGTCCCGCTCGCGATGGCGGGCACGGAGGAGCTGTACATCGGGCGGCGGATGGCCTCGCGCGTGCTGTCGCCCACGAGCGCGCGCTCGCTGCTGGGCGACGCGTGGGACGGCGTCCTGCCGGCGGAGGGCTCGCGCGAGGAGCTGGAGCTGGCCCGCGATCTCACGGCGGCGTTCGAGGCGCTGCTCGGGCCCGCGGTTGAGGAGTTGCAGCCCGGGACCGTAGACCTGCCGTCACAGCCCCGTCGCCTCCGCCGACGCCTGACCTGGTTGTTCCTGCGCCCCGGCCGGCTCGACCGCGGTGATCCGTAGGGTTGCCTGGCGGGTCACGGGCCCAGCCTCGCGGCTCCCGGCGCGCCGGCGGATCCGCGGGGGACGGCGAGCGCCGCGGTCGCCGCCCCATCGCCGGGCGCCGCCGGCACCCTGCTTCGCTCGTAGCGCCCCTGGCGGCGGCTATCCAACGTCCGGAGCTGGGCCCGTGCACGGCGTGCGGGGTCGAGTCCGCCCCTGTCTCCCCCTGGGGGAGATGCGAGCGGACTTCGTCGGATAGTCGCCTCCCGGAGGAGCCAGGAGCGACGGCTCGGGGACGAGGCGTGGCCTGGCCTTCCGCCTCGCGTCGGACTGTCGCCCCCACAGGGGACGGACTGCCTGGCGAGCTGCAATGTGCGCCCGCTCGACCACGCTGGCCACGCCACGAAGCCCTTGACACGGAGGCTACCTCGGAGAACGATATAGGCCTGCCTCGAAGATCGAGGGACACCGACGAGGACGGGATGGCCCGCGACCCGCTGCGCACGGAGCTGATGAAGGGCGCGATGGCGTACCTGGTGCTCTCCGTGCTGCGCGAGGGCGAGCTCTACGGCTACCAGATCGCGGTGAAGATCCGCGAGCGGAGCGACGGCGCATTCCTCCCGTCCGAGGGCTCGCTCTACCCGACGCTGCACCGCCTCGAGACCGAGGGGGGACTCGAGGCGGTGTGGCGCGCCGGCGACAGGGGCCCGCGGCGCCGCTGGTACCGCATCACGCCGACGGGGCACGCGAAGCTGGCAGCGCTCGAGGAGGAGTGGGCAGCCTTCAGCAGCGCCGTCCACCGCGTGGCCGCCCGCCGGGAGCCCTCCGGTGCCTGACCCGCTCGATCGCGCGACGTTCCTGCTCCGGGTCGCCGACGCGGTGGACCTCCAGCCGGCCGAGGTGGGCGAAGTCCTCGAGGAGCTCACCAGCCACCTGTCCGACGCTGCCGCCGGCTGGCGCGCGGCCGGACTGGACGTGGACGACGCCGAGCAGCGCGCGATCCGGTCGCTGGGCGATCCGGCGACGCTCGGCCATGAGCTTGGGCGGGCGCGGCATCGGCGGAGGCATCTCCTGGCAGCCGTCGGCGGTGCCGCGTTCTCGGCGCTGGGGTTCGGCGCGGCCTCGCTTGCGATGGTGTGGCTGCTCGCGGCTGCCGTGGTGCTCTGCGCGCTATCGGCCCTGATTGCCATCACGCAGGTCACCGGGATGAGTGGGTCCGGGTGGCTCACCGGGCCGTCGGCGAGCGTCGGAACCGTCGTCCTCGCGGTGCTCTGGTTCGCGTGGATGGGGTGGGCCCTGCCTGCGCGCGTGGCGCGGCGGGTGGGGCGGTCGGTCCGCGGCGTCAGGCTCGCGGTCGGCATCGGCGGCCTTGTCGCCTGGTCCGTGGTCCTGTGGACCCTGTACTCGACCGACATGGACTGGATCCTCGCGATCGGGCTGCCGCTGGGTCCCGTTGCGTTCCTCCTCGCCGCCCTCCGACCCGCCACCAGCGTGACGACGTTCCCGCGGACGACGGCCCGCGGCCGGCTCGCCCTCCTGCTGGCTGTTGTCGCCGCGACCACGGGCGCGGGGTTCGCCACTGTGCAGGCAAACGACTCCTCGAGCTGGTGGAGCGGTGACGTGTCGAGCATCGGCGTCGCGAGCGACACGGAGCCCCTGCTCGCGGGCTCGGGATCCCCGGTCAACTGGGGCGACGTCCAGGGCGGCCCGGGTCTGTTCGCGTCGTACGTGGTGGGCGACCCCTCGCGCGTCGCGGCATTCGAGCAGCGGTTCTCGACGTTCCGCCTGGAGGTGTGGCCCGTGACGGTCGTGGACCACCAAGTCAACCTGGGACCGGCGCCGCTGGCCGTTGCCGCCACGCCGGTCGCGTCCGAGATGGTGGTCGGCCTCGACGTGCCCTCGCCCCGGAGCCCTGTCCAGGTCGAGGCCGTCGTCGTCCTCGTCGCCCGGGACGGCACCCGTGTGGTCCTCGATCCCGGTGGGCTGGACCGGACCCCACCCTGGAAGGGCACGCTCCTGGACTGGTGGTGCACGTCGCGCTGAGGCCGGCGAGCCGTGGCGCGAGTCGGGTCAGACTGAATCTCGGCGCTGGCGAGCGTGGCACGCTCGCCGAACCAGCCCCTGGCGGCGCCGCGTACGCACGGACAGCAGCGATTCGAGTCGCAGCCGACTCAAGGCACGGGCGAAGGCGTCCACGTCATTTCGCGTCGCGCACGACGCACCGCCGCGACCACTGGGCACGACGGCGATAGACGCCACCGCTACAATCGCTGGCAATCGAATCGCGACCTTGACTGAGGAAGCCGACTCCCGGGCCGCAGGGCCCGCCACGCGCGGCCGGTCAGAGCTTTCGCGGGCGCTCAGTCCGCGTCCCAGTCGAGGTGCCTGCCAGTGGCCGTGACCCCTGCACCCACCGCCAAGATCGGCGGCAGCGTGCTCTCCAATCTCCCCGTGGCCGAGCTGTACGAGCGGGCGATCCGGGCCGGCGAGGGCCTGGTCGCCGCCGAGGGCCCGCTCGTCGTCCGCACCGGCCAGCACACCGGCCGCTCGCCCAAGGACAAGTTCGTCGTCCGCGAGCCCTGGAGCCAGGACAAGGTCTGGTGGGGCGAGGTCAACCACGAGATCAGCGAGGCGCACTACGACACGCTCCGCGCGCGCCTCATGGCGTACGTCGCCGACAAGGAGCTGTACGCCCAGGACATGTACATCGGCGCGCACCCGGCGCACCGCCGCAGCCTGCGCGTCTACACCGAGACCGCGTGGGCCAGCATCTTCGCCCGCAACCTGTTCCGCCGGCCGCCGCGCGAGGACCTCGCGCGCTTCGCCCCCAACTTCACGATCATCGACGTCCCCTCGTTCCAGGCCGACCCGGCGACGGAGGGGACGCGCTCGGGCACCGCGATCCTGCTCCACCTCCAGCGGATGGAGATCATCATCGTGGGGACGATGTACGCGGGCGAGATCAAGAAGTCCGCGTTCACGGTCATGAACTACCTGATGCCCGACGAGGGCGTCCTGCCGATGCACTCCTCGATCAACGTGGGCAAGGACGGCGACGCCTGCGTCTTCTTCGGCCTGTCGGGCACCGGCAAGACCACCCTGTCGGCCGACCCCCTCCGCAGCCTCATCGGCGACGACGAGCACGGCTGGGGCCAGGGCTACACGTTCAACTTCGAGGGCGGCTGCTACGCCAAGACGATCCGCTTGAGCTCGATGTACGAGCCGGACATCTTCGCGACCACCAAGCGGTTCGGGACGATCCTCGAGAACACCGACTTCGCCGAGGGCACCCGCGACCTCGACCTCGACTCGGAGCGGTACACCGAGAACACCCGCGCCGCGTACCCGCTCCACTTCATCGGCAACGCCGACCCGACCGGCGTCGCTCCCGGCCCCACGAACGTCGTGTTCCTCACGGCCGACGCGTTCGGCGTGCTGCCGCCCATCTCGAGGCTGACCCGCGCCCAGGCGGCGTACCACTTCATCAGCGGCTACACGGCCAAGCTCGCGGGCACCGAGGTCGGCGTCAAGGAGCCCTCGGCCACGTTCTCCGCGGGCTTCGGCGCCCCGTTCCTCCCGCGCCACCCGGGCGAGTACGCGCAGATGCTCATGGACCGGCTCGAGGAGTACCACGTCCCCGTCTGGCTCGTGAACACCGGCTGGACCGGCGGCCCGTACGGCACCGGCCAGCGGATGAACATCAACCACACGCGGAACATGGTCCGGGCCGCGATCAACGGCGAGCTCGAGGGCGTCGAGACCGTCATCGACCCGGTGTTCCGCGTCGCCGTCCCGGTCCACGTCCCGGGCGTCCCCGACGAGGTGCTCGTGCCCCGCAACACCTGGCCCGACAAGGACGGCTACGACGAGGCCGCCCGGCGGATCGCCGGGATGTTCCACGAGAACTTCGCGAAGTACGCCGACGGCGTGCCGGACGCCGTCCGCAACGCCGGGCCGGTCGCCGTCGACCCTGACCTCTCCGCCGAGGGCTGACCACGAGGGGGCGCGCCAGCACGGCGCGGGGCGCCCCTCAGCCCGCCTACCATGGGCCACAGGTCTCCGGTCGCCGGCGCGGGTCTCGCCCCAGTCGGGGGTCGGCCAACCCGCCACGCGAACCGCCACCGTCACCGTCACGAAGAGGAGCATCGGATGGCTCGAGTCCCCCGCCGCAAGGTCACCGTCATCGGCGCCGGCAACGTGGGCGCCACCACCGCGCAGCAGATCATCGAGACCGGCCTCGCCGACGTCGTCCTCGTCGACATCGTGGAGGGTCTGCCGCAGGGCAAGGCGCTCGACCTCGCGGAGGCCGCGCCGGTCATCGGCTACGACGTTCGCATCGTGGGCACCAACGACTACGCCGACACCGCGGGCTCCAAGATCATCGTGGTCACATCGGGCCTCCCGCGCAAGCCCGGCATGAGCCGCGACGACCTCATCGCGACCAATGCGAACATCGTGGGCGGCGTTGTCAAGGCCGCGACAGCCGTGTCCCCGGACGCGATCATCATCGTGGTGACCAACCCGCTCGACGCGATGTGCCACGTGGCGATGCGGGCGTCGGGCTTCCCCAGGGAGCGCGTCATCGGCATGGCCGGCGTGCTCGACTCGGCGCGGTTCCGCTCGTTCATCGCCGACGAGCTCGAGGTGAGCGTCCGCGACGTCCGGGCCTTCGTCCTGGGCGGGCACGGCGACACGATGGTGCCGCTGCCCCGCTACTCGACGGTCGGCGGCGTGCCGATCACCGAGTTGATGTCCGCCGAGCGCATCGAGGAGCTTGTGGACCGGACGCGCAACGGCGGCGCCGAGGTCGTGGCCCTGCTCAAGACCGGATCGGCCTTCTACGCGCCCGCCGCGTCCGTGGTGGAGATGGTCGAGTCCATCCTCCGCGACCGGCGACGGGTGCTGCCCTGCGCCGCCTACCTCGACGGCGAGTACGGCGTGCACGGGCTGTTCTGCGGCGTGCCGGTCGTGCTGGGCAACGGCGGCATCGAGCGGGTCATCGAGATCGGCCTCACGCCCGACGAGAAGGCCGCGTTCGACAAGTCCGCAGAGGCGGTCCGCGAGCTTGTGGAGCACCTGCCGGCCTGAGGCTCGCCCGGCGAGTCCGCTCAGCGGCCCGAAGCCCCCGTCCCACGCGGGTCGGGGGCTTCTCGATACCCGCGACCGGCGCCGGGACGGCGTGAGCCTCCGCACGCTGGAACCGTTGCCTCCGAGCAACAGGCGTGTCCATTCGGGGGGTCTTGGCATGGCCCGGACGGGGTAGGCTGGCCCACATCGCCGCCGGGGAACGGGCGCGCCAGGTGTGCCCGGGTGGTTCACGAAGGGAGGGACCCGATCGTGGTTCGCGTGAGGCTCAGCCTCGCGGCGGCGTTGGCCGCTGCCCTCATCGCCTCGGTGCCGGGCGGCACCCTGGCGGCGGTGCCAAGCGGCGTCGTCACGGACGGCGCGACGCCGGCCAGGGTCACCGTCGACAAGGGATCCGCGCTGGTCCAGCTTGCCGGCGCACCGCTGTCCACGTACGCGAAGACCAAGCCGGCCCAGGGCAAGAAGATCGACTTCAACAGCGCCACGGTGAAGTCGTACAAGGCCCACCTTGCGTCCCTGCGCAACCAGTTCAAGCATTGGCTCCACACCGCGGCCCCCAAGGCGCAGGTCGTGGGGGGCTACGACCTCTCGCTCAACGCGGTCGCGGTCAAGCTCAACGGCACCTCGCTCGCGACGATCCGGACGTCATCGCTCGTGGTCCGCGCCGAGTACGAGGGCCTCTACTACCCGACGGCGGACGATCCCGACCTGGGTGCGATCAGCGCGGCCGCGGGCTGGAAGAACGCCGGCCAGGCCCCGGCGACCGCCGGTGACGGCGTGAAGGTGGGCGTCATCGACACGGGCATCGACATCAAGAGCCCGTGCTTCAGCGACGACGGCTACCCAACCATCACCCAGCTGGGGCAGAAGGCCTACACCAACAACAAGGTGTTCGTGGCCCGGGTCTTCAACAACAAGCTCAACCAGAACGGCTTCGATGCCGCGCCGGTCCAGGAGCACGGCACGCACGTCGCGGGCACCATCGCCTGCGACTACAACACCCCGGCAACGGTCGACGGCGTGGCGATCCCGTACGGGATCTCGGGCGTCGCACCGCGCGCCCTGCTCGGCAACTACAACATCTTCCCGGGCGACGTCCTCAACGCCCGCAGCGAGGACATCCTCAACGCGCTCGACGCTGCGTACGCCGATGGCATGGACATCGTCAACATGAGCCTTGGCGGCGGACAGAAGGGCATCCAGGATCTGGTCGCGGTCGCGGTCGACAACCTCGACCAGGCCAACATGATCAGCGCGGTCGCGGCCGGCAACAGCGGCCCGGGCTTCTCCACGGTGGAGTCGCCCGGATCCGCCAGCCGCGCCCTCACCGCCGGCGCCTCGACCGTCGGGCACTTCGTCGGGACGCCGCTCACCGTCGACGCCGCGTCGTACGGCTTGGCGGCCGGCGACTTTGCGAAGGTGTCGGCCGACCTCATGGCGCCGCTCGGCGTCGCGACCGGCACCGGCGGTCTGGGGACCGCCTGCGCCGCCCTCGCCGCGGGCAGCATGGCCGGCAAGATCGCCGTGGTCTCGCGCGGCACCTGCACCTTCACCACCAAGGTCCGGTTCGCCCAGGAGGCGGGTGCCGTGGCCGCCGTCATCGTGAACAACGCGGCCGGGGACCCGGTGGCGATGGCCACCGACGGGACCCTCCCCGCACCAACGATCCCGGCCTACATGGCCTCGCTTGCCGACCGGCCGGCGCTCCTGGCGGCCAATGGCCAGTCCGCGACGATCAGCGCGGTTGAGTCGTACTTCCAGACCGCGAACACCGACATCATGGCGGGCTTCTCGAGCCAGGGCCCGACGAACGTGGACTTCCGCGTCAAGCCCGATGTGGTGGCCCCCGGCGTCAACGTCCTGTCCTCGATCCCGAACTCGTTCTGCGGCGGGCAGCCGTGCTTCGCCTTCTTCCAGGGCACCTCGATGGCCACGCCGCACCTCGCCGGCGTCGCCGCCATCCTGGTCCAGCAGCACCCGACCTGGCCGGCATGGGCCATCCGCTCCGCCGTCGTGAACACCGCTGACGCCGGGATCCTCACCTCGTCAGCGGACGGCACCACGTTCGTGACCAACGTCAACATCACCGGTTCGGGCCGGGTCAACCTGGCGAGCGCGACCACCGCCCAGGTGGTCCTCGACCCGGTCAGCGTGAGCTTCGGCGCCACGCCGTCGGGCTCGGGCCAGACGCGCTCCTACGCGGTGACGATGAAGAACGTCTCGGGCTCGGAGGCGACGTTCGGCCTCGCCATCGCCGCCTGGGGCGCGACGCACGGCGTGACCTTCTTGGTCGACCGCTCCTCGGTCACCCTCGCGAGCGGCACGAGTGCCACGTTCCACGTGGTCGCGACCTTCGCGAAGACCGCGCTGGCCGGCAGCAACCAGGCGTGGCTCACGATCTCGAACGGTGGCGTCGTGGCCCACGCCGCCGTCTACGCCCTGGTGAAGTAGCCGCCGCCTCGCGACGGTCGACACGAAGCCCCCGGCCCGCACGGGCCGGGGGCTTCTCGATTCCCCCAGATCCACGGGCAGCAGCCGCCGCGAATCCGTTGCCCCCTGGAACCACCGCAGGCGATCGTGCGCGCCTGGGGGTCGTGACCCTCGACGATCTCCGGGCACCGCTGCATTCCGCTGGCTCACCGGGCTCGGCCCATTCGCCGCCGCCCCGGCAGGGTAGACTCCGGCCTCGTGGTGCCCCTTGCGTCGATCCCCGCGCTGATCACCTTCACGTTCCCGGCCACCGTCACGCTCGCCGGGCTCACGGTGCGGTGGGAGACGATGGCGGGGGCGGCCGCCGTGCTCCTCGCGCTGCTGTTCGCGGCGCTGGCGGGCCGCTGGACACCGGTTGACATGTCCGTCCCGGCCGACTGGCCGTCGCCCGACCCCGAGGATGACGGGCCCAACCACCTGCGCGCCGACGACCTGCTGTGCATCGCCGTGGCCGCGATGCCGGGCGCCGTGGTGGGCGGGCGGCTGGGGTACGCGCTCCTCCACCTCGCCTACTACCAGGCCGACCCGGGCGCGCTGGTCGACATCTCCAAGGGCGGCCTGGAGCTCTCGATGGGCGTGGTGGGCGGGGCGATCACGGGGTCGATCGTGGCGCTGCTGCTGGGCGCGCCGCTGGGCCGCTGGCTCCACGCGCTGGCCCTGCCGCTGCTGCTGCTCCTCGGGCTGCTCAAGCTCGCGATGCTGCTCGGCGGCTCCGGGCAGGGCGTGCCCAGCGACATCTCGCTCGCTACGCGCTACCTGGGCGGCGGGCCGTGGGGTTCGCTCGCGCCCGAGATCCCGTCCTGGCCGTCGCAGGCGATGGAGGCGGTGGCGACGCTGCTCGTCGGCGGCGTGGCCTGGTGGCTCATGGCGCTGGGCGTCTTCGCCAAGCGGAACGGGGCGTCGTTCTTCCTGGTTGTCGGGCTCTGGGCGACGGCGCGGGCGGTGGTCGCCGCGACGTGGCGCGACCCGGCGGTGATCGGCTCCCTGTCGGTTGGGCAGCTGCTCGCCATCGGGATCGCCATCCTGTGCGCGATCGCCGTGCTCGGGTTCGCCGCCGCGGAGGTCCGCACGGCGATCGCTTCCGACGACGACGACGGGGTCGCCGCCGAGGGCCTTTAGCTGCCAGCTACATCGAGGCCGCGAGGACCGCGGCCAGCTCGTCATCGGTCAGCACGATCGGGTTCGTGCGCATCGAGCTGCCCCGGGCGTCCGCGACGACCGCCGGGATGTCCGCCTCGACGACGCCCCACGAGGCGAGGCCCGGCACGCCGAGGACACGGGTCCAGGTCCCGACGGTGTCGACCAGCGCCGACCGCGCCGCCGAGTCGGGCGTGGTGTCGGGCAGGCGCGCGAGCAGCCGGCCCAGGACCGCGTAGCGTCGGAGGGCCGGGCTGTCGGGCTGCCGCGCCTCGAGCGCCGCGACGTTGGCCGCAGTGACCGGTGCCATCGTCGCGCCGCAGGCGGCACCGTGCGGGACGGGGAACTGGGCGCCCAGCGGCGACGCGAGCCCGTGCACCGCGCCCAGCCCGGCGTTCGCCAGGCAGATCCCCGACAGGAGCGCGGCCCACGCCATCCGCTCGCGGGCGGCCGGGGCTCCGGGACCCTCGGGATCCGCGTGCCAGGCGAGGAGGCCGTCCCGCGCGGCGGCAAGCCCGGCGATCGCCAGCGCGTCGGTGAACGCGCCCGCCCGCAGCGACACGTACGACTCGAGCAGCTGCGCGAGCGCGTCCATCCCGTTCTCGGCGATGCGGTCCGCGGGGAGCCCGGCGAGCAGGTCCGGGTCCACGACGGCGTCGGCCGGGACGAGCCGCTCGTCGCGGAACGAGCGCTTGTAGCCGGCGGGGCCGCGTTCGCTGATCACGGCGTTGCGCGTGGCCTCGCTGCCGGTGCCGGCCGTGGTGGGCACGGCGACCAGCGGCACGGACGGGCCCGGCCAGGGGCGGGCGCCTGGCAGGCCCTCGAGGAAGTCCGTGACAGGAGCGTCCACGCGGAGCAGGCCCGAGACGGCCTTGGCGGTGTCGAGCGCCGAGCCGCCGCCGATCCCGAGGACGACGTCGATCCCGTCGCCGCGGTGCGCGGCCGCGATCCCGTCGACCAGGGCAGGGGAGGGCTCGCCGCTGACGGCAGCTTCGCCCGCGAGCTCGACGCCCGCATCGGCGAGGGCGTCCCGGAGCGGCTCCAGTCGCCCGCCGGCGGCGAGCGAGTGCGTGCCCCGGACGAGCAGCGCCCGACGGCCGTGCCCCGCCACGATCGACGGCAGCCTCGCGGCGACCCCGGCGCCGAAGGTGATCCGCGGCAGCCGGCCGACGGCCACCTGGCCGATGCCGCCCTCGCCGGCGCTCACCTCGACCGCTCAAGCGCGGTCCTGGGACTGTCCGCGGGCTGCATCAGGCCTCCAGGGTCGGCGGGACCAGCGGTGCCAGGCCGACGTAGCGGACGCCGTAGCGCGGCTCCTCGAACATGTCCGCTGTCGACTCGCGCCAGGCAGCGTAGTGCGGCGTGTCCTTGTGGGCCTTGGCGGCCGCCTCGTCGACATACCACTCGTACAGGACGAAGCGCGTTGGGTCCTCGGCGAGCTGGAGGACGTCGAACCTGACGTTGCCCGGCTCGCGCACCGACCCCTCGTGGTTCGAGCGGCAGGCATCGATGAAGGCGTCAACGGCATCCGCCTTGACGTGGCAGTGGACGAGGGTCACGAACATTGCGCGGCTCCGAGTGCGGCTTCGTCGCCGTCCAATCTACCCGCCGCGGCGCCGGGTGGCGGGTCTGGACTTCCCCGAAGGGCACTGGCCCGGCCGACGGCGTGCCGAGAGGATGGCACCGTCATGCCGGGCCGCCAGGCCCGCCGGAGAGGTGCGCAGATGGCCCGCCAATTCGTCGTCCAGCTCGACAACCACCCGGGCGAGCTGACTCGCCTCATCAAGGCCTTCGAGGCCTTCAGCATCGAGATCGCCCACGTCGCGTGCGTCGGCAGCGGGCCCCTCGAGTGCCTGTTCGTCACCACCACCGACGATGACGCTGCGCGGCGCGTCATCAAGGGCCTCGGCCACCCGTTCATCGAGGGCGAGCCGCTCATGGTCGAGGTTCGCGACCGGCCCGGCGCCTTCGGGGACGTGGCCGACCGCCTCGCGCGGGCCGGCGTGAGCGTGACGGGCGTGGTGAAGGCGGGGGAGCGCCCGGGCTTCGCGGAATGGGCCTTCTGCGTGGACGACGTGGCCACCGCGCGCCAGGCCTTGGGCCAGCGCGCGGAGGACCTCGTCGGCGTGAGCTGAGGGACCGGCGCTGGCTGCGACGCGGCGATCCGGCGCGCGACACGGAACGACCCCCGCGGGGCGGGCCCACGGGGGTCGTGAGAGGCAGCGTCCCTAGCTGATGCGCGGGAACGTGGCGCGCGACCGCTTGATGAACTTGCCGGCGCCCTTGCGGCCGGTGAACTCGCCGTTGCGGACGATGACCGAGCCGCGGGACATCACGATGTCCGAGCCGCCCCGGACCGTCATGCCCTCGTAGCACGAGTAGTCGACGTCCATGTGGTGCGTCTTGGCCGAGAGCACGTGCGTGCGGGCCGGATCGTAGACGACGATGTCCGCGTCGGACCCGACCGCGATGGCGCCCTTCCGCGGGTACATCCCGAACATCTTGGCGGGCGCGGTCGACACGACCTCGACCCAGCGCTCCTTGGAGAGCTTGCCGTCGGCGACGGCCTGGTGCATCAGGTCGACCCGCTCCTCGACGCCCGGCAGGCCGTTGGGGATCTTGCGGAAGTCGCCGCGGCCCATCTCCTTCTGCCCGTGGAAGTCGAACGGGCAGTGGTCGGTGCCGACCAGCGCGATGTCGTCGCGCTTGAGCGCGTTCCAGAGCTCGACGGCGTGGTCGGGCGTCCGGAGGGGCGGCGAGCAGACGAACTTGGCGCCCTCGAACCCGTGACCGAGGTCGTCGAGCGTGAGGTACAGGTACTGCGGGCACGTCTCCGCCCAGGCCATCGCGCCGCGGCCGCGGGCCTCGACGAGCGCCTTGAGCGCCTCCTTGGCCGACATGTGGACGAAGTAGACGGGCGCGCCGGCGACCTCCGCCATCCGGATGACGCGGTTCGTCGCCTCGCCCTCCATCCGGGAGTCGCGCGCCAGGCCGTGCCCGATCGGGTCGGTGACCCCCTTCGCGACCTGGTCGGCCGCCAGGACGTCGATGACCGGCCCGTTCTCGGCGTGCATCAGGATCAGGCCGCCGTTCTTGGCGGTCTGCTTGAGGGCGCGGAAGATGTGGTCGTCGGGCGAGTAGAAGACGCCCGGGTACGCGGTGAACAGCTTGAAGTCCGGGACGCCCTCGTCGACCAGCTGGTCCATCTCGGGCAGCGAGGCGTCCGTGACGTCGGACATGATCATGTGGAAGCCGTAGTCGGCGACGGCCATGCCCTCGGCCAGCGCGAACCACTTGTCGAGGCCCTGGTGCAGCGTCTCGCCCTTCGACTGCACCGCGAAGTCCACGATGGTCGTCGTCCCGCCGAACGCAGCGGCGCGGGTGCCGGTCTCGAAGTCGTCCTTCGCGTAGGTGCCGCCGAACGGCAGCTTCATGTGCGTGTGGGCGTCGATGCCGCCGGGGATCACGTACTTGCCGCCAGCGTCGATCACCTCGTCGGCCGTGACCGAGGCTGCGAGGCCGGCACCGATCTGCACGATCGTCTCGCCCTCGACGAGCACGTCCGCTCGGTAGGAGCCATCGGCAGTGACGATCGTGCCGTTGGCGAACAGGGTGCGCATCCTTCCTCCTTGGCGTTGGGATGCCCCGCCGGCTGCACCCGTCGGACGGGGTGGCGCGTGTCAGCCCATCGTAGACCCGGGCACGACGCCTCGGAGGAGGTTTGCGCTATCCGCGGCTGAGCAGGGCACTCCCGAGCCGGAGCGCGAGGGCGGCCACCGCCATCACGGCCGCCACGAGCGAGGTCGCGAACGACGCCATCTCGCGCGTGCGGCGGCGCCGGTACTCGCGGCGCGCGGCCGGCCCCTCCTCCTCCCAGCGAGGATCGGGGCGGCGGAGTCTGGACAGCGCTGACATGGCGTACCTCCGCCGCGATTGTCGGCTGCGGGGGTTCTGGGGTCGAGAGTACCTCTCGCCCAGTACGAGGTGGCTCCGGTGCGGTGGGCCGTCAGGCAGGCGGTAAGGCGGGCGCACGCCGGGCGATGACCGCGCCGCTCGGCGCGCCTTTCCCTGTCAGCTGCGCAGCGCAGGGATGATCTCGCGCCCGTAGAGCTCGAGCTGCTCCTCCTCGTTCCCGTTCATCAGGTAGAGGTTGAACTGGTCCACGCCGGCGTCGGCCAGCTCCCGGAGCCGCTGGAGGTGCGCTTCAGGCGGCCCGACCAGGCAGAAGCGGTCGACGATCTCGTCCGAGACGAACGACGCGTTCGAGGAGCCCACCTCGGCGTGGTGGAGGTAGTCGTAGCCCTCGCGGTTCCGGATGTAGGCCGTCAGCTCCTGCGGCAGGTCCTCGCGGGGGTACTTGTTCACGAGGTCGACCACGTGGTTCGACACGAGTGCCGGGAACCAGCGGGTGCGGTCGCGGCCGTCGGCCAGGTCGCCCACGTGCGCGGGCGCCGCGGCCATCACCTTCACAGCGTTCGGGTCCCGGCCCGACGCCTCGGCCGACGCGCGAACCTGGGAGACGAACCACCGGATGAGGTCCGGGTCGCCGATCTGGAGCATGGCGCCGTCCGCGATCCGCCCGGTGAGCTTGAGCGCGACCGGGCCGTAGCCCGCGATCCACACCGGCAGCTGGTGCCCGGCGCCAACCCAGGGCAGCTCGAGCATGGCACCCTCGAACTCGATCGAGTGGCCCTCGGTCAGGGCGCGGATCACGTGCACGGCCTGCTCGAGGTCCCGCATCGACGTCGGCTGCTTGCCCAGCACCCGGCGCGACGAGTCGCCGCGCCCGATGCCCAGCTCCATCCGCCCGCCGGAGAGCTCCTGGAGCACCGCGAGCGCCGACGCCGTGACCGTCGGCTCGCGTGTGGCAGGGTTGGTGACGCAGGTGCCCAGGTGCATGTCCGTGGTGGCCTGCGCCATGAGCGTGAGCAGCGGGTACGGGTCCCGCCACAGCACGTGGGAATCGAACAGCCAGCCGTAGCCGAAGCCGGCCGCCTCGGCCTGGCGGGTCAACGCGAGCGTCCGCTCGATCGTGTGGTCCGGTTTGAGCGTGAACCCGAACTGCATCTGACCCTCCGTCCGGGACGACCCGGAGAATCGAACGGCTCGGCTGCCCTCCTCCTGGCAGCCGAGCCGCGCGGGATCATACCCGATGCCCGACCGCTCGCGAACCCCTTCGCCCGAGCAGCCGGCGTCAGCCTACTACGGCTTGACCAGGTCCCCGTACATCTCCGGCCGTCGATCGCGGTAGAACTGCCACGTCTGGCGGACCTTGGAGATCACGTCGAGGTCGAGGTCGCGGATGATCAGCTCCTCGTCGTAGGGGCTGCCGACCGCGCCGACGAACTGGCCCAGCGGGTCCACGAAGTAGCTCTGGCCGTAGAAGTCGTCCGGCCCGATCTCCTTCTCGATGCCCACCCGATTGATGGTCCCGATGAAGTAGCCGTTGGCCAGCGAGTGGCTGACCTGCTCGACGCGCCACAGGTACTCGGACAGGCCGCGCGAGGTGGCCGACGGGATCAGGACGATCTCGGCGCCGTTGAGCCCGAGCGCGCGGGCGCCCTCCGGGAAGTGGCGGTCGTAGCAGATGTAGACGCCGATCTTGCCCACGGCCGTCTGGAACACCGGGTAGCCCAGGTTTCCGGGGCGGAAGTAGAACTTCTCCCAGAACCCCTCGACGTGCGGGATGTGGGTCTTGCGGTACTTGCCCAGGTACGTCCCGTCGGCGTCGATCACCGCGGCCGTGTTGTAGTAGATCCCGGTGGTCTGGCTGTCCTCCTCGTACATCGGCACGACGAGGACCATCCCGGTCTCCTTCGCCAGCGCCTGGAAGCGCTTGGTGGTGGGTCCGTCGGGGATGTACTCGGTGTAGGAGTAGTACTTCTTGTCCTGGACCTGACAGAAGTAGGGCCCGTAGAACAGCTCCTGGAAGAGCATGAACTGGGCACCCTGCTGCTTCGCCTGGTGCACGTACTGCTCGTGCTTCTGGATCATCGACTCCTTGTCGCCGGTCCAGGTAGCCTGCAGGAGTGCGCCTCGGACGATACGGGGCATCGCGAACTGCCTCCTCGAAGTGCCTCGCGCTGGTGGACCCTACCGTCCCGCGTCTTGGGCCGGCGAGCCCGCGGGCATCCGCCCGCAGCGGTCAATGGGCTGAGCATACCCCGCTCGCGGAGCGCGGACAGCGCCGTTGGCGCGGACGCGCGGGGACGATTGGCAGCCTCGAGCGCACGCCGATCAGTCGTCCCGGGCGCGGCGCGCCCGGGCCCAGCCCGAGCAGGCGCGTTCGGGGCGTCCGCGCGATGATCACGAGGCTGACCCGGCGATGGTGACCCGGCGATGGCCAGAGCGGGAGCTGAAGATGGACCACGAGACCGCGCGCAGCGCCACCGACGCCGCCCTCGCCCGCGCGGCGGACCTGGCCCGGTCGTGGGCGGCCGGCCTCGACGCTGGCCGGGTGGGGCCAACTGCCTCCGTGGCCGAACTGCGCGAGCGCCTTGGGGGGCCGCTGCCGGAGGCGGGCAAGGACCCGGTGGCCACGATCGACGCGCTGGCGGCGGGCGCGTCCGGGGGGATGGTCCGGAGCGCGGGCCCGCGGTACTTCGGCTTCGTCGTCGGCGGCGGGCTGCCGGCCGCGGTGGGCGCAGACTGGCTCGCGAGCGTCTGGGACCAGAACGCCGCGATGTACGTCATGGGGCCGGCGGCGGCCGTCGCCGAGGAGGTGGCGGCGCGGTGGGCGGCAGAGCTGCTCGGCCTGCCCGCCGAGGCCTCGGCGGGGTTCACGACCGGCGCCACGATGGCGTCGTTCACGGCGCTCGCCGCGGCTCGCCACGCACTGCTGGAGCAGGCCGGCTGGGATGTCGAGCGCAACGGGCTGTTCAGCGCACCCGACGTGCCGGTGGTGGTGGGCGAGGAGGCGCACGTCACCATCCACGCCGCGCTCCAGATGCTGGGCATGGGCCGCGACCGGGTGCGCCGCGTCCCGACGGACCGGCAGGGCCGGATGCGCGCAGATGCGCTCGCCGAGATGCTGGCCGGGATGGACCGGCCCGCGTTGGTCTGCGCCCAGGCCGGCAACGTGAACACCGGTGCGTTCGACCCCCTGCCGGAGATCACGGACCTCGTCCGCGCCAGCGGCGGCTGGCTCCACGTCGACGGAGCGTTCGGGCTGTGGGCCTCGGCCGACCCGGCGAGGCGCCACCTGCTTGCCGGCGTCGAGCGGGCCGACTCCTGGACGACCGACGCGCACAAGTGGCTCAACGTCCCGTACGACTCGGGCCTGGTGTTCTGCGCACGTCCGGCCGCGCACCACGCGGCGATGACGCTCGGCGCGGCGTACTACGTGGAGACGGCGGGCGGCGAGCGGGACCCGTACAACTGGGTCGCCGAGTCGTCGCGGAGGGCGCGCGGGTTCGCCGTGTGGGCGGCGATCCGCTCGCTGGGGCGCGAGGGCGTGGCGGCGATGGTCGGGCGCACCTGCGACCATGCACTCCGGTTCGCGGCCGGCCTCGCGGCGGCCCCTTCATCGCTGGGCATCCGCGTGGTCAACGACGTCGTGCTCAACCAGGTGCTCGTCCGCTTCGACGATCCCTCGGGT
This sequence comes from Chloroflexota bacterium, assembly GCA_021783095.1. Lineage (GTDB taxonomy): Bacteria > Chloroflexota > Limnocylindria > Limnocylindrales > CSP1-4 > CAIXZV01. Next base: position 11,479 of record JAJXUG010000014.1, on the reverse strand, counting down.
GACGGTTCGGCCGCCGACGCGCGGACGGGCGCGGTGGTTGCCGCGGTCCAGGGCGATGGGACGCTGTGGCTGGGCGGCTCGGTCTGGCACGGACAGCGCGTGATGCGGATCTCCGTCTCGGGCTGGCGGACCACGACCGAGGACGTGGACCGCTCGCTCGCGACGATCCTGCGCCTCGCCGAGGCGATCCCGAGCGCGCCGTTCCCCGCGGCCGCTACCGGCTAGGGTGCTTCCGCTCGGCACGTCGGCTGGGGGTCATCTCGGGGTGCTCCACGCTCGGCGGGGGCCCGATGCCCGGCAATCGCGCGCGCCACGCTCGGCGAGCTCGGATTCGACTCCACGGTGGGCCGGGCGTTGGCGAGAAGGGGAGGGGACCTCCGGCACCTGTGCCACCCGGCGCTTCGGCCCAGACCTGCCAGGGAGCGCTGTGCTGTAATGACCGCATCGCACCTCGGACGCAACCGCACGGGTCGCCCGCATCGCGGCCCGACTGGAGGTCTCATGGGCATCAGCGCCGCGCCGCGCATGACCAGCGAGGAGATCGTCTCGCTGTCCCGCGCGCACACCATGTTCAGCTGGTCCATCCAGGGCCAGCTCGATCCGCTCGCGATCGACCGTGCCGAGGGCGTCTACCTCTACACGCCCGAGGGCCGGCGGATCCTCGACTTCAACGCGCAGTTGATGTCGGTCAACATCGGCCACGGCGACCGGCGCGTCATCGACGCCATCAACGAGCAGGCGTCCAAGCTCCAGTTCGTCCAGCCCGCGTTCGCCACCGAGATCCGCGCCCGGCTCGGCGCCAAGCTGGCCGAGATCCTGCCGGGCGACATGAACAAGGTGTTCTTCACGCTCGGCGGCGCGGAGGCCGTCGAGAACGCGATCAAGCTCGCGCGCCACGTGACCGGCAAGTACAAGCTGCTCGCCCGGTACCGCGCCTACCACGGCGCGACCGCCGGCGCGATGACGCTCACGGGCGACTACCGCCGCTGGGCCAACGAGCCCGGCATCGTCGGCGTCGTGCGCTACCCCGACACGCACCGCTGGGGCGAGAAGGAGCCGCGGCCGGCCGAGGAGGCGCTCAACGGCCTCGAGGACGTCATCAAGTACGAGGGCGCGCACACGATCGCCGCGATCTTCCTCGAGACTGTCGTCGGCACCAACGGCATCCTCATCCCGCCCGACGGGTACCTGCGGGGCGTCCGGGACCTGTGCGACAAGTACGGGATCATGATGGTCGCCGACGAGGTGATGGCGGGCTTCGGCCGGACCGGTCGCTGGTTCGCCGTGGACCACTGGGACGTCGTGCCCGACCTCATGACGATGGCCAAGGGCCTGACGTCGTCCTACCTGCCGCTGGGCGCGGTGGCCATGAACGGCAAGATCGCCGAGGCCATGGACACCAGGATGTTCTACGGCGGCCTGACGTACTCGTCGCACCCGGTCTCGCTCGCGGCATCGCTGGCGACGATCAAGGTCTACGAGGAGGACGACCTCATCGGCAACTCGGCCCGGATGGGCGAGGTCATGCGCCGGCACCACGAGGCGCTGGCCGCGAAGCACCCATCGGTGGGCGCGCACCGCAGCATCGGCCTGTTCGGGATCTTGGACCTCGTCCGCTCGCAGGACCCGTGGACGCCGATCACGCCGTTCAACGGCACCAGCGACGAGATGAAGGCGATCGGCAAGTTCTTCCGCGAGAATGGGCTGTACACCATGATCTCGAACAACTCGATCCACACCAACCCGCCGCTGTGCATCAACGAGCAGCAGCTGGCCGAGGGATTCGACATCATCGATCGGGCGCTCGACATCGCGGACCAGGCCGTCAAGGGCTGATCCGCGGCGCCAGCGGCGCTCGCGACTGACGGCGACGGCCGGCTCCCCCGGGGGCCGGCCGTCGTGATTCCCGAGGGCGTCTCATCCGGTCCTTGACTCGCGCCCTTCGACACCGGATGCTCGCGCCATGCCCACCCTGCCCGCGCCCTCGTCACTCGCCCGCCCGCTCATCGCCGATGGCGCGATGGGCACCGCCCTGTTCAGCGCCGGCATGCCGGTGGGGGAGTCCCCCGAGGCGTGGCTGCTGACCCCGGACGGCGCCGCGATGATCGAGGGCGTGCACCGCAGCCATGTCGAGGCGGGCTCGGGCCTTGTCCTGACCTCGACGTTCGGCGCCAACGCCATTCGCATCGGCGACTCGGAGATCGCGGGCCGGACGGCGGACGTCTGCCGTGCTGCGGTGGCCGTGGCGCGCTCGGCCGCTGGTCCGGATCGCCTCGTGGCGGGCTCGATGGGCCCGACCGGCGGCCTGATGATCCCGTACGGGCTGCTCGACCCGGGCGAGGTCCGCGCCGCCTACGCGCAGGAGGCCGTCGCGCTCGCCGAGGCGGGCGTGGACGTGATCTGGGTCGAGACGATGATGGACCTCAACGAGGCGATCGCCGCCGTCGAGGGCGCCAGGGAGGGCGCGCCGGGGCTGCCGGTGGTCTGCACCCTCGTGTTCGCCGCGCGCAACCGGACCATGTTCGGCAACCCCGCGGAGGAGGCAGCCGACAAGCTCGTGGCGCTGGGCGTGGCGGGGATCGGCGCCAACTGCGGCGACGGCTGGGCGCCGGTCGAGGCCGTGATCCCGATCCTGGCCGCGCACGCGCCGGGCCTCCACATCGTGGCCAAGGCGAACGCGGGCATCCCGTCGGGGACGGCCGAGGGCGTGACCACATACCCGGGCACGCCCGAGGAGGCGGCGGCCTACGCCCGGCGCGTGGCCGATCTGGGCGCCACGATCGTCGGCGGCTGCTGCGGGACGACTGCGGCGCATGTGGCCGCGATCGCGGGGGCGCTGGCGGGCTGATGACGGCGGTGCGGGGCGTGGGCCGTTGGCGGCCGGGTTCGCCACCGATTCGGCGTGTGCCTCTGTTCCGATCACGGGTCCTCATGCTGCAGACGATCTGTCGGCGATAGCACCGCGCTGGAGGGCTCAATGAGAACTTGGCCCGACGACTGGGAGGACCGCAGACGGGGTGTCGGCTGCCTCGCTTGCCGGGAGGGCCGCCCCGACCAGATCCCGAACGGCCGGCGCGTCTTCGCCGGTCGCGTGTCGGACGCGTACCTCAACCGCGACCTGGCTGCCCGGGGCTACACCCTGGTCTTCTGGCGGGGCCGCCATGCCGCCGACCCAACCGACCTGACAGACGAGGAGGCGTCCGCCTTCGCGAGCGAGGTGCGCCTGGTCTCGCTCGGCATCGAGCGGGCGTACCACCCGGTCAAGCTCAACTACCTCACGCTCGGGAACGGCCTCCCGCACCTCCACACGCACATCGTGCCCCGCTACACCGACGACCCCGATCCCGGCCGCCCGCCGCGGTTCATGATGGCCGACCAGGAATGGCCGCCGATGCCGGATGACGAGTACGCGCACGAGCTGGAGGAGCTCCGGGTGGCGATCGAGGCGGCTCAGGGTCCGGAGCCTCGGCTGCGGGCGCAACCGCCCAACGCGTAGAGCAACTTCTGCGCAGATGACCGTGCTGCGGTCACTCCGGGTGGCCGTCTGCCCCAATACGTCGTGGTCGACCGCTGCGCACGCATGCGTCCGCGACGCGTTTCCCGCAGATGACCGTGTGTGCGGTCCTTCGCCAAGGACTTCCTGGATTGGGACCGCACGGTGGTCATGCGGCGGTTTCTTGGTGCAGATTGTGCGCAGATGACCGCCCCCACGAGCATCCGGCGATTTCGACGCGGATAAGGACCGCACCGCGAGCCTTTGGGGAAATCGGTGCGGCTCGGCGACCGGCGCATCCGGGTGACCGGCGCATCCCCGACGCCTGTAGCATCGCGCCATGAGCCCCATCGACTTCAGCCAGTTCGACGCCCTCACCTTCGACTGCTACGGCACGCTCATCGACTGGGAGCGCGGGATCCTCAACGCGTTCCAGCTGGTGCTCTCGCGCGATGACGTGACCGCCACCGACGACGAGCTCCTCGCGCTCTACGCGAAGCACGAGGAGGCGATCGAGCGCGGCGTGTATCGCACGTACCGCGAGGTGCTGGCGAGCGCGGCGCAGGGCGTCTGCGCGGGCCTGGGCGTTGACCCGGGCGACGCGGCCATCGCCGCCTTCTCGGCCTCGGTGGGCGACTGGCCGGCGTTCGCCGACTCGGCCGCCGCGCTGCGCAAGCTCAAGGCGCGCTTCAGGCTCGGCGTGCTGACCAACTGCGACGACGACCTGTTCGCGGGCTCGAACCGACGGCTCGGCGTGGACTTCGACTGGGTCGTCACCGCCCAGCAGGCCCGCGGGTACAAGCCGCGCCCGGCCAACTTCGAGGCGCTGTTCGCTCGCGTGGACGTGCCCCGCGAGCGGATCCTCCACGTGGCCCAGAGCCTGTTCCACGACCACGTCCCGGCCAAGGCGCTGGGCATGACGACGGTCTGGATCGACCGGCGCCACGACAAGCCGGGCTTCGGCGCCACGCCCCCGGCCGAGGCGACGCCCGATCTGGTCTGCCCGGACATGCGGTCGTTCGCGGAGATCGCCCTGGGCTGAGCCCGCCGGGCACCCCTGCGGTGGGTGCAATCCGGGTTCGCGACGGGAAACTCGCTGTAACACTCGTACAGCGGGTGTCACGGCAGGAATCCGCGCGTTTCGAGGCTCCTCGGCGGGCGTTGGTCGTTGACCACCCACCTGATGAGTGCGCCGGCAGGACGCAGCGACCCGGCGCGGCGGCCGACGTCGCGCTAGGCTGCGAAGCCGTGGGAACACAGCGAGCATCCCGGAGATGACGGCCTCGCCCCGCGGCCCGACACGGGACGAGGCCACCGCAGGCGAACTCGCCCTGCGCATCGGTCTGGTGGCGCTGGGCATCGCACTGGCCACGCTCGCGGCAGTGGGCCTCGAGCAGGGTCTCGGCGTGCAGGACGCGTCGCCGGTCTACCTCGTCGCGGTCGTGCTGGCGGCGAGCGTGCTCGGCACGTGGGCCGCCGTCGCGACGTCGGCGGTCTCGTTCGTGGTCTACGACTTCCTGTTCACGTCGCCCCGGTTCACGCTCTCGGTCTCGGACTTCGCCGAGTGGCTGAGCCTGCTGCTGTTCCTCATCGTCGCCGTGGTGATCGGCCGCCTCGCGTCGCTCCAGCGCGACCGTGCGGAGGAGGCGGACCGCCGCGTCCGCGAGGGCGTGGCGCTGGTGGCGATGAGCCGCGACGTGGCGATGGCCGCGACGTTCGAGGAGGCCGCGGCTGACATCGCGCTCCGGCTCCAGGCCGACGGCGAGATGGACGAAGTCTGGGTGGAGGTGGCCGATGGGCCGGGCCGCGCCGTCGCGTGGACTGGCCTGACCCCGCCAGCCGACCCGGGCAGCCCCTGGACGCTCGTCCGCTCGGACCCCGACGACACCACCGAGTGGCTCCGCCTCCACGCGGGCGCGACCGTGGTGAGCGACAAGGAGGGCGAGCCCGCCCATTATCTGGTGTCGATTGATGCCGGCGACAAGCGGGCGGGCTGGATCCACGCCACCCGGCTCGCCGGCGAGCCGCGCCCGGGTCGAGGCGCCCGCCGGCTCCTCGCCCTGGCCGCGGACCAGCTCGCCCTTGCCCACCGCCGCGACAGGCTCCGCGCTGAGCTCACCGCCGCTGAAGTCGCGCGCCAGAGCGACGCCCTGCGCGGCGCGATCCTCGATTCGGTCTCCCACGACCTGCGGACGCCGATCGCGAGCATCCGCGCCCTGGCCGGCGGCCTGGCCGACGCCGCGCCGGGCCTCGAGGCGCCGGACGTCCGGTCCACCGCCGAGAAGATCGACGCCGAGGGCGCGCGCCTCGGCGACCTGGTCAATGGGCTGCTCGACATGGGGCGCATCCAGGCCGGGGGCATCCGCGCGGACCTCCGGCCGTACGATCTCGCCGAGCTGGTCGAGACGACGCTCCGGCACCATCCGTCGGCCGGGTCGAGGCGCCCGATCGAGGTGGCCGTCCCCGACGACCTGCCGCCGGTGCTTGCCGACGCGGTGCTCGCGGACGTGGCGCTGGGGAACGTGATCGAGAACGCGGAGGCCCACACTCCCGCCGAGGCGCGGATCCGGGTGTCGGGGGACACGCCCGCGTCAGGCTGGGTGGTGCTCGCGGTCGACGACGGTGGACCCGGCGTCCCCGAGGACGCGCTGCCGCACCTGTTCGACCGCTTCTACCGCGTCCAGGTCGGCCAGGAGGCGGGCCGCCACGGCATGGGCCTCGGCCTCGCGATCGCGAAGGGGTTCGTCGAGGCGATGGGTGGCACGATCTCGGCCGAAGCGAGCGACCTCGGCGGCCTCGGGGTCCGGATCCGCCTGCCCGCGGCACCCGAGGAGGACGCCCGTTGAGCGGGGCGCACGTGCTGCTGGTGGAGGACGATCCCGTCGCGCGCGAGGCAGTGGCGCAGAACCTGACAGGCCACGGGTACGTGGTGGTCGAGGCCGAGGACGCCGCCGCCGCCCTGCGCTCCTGGGACGCAGCCCGGCCCGACCTCATCGTGCTCGACCTGGGACTGCCGGACCTCGACGGGATCACCGTCATCCGCCGCGTGCGGCGCGAGGCCGCCACGCCGATCCTCGTGCTCTCCGCGCGCGGCCGCGAGACCGACAAGATCGAGGCGCTCGAGGCCGGCGCCGACGACTACGTGACCAAGCCGTACGGGATCGGCGAGGTGCGGGCCCGGATCGTGGCGCTCCTGCGCCGGGCGGGCGGCCCGGCGGGCGAGTCGTCGGGCGTGCTGCGCAACGGCTCCATCGCGCTCGATCCTGCCAGGCGCGTCGTGACCGTGCGGGAGCGCGAGCTCGACCTCACCCCGCGCGAGTACGAGCTGCTCAAGCAGATGCTCGCCGCGCCCGGGCGCGTGCTGACCCGCGGGCGCCTGCTGCGGGCGGTCTGGGGGACCGCGTACAGCGACGAGGGCCACTACCTCCACGTGTACGTGTCGCGGCTCCGCCGCAAGCTCGCGGCGGCCGACCCGGACGGCGACGCGAAGGACCTCGTGGCGGCCGAGCCGGGCGTCGGCTACCGGGTCCGCGAGCCGCGGGGCGAGTAGCGCCGGACCGGCGCCCGGGCACGCGGCCGGCCACGAGCCCGCCGGTGCTCCTTCCCGCGGTCAGCCGCCCCCCTCGCCCCGGATCGGGACGAGGTGCAGCTCCAGGCTCGGCTCGGCCGCGGCCAGTCGCTCCACCAGCGATCGTCCCCGCAGCCGGTCTCCGAGCGACGAGGTTCGTGCCGGCAGGACGGCGTGACCCGCCCGCAGGCGCCGGGACGCCGCGACGAGTGCGGCGCCCGCGTCGGCCGCCGCGACCGGCAGGACCTCCGCTCCCAGGTCCCGGGCCAGCTCGAGGTCGTCAACCGCCGAGAACGGATTGCCGCCATCGGCTGCCCACACCGTCCCCGCCTCGGCCACCACCGCCATCAGCGGGAGGCCCAGCGCAGCGGCCAGGGCCGCCGCTCGCCGGATGGCGTCGCGCCCACCTGGGCCACCGTCAACCGGCACGACCATCGCCCCAGCTGGCATCCTCGCGTCGGGAGCGCCGTCGGCGCTGATCTCCCGCTCCACGCGCCGCGTGAGGCTGCGGAGCGCGAGCTCGCGCAGCGCCTCGAGGTTCGCGACGGTGTAGACGCGGTCAAGCAGCGTTGCGGCACGCTCGGGATCCACCACCTGGCCGTCGGCGATGCGCCGCCGGAGCGTTGACGGGCTGACGTCAACCAGTTCCACGTCCTCGGCGCCGTCGAGCACGGCGTCCGGCAGCCGCTCGTGGACGGCGACGCCCGTGATCGTCGCGGCAGCGTCCGCGAGCGAGGCGAGGTGCCCCAGGTCCAGCGTCGCCACCACGTCGATCCCCGCGTCGCGGATCGCCTCGACCGCCGCCCACCGAGTGGCGGGGCGCAGGCCGGGCGCGTGCTGACGCCAGAGCTCGTCCACCAGCGCCACGTCCGGCAGCCGGGCCAGGATCGCCGCGACATCGAGGCCCTCCACGGTCACCCCGCGGTATGCCACCGACGCGCCCGCCACGCACTCGAACCCCTCGGCCAGGGACGCGATCCTCGGGCTCGGGGCGCCGGCCAGCACGCCCAGGACGACGTCCGTGCCGGACGCCTGCAGACGCGCCCCCTCCTCGAGCATCCGGCTGGTCGCGCCGGCGCCCTCGCACATGCCGGCATACACGTGCAGGCGCCCGCGCGGCCGCGGGGTGGACTCGGCTTGCGCGGCGTTCATCGGGCGGCGCCCTCGAGGAACCGATGCGCGGTGGCGAGGAAGGTCGTCAGGGCGAACGGCTTGGGCAGGTAGCCGACCACGTCGTACTGCCGGAGCCGCACCGGGTCCACCGTGAGCGCTGTGAGCAGGACGATCGGCGGGCGCCCCGGCGTCGGGGCCAGCTCGTCGCGGAGGAGGTCCCAACCGCTCCGGCCGGGCAGGTTGAGGTCCAGGAACACCAGCCCCGGTCGGAGGCCGCCGGCCAGCCGCTCGGCCGCGTCCTCGGCCGAGCCCACGTCCACCGTCGCGACGCCGCGGCGGCGGAGCGCGTCGGCCAGCGCCCCGCGCAGGACGTCCTCGTCCTCGATCAGCAGCACGGGTCCCGGGCCCTCCGCGCCTGGCACGTCAGCCATCGCGCGGCCCCGCCTCGACGACCAGCGCGCAGACCTCGTCCCCGGGCGTCCAGTCGGCCGTCACGCGAAGGCGGTGGAGGCCCGCCCGCGCCCTCGCCGCCTCGAGGACGCTCGACCCGAGCCGAAGGTTGGCCACGGTCACGCGAACGGCGGCGCCCGCCCGGATCAGCGCGATCGCGTCATCGATCAGGCGCAGCTCGCGGTCGATCTCGTCGCGGACGGCGGTCTCGGTCAGGCTGTCCATCACACTGCGCCCCTATCGTGGCCGCCGGAACGGCACGTCGGCGACGATGATCCCGGGGTGCCCGGTGAGCGCATCGCGCAGCCGGTAGGCGCTCTGGTTGTAGAGGAAGCGCTCCCACCAGTGCTTGATGATCCGTTCCGGGATCAGCACGATCGTCACCACTGACGGGTCCTTCTCGGCGGTGAACTCGAGGTACCGGATCAGCGGCCGCACGAACTCGCGGTACGGCGATTCGACGATCACGAGGTCCACGCCGCGGACCTGCTCCTCGAAGCGCGCCCGGAACTGCTCGGCGGCGTGGAGGTCGTCGGTCACGTGAACGGCGACTACGCTCTTGGACATCGTCAGGCCAAGCTTGATCGCCTGGATCGCGTCGCGGCGCATGTCCTGCATCGGCACGATGACGCGCTGGCCGCGGCTGGGCGGCCCGATCACAGACTCCGGCCGGACGTGCAGCTCGACCTGCGCGCTGCGGTACTCGCGGCCGATGAGGAGCATGCCGACGACCATGACGGGCACGATGATCAGCACGATCCAGGCCCCGAGGGCGAACTTGGCGATCGCAAAGATCACGACGACCACGGCCGTCACCATTGCGCCGACGCCGTTGATCACTGCGCTCCTGCGCCAGCCGGGACCGCGCTCCGTCCACCAGTGGCGGACCATGCCCGATTGGCTCAGCGTGAACGAGGTGAACACGCCGATCGCGTACAGCGGGATCAGCCGGTTGACGTCGCCGCCAAACGCCACGACCAGCACGATCGACACGATCGCGAGCGCAACGATCCCGGAGCTGAACGCGAGCCGCTCGCCGCGGAACGCGAACTGGCGCGGGAAGAACCCGTCCTTGGCGAGGATCGATGCGAGGCGCGGAAAGTCCGCGAAGCTGGTCTGGGCGGCGAGGATCAGGACCCCCATCGTCGAGAACATGAGGATGTAGTAGAGCGGCGTCCGACCGTCGTACACCGCCGCGCCGATCTGGCTGAGGATCGAATCACCGGTGGCGCTCGGGACGGCCCCAGTGACGCCGACCAGCCAACTCATGCCGAGGAACATCGATCCCAGCAGCGCCGACATGATGACCATGGTCATCTGAGCGTTCTTCCACTCGGGCGGCTTGAACGCTGGCACGCCGTTGGCGACCGCCTCGGTGCCCGTCATCGCCGAGCAGCCGTCGGCGAATGCGCGCATGACCAGCAGGAGGCTCATCCCCTCGAGCGCGGCGGGGAAGGGAGTGGTCGGGGGCGCCACCGGCGCATTGCCCAGGGCGGTGCGCACCACGCCGATGCCGATCACAAGGAGCATGCTGCCGAGGAAGATGTAGGTCGGCGCGGCGAACAGCGAGCCGCTCTCCTTGAGGCCGCGGAGATTCACCGTCATCACCAGAAGAATGCAGATGACGATGAGCGGGACCTCGAGCTTGAACTCGTCCAGGATCGGCACAGCGGCCGAGAGGTTGTACACCCCGGAGGAGACGCTCACCGCGACGGTCAGCACGTAGTCCACCAAGAGCGAAGCTGCCGCGATGAGCCCGGGCAGCACGCCGAGGTTCGCGCGGGCGACGATGTAGCTCCCGCCGCCGTTCGGGTAGGCGCGGATGGTCTGCCGGTAGCTGAACGTGACGAGGATCAGGAGCGCCACGATCAGGATCGAGATGGGCATCAGCAGGCCGTAGGCCACCGAGCCGGCTGCCGCGAGCGTGAACATGCTCGCCTCGCTCGCGTACGCGACCGAGCTCATCACGTCCGACGAGAAGATCGGGAGGGCCTTCCACTTCGGCAGGCGCTGCTCCATCTCCTCGTGCGTGGACAGGACGCGGCCGAACAGGACGCGCCGGGCGCCGAAGCCCAGGCGGCCGGCGCGCGAGTCGGGCTCGATGGCGGCGACCTTGGCCACGATGGTGCCCTGCTCGCCGTAGCGGAAGAAGCGCGCCTCGGGCCGGTCGACCGTGACCCGGCGGTCGCCGGGCTTGCGCCCGGACCGGGGGATCCGGCTGGGGACGACCGGCTGGGGATCAGCCACGGCGGGCCCCGGTCGGTGGCGAGGGGAGGGCCGGGGTCCGGCCGGGCTGGGGGGCGTTCGAACGGGGGACTGGGCGGATCACGATTGGGCTCCGGGGCGCAGTGTGGACGATGACGGTTTCGCGCGCGGGCGATGGTGGCCGCTCGCTGCCCGCATTCTGACCATACGCAGGGGCCCACGCTCAAAGGCACGCCGCAGCCCGCCCGACGCTCAACAAGGCCTCAACAGCGGGTCCGTTCCGCGGCGAGGCACCGCTGTGGCGCCCGGCCGGCTCGGGCCGGGATCTCGACGTGCCCGTCGGTTCCATGCGCCCGGATCCGCTGGCCGGGCCCGATCAGCGGCCGCTCTGGCCCTCGTCGTGGAGGCGGGCGAGCACCTCATCGGCGGTCGGCCGGATGTCGAAGGTGTCCTGCTCGACGTCGCGCATGGTCGTCGCCTCTGCCGGCCGCGCCGGTCGGAGCCATCGGGGACGCCGCCGGAACGCCCGACGACGCCGTCGCGACAGTCGCGGCTTGGCCCTGCAGCGGGCGGAGCGCCGCGTGGGCCGCCCCGTGCGGCCCTGCCAGCGGGCGGAGCGCCGCCGCCCGTGCACCTTGCGGCCCTGCCAG
>JAJXUG010000099.1 GCA_021783095.1 Chloroflexota bacterium | reverse complement strand
CCCTGGATGCTCGTCGTCGAGGCGGTCTGCCTGGCCATCGTGAGCGGCGCGGCGACGTGGCGGTGGGTCGATCGGGGTGCGACCATGGTCCTCGGCCCGCGGGCGCTGGCCCGCTGAGCCGACACGAGCCGGACTCGAGCCCGACAAGCCAGACGAGCCTGACGACGAGCGAGGGAAGCGACCGATGCGGGTGCTGGTGGCCGAGGACGACGAGGGGCTGCGCGACGTCCTCGTCCTGGGCCTGACCGACGCCGGCTACCACGTGGATTCGGTGGAGCGCGGCGACGACGCGATCGACCAGCTGCGCTGGTACGAGTACGACGTCGCGGTCATCGACTGGCGGATGCCGGGCGCCGAGGGGATCGACGTCGTCGCCTGGGCCCGCAAGCACGAGCGCCCGACGGCGCTGCTGATGCTGACGGCGCGCGACACCCCGGCCGACCGGATCCGGGGCCTCGACACCGGCGCCGACGACTACCTGGTCAAGCCGTTCGACTTCGGCGAGCTGCTGGCGCGGGTCCGCGCGCTCCAGCGCCGACCCCGGGGCGTGGACCAGCCGGTCCTGCGGGCGGGCCGACTCGCCCTGGACCCGGTCACGCGCCAGGTCACCGCCAACGGGCGCGACATCACGCTCACCGCCACCGAGTACCGGATCCTGGAGCTGCTGCTGCGGCGCTCGCCGGCGGTGGTGGACCGCAAGGCCATCGCCGAGCACGCCTGGGCCGACGAGACGGACCCGCTCGGGTCCAACGCGATCGACGTCCAGATGTCGCGCCTCCGCTCCAAGCTGCCCGACGGCGGGGTCCACATCGTCACCGTGCGCGGCGCGGGCTACCGGCTCGAAGCGCGATGACGATGGCGCACCTGCCGGGCGTCCGCCGCCAGTCCATCCGCGTGGCGCTCGCCGCGACCGCGGTGGTGGCCGCGGCGTACGTGCTGATCGGCGCCGGCGTGGTGGCCCTCTCCACGCGGGACCTCACCTCGCAGCTCGACGCCCGCCTGACGGAGGCGTTCGCCCGGATCCCGCCCAATGCCCAGCCCCCGAGTGGTGACGGCACGACTGGCGGGACGGGCGGGTCGGCATTCAACCCCGGGCGCGACCCCGGGCGCCCGTTCGACGCCCCGGTCCTGATCTGGCGGGTGGCCGCCGACGGCGCGGCCACGCCCCTCGACTCCTCCGCGCCGGCCCTCCCTGCCGACCTCACGCGGGTGGTGGGCCCGCAGAGCGCCACGATTGACGGGAACGACATGCGGATCGCGGGGCGGCAGGTCGGCTCGGCGTATGTCGTGGTCGCGCAGTCAACCTCGCAGATCAGCGACGCCCAGAAGACGATCGTATTCGGCTGGCTGCTGATCGCGCCCTTCCTGCTGGGCGCCGTGTTCGTGGGCGCGGTGATCGTGGGCCGGCGGGTCGCCGAGCCCATCGAGGCCGCCCATCGCCGCCAGCTCGAGTTCACCGCCGACGCATCGCACGAGCTGCGGACGCCGCTCTCGGTGATCGAGGCGCACACCTCGCTCGCCCTGGCGCAGGAACGCGACACGGGCTGGTACCGGACCGCGTTCACCAAGGTGGAGCGCGAGTCCAAGCGGATGCGCCGGCTGCTCGAGGACATGCTGTGGCTGGCCCGGTTCGACGCCGCGGCCGAGCCCCCGCCGTCGGCGCCGATCGACCTGGGCGTCCTGGTGGCCCAGGCCGCGGACCGGTTCGGGGCAGTCGCGGAGACGCGCCACCTCCGGCTGTCCGTCCATCCCCCGGCCGAGCCGATCGTCATCCACGCCTCGGCCGAGCTCGTGGACCGGCTGATCGGCGTGCTCGTCGACAACGCCTGCAAGTACTCGCCCGAGGGCGGGGCCGTCGAGGTCACCGTGGGCATGGAGGCGGGTCGGGCGTTCGTCGCGATCGACGACGCGGGGCCCGGCATCCCCGAGGAGGAACGGACCCGGATCTTCGACCGCTTCCACCGCTCTGTCTCCACGGCCGCGCAGTCGGGCGGCGCGGGCCTCGGCCTCGCGATCGGCGACGCCATCGTGCGAGCGACGGGCGGCCGGTGGGGGATCGGGCCCTCACCCGCGGGCGGGGCGCGGTTCACCGTGTCGTGGGGGCGCAGCTCGCTGGGCTGATTCCCGGCACGGATCCCCGCGGCCCCGCGCGGACCTGGCCAGTGCACCGCCGTCTCGACCACGCCCGAGGCCGCCGTCGGTCGTGACGCGCTCCGCCCAGCCCTTGAAGCTCGAGCCGGCGGCGTACGGCCCGCTCGCCACCTGCCGCGACCACTGGCTGCGCCAGAACTCGAACCGACCACCGAGCGGCGTGCCGCCCCGATTGGCGCCCCAGATGGCGAACCGGGTCGCGAGGTAGACCCAGACCGGCGCCTGGTGGGCAGAGGCGGGCTCGAAGTACGAGGTCCCGGCGTAGGCGGCATCGATCGCGTACTTGCCGACCGGCAGATAGAAGCGGGCCACGCCGTCGGCGCCGGTCACGGCGGACACCGTCACCGAGCCCGCCTGCAGCGTCACCGCCTCGCCCGCGATCGGCGCCTTGCTCCACGACTCGGTCAGGAGCGCCTCGACCGGCTGCCCGGCCGCGACCGTGTCTGACGAGATGAACGAGAGGGACGTCGGGGCGGGCGCGACGCTGAGCCCCAGCGACACGGACGTGGGCTGGTAGAGGTAGGACGGGTCGGATGCCGCGCTGTCGGGGTCGGTCGCGATCGACATGGCCGAGCCGGCGGAGGGGAACGGGTTGGAGACGGCCGGGAACGGCCCGCTGGCCAGCGGGATCGTGGGCGTGATCCGGTAGCGCTTGACGCCCGTCAGGAACGCGGCCTTGAAGTACAGCCCGACGTTGAGGTCCGGCGTCCACGACAGGTCGTCGAACGCCACCCCGCCGAGATCCCGTTGGGCGTCGCCGACATGCTGGGACGCCGACGTCGAAGGTGTCGGAGGCGGACGGCCCGCCGACGCAGCCCTGGAACTGCCGGACGTAGCGCAGGGGGTCGAACACCATGTCCTGGCCGAGGCACATCGACGTCACACGACCGGCGGTCCGCGGCGGGCTGTTGAGTGCGGCCTGAGACACCTCGGTCATGCGTAACGCGTTCGAAAGGGCGCCTCGCCGAGACTCCGGGCATGGACACCGACCGCACCCCCGAACCGGCCGGGCATCGGCCCGCCCCGACCTCCACGGCGCCCGGCGCCGCCTCCTCGGGCGGCTCGTGATGACCACCCTCCGCGGCACCGCCCGCCACGCGCCGGCGCCCGCACTTCATCGGCCGGCCGCCGGGGAACGCGACGCGCGCCCCGACGGCCGGACGGCCACCCTCCGCCGCGTCATTGCCGGCCAGCTTGGCCGTGAGCTGGCGACGTTCGCCGTGATCGGCCTCGTCAGCACCGTCGCATACGCGGTGCTGTACCTGCTGCTCCGCGTCGCGACCGGCCCGACGACCGCCAATGCGCTCGCGCTCGTGGCGACCGCCATCGCCAACACGGCCGCCAACCGGCGCCTCACGTTCGGCGTGCTCGACGGACGCTCGATGGTGCGCGACCAGGTCGGCGGACTCGTCGCCCTGGCGTTCGCCCTCGCGATCACGACCGCGTCGGTGAGCATGCTCGGCGCCCTGGCGCCGCGTGCCGGCCAAATGGTGGAGCTCGCCGTCCTCGTCGTCGCCAACGCGCTCGCCACGATCGCGCGGTTCGTCCTGCTCCGGAGCTGGATCGCCGCGGATCGCAGGCGGGCCTTCGCCTCCGCCCCTCCCTCGCTCAACCCCCAGGAGTGACGTCATGACCGCCATCGCCCCGCCCAGCGCGGGTCAACGCCAACCCGCCCCGAGCACCGCCCCCATCGGCCACCTCCGCTCGCTCGTCCGCGACCGGGTAGCGGAGGGGGCGTGGGTCCTGCCGTCCACCGCCGGCGTGATGGCCCTCGCGGCCGTCGTCTACCTCGTCAACCTGACCGTCAGCGGCTATGCCAACGTCTTCTACAGCGGGGCTGCGTGGGCCGCGAGCCAGTCGTGGACCGCCTGGTTCATGGGCTCCATCGATCCGGCCAGCTTCATCACGGTCGACAAGCCGCCGCTGGCGACCATGGTCATGGGCCTCTCCGTTCGGCTGTTCGGGCTGTCGTCAGCCTCGATCCTGCTGCCCGAGGCGCTCATGGGCGTCGCGACGGTGGGCCTGGTCATGGCGATGGTGCGGCGGACCTTCGGAGGGCCGGCCTCGATCATCGCCGGGCTGGTCACCGCGCTGACCCCGGCCGCAGTCCTGATCTTCCGGTACAACAATCCCGACGCCCTCCTCACGCTCCTGCTCGTGGGCGGCGCCTACGCCCTCGTCCGGGCGCTGGAGACCGACCGCCTCCGCTGGCTCGCTCTGGCCGGCGTGCTCGTGGGCCTGGGCTTCGAGACCAAGCTGCTCCAGGCGTACCTGGTCCTGCCGGCATTCGCGATCACCTACGCCATCGCGGGTCGCGGGCCCCTGCGCCGCCGCATCGGCGGGCTCGTCGTCGCCGCCCTGTCCGTCGCGGTCGCCTCGGCCTGGTGGGCGATCCCGATGACGCTCCTGCCCGCCTCGGCCCGCGCGTACGTCGGCGGCTCGACCGACGGCACCGCGCTCAACCTCATCCTCAGCTACGACGGATTCGGGCGCGTGTTCGGCGCGAGCGCCGGCAGCGGCGCCGGCCCAGGCGGCGGGGGCGGCTTCTCGGGCACGCCCGGGCTCCTGCGCCTGTTCAACAGCGAGCTCGGCGGGCAGATCGGCTGGTTCCTGCCCATGTCGATCGTCGGCCTCGTGGCCGGGCTCGTCGCCCGCGGCCGCGCTGCGCGGACCGATCTCGCGCGCGCCGGTTTCTTGCTGTGGGGCCTGTGGCTCGCCGTCGACGTCGTGGTCTTCAGCTTCATGTCGGGGGTCATCCACAGCTACTACGTGGTCGCGATGGCGCCCGCGGTGGGCGCGCTGGTGGGCGGCGGCGTGGTGGCGATGTGGCGGGCCCGGGAGCGGTTCCCGTGGGCCGGCATCCTGCTCGGGCTGGCGTTTGTCGGCTCGGCGGGCGTCGCGCTCATGCTCCTCGACCGCACGCCGTCCTTCGCGCCGGGTCTCGGCCTGGCGGTGCTGGTCGTGACGGCGCTGACCGTGCCGGTGCTTGCCTTCCGGGCGTCGGCGCGCACCCGCAGGCTGCAGCTGGCCGCGGCGTCGCTCGGCCTCGCCGCGCTGCTGGCCGGGCCGATCGCCTACGCGATCGACACGATGCAGACCGCCTACTCGGGCGGCGACCCGTCGGCCGGCCCGCGGTCCTCCGAGACGGCCGGCTTCGGCGGCCAGGGCGGGAGCGCCTCGTTCGGCGGCCAGGGCGCCGGACCGATGGCGGCACTGGGCGACGGCGCGATGCCCGCCGGCGGGCCGGGCGGGAGCGCCTCGTTCGGCGGCGGCGCGGGCGGGCCCGGCGGCGCCACGCTCTCGAGTGACGTGCTGTCCTACCTCCAGGCGAACCAGGGCAGCGCCAC
>JAJXUG010000055.1 GCA_021783095.1 Chloroflexota bacterium | reverse complement strand
CTCACGCCGCGAACGCCCGGCCCGGGCCGGCGCACGCGCACGCCACCGCGCGCGGCGACCCCTGCACGACTCAGCCGCCGGCGCGCGGCGGGGGCCCCGTCCGCAAGCGGCCAGCGATCAGCGAATCGGGACACTAGCGATTGATCGCTGCCCACGGCATGAGCTTCTGCGCGATCTTCTGCATCGCCGCCACGTTCGGGTCGAGCGCGTAGCCGCAGCCGCAGGACGTCGCCACATGCGAATAGGCAGTAGGACCGAGCACGAGGCCCGTGTGGATTGAGGCCGCGGGTATCGACCCGATCGTGGCGACGAGCCCAGGCACCTGAGCGAGCGGGAAGTCGGTGGTCAGGCCCGAACTGACGCGCATCAGCGACGCAAACAGCGCTGGGTTCCGCAGCAATTGCTGACCCGCGGCGACGAGGATCTGCTGCTGGCGCCGGGCGCGACCGAAGTCGGTGTCGAAGTGGCGCGTGCGCGCATAGACCTGCGCGCGGGCCCCGCTCATCTCCTGGAGGCCAGGCCTGAAGACGATCCCGAACTGGCCAGAGGGCAACTGGTACGTGGTGTCGACGATCGTCTTGGGGACGTTGATCCGGACGCCACCGAGCGCATCGACTAGCCGGTTGAAGCCGGAGAACGTGGTGATGGCGTAGTAGTCGATCCGGATCCCGAGCAGCTTCTGCGTCATGTCGGCCGTCGCGCGTCCCGGACCCTGCGGGTAGGAGCCGGGGTTCGAGCGAGCGTAGTTGTAGAACTCGTTGACCTTGCGGTTGCGGAAGACTCCTCCGTCGGGAAGCGGGACGTTCACGGTGTCGCGCGGCAGCGAAAGGATCGACACGGTCTTCTTCACGGGATCGACGCCGGCGACCATGATCGAGTCAGTGCGGAACCCGCTGTCGCCGCCCAGCACGAGCACGGTGAACGCCTGCTTGGTCAGGTCGGGGGCGGGCGGGCCCGACGGCGACGGCGAGGGCGACTGCGAGTCGCTGGGCAACGGGGACGCACTGACATCGGCGCTCGACGAAGCGCTCGCGACAGGCGACGCAGCAGCCGGCGAGGCAGCGGCCGTCGGCGACGGGGTGGGGGCCGGGCTGCCGCACCCCCCGAGCAGGCCCGCGACCAGCAGCAGCGCCAAGAGGGCGCCGGCGGGCGGGATGCGATCGCAAGCAGGCTTCGCCTGGACGCGGGAGGCTGGGCGGCGGCGCCCCTGGATCGGTGTCAGCGTGACAGCCAGACGAACCACGGCCGCACCGTACCATAACGCGGGGGCCGCCCGAGCGTCAGTTCTCGCGAACCGGGGCCTCGACCTCTGGCGTGAGCGGCATCCAGAACGCCGTCGACGCTTCGTCGGTGCGCTGGACTCGCCATCCGTCCTTCTCGTAGAAGCGGATCGCGCGGCCGTTGTCGTTGAACACGGTCAGCCCGACCGCCTCGACGCCGTCGGCGGCGAGCGCCGCGCAGAACAGCTGGGTCAGGCCGTCGGCGATGCCGCGCCCTCGGTGGTCGGCGGCGACGCCGATGCTCAGCAGCTGCGCGGGCGGCCACGCGTCGGGGTCGGGTGCCGGCGCTTCGCCGCGGCCCAGCCTGCTCCGGACGGCCGTCGCAAGGTGGGGTGCGCGGGCGGCGATGTGGCGACGGATGAACCCGTCGCGGACGAGGCGAGCGGCGGTCATGACGCTGACCTTCGCGAAGTGCCGACGATAGAAATCGGGGTAGAAGCCGGACAGGTCGGCCGCGCCGACGACCGCGCCGACGACGCGCCCACTTTGGACCGCGACGAACCCGTAGTTGCCCGGGCGGTCCACGAACTCCCCGTAGAAGAGCTCGAGGAACGCCGTGCCCATGTGGCCGAGGAAGTAGTCGGAGAACACAGCCTCGTGCAGTCCGGCGGCGCCGTGCAGGTCGGCGGCAGAGAGCGGCCGGTACGCGATCTCGCCGGTCCCCGCCGCCCCGCGCACGTCCGTGCGAACCTCGTTCGGCAGATCACGGTCCAACACACCCCGCAGGAAGCCCAACCCGTAGCCGGCGTGGAGCACCGGGAACGCGGCGGCCGTCCGGAGGATCGACGCGCCGTGCTCGGACGCGACCCGACGAGCTGCCAGGACGGCGAGCCCGGCATACGTGGCGGTGAGGGCGGCCAGGGGTGCGAGGAGCGCCCGCCGCCAGAGCGCTGCGAGGGCCAGACCTGCTCCTGTGCTCACCACAGCGGAGGGGATCACGTGGCGGGTGCGAAGGTAGCCGGGGATCCCGAGCCGCGCGACGGCGACCTTCCAGCGGCCATAGCGGTAGTACTGCCGGAAGACGGCCGCCAGCGTCTCGCGCGGGTGGTACTCGACCTCGACGGCGGGCTCGAACCACACCTCCCGGCCGAGCGCCCGCAGGCGCGCGTTGAACTCGTCGTCCTCGTTGCATGCGAGGTCCATGTTGAAGCCGCCCACTTCGTCGAACGCGGTGCGCTCGACGAACCCTGGGAACGCGGAATCCGCGGGCCCCGGCGTCGAGCCGTGGTGCTGCACACTGCCGCCGACGCCCACCGGGCTCGACGTAGCGGCAGCGATCGCCCGACCCCAAGCCGAGTTCGCGACCTTCCGGATGCGCGTGCCGGTGTTCGCCGCGCCCGTCGCGACCGCGGAGGCCGTCATGCGCTCGAGGTAGTCGCCCGGGAGCGCACTATGCGCGCTGACAATCGCGAGGTAGGCACCCCGCGCCTCGCGGGCAACTCGGTTGAGCCCGTGCGTCATGAGGCGGTCGGGATTGGGGACGACCCGCGCGTCGATGCCGGAGGGAAGGAGCTCGGGCGAGACTGGGACGTCCGAGGCGTCCGCGATGAGCACCTCGAACCGGTCGTGCGGGTAGGTCTGTGCGGCGATCGAGGCGAGGCAGGCGACCAGTTCCTCTTGCTCGCCCCGCACGGGGAGCAGAATCGAGACGAAGGGAAGGTCCACGAGCACCTCTGGGAAGGCCCGGCCGCCGATGGGCGGGGGCGGGGGGGGCTGGCGGGTTCCAAGTATAGGTGCGGATGGGGCGCGAGCGCCGGTGTGTGGGTCCCAGCGTGAGCGCCGGTGTGCGCGTGCGACCCGGTAGACTCGCGCGGTGACGCGCCAGCCGAATGCCCGAACGCTCTCCGTGACCATGCTCCTGTACGGAGAGGTCGACCGCGATTCGCGCGTCCGCCGGGAAGCGGCATCGCTGGTCGGCCGTGGCCATCGCGTCACCATCGCCACGCTGACGACGCAGCGTCGCCGGCCCTACGACCTCGATGGCGCCCGCATCATCCCCCTTCGACCCCGCCGGATCGGCCTGATCCCCGGCGACGACAGCCCGTTTCGCGGCCGTCCGCCGGCAGGCCGGCTGGGCCGGCTCGCGGCCAAGGCCGAGTGGACGGCGCGGTATGCCGGGACCTTCGCCTACTGGACCCGCGCCGCACTGCACGGGCTGCCGCCAGCCGACGTGTGGCACGGACACGATCTCCTCGGACTCCTGGCGGCCTGGTCACTCCGGCGCGCGAAGGGCGGTGCCCTCGTGCACGACAGCCACGAGCTGTTTATGGAGGCGGGATCGGCGGCACGGATGCCCGGGCCGATCCGGGCGGCGATGCGCGCCGCCGAATCGCGCGCGAGCCGTTCGGCCGATGCCGTCATCACCGTCAACCGCTCGATCGCAGACGAGCTCTGCGCTCGCTACGGGGTCGACCCCGTCGTCGTCATGAACTGCCCGCCGCAGGCTGCGGCGCCGGGCGAGCCGCTCGTCCGCGACGCGCTCGGGCTCGGCGACCGCCGCGTGGTCATCCACCACGGGGTGCTCGGCCCGGGGCGAGGGCTCGATCACCTTGTCGGATCAGTGGCGCTGCTCCCGGCCGACGTGGTCGTCGTCCTCCTCGGCGGCGGCCCGCTCGCCGCCGGCCTTGCCCACGCCGCGGAAGAACCGCCGAACCGGGGCCGGCTGTTCGTACTCCCGCCCGTCCCCGTCGAGGATGTCGCACGGTGGATCGCCGGGGCCGATGTGGGCGTGATCCCGTTCCAGGCCGTCGACCGCAACAACGTGCTCGCGACCCCCAACAAGCTGTTCGAGTACCTCGCGGCCGGCGTGCCGGTCGTTGTGAGCGACTTCCCCGAGATGCGGCGCATCGTCGAGGAGACCGGCGCGGGCGTCGCCGTCGACACGACCTCGCCTGCGTCGCTCGCCGCCGGGATCCAGATGCTGCTTGGCGAACCGGGTGCCGCTCGCGAGGCGAGGAGGGCTGCCGCCCGGGAGGCGCACTTCCGCGGGTACAGCTGGGAGGCGCAGGCCGAAGGGCTGCTGGGCGTGTACGACCGCTTGGCGATCACCGGGCAGGCTCGTGCCTGACAGCCTCCAGCGCCTGCTCGCCCTGCTGCTGGGCATCGCCACCGCACCGTTCGTCGGCGCCCTCTCGGTTGCGATCCGGATCGACAGCCCCGGCAGCGCGCTCTACGTCGCGACGCGGATGGGAGAGCACGGCAAGCCCTTCGGCCTGCTCAAGCTCCGCACGATGCATGCTGACGCAGATCGCGTCGGGCCAGGCATCAGCACCTCGCGCGACCCTCGCATCACGCGCATGGGCCGACTCCTCCGACAGACCCGCCTCGACGAGCTGCCCCAGCTGTGGAACGTGGTGCGCGGCGAGCTCAGGCTGGTCGGGCCGAGGCCGGAGGATCCACGCTATGTCGATCCATCGAACCCGGTGCACCGTGTGGTCTTCTGGTCGTGTCCCGGCATCACCGGCGTCTCGCAGCTCCTGCACGCCGACGAGGCGCGAGGGCTGGTCGGGGCCGACCCGGAGACGAGGTACCGCGAGTTGGTCCTGCCGACCAAGGTCGCGCTCGACGCGGCGTACCTCGCTGCCCGAAGCACATCGCTCGACCTGTGGATCCTCGTCCAGACGATCATGGTCGTGGCTGGCCACGGGCCATCGGATGCAGCCGTCCGGCGACGGATCGGCCTGCCGGTCGACACCGCCCGCCGCGAGGACGCCGCCGATACCCTGGCGACGTCCCTGACCAGCGGCAACGGCGCCACCGGCGAGGACCGCGCCACGCCGGGGGTCGAGCGGCGCGGTGAACCTGCCAGACGGCCCGGCTGATCCGGGCCGATGCGACCGCGTGTCCGCGCCAAACATCCGCGCTACTCTATGGCCTACGTTCTCGACCCGCCTCACGGCCGGTCGAGTGCCTGATCTCCGCGTGCCGCGTCCCACACGGTCTTCGTGAACGGCGCGGGGGGGTACCGTGCCCGTGCCCGTGCCCGTGCCCGTGCCACGCGCCACCAGCCGAACGCCAGGCAGCCAGGGGGACCTACTGTGACGCGGGTGCGAAACTCCGAACCGTGCACCAAACGATGACCGGAAGCGCCCCGAGGCGCTCGCGCAGCTCGTGGACCGTCCGAGGTCGGTACTTCTTCCTCTACGACATGGCCGCCATCGCGCTGGCCGTGCTCGGTGCGTTCGCCCTGCGCTTCGACAATTCCGACCTCGGCAGGACCTTGCGCGGCTTCATGCCGGTCGCACTCATCCCGATCGTCGTCCAGCTGGTTGCCAACGTCGGGTTCAGACTTTACCGGCGCGAGTGGCGCTATGCGAGCGTCCGCGACCTCGTGACCATCGCTGCGGCGGTCATAACCGGCGCCGTGATGAGCGAGGCCCTCATCCTGGTACTTGTGACTATCGGAGCGCCGTCCACCCGGGGCCTCCCCCGCTCCTTCGTCCCGCTGACCGCGATGCTGAGCCTGCTCCTGGTCGGCGGCGGCCGCTTCCTGGCGCGCATCCTCGCGGATAGCCGGGAGCGGGGCGCCAAACCAGACGCCGGCCTCGTCCGCTCGCTCGTGTACGGTGCCGGCGAGGCCGGTGCGGCGATCGCGCGGTTTACGGATCGCGACCTGTCCATGGGCGTCGTCGTCGTCGGCTTCGTCGACGACGACCCGGCGAAGCGCGGATCTCGCCTCCTCGGCCGGCCGATCAAGGGGAGGATCAGCGAGCTCGCGAGCATCGCGGCTGACGCCGACGCACAGCAGTTGATCGTGGCGATGCCGTCGGCGCCGGGCAGAATCATCCGCGGTGCCGTGCGCGCCGCTCGCGATCTCGACCTCGAGGTTCGAATCGTGCCGGGGCTCCAGGAGCTGCTCGGCGCTCCTGACCGGGCCGGCAGGCTCCGGCCGGTGAGCGTCGAGGACCTTCTGCGGCGCGAACCCGTCAAGGTGGACTTCGAGGAGCTGGCGGGCTACGTCAACGGTGCATCCGTCATCGTCACGGGCGCCGGAGGCTCGATCGGCAGCGAGCTCGCCCGCCAAGTCGCGCGCCTCGGCCCACGGCGTCTGGTCCTCGTCGACAACAGCGAGACCGCGCTCTGGGCGATCGACCGCGACCTGCGCGACCGGTCGGCCGTCGAGTCGATCGAGCTCGTCCCGGTGATCGCGGATATCCGCTCCGCTGCCGCCATCGGGCGGGTCTTCGCAGAGCACGGGCCCGAGGTGGTGTTCCACGCCGCGGCGATGAAGCACGTGCCCATCTGCGAGATCCAGCCGGCCGAGGCAGCCCTCACCAACGTCATCGGGACGAGGAACCTCATCCGCGCTTCCGAGGCAGCTGGCATTCGGCGTTTCGTCCTGATCTCGACCGACAAGGCGGTCCACCCGGTCAGCATCATGGGCGCCACCAAGCGCTGGGCCGAACTGATGACGCTCGAGGCGGGCCGCGGCGTCACGGGCTCAAACATTGCTGTCCGGTTCGGCAACGTGCTGGGTTCGAGCGGAAGCGTCGTGCCGATCTTCCGCCGCCAGCTCGAGCTCGGGCTGCCGATCACGATCACGCACCCGGACACCACTCGGTACTTCATGACGATCCCGGAGGCTGTCTCGCTGATCCTCCAGGCGGGGGCGACGGACGCCTCCCGCGAGATCTACATCCTGGACATGGGCGAGCCGGTGAGGATCGTGGACCTTGCCGAGGACATGATCCGGCTGTCGGGCCTTGACCCCGACACGGTCGAGATCGCCTACACCGGCCTGCGCCCCGGCGAGCGGCTCGAGGAGCGGCTGTTCTACGACCACGAGAACATCGAGAAGACGGCGCACGACCGGGTGTGGCGCGTGACCGAGCGTCCTCGCTCGCAGGTGGCGACGGATGCCTCGGTGATCGACGAACTCGAGCGCCTGTGCCGCGCAGCCGACGACCAGGGAGTCCGGCGATTGCTCCAGGAAACGGCAATCCTCGGCGCGGGCTCACCAGTCGCCTCGCGATCGAGCTGAGCGTGAACGCCATCGCCCCGGTCGAGGGGCCGACCGCTCGCGAACGACCCGCGATGCGTCCGGTCCTCAGCGACCTCACCCTGCAGACATCGCGGTCGCGACTCGCGCTGGCCCTCGCACTTGTCGCGGCCACACTCCTGTCGCCGAACATCTCGCTCCCTCGCGGCCTCCCCGCCGTTCGCCTCGAGCAGCTGCTCCTGCTGCTGGCGGTCATCCCCCTCGGCGTCCTGCATGCGCGCCAGCCCAAGCTTTGGCGCCTCGGGCTCATCGACCTCGGCTTCGCCTTGTTCGGCCTGTCGACGGTCGCCACGATCGCCTTCGTGCCGATCCTCGTGCCGGCGGAGTCGCGGTCAGCTCGCGACGCGTTCGAGATCGCCCGCGTCGCGGAGTACTGGCTGATCTACCGGATCGGGCGCACGCTCGAACCGCAGGAGTTGAGCAGCGAGGCGATTGGCCGCGTCCTCGCCATCGCCGCGATCGTGCTCGGATCATTCGCCGTCCTCCAGTACCTGAACTTGCCCGGCTTCAACGACTCGGTGACGGCGGTCTGGACGCAGTCACACAATCTCCTCGGCGTCACGCGCGAGGGCCGTGCCGTCGGGACGGCGGGCAACGCCAACCAGTTCGGCATGCTGTGCGTGATGCTCCTCGGCGTCAGCCTCGCGGGCCGCCTGTCCGCCGAGAGCCCGGGCGGCCGCGTTTTGTGGTCGGCCGCCATCGCCATGGTCGCGGTTGGCGTGGTCCTCGGCCAATCGCGCGGCGCGATCCTCGGCCTCGCCTTCGGCCTCATCGCGGCGGCTGTCCTGCTCCTGCTCCGGCGGCGCATCCGAAGGACTGTCACAACCGCATTCGTGCCCCTCGCCGCGGCGGTCGTCATCCTCGTCCCGCTGGTCCTCCTCGCACCACCCGCCAGCGGCTCGATCCTCCGCCGCTTCAACGTGAGCGGCCTCGCCTCGGACCCGTCGCTTATTGTGCGCATCGGGCGAATTCAGACTCTGGCCACGTCGCCGGGCAGCGCCGGCGGCAACGCTTCGGTCGGCGCTCGTCCCTGCAGTACGCCATCGTCCCCGGCGCGTGCCCCCACGCCGGGGCACGCGCCGGGGGTGACCGCGCCCGTTGCGGCGGACACCGGCGAGGCCCTCAAGATCGCCGCTGCGGTCCACGACTTCGCTTGCACGCATGGGTCGTGGCCCGCGAACCTCACGACCGACCTCTCGCCCGAGTTCCTCAAGTCGGCCCCTGCACCCGATTGGCAGCTCTACACGAGCGACCGCGGCTTCGCGGTGGGACGCGCGGATTCGGTCACCAGCCCGACTGAGGTGGCAGGCGCCGGGACGTTCCCGAACCTGCTGGCCAACCCGAGCTTCGAGGGGCTCGGCGGGGCGGCTCCGTGGCACGGGACGCCCGACGCCGCGCTTGCCGTGACGCCCGACGACGCCGCCTTCGGCACGGGCTCGGTCGACGCGGTGATCCCGCGCCACGCCTCCGTCTACCAGCTCGTGGTGGCCGATCTGCCGCCGTCGACGCCCTACACCGCGGGCGTCTGGGTGAAGGCGCTCGACTCGGGGGCGCATCCCCAGCTGTACGTGACAGCTGTGACGGCCGACGGGACTTCGATCGACCCGCTGGCGGCGAGCAGGCCGCGGGAGGTGCGACCGCAGGCCTGGGAGCACATCGCGGTCTCCTTCAGCACGCCGGCGGCCCGCCTCACCTCCCTCCAGGTCATGATCCGCACCACGGCCGGCGGGATGCACCTCCGCCTCGACGGTGCGTCGCTGACCGAGGGGCCGTTCGCCCTCCCGTTCGGTTCGCTGCAAGATGCCCCGGCGTCCTCGGCCGGCGTCGGGCCCAGGCTCGCCGACTCGCCCATCCTGGGGCTCGGCCCCCAGAAGAGCGAGGGCGCAGCCGTCTTCGACAACGAGTACGCCGCCTCGCTCGCCCACTACGGCCTGCTCGGGCTCCTCGCGTACGTGGTCCTCTTCACCTTCGCCTTCATCGTGTCGGTCCGCGCGAGCCGGCGGGCCTCGGGGTGGCTCGAGATGCTCGCGATCGCCATGGTCGCCACAACCCTCGCGCTCGCGGTCTTCGCCATATCGGCGGGCGCGTTCCGCCAGCTGCAGTTCATGCTCCCCTACTGGCTCCTGATAGGGGTCATCTCGGCGATCGCGTCTGGACGTGCGTCTGATGCCACAGCACTGACAGCTGCGCCCGCCGCTGAGCCGTCGAGGTGACTGACCAGGTACGCCTGTCGATCGGCTCCAGCACGGTCTTCGTCAGCCGGGCGCTGGGTCTCGGCGTCACCGCGGTTACGTCCGTTCTCCTCGCCCGCATGCTCGGCCCGGCGGCGATGGGTGGCTATTACCTGCTCGTCCTCCTCCCCACCACCACACTCGCGGTGATGTCGTTTGGCCTGCCGTCGGCGTTGACCTATCACGCTGGACGCGGCGAAGACCTCAATCAGTTGAGGACGCTGGCGCTCGGATCGGCGCTCGTGGTCTCCACGGTCGTCGTCGCGATCCTCGTGCTCGGCCGGCCGTTCTTCACGTCGACGATCCTCGCCGCGGCGCCCGCGGAATTGGTGCCGATCGCTATCGCTGCGGTGCCTGCCGTGTTCGTTCAGAGCTGCGCCACGGCCGTCATCCTCGGGCGCCAGCGACTCGACCTGTACAGTGCGATGCTGGCGGCGCAGCCCATCGCCCTGCTCCTCGGACAGCTCATCGTGGTCGGGGTGCTGCACGCGGGCCTTGCAGGCGCCGTTGCCACGTACCTTGTCGTGGTAGCGATGATGGCTGTCGCTTCGACCACGGTAATGCTTCGCCTCGAGCCCTTTGCGGTCGCGTATCGGCGTGACATGGCTCGGCGCCTCACGCGATTCGGGCTCGCAGCCCAGCCGGCGTCCCTCGCGGGGTTCCTGAACTACCGAGCGGACGTCTACCTGATGAGCGCTTTGCTCCACGATGCGGCGGCGCTCGGCATCTACGGCCTCGCGGTCAACGTCGCCGAACTGTGCTTTTTCGTGCCCGACGCCGTCGCCACCGTCTTCTTTCCGCGGGTGTCCGCATCCTCACGAGAGCAGGGTGCCGCCATGGTGCCCGTCGTCACGCGTGTGGTCCTGCTGCTCGCCAGCGGCGTGGCCGTCATGCTGGGGGTCATCGCGGCGGTCGGGATCCCCTTCGTGCTGCCGGCATACACCGGAAGCATCGGGCCGGCGTTGGTCCTACTCCCCGGGGTCGTCGGCCTGAGCGCCTCCAAGGTCCTTAGCGCGTTCCTCACCGGGAGCGGCTTGCCGGGAGTCGTCAGTGCCGTCTCGACGGGGGCAGTCGCCCTCAACGTGGCAGCGAATCTCGTGCTGATCCCCGCCTTCGGTCCGGTTGGCGCCGCCGCGGCGTCGCTGATCTCGTACAGCTTCCACGGGATCACGATGCTGATCGTCTCGTCGCGGCGGGCCGCCACCTCGATCGCGCGGCTCGCCGTGGCGCGCAAGGCGGACATCGCGCTGCTCAAGGCCACGCTCCGAGGCCTCGCCGCCCTGGGTGTGCGCCGCTAGCCCATCGCGACGAGGACGCAGCGAGCGCTACCGGCGGTCGCCGTCTCCCGTCCCGCGCGCTCCGGCAACGGCGTCGCAGGCATCCTCGAAGCTGCATTGCGGGGTCCAGCCGAGGACGTCCCGCGCCAGGCCGATGTCCGCAACCTGCCAGGAGACGTCTGCGGACCGCGGGGAGCCCGTTCCCGACGGGCGAACCTCGCCACGATAGCCGAGGCGACGCGCGATGCCGCCCACGAGCTCCTCGGCCGTGTGCCCCTCCCCCGAGCCGATGTTGACGACGGCGACCAGTGTCGGGGCGCAGGTGGCGGCCGCGACGACAGCCTGCACGACATCGCGCACATCGACGAAGTCACGGACCGCGCCCAGGGGACCCGTCTCGATCGAGGCCAGACCGGCCACCTTCGCCTGCAGAATCCTGCTGAGGATGGACCCAGGCAGCGTGTGCTCGGGCATGTCGGGCCCGAGCACATTGAAGACACGGAGAGCCAGCCCGTCGACGCGGCCCTGGGCACGTGACAGCGCCAGGAGCTGCGTGGCCGCGAGCTTCGTGACGCCATACGGCCCGGCGGGCCTCGTTGGGGCCGATTCGTCCACGGCAGCGCCTTCAGGAGTCCTCCCGTATTCCGCCGCCGAAGCTAGGTGGATCAGCCGTGGTCGCGTGCTCGCGGCCTCGACGGCGCTGAGCAGGCGCGCGAAGCCGAGGACGTTTAGGCGGACGAGATCCTCCGTCGGGCCGATCGTCCGGCCGGCACAGTTGACGACGAGGCCGGCGCCGCTCTCATGGACCGCTCGCGCCACGCTATCAGGATCGCCGGTCACGAGGTCGACAGCGAATCCGCCGTGCATCGCACCACGCCGAGCGGAGCGCCCGGCCTCGACCGTGTCGATCCCGCCGGCCCGAAGACCCTCACAGACCCGGCTGCCGAGGTACCCGGAGGCGCCGAACACAAGCGCGGTGGTCATTCAGGTGCCGCGGAGGAGCCTTGGCCGCAATTCGACGAACTCGAGATTCGCGCGGTCGTAGTCGTCGGGTCGACCGATGTCGAGCCAGTAGCCCTCGAACTGGTACGACGCAGGCGGCTGGCCGGCCGCGAGCAGGTCGAGCACGAGCTCATCGAAGCCCAGGGGTTCGCCGACCGGGTACGAACTGAGCGTCTCGCGCGACAGGGCGTACACGCCCATGCTCACCGCGTAGGAGAGACGCGGCTTCTCGCGGAACCCCGTGATGCGCCCGCCGTCGATCTCCAGCACGCCGAAGTCGACGTCGACGACGCGCCGGCTGGTGGCGATCGAGAGCGGGGCGTCGCTCGCCCGGTGCGCTTCGAGCAGCCCGCCGAAGTCGAGGTCGGTGAGGATGTCGCCGTTGAGGACGAGGAACGACGCGGGCAGCCGGTCCAGGATCGCAACAACTGGGCCCATCGTACCGAGCGGCTTGGGCTCCGTGGCGTAGTCCACGTCGAGGCCGAACTGGCTGCCGTCGCCGACGTAGGCGCGAATCAGTTCGCCGAGGTGCCCAATCGCGATCGTGATGCGCCGGAAGCCGTCGCGGGCGAGCTGCCGCAGGACGATCTCGAGGATGGCGCAGTCGTCACCGATCGGGACAAGCGGCTTGGGGATGGTGGTCGTGTAGGGCCGAAGCCGGGTCCCCCGACCCCCGGCCAAGATGACCGCGTGGCGTTCGGTCATACGTTGTACTGACCCCACTTGTACCGATCGAGGTTGGCGGGCCGGGCAAGCCACTCGACCGTCCTGGCGAGCCCGTCGCGAAGTTGCACCTGAGGCCTCCAGCCCGTGGTGGCCTGGATCCGCTCGCTACCGCAAACGAGGCGCATCACCTCGGACGTCGGCGGGCGCATCCGATCGTCATCCTGGATGACCGCCAGATCCCTGCCAGTGACCTCGCCAAGGAGGTCGATCAGCTCGCCGATCGAGATCTCGATGCCCGTCCCCGAGTTGAACACCTTCCCCACGACAGCCTCGGCCGGGGCGTCGCCGAGGGCCATGAACGCCCTTGCCGTGTCCTCGACGTAGCTGAAGTCGCGCGTTGGGCGGAGGTCGCCGACGTGCACTTCGCGCGACCCTGCCAGGAGCTGCGCCGCGACAGTGGGAATGACCGCCCGCGCCGACTGGCGCGGCCCGTAGGTGTTGAACGGGCGGAGCGTCGCCACCGAAACGCCAAACGAAAGGTGGTAGCTCTCGGCGACCTTGTCGGCGCCGATCTTGGAGGCGGAGTACGGAGATTGGCCCTGCAAAGGATGGTCCTCGGTGATCGGGACAGTCCGCGCCGTCCCATACACCTCGCTCGTCGAGGTGTGGACCACGCGGGGGGTCCCCAGCTGCCGAGCCGCCTCCATGACATTCATCGTTCCGATGACGTTTGTCTCGATGTACGAGCGCGGCGTCCGGTAGGAGTACGGGATCGCGATCAGGGCCGCCAGGTGGTAGACGACGTCGCAACCCTCAGCGAGGTCACGGACAGAATTGACGTCACGAACATCGCCGAGCTGGACATCCACTGCCGACATCACGTCCGGAGGCAGGGCCTCCAGCCATCCCCAGCTGCTGAACGAGTTGTAAAGGACCATCGCACGGACGCGATGCCCCCGACGCACGAGCGCCTCGACAAGATGAGACCCGATGAACCCCTCTGCGCCCGTGACAGCTGCGGTTGTCAGCTTGATGCTCCTCTGTTTGTCGCTCTGGTTGTCGCCGTAGGATAGAGGAGTTCACTCGCAACTTGGTAGTGGCGCGCCGACAGTCGATGGCCGGGGTGCTGCTAACCTATGGGGCCTTCGTGCGTTTCATCCTGCTCGCCACTCCCAGCAGCATCCATACGCGTCGCTGGGTCCGCCTGCTCGAGGCCCGCGGCCACGACGTGGTTATCGTCCCGAACAGCGAGGCCCCGAGCCCACGGCTCATGGGGCTTGCCCGTTGGGCACGACACCAACTCCAGCTCAGACTGCTTGCCCGCCAACCCGGCTCGCTGTTGGTGGTCCATTGGATCCCGCGTGGATGGCGTGCGATGGCGCTCCTCGGCATTCACCCGCGCGTCGGTGTGGCGTGGGGTAGTGATGTGTTCCTGCCCGACCCCAACCAGTCCGACACCGGAACCCTGCGCCTGCGGCTGCAAGCCCGGTTCCTGCACGGGTGTGATGCGGTGTTCGGCACCAGCGACGCCGTCGTCCGCGCCGCGATCGCACGTGGCGCACAGCCGTCGAGAACCTCGACCGTCCGGTTCGGGATCGATCTCAAGCGTTTCCGGCCTGGCCCCGATCCGCTCGCCCTGCGTACGCGGTTCGGCCTCCTCGGCAAGCGCGTGGTGCTCTCCAACCGGACCATCGCGCCGATCTACCGTCAGCCCACGGTCGTCGAGGCGCTCGCGCAGCTGCCACCCGATGCCGTTGCCGTGATGACGCGTCATCGGGCTGACCCAGCCGAACTGCAGCGCATCGAGCGCCTGGCCCGTGAGCTCGGCGTGGAGGCGCGGCTGCTCATCGTGGACGAGCTCTCCGACGAGGATCTGCCCGATCTGTACCGGCTGGCGAGCGTCGTCGTCTCCGTTCCCGAGAGCGACGGCGGCGCCAGCACGGTATCCGAAGCACTCGGCTGCGGATGCCCGGTCGTGGCCTCGGACTTACCGAGCGCGCGCGAATGGCTCGGTAACCTGGATCCGGACGGCCTCGTTCCCGTTGCAGACGCCGCTGCAACCGCACGCGCGATTGAGCGCGCGCTGGCGCGCACTCCGGAGGAGCGGGCGGACGTGGCGCGTCGCAACAGGGCGGCTGTCGTCGAGGGAGCGGATGAACAGCGAGCGGTGGACGCCCTTGAGGCTGTCCATCGTCGCCTGGTCCGGAGTGGTGGCTGACCCGTGAAAACCCGATGGTGGGAGCGAGTGACGATGAGATGACCGACCTTCCCCCGATCCCCTTCCACCGCCCCTCGATCACGCCCGCCGAGGAGGCCGCGGTGATCGACGTCATGCGCAGCGGCTGGCTGACGACGGGCCGGCACACGGTTGAGTTCGAGGCGGCGACGGCCGCGGCGGTAGGGACCAAGCACGCGGTCGCGGTGAACTCGGCAACGGCGGCCCTGCACCTCGCCCTCGAGGCGATCGGCATCGGGCCCGACGACGAGGTGATCGTCCCGACGTACACCTTTGCCGCCAGCGGCGAGGTGGTCCGGTACCTGGGCGGGCGGCCTAGGCTGGCCGATGTCGACGCGGCGACCTTCAACCTGACCGCGGAGATGGCCGAGGCGCAGCTGACCGCCCGCACGAAGGCCGTGATGGTCGTGCACTTCGGCGGCCTGCTGGCCGACATGGCGCCGATCGTGGAGTTCGCCAGCCGCCATGGGCTCGCCGTCATCGAGGACGCGGCCCACGCACTCCCGTGCTCACGGGACGGCCGCGCGGCCGGCGCCTGGGGGACCGCCGGGGCGCTCTCCTTCTACGCCACGAAGACCGTGACGACGGGCGAGGGCGGGATGCTCGTCACCGATGACGACCGGATCGCAGACCGGGCGCGGATAATGCGCCTCCACGGCATCAGCCGCGATGCGTGGAAGCGGTACATGACGGGCGGGAGCTGGTATTACGAGATCGAGGACGTCGGGTTCAAGTACAACCTCACCGACCTTGCGGCGGCGATCGGGCAGGTACAGCTCCAGCGCGCCGAGGCCATGCGCGAGGCGCGCGAGCGCGTCGCGTCGTGGTATGCGCGGGCGACCTCCGCGGCGGGCATGGACGAGCTCCTCGAGCTCCCTGCGGCGCCCGGTCCCGCCGACATCCACTCGTGGCACCTGTACCCGGTCCGGCTGCGCGGCGCGAACGCGGCTGAGCGCCGCGCCGCGACAATCGACGCCCTGACGGCGGACGGCATCGGGACGAGCGTCCACTTCATCCCGCTCCACCTCCACCCCTACTACCGGCGGACGTACGGCTACCAGCGCGACGACCTGCCGGTGGCCGCGGCGCAGTACGAGCGCGAGATCTCGCTGCCGATCTGGCCCGACATGCCGCAGTCCGACGTCGAGCGCGTCGTGGCCTCCCTGCGGCGAGCACTCCGCGGCTGACCCGCGCCGCGACGCCTACGCCAGCTCGCGGATGAGGCGGGCGGGAGAGCCCGCGTAGATCCCGTGGTCGGGCAGGTCCTTGACGACGGTGCTGCCGGACCCGACGACGCACCGCCGCCCGACGTTGGCGCTGATCACGCAGTTGCTGCCGACCCAGGCGTCGGGCCCGATGCGGACGAGCTCGGCCCGACCGGGCTTGCTGTAGATCGGCAGCGCCGGGTCATCGATACCGTGCTGGTGGCGGCCCGACGTCACGTTCACGAACCCGCCGAGCGCCACGTCGTCGCCGATCTCCACCCGGCCAAGCGCGTTGTGGTAGCCGATGGTGACGCGGCTGCCGATCGACGCGCCCCGCTGCTAGCAGAAGCTGCCGTACTTGAAGATCACCCGGCACCCGACGCGACGGAGCGTCGCCTTGTAGTACAGGTACCGGACGTGCTCGCCGACGTAGAAGGGGATGTGGGCGACGACGATCGACGTGTCGGCGTAGCGGCCCGCCGCGATGGCGACCCAGCCGAGCGCGATGAACACGACGGCGAGCGGGACCGCGATGACGAACTCGACAGCGGAGAACGCCATGCGGACGAGCCGCTGGACGCGCGTGTTCATTTCGTCGGCTCCTACCGGATCGCGAACACAGCGGATTCGGGCCGCGCGAGCCAATCCGCGAGCGTCCCCGCCCCGGCGTCCTTCGCGGACAGCTGCGCTGTCCCAGGCGCGACCGGCCACGGGATCCCGAGCGCCGGGTCGTCGAACCGGATCCCGGACTCGCAGGCCGCGTTGTACGTCCCGGTGCAGAAGTACTCGACCTCTGTCACGTCCGAGAGCGCACAGAAGCCGCGCGCAAACGAGGCCGGGGCCCAGAACAGCACGGGCTCGTCCGCCGACCCCTCGACGGCCACGTGGTGGCCCAGCGTGGGCGACCCGGGACGGATGTCCACCGCCACCATGAACGCCCGGCCGGTGACGACCCGCATGAGCTTGCCCTGCGGCGGGTCCCACTGGAAGTGCAGGCCGCGGACGACGCCCCGGGCCGAGCGCGACTGGTTGACCTGGACGAGGCGGGTTGGCAGGCCGAGGGGCTCGAAGGCGTCGGTCCGCAGGACCTCGGTGAACCAGCCCCGCTCGTCGGGGAAGACCCGCGGCCGGACGATGCGGACCTCGGGGATGGACGTGGGCTCGACGGTGAACGGCATGGCTACATCATCACCAGGCCGCCGTCGACGGCGAGCACCTGCCCCGTGATGTACCCCGCCTCGTCGGACGCGAGGAACGCCACGGCGTTGGCAATCTCCTCGGTGGTGCCGAAGCGCCCCAGCGGCGTCCGGGCGGTGATCTCGTCCATGAGCGCCTGCGGCAGGTCCTGGGTGAGCTCGGTCAGGACGAAGCCCGGCGCCACGGCATTGACGGTGATCCCGCGCGAGGCGAGCTCGCGGGCGGCGGCCTTGGTCAGCCCGATCAGCCCGGCCTTCGCGGACGAGTAGTTCGCCTGCCCGGTCTGGCCCGCCTGGCCCGAGACGCTGGTGATGTTGATGATCCGCCCGCCGCGCGCCTTGAGCATCGGCCGGGTGACGGCCTTGAGCGCGTAGAAGGCGCCGAACAGGTTGGTCTCGAGGACCTCGGACCACTCGTCGGAGCCCATCCGCATGATCAGGTTGTCGCGGGTGATGCCGGCGTTGTTGACCAGGATGTCGATCTTGCCGAATGCCGCGAGGACGCCCTTGACGAGCGCCTCGGCGCCCTCCTGAGAGCGCGCGTCGGCCTGCACGGCGACCGCCCGACGCCCCAGCGCCTCCACCTCGCCGGCCGTCGCCTGCGCTGCCGCGGCGTTGCCCTTGTAGCTGAACGCCACGTCGGCGCCCTGCGTGGCGAGGCGCAGCACGATGGCCCGGCCGATGCCGCGCGAGCCTCCGGTCACGAGCGCGGTCTTGCCGGTCAGGTCGAGCATGCGGGTCCTCCTGGGTGCGGGTTCGGGCGGCGGTGGCGGGTGACGGGTCAGCGGGCGGTGTGGGCCGCGTGGGCGGGCTCGCCCGGCGCCACGTCGGAGAGGTCGAGGTGCCCGGGCAGCGGCCGGGCGAGGATCTCGGCGAGGGCAGGCGGGATCGGGTCCACCGAATCCCAGTCGACCGGCTGCCGGACGTGGATGTCCTCGGGGTTCACCGCGGCCTCGCCGATCAGGCCCCGGGCCGGGTCGGCGGTCCACTCGAGCGCGACGGCGCCGGAGGTGAACCCCGCCCCGAAGGCGATGAACACGAGCTTGTCGCCGGGCTTGACGCGGCTCGAGTTGACGGCCTCCGCCAGCGCGATCGGCACTGAGGCGGCCGACGTGTTGCCATAGCGCTCGACGTTGACGAAGAACCGGTCCATCGGCAGGTCGAGGCCCCTGGCCACGGCCTCGATGATCCGGATGTTCGCCTGGTGCGGGATGATCAGGTCCACATCGGCCTGGGTCCAGCCCGCCTTGGCCACCGCCGCGAGACCGGTCGAGGCGAGCGTCCGGGTGGCGAAGCGGTAGGTCTCCTTGCCCTCCATCCGGATCTTGTGCTGGGCGCGGCTGATCGTCTCGACCGAGGACGGCGCCTTCGAGCCGCCGGCGGGCAGCCAGATCATGTAGGCGCCCTGCGGGTCGGTGGTGAGCTCGATGCCGACGGCCGCCCCCGGCTCGTCGCTGGCCGACAGCACCACCGCGCCGGCGCCGTCGCCGAACAGGATGCACGTGCCGCGGTCGCTGTAGTCGAGGAACCGGGTGAGCAGCTCGGTTCCGATCACGAGCACGTTGCGGGCCATGCCCGACGCGAGGTAGGCCGACGCCGTGGCGTAGCCGTAGATGAACCCCGAGCAGGCGGCCGCGACGTCGAAGGCGTAGGCGCGGGTGTTGCCGATCGCCTCCTTGACGAGGGCGGCCGTGGACGGCATCCAGTAGTCCGGGGTGAGGGTCGCCACGATGATCACGTCGATGTCGTCGGGGTCGAGCCCGGCCGTGCGGATGGCCCGCAGCCCGGCCACCGCGCCCATCGAGGCGCTGGTCTCGTGGGCGGCCGCGACGCGGCGCTCGCGGATGCCGGTGCGGCTGACGATCCACTCGTCGGAGGTGTCCACCATGCGCTCGAGGTCGGCGTTGGTCAGCACCTGCGCGGGTGCATACCGGCCCCAGCCGGTGATGCGGACCGAGTGGGGGGACGCGACGGGGGTCATGCGGGCTCAACCTCGATCAGCGGTGACTTGGCCTTCACGAGCTGGCCGTTGTCGGCGCAGATGCGCGCCACCCTGCCGGCGAGGTCGCTCTTGATCTCGTTGAACAGCTTCATCGCCTCGATGAGGCCGATGATCTGCCCCACCGCGACGTGGTCGCCGACGGAGACGTACTGCGTGGCGCCGGGCGAGGGGGCGCCGTAGAAGATCCCGGTGAGCGGCGCCTTCACCGAAGGCCGGGCCGGGGGCGCGGCGGGCGATGCGGCGGGCGCCGCGGCCAGGGCGACGGGCGCGGCGCCGGGGGCACCGCCGCCATCCGCGGGCGGCAAGAAGGCGGACGGCGCCCCGGCGCGCTCCACCGATGCGGGCGAGCGGACGATGATCGTCGTGCCGCCCGCGCTGACCTCGAGCTCGGCGAGATCGCCCCGCTCGAGGATCCCCGCCAGCCGGTCCACCAGGGCCAGCAGCGTGGCGTCGCCGGGATCCGCCGGGGCGGGGGGGCCGGGCGCCTCGCCCGGGCTCGACATCAGGTCGCCGTCACGGGGGCGGGAGCGGCCGCCCGCGGTGGACGTCGAGGGGGCGGGCCGCGCCGCTGCGCCGGGGCCGACGGGGACGGGACTGGCCTGACGGCCCCCGTGATCGGTTCCGTTGGCCGGCGTGGCCAAGCCGGACTCGGGGGCCTGCTCCCCGCGGGCCGAGCCGACGCCAGCCGGGAGGACGGGCTCGTCGCTCATGCTTCCCACCGCCGGAAGATCAGCGCCGTGTTCTGCCCGCCGAACCCGAACGAGTTGGACAGCACCACGCGCGGATCCCGCCTGGTCGCCACGTTGGGCGTGAGGTCGAGGCCCGCGGCCGTCTCGTCGGGATCGTCGAGGTTGATCGTGGGCGGCACGATCCCCGTCCGGAGCGTCATGACGCTCACGATCGCCTCCACGGCCCCGGCGGCGCCCAGTGTGTGGCCGAGCATCGACTTGTTGGCGGTCACGGACACCTTGGCGGCGTGGTCCCCGAGGATCGTCCGGATCGCCGCCAGCTCCGCCTTGTCGCCCTCGAGGGTGGACGTGGCGTGGGCGTTGACGTGGTCCACCTCGGACGGGTCGAGGCCGGCCTTGTCGAGCGCCCGCCGTGCCGCGCGAACCGCGCCGATCCCACCCGGGGCCGGCAGCGTGATGTGCCATGCGTCGGCCGTGGCGCCGTAGCCGATCAGTTCCGCGAGCGGGGTGGCGCCGCGCGCCTCGGCATGCTCAAGCGCCTCGAGGACGAGCACGCCGCACCCCTCGCCCACGACGAAGCCGTCACGGGCCCTGTCGAACGGGCGCGAGGCCGCGGCCGGGTCGTCGTTGCGCGTGGACAGCGCCTTCATCGACGCGAAGCCGCCGATGGTGGCCTCGTGGATCCCGGCCTCCACACCACCCGCGAGCATGAGGTCCGCGTCGCCACGCCGGATTGTCTCCCACGCCTCGCCCAGCGCATGGCCGCCGGTCGCGCAGGCCGACACCGTCGCGAAGTTGGGGCCGGTGGCCCCGGTGGCGATGGCCACCTGTCCCGAGCCGACGTTGCCGATGCCCATCGGCACGAAGAAGGGCGAGATCCGTTCCGGCCCGCGCTGGCCCATCACGAGCACATTGTCGAACAGCGTGTGCACGCCGCCCAGCCCGGAGCCGATGATCACGCCCGCCCGTTCCGCGTGCGCCTCGCCGAAGCGCTCCGGCAGGCCCGCGCTGCGGACCGCCTGGTGCGCCGTCCACAGCGCGAACTGGATGTAGCGGTCCGTGCGGCGGACCTCCTTGCGGTCCATGACCGACGAGGGGTCGAAGCCCTTCGCCTCCGCCGCGAACCGCACGGCAAGGCGCGACGGGTCGAACGCCTGGATCGGCGCGATGCCGCTGCGGCCGGCGACCAGCCCGTCCCACGTGGTCGCCACGTCGTTGCCGAGTGCCGTGATCGCGCCCATCCCGGTCACGACCACGCGCCGGGGCCGTTCCGGCCAGCGCCAGCTCATCGGACGAGCTTCCCCGTGCGCACCGTGGCCGCGCGGTACACGTCGCCCGGCAGGCCGCGCGCCGAGATGGCGCTCGCGACGGAGAGCGCGTCGAAGGCGGTCCGGCGGATGACCACGTCCACCTTGCCGTCGGCGATCGTCGCCATCGCCCAGCTCGCGGTGGGATCGCCGTCGAACACGTAGCCGCACGACCCGTCGTTGACGATCACCTTCCAGCCCAGGTCGCGGACCTCGGGCACGTGGGTGTGGCCCACGCAGATGACCCGGGCGTCCGTGCCGGCGGCGCGCTCGTAGACTACCGACGCGTCGAGCGCCTGGTCGAAGCCGCGCGTCTGGGAGCCCGGCGAGGCGTGCACCACCAGCACCAGCGTGTCGTCTGCGGTCCGCATCCGGCGCTCCGACGGCAGGCGGCGGAGCCAGTCCAGCTGCTCGTCGCCCAGCTCGTCGTGGGCCCACTCGGCGGCCGCGGTGATCACCTCCGGCACGCCGTCCTGGTACTGCGGGTAGGCGGCGCCGTAGTCGAAGTCGCCGACCGCGATGTCGGTGTTGCCCGACACGATCAGCGCGCCCTCGGACTCGAGGAGCCGCAGCGCGTCCACGCAGCCGTTGGGGTCGGGGCCGTTGAGGATGAGGTCGCCCGCGACGAGGACGGCATCAGGCTTCTCGCGGCGGATCTCGGCCGCGACCGCCTCGAGGGCGGCGAGGTTGCCGTGGATGTCCGAGAGGACGGCGATGCGTGTCATCGCAGGGCCCCCGCGGGCGGGATGATGAACGACAGCAGGCCCTCGCAGGCCACCTCGCCGTTCACGCTGGCGACGGCGCGGCCCTTGCCGAAGCGGCTGCCCAGCTTCTCCATCGTGACCTCGAGGCGGAGCGTGTCGCCCGGCACCACGATCCGCTTGAAGCGGACGTCGTC
This sequence comes from Chloroflexota bacterium, assembly GCA_021783095.1. GTDB lineage: Bacteria > Chloroflexota > Limnocylindria > Limnocylindrales > CSP1-4 > CAIXZV01. The sequence continues at coordinate 2,101 of JAJXUG010000055.1, read as the reverse complement.
GATGCCCGCGAACAGCCCCATCCGGTCGCCGAAGCCGGGCTGCTTGGCGACGTAGACGGCCATCGTCTGCGCGAGCGCCTCAACCTGGAGCACGCCGGGCATCACCGGCAGCCCGGGGAAGTGGCCCTGGAAGAACCACTCGGTGGCGGTCACGGCCTTGATGCCCACGATCCGCTTCGCATCGGGGTCGTACTCGATGATCCGGTCCACGAGCAGGAACGGCCAGCGGTGCGGGATCAGCGATTGGATCTCGCGCGCGGTGTGGATGGTCCCGGGCGTCGCCGGGACGTCGGCGGACGGGATGGCTTGGTCGGTCACGGGCGGCTCCTGGCGGGGTCGTCGGCAGCGTAGGCGGCGGCGATCGGCGCACGCTGGCGGGTGTGTGCAGGGCTGCACGCGCGGACGGGCCGCGACGCGCTGGACGGGACGGGCATCATGCGCGCTCCGCGCCCGCGAGGAAAGCGGCCGCGCCGACGCGGTCGAGCAGGTTGGTGGTGAAGTGCCCGGCGAGGAACGGCTCCGAGGTGAGGAGCGCCTGGTGGATCGCCACGTTGGTGATAACCCCCTCGATCACGAGCTCTGCGAGGGCAGCCTTGCCTCGGGCGATCGCCGCCTCGCGGGTCTGGCCCCAGACGATCAGCTTGCCCAGCAGCGAGTCGTAGTACGGCGGGACGTCGTAGCCGGTGTACGCGTGGCTGTCGAAGCGGACGCCCGGGCCGCCGGGCGTGTTGAGCCGCTCGATGGTGCCGGCGCCGGGCCGGAACTCGTGGGCCGGGTCCTCGGCGTTGATCCGGAACTCGATCGCGTGGCCGTCCTGGCGCACGTCCGCCTGGGTGAACCCGAGCGGCTCGCCGGCGGCGATCCGGATCTGCGTGGCGACGAGGTCGATGCCCGTGAGCATCTCGGTCACCGGGTGCTCAACCTGGATCCGGCAGTTGATCTCGATGAAGTAGGCGTTGCCGTCCCCGTCGACGAGGAACTCAAGGGTGCCCACGTTCTCGTACCCGGCCGCGACCGCGGCTTTCACCGCGCGCTCCGCCAGCTCGCGGCGCCCGGCCGCTGTCATCGCGGGCGAGGGCGACTCCTCGAGGATCTTCTGGTGCCGCCGCTGGATCGAGCAGTCGCGCTCCCAGAGGTGGACGCCGTGGCCGAAGCGGTCGACCGCCACCTGGACCTCGACGTGGCGGTTGTCCTCCAGCCAGCGCTCGAGGTACAGCGCGTCGTCGCCGAACGCGGCGCGGGCCTCGGAGCGGCAGATCGGCAGGACGGCCGCAAGCTCGCGCGCGGAGCGGACCATCCGCATGCCCTTGCCTCCGCCGCCGGCGGACGGCTTGACGAGCACCGGGTAGCCCACGCGCGCGGCCTCCTCGAGGGCGTGCGCCTCGTCGCCGAGGAGTCCCGACCCGGGGATGGTGGGCAGGCCGTGGGCGGCGAGGAGGCGGCGGACCTCCTCCTTGGAGGAGAACCGCTCGAGCACGGGCGCGGACGGGCCGATGAACGTGAGCCCGTGGGCGCGCACCGCCTCGGCGAAGGCGTCGTCCTCGGACAGGAAGCCGTAGCCAGGGTGGATGGCGTCGCAGCCGGTCACCAGCGCGGCGGAGATGATCGCGGGCGCCGAGAGGTACGAGCGGCGGGCGTCCGCGGGGCCGATGCAGATGGCCTCGTCGGCGAGGAGTGCCGGCAGCGAGGCGCGGTCCGCCTCCGAGTACGCGACGACGGCCTCGATGCCCAGCGTCCGGCAGGCGCGGAGGATCCGGAGCGCGATCTCGCCCCGGTTGGCGATGAGGACTCGGCTGACCATGCTCAGCCCTCCCCCGCCTCGTCGGCCGTCGTCGTCTCGGCCTCGGGATCCCCCTCGACCACGGCGATCTCCTCGCCGTACTCGACGCCGTCGCCGGCCTGCGGATAGACCTCGATGACGATGCCGTCGATCGGCGCGACCACGTCGAGCGCGATGCCCAGCAGGTCCACGGTGGCGATGCGGTCGCCGGCGCGGACGCGCGTCCCCGCGGAGACGCCGGGCTTGAACATGCCCACGGTCGGGGAGAGCGCGGGTTCCTGGCGCGGCCCGCGGCCCGCGTCCTCGCTCGGGGCCGCCGGT
>JAJXUG010000001.1:201966-213595 GCA_021783095.1 Chloroflexota bacterium | reverse complement strand
GGCGGCACTGGGCGGCGGCGCGATGCCCGCCGGCGGGCCGGGCGGGAGCGCCTCGTTCGGCGGCGGCGCGGGCGGGCCCGGCGGCGCCACGCTCTCGAGTGACGTGCTGTCCTACCTCCAGGCGAACCAGGGCAGCGCCACGTGGCTGCTGGCCGTCTCCGACTCCACGAGCGCCGGCCAGATCGAGATCTCGACCGGGCGGGCCGTGATGTCGACCGGCGGCTTCACCGGCAGCGACAACGCGCTCTCGCTGGCGCAGCTCAAGGCGTACGTCGCGAAGGGCCAGCTGCGGTTCATCCAGGTCGGCGGCGGCATGGCGGGCGGCCCGGGCGGCGGCAACAGCGCCTCGTCCGGGATCTCGTCCTGGGTCCAGTCGGCCTGCACGGCGGTGACCGTCAGCGGCGCGTCGACCTCGATCTACGACTGCGCGGCCGCGGCGAGCTGAGCCGCTCCTCGCTCTCGGTGGCACCCAGCCCGCTCGCTCCTCGTCGGAACGGGCGGGCCGACCTGCGTCCGCCCCTTGCCGCGCGCGCCGGCCCGAGGCAGGTGTGCGTGCTCCGGCGGCTTCGGGACGGCGCCATCTACGAGCCTGGTTCGTGCAAACTAGGCGGCTCGGAGCGATCCGGTCCATGCACGACGCTCGTTCGTGCAACGAGCGCCGTGGTGCCGCTTCCGCCCCCGAACACGAACCATGTTCGTGTTCGGGGGCCGCGGGTCGATGGACACGCTCCGAATGCGAAGGAGGTTCGTAGACGGCGGCCATCCGACGCCGTCGCGCACGATCACCGCGGTTGCGGCGTCGTCCCCGCGCTGGTGGAGTGGTGGAGGCGGAGCTAGCACGAGCCCAGTTCGTAGGCGGCGCGCACGAGCCGGGTCGGATGGCGCGTGCGTCGAAGCGCGAATCGAAACCGGCCGCGTCGAGTGATCGACGCGGCCGGTCAAGTTGGGCCAAGGTTTGCGCGGGCGAACCCGCTATGCGGCGAACTCCCGGAGCTTGCGGCTGCGCGACGGGTGGCGGAGCTTGCGCAGCGCCTGGACCTCGATCTGGCGGATGCGCTCGCGGGTGAGGCCGAACTCGCGGCCGACCTCCTCGAGCGTCCGGGCGTGCCCGTCGTCGAGGCCGAAGCGGAGGCGCAGCACGCGCTGCTCGCGGCGGTCGAGGCTCGCCAGGACGTGCTCGATCTGCTCGCGGCGCATGCGGTCCGCGACCACGTCGAGCGGGGACACGGCGTCCTCGTCCGGGATGAGCTCGCCCAGCTCCGCGTCGCCCTCGTCGCCCACCGGCGACTGCAGCGACACGGGCTCGCGGCCCAGCTTGCGGATCTCCTCGACGCGCTGCGGGGTCATCGCCGGGGTCTCGTCGGGCAGGGCCGCGGCGATCTCGGCGTTGGTGGGCTCGCGGCCGAGCTGCGTGGACAGCTCGCGCACGACGCGCGCCACGCGACCCATCGTCTCGACCATGTGGACCGGGATCCGGATCGTCCGGCTCTGGTCCGCGAGGCCGCGCTGGATCGCCTGGCGGATCCACCAGGTGGCGTAGGTGCTGAACTTGAAGCCGCGCTCGTACTCAAACTTGTCGACGGCGCGGATCAGGCCGGCATTGCCCTCCTGGACGAGGTCCAGCAGGCCCATCCCCGCCTGGTTGATGTACTTGCGGGCGATCGACACCACGAGCCGCAGGTTGGCCGAGGTCAGGTGGTCGCGAGACTCCTTGGCGAGCGCCTTGAGCGTCGCCTGCATCTCCTCGACCAGCTCGTCCGACCGCCCGGTCTCGAGGTAGCGGCGGAGGGCGGGGTACGCCACCTCGCCGCGGGCCCAGTCCCGGAGGTCGCGCAGCGCGGCGCTGGCGCGGATCTCGGCGTTGGGCCGGCCCAGCTCGCCCTCGACCCAGTCGAGGAGCGCCGTGAACGACTCGACGTCGAGCCGCTCGTTGTAGACCGAGCGCAGGTCGCAGGCGCGGACGAGCCGCTCCTTGAGGCCGTCGGTCTCGACCTTCTTGAGCGCATCGGCCAGGCCGAGCGCCGGGGCGGTCACGAACAGGTCAATGGCGTCCTCGGAGTTGAGGGCCTCGGCCACCATGCGGTGGGCCTGGGCCTCGAACGGCAGGACGTACTTGCGGTTCTTGGCGCGACCGGTGGGTTCGCTCTTGTGCAGCGTCCACTCGTGGATCGCGAGGATCGCCTTCCAAAGCTCATCCTTCGCCTGGGCGCCGAGCTCCATGCCCTTGGCGAGGATGACCTCCTCCTCCGCGGTCAGCAGCGGGACGCGGCCGATCTCGCGCAGGTAGAGGCGAACCGAATCGTCGGTGTCGAGGACTTCGGTGGAGGTGTCAGCTTCCGCCTCCTCGGGCGAGGGAGCCGCGGCCGCAACCGGCTCCACCGGGAGGTCTTCGGCGACCAGTGCCGCAGCCTCGATCTCGGCCGCTTCCGGGTCGAGCTCGATGGAGGCGGCCGCAAGCGCGGCCTCGGTCTCAGAGGCAGGAGAGGTAGATTCGAACGAGATCACGATGCTCCAAGTGAAGAGATAGACGCGCCCAGCCGCGCGAACAGCGAGTTGCAGGATTGCGTTGGCACGACCTGACAGGATCGGGCCCGCATGCTGGACCACGCCTTTCCAACATGCGTAGTGGCGTGTCAAATGACACGCCATTGGACCAGTAGTCTAGGCCATCGATCGCCCGTTTGACAACCCCCCAAAAGCGGCGAAATCCTTGCGGTTTCGTCCACTCGCGCGGCGACTGGGGCGACAGCGCCGCGGGTGGGCGGGCGGCACCCCGGAGGACGCCGAAACCGGCCACACTAGGCGCGATGGCAAGCCCGATCCGCGTCCTGGTGGTGGATGACGAACCGCCGATCGTCGAGCTCCTCGCGGGCTACCTCGCCCGCGAGGGCTACGCCGTTGCCTCTGTGGGGGACGGCCAGGCCGCCGTGGACATGGTCCGCGAGCAGGCCCCCGACGTGGTGATCCTTGACGTGATGCTGCCCGGGATCGACGGCGTCGAGGCCTGTCGGCAGATCCGCGCCTTCTCCGACGCCTACGTGCTGATGCTGACGGCGCGCGGCGAGGAGGTCGACCGCATCGTCGGGCTGACCGTCGGCGCCGACGACTACCTGGTCAAGCCGTTCTCGCCGCGCGAGGTGGTCGCCCGGGTGAAGGCCCTCCTGCGACGGCCGAGGGCCGGCGTGACCGGCGGCGCGGCCACCCCAGCGGGTGCCGCGCCAGCGGGCCTCGCGCTCGATGAGGGCCGCCGCTCGGTCCGGGTGGACGGCGCGCCCGTGGAGCTGACCGCGCTCGAGTTCAACCTGCTCGCGCGACTGGCCCGGGAGCCCGGCATCGTCGTCGCCCGCCAGGCGATCCTCGAGTCCGTGTGGGGCCCGGGCTACGACTCCGACGACCACCTCGTCGACGTCCACGTCGCCAACCTCCGACGCAAGCTGGGCGACGACCCGGGGCGGCCGCGCTTCGTCGAGACCGTGCGCGGCGTCGGCTACCGGCTCCGCGAGGACGCCTGACGTGCCCCGCTCGCTGCGCGCCCGACTGCTGATCGCGTTCCTCGTCGTGGGCGCCGCCGCCCTCGCGACCGTCGGGGTCGCGGTGCTGCTGACGGGCCCCGGCTACTTCGCCGACGCCATGGGCCACCTGCCCGGCGACCCGATGGGCGAGGCGATGGCGAACGACACGCAGGCGGCCTTCACCGACGCCATGCGGCGGGCGCTGGTTGCCGCGACGCTCATCGCGATCGCCACCGCCACGGTGGTCAGCCTGTTGGTGGCCGCTCGCCTCGCCAGGCCGATCACCGCCCTTGCGCGTGCAGCGCGCCGCATCGCCGGGGGCCACTACGCGGAGCGCGTGCCGGCGGAGGAGCCCGGGGAGCTGGGCGAGCTCGCGATGTCGTTCAACGAGATGGCGGCCTCGCTCGAGGACACCGAGCGTCGGCGGCTCCAACTGGTGGGCGACGTGGCCCACGAGCTGCGGACGCCGCTGACCACGCTCGACGGCTACCTCGAGGGGCTCGAGGACGGCGTGGTGGAGCCGTCCGCCCAGACGTGGCGGCTGCTCCGCACCGAGACGGCGCGCCTGACGCGGATGGTCAACGACCTCGCCGAGCTGTGGCGCGCCGAGGCTCGGCAGCTGCCGCTGCACACGGACGCGGTGGACGTGGCGGTCGTCGCGAGCGAGGTGGGGGAGGGGTTCGCGGCGGAGGCGCGCGCGAGGGCCATCACGCTCGACCTGCCCAGCGGCGGCATCGTCGCCACCGCGGACCGCGACCGGGTCGCCCAGATCGTGTCGAACTTCCTGTCCAACGCCCTGCGCCACGCTCCCGACGGCTCCCGAGTGGCCATCGTGGTGGCGCGGCGCGGCGCAGTGGTCCGCCTGTCGGTGGCGGACGAGGGTCCGGGCCTGGCGGCGGACCAGCTCGAGGCGGTGTTCGAGCGCTTCTACCGCGTGGACCCGGCCCGGAGCCGGGCCGTCGGGGGGTCGGGGATCGGCCTCGCGATCGTCCGGGCGCTCGCCGAGGCGATGGGTGGCCAGGCCTGGGCCGAGAGCGCTGGTCCCGGCAAGGGCGCGACCTTCCACCTGGAGCTGCCGGCGGCCTGAGGCGGTCCGGGAGATCGCGCGCAGTGGCGGGTCCCCCCGTTGCCGTGCATCAGGCGGCCCTGAGGGCGCCCCGTCCGCTCAGCGGTCCGCCACGTGCCGCGAAACGCGGTTTGGCCCCGCCGGGGAGCGCACGGGCCGGACGCGCCAGCGGGCGGACCGCCCGCAGGGCCGCGCCGTGCACGGGTCGTCCGCGGGTGTGACGCGGGTGGCGCGGGTGACGCGGGTGACCTGGAGCGTGTTGGGCTCCTCCGGAGAGGGTGCCTCGCGTCGGCGCACCAGCATGAGAGGGATCACCGCCGGATCGCACCGGACCTCCGCCGTGACCGTCGGCGGGGGTGGCTCCTGAGCCTTCCTCAGTTCACCAGCGTCTTGGGGACCTCGAACATCGTCCTGCCGCCGAAGCGGCCGCGGAGCACGTCGTCGAGGTGGTCCGCGAGGTTGCCCAGCTGCACGCACGCGAAGGCGATCTGCTTGGCGCTGATCCCGACGGCGGTGAGCTCCATGGACACCACGACCTCGCGCTCGGCCCAGAACACCCGGCCGAAGAGGATGCTGCGGTTGATGTCGTTGAGCGAGTCGAGCAGCGCCGGCGTCATGTCCACCCCGGACACGAGCGGCGAGAACAGCTGGAGCAGCGGCGGCCGGCCGGACACCGGGCGGACGAACATGAGCGCCGAGCCCACGCGGATGGGCAGGTCGCCGTCGCGGTCCGGGACGAGATCGGCGCCCGAGACGAACTCGGAGAGCGCGGCCTCGAGCGCCGCCACCGCCTCGTCGGGTTCGGGAGCGGGGTGTGTGCGGGTGCCCACGACCGCCGCCGCCGGCTCATCGGGTGATGGTCGGTCGCGCGGGATCCCCAGCTCCGGATCCGGGACTGGGCCGCTGTGCGCCGGGAAGCCGCCGACGCGATAGGCGAGCTCGTCGGGCGTCGTTGCGCCGTAGACCTCGCGCAGGGTCTGCACGGCAATCGCGGCAACCTCGGCGAACGGCACCGGCTCCTCCCACTCGCGGGCCCAGTTGCGGCCCTCGGGCGCGGAGCCCGGGCGCTGCCAGCCCAGCTCGGCGAGCTTCTCCTGCTGCGCCGTGCCCAGGCCGTGCCCCTGCGGCAGCCATTGGTTGCCCGCCGCCTCGGCTCGGAACCCCAAGAGACCGCCCTGGGCGAACTGGACGTAGGCGCTGGCAACCGAGCGGGGCTCGCTGGCGAGGGACACGACGAGGTACGTGGCGTGCTCCATCCCCTGGAGCGCCTTCGCCAGACGCGCCTCGAAGGCTGCCCATGCGTCGCTGGGACTCCCGGCGGTGCCGGTCATCGATCACCTCCGCCCGATGGGACGCGGTCGTCACCTGTCGTGGGAAGCCTACAGGCCGCGCAGGCTTGACGGGGCGTCGCCACGCGGCGGCTCGAGCTCGTCGGCGCTCGACACGCGCCCCCGCCCACAGGTGGCGCTGGTCGGGGGGAAGACCTGGCGTCACCTGTGGGCGGGGGCTTGGAAGTGAGCGTACGCGGCGGCGTCTACCTCGATTCGCGCAGGTTGCAGACCGAGGGGATCTCACGGCCGCGGCCGGAGCGTGATCCAGGTGGTCTTGGTCTCGGTGTACTGGTCGTGGGCGTGGACGCTCTTGTCGTGGCCGCCGAAGCCGGACAGCTTGTAGCCGCCGAACGGCGTGGTCTGGTCGCCCTCGGCATACGCGTTGACGCCCACGACGCCCGCCCGGAGCTCGCGCGCCACGCGGTGCGCCACGTGGAGGTCGTCGGTGTAGACCGAGGCGCCCAGGCCGTACGGCGTGTCGTTCGCGATGCGGACCGCCTCCTCCTCGGTGTCGAACTCGATCACAGACAGGACGGGCCCGAAGATCTCCTCGCGCGCGACCCGCATGTCGTTGCGGACGCCGTCGAGGATCGTCGGGCCGACGAAGTAGCCGCCGGTCTCGCGCAGGATCTGCTCCCCGCCGGTCACCACCCGGGCGCCCTCGCCCATGCCTGACTCGACGTAGTCGAGCACGGTGTCCATCTGGCTGCGGCTGATGAGCGGCCCGAGTCGGCTTGACGGGTCGAGCGGGTCGCCCACGGGCCAGTTGGCGAGCTCGGCCACCAGCGCCTCGAGCAGGGCCGCGCGCTTGGAGCGGTGGACGATGAGCCGCGAGCCGGCGGAGCAGTTCTCGCCCATGTTCATGAAGATCGCGATGGCCGCGTTGGCGGCCACCGACGCGAGGTCCGTCACGTCGGGGAACACGATCTGCGGGCTCTTGCCGCCGAGCTCGAGCAGCACCCGCTTGAGGTTGCCGTCGGCCGAGTAGTGGAGGAAGCGGCGCCCGACATCAGTCGAGCCGGTGAACGCGAGGCAGTCCACGTCGGGGTGGCGGCCCAGCGCCTCGCCCACGCTTCCGCCCGGGCCGGGGACCACGTTGAGCACGCCGTCGGGGACGCCGGCCTCGGTCGCGAGCTCGGCGATCCGCAGCAGCGAGAGCGCGGTGTAGGAGGCGGGCTTGATGACCATCGTGTTGCCGGTCGCGAGCGCGGGGCCCATCTTCCAGGCGGCCATGAGCGCCGGGTAGTTCCACGGGATGACCGCGCCCACGACGCCCATCGGCTCGCGCGTGATGGTGGCCACGACGCCCTCCGGCGCCGGGGCGACCTGGCCGTAGAGCTTGTCGATCGCCTCGGCGTGCCAGCGGATGCAGCGGGCCGTCTCGGCGATGTCGAAGCCGGCGGTGTCGGCGATCGGCTTGCCCGAATCGATCGTCTCGATGAGGGCCAGCTCCTCGCGGTGGGCGTCGATGCGCTCTGCCCATGCGATGAGCAGCGTCTTGCGGTCGCCGGGGTTGAGGCGCGACCAGCGTCCGTCGTCGGCGGCCCGGCGCGCGGCCGCGACCGCGAGGTCCACGTCCTCGGGACCGCCCTCGGCCACCTCGGCGATCGGCTGGCCCGTCGCGGGGTTCTCACTGGTGAACCGGCGGCCGCCCTTCGCGTCGCGGAAGGCGCCGTCGATGAACAGCCGCGTCCGGAGGGGGAGCGAGGCGATCGCAGCGAGCGAGGCGTCGCGGTCGGGGATGTGGGTGTCGGTCACGGGTGGCCTCCGAGGGCTGGCGGGCGGTGCGACGCGGGGTGTTGTCGGCTGCGGGTCCGGCCAAGCGTAGTGCGGGGTCTGGAGCCGCGCCCCCGCGATCGCGCCCTTCGCGACCGCCGTGCACCCCGACCCGATCCCGATCCTCGGGCCACCCCTGTCGATCTCGCCTGGCCGCCACCCGCGAAGCGTGGTGCCGGTCCGCAACGCTGGTACTTCGGTACTAGACCCATTAGTCACGGCCCGCACGGGCCGAAGTCTCTTGCCGCGGGCTCCGGCGGTCACGATGCTCAACGAGCCGATTCGTCGGCCGTGGCCGCCATTGGGAAGTGAAACGGCCACGAGAGTAGCTCCCGGGGGAGAAGGGGGTCTGCTCCCTGTGCGTGGCTTGTGCCCCAGCCTCGCCTGGCGGATGGCCGTCGCGATGAGCGGCCGCGCATGAACGCGCCTGCCCGCGGCCCAGTCCGCATTCACGTTCAGCCGGTCCCCGAGACCGGACGGCGGCCCAGCGCGCCCTGAACGCGCGGGGTCGCCGTCTCGCCTTGCACGCGTCCCGGCAACACCAGTGTCCCAGCCCATGAGCTGGCGTCCCCGTCACCGCCACCGCGTCCCGTGAACCGACGCCGATCGCGCCCCCGTCGACGCCTCGTCATCTGACAAGCCCCCACATCGTGAGGTTCGTCGTCGACAGACGGCAGCAGGAGGCACCGGGATGGATGGTCCGCAGACTACGCACGCGACGCCGCGCCCAGGCGGGCAACGCGGCCGCTTTCGTCGAGGCGTTTGGAGCGCACTCGTCGCACTAGAGACCTTCCTCCTCGTGGCGACGCTCGTCACCCCGGCGCTCGTCGTCGCGGCAGACCCGAGCGCACCGCCGGCCGCCAGCCCGACAACGGAGCAAGTGTCGCCGGCGCCGGCCCCGACCGCCGTGCGCGACCCCGCGGCTGCGCCTGACCCGACGGCCGATCTGCCCGATCCGACTGCCGCTCCGGTCGTCACCGCCGACCCTGCGACTCCCGCGCCGCCCGACCCGACGGCGACGCCAGCCCCGGTGATCGCGCCCGCAATCGACGCGCCCGTTCCGACCGCAGCTCCGGCAACCCCCGAGCCGCTGCTCGCCTACGCTCCGAACGGTCCCCCGACGATCGCCAGTGACAAGGCCGACTACGCCCCGGGCGAGACAGTCACGCTCGCAGGCACGAATTGGGCCGCCGGCGAAGCGGTGCGCATCGTGGTCAACGACACGTACGGCTCCAGTTGGCAGCGCGACGTCACGGTCACCGCCACCGACCAGGGCGCGATCAGCGATTCGTTCGCGCTGCCCTCCTGGTTCGTCTCCAACTACGACGTGAAGGCGAGCGGCTCGGTCTCCGGGACCGCGACGACGACGTTCACGGACCTCCCAATCGGCACGTACGACCAGTGCTCCAACAACCTCGGGATCGGATACCCGCCGCTCCCGCCGGGCTTCTGCAACTGGATCAACGGCAACTTGCAGCAAAGCAACTCGCTATACCGGGAGGGCGACGCAACTGTCCAGCGACTGTGGCTGACGGGCTTCATGCCCGGCTCCACACACACAGTGACCCTGGACTACAGGACGACTGACAGCGGCGCCCATGCGTACGACTACCTCACCACGTGGAACTGGTCCGAGGGCTGGATCACGGATCCCGATCGATGCATTGGGATCACGGGCTGCCTCGCCGCTGCTGAGGCGTACCTCGACATTCCCAACGATCCCAACGTCACGGACACGATTGAGCCGACAGCCACGGGAAGTCGCCGATTCGTGATGCGTGGCGGAACGTTGGGGAGCGCGACCGTCCCCGCCATCTCGAGCGGCACGTACGCCGGCAACAGCACGACGGCGATCACGATTACGTTCACGGTCGGGCCGTCCTCCGGCCAGATGTGCGCAGCAGACAACAAGGGTGTCGTCACCTGTGACGTCGCCCTGTGGTTTGGGGCCCATGTCGCGCGCACCGACCAATGGACCGCCTTCAACAAGACGACGGGTGCCGGCTCGATCAACGGGTCGCCATACCATGTCGCCCTTACCTACCTTGACGGTGCGGCAGTCGGCTCACGCGACAACCAGATGGCCGCCAACGCGATCATCCCGAACGGGACGGTCGTCATCGTCAAGAACGCCATTCCCGACAGCAGCCAGAGCTTCGACTTCAACCTGTCTGGGAACAACGGCTTGGTCAACAACAACTTCTCGCTCGTCGACAGCGGCACTCCTCCCAACTCGGCCACATTCAGTGAGCCGCCGGGGACCTACACGGCGTCAGAGTTGAACATTCCCGCGGGTTGGACGCTGACGAACCTCGCGTGCGTCGACCCGACGAGCAACACGACCGTCAACACCGGGACCGGCGTGGCGACGATCAATCTCGCGTCCGGCGAAACCGTCACGTGCACGTACACCGACACCCACTACAACGACCTGGGGATCTCGAAGACCGCGACGCCCGCGCTCACGCGGACCTACGCGTGGGGGATCTCCAAGGCGGTCGACAAGACGACGGTCAAGATCGCCGACGGCGGCGCCGCCACCTTCGACTACACGGTCAACGTCACACATGACACCGGGACCGACAGCCTGTGGGGCGTCACGGGGCAGATCACCGTGACCAACAGCAACAGCGTCGCGGTGTCGGGCGTTGCTGTCACGGATGCGATCAACGACGCAAACGCGACGTGTGACATCACCGGTGGAAGCACCACCATTGCGAGTGGCGGCTCCGCCACCTTCGACTACACGTGCACGTACACCGCCGCTCCCGCTGCGCAGACGCAGACGAACACGGCGACCGTGACCTGGACGGCATTCGGCTCCGTGCACACGACGGCCAGCGCGACGAAGAGCGTCGACTGGTCGGCCGCGACCATCACGCGTGTGGACACGAGCGTCTCGGTCACCGACACCCTCGGCGGCACCCTCGGGACGGTGAGCTACACCGACCCGAGCCCGAAGACCTTCACCTACTCGAAGACCTTCACCGATGATCCCGCAGGGACCTGCACGAACCACGACAACACCGCGACATTCACGACCAACGACACCGGCACAACCGGATCCGCCTCCCAGACCGTCACGGTCTGCGTGGGCAAGGACCTGACGGTCGCCAAGACGGCGGCCGGCACGTTCGACCGGACGTACAAGTGGTCCATCGGCAAGGCCGTCGACAAGACGTCGGTCGCCATCGCCGACGGCGGCACGTACACCTTCCACTACACGGTCACGGCGACCCAGACCGGCATCAGCGATGCCGGCTGGACGCTGTCGGGCAAGATCACGGTCAGCAACCCCAACGACTGGGAGGCGATCACCCTCACCAGCCTGGGTGACGTCGTCGACAACGGCGGTGCCTGCACCGTCGCAGCAGGCCCGTACGTGGTCCCGAAGAGCGGCAGCCTCGACGTCAACTACAGCTGCTCGTACGCCTCGGCCCCCAGCAGCTACAGCGGCACCAACACCGCCACCGCGGCCTGGGACGCGGCGGCGTACACGACCCCGACCGGCACGGCCTCCGGGACGGCCGCGTTCACGCAGGCCCAGGCGGGCAGCACGAACAAGACGATCCACGTCACCGACTCCTACGGCGGCGATCTCGGCACGGTCACCGGCACCGACGCGGCGCCCTGGGCGACCCAGGACTTCACGTACGGCCGCACCGAGTCCGGCGTCGCCGGCACGTGCACCCAGTACGACAACACGGCCACCATCACCGAGACCGGGGCCACGGCCTCCAAGGAGGTCACGGTCTGCGTGGGCAAGGACCTGACGGTCGCCAAGACGGCGGCCGGCACGTTCGACCGGACGTACCTCTGGTCCATCGGCAAGGCCGTCGACAAGACGTCGGTCGCCATCGCCGACGGCGGCACGTACACCTTCCACTACACGGTCACGGCGACCCAGACCGGCATCAGCGATGCCGGCTGGACGCTGTCGGGCA
>JAJXUG010000001.1:0-201956 GCA_021783095.1 Chloroflexota bacterium | reverse complement strand
TGGTCCATCGGCAAGGCCGTCGACAAGACGTCGGTCGCCATCGCCGACGGCGGCACGTACACCTTCCACTACACGGTCACGGCGACCCAGACCGGCATCAGCGATGCCGGCTGGACGCTGTCGGGCAAGATCACGGTCAGCAACCCCAACGACTGGGAGGCGATCACCCTCACCAGCCTGGGTGACGTCGTCGACAACGGCGGTGCCTGCACCGTCGCAGCAGGCCCGTACGTGGTCCCGAAGAGCGGCAGCCTCGACGTCAACTACAGCTGCTCGTACGCCTCGGCCCCCAGCAGCTACAGCGGCACCAACACCGCCACCGCGGCCTGGGACGCGGCGGCGTACACGACCCCGACCGGCACGGCCTCCGGGACGGCCGCGTTCACGCAGGCCCAGGCGGGCAGCACGAACAAGACGATCCACGTCACCGACTCCTACGGCGGCGATCTCGGCACGGTCACCGGCACCGACGCGGCGCCCTGGGCGACCCAGGACTTCACGTACGGCCGCACCGAGTCCGGCGTCGCCGGCACGTGCACCCAGTACGACAACACGGCCACCATCACCGAGACCGGGGCCACGGCCTCCAAGGAGGTCACGGTCTGCGTGGGCAAGGACCTGACGGTCGCCAAGACGGCGGCCGGCACGTTCGACCGGACGTACAAGTGGCTGATCGACAAGAGTGTCGACAAGACGACCATCAACATCGCCCAGGATGGAGCAGCAACTTTCAACTATTCGGTTCTTGTCACCCCGGACGGGTACACAGACTCCAACTGGCATCTCAGCGGCACGATCACCGTCGCCAACCCCAACGACTGGGAGGCGGTCACCCTGACCGGGCTCTCCGACGTCGTGAACGTGGGCGGCGGGGTGTCGTGCGTCGTGTCGGACGCCGGAATCGGGGTCGTCCCCGCCTCAGGCCATCTCGACTTCACCTACACGTGCTCGTTCACGTCCCAGCCGGACTACAGCGGCACGAACACCGCCACCGCGACCTGGGACCAGGCGGCCTACGCCACCCCGAATGCCTCGGCCAGCGGGAACGCCGTCGTCTCGATCGACCTGAACACCGAGACGGACAAGACCATCACGGTCGTCGACGACAAGACCGACCCGCTGAGCCCGGTCACCCTCGGCACCTGGAACTGGGCCGACGGAAGCCACACCTTCACCTATAGCCTCAGCAAGGCCGGCGTCGCCGGGGCCTGCACCGACTACACGAACACGGCGGTGATCAAGGAGACCGCACAGTCCGACACGCAGACCGTGACGGTCTGCGTCGGCATGGACCTCACGGTCTCCAAGACGGCCGCGGGCACCTTCGACCGGACGTACGTCTGGAAGATCGCCAAGGCCGTCGACAAGACGACCTTCAGCAATGGAGCCGGTGGGACCGCGACCTTCAACTACGCCGTCACGGCAACGCAGACCGGGTTCACGGACTCCGGCTGGACGCTCAGCGGCGTGATCACGATCACGAACCCCAACACCTGGCAGGACGTCACCCTCACGGGCCTGACGGACGTGGTCAGCAACGGCGGCGCCTGCACCGTCGCAGCGGGCCCGTACGTCGTCCCGAAGGGCAGCTACCTCGACGTCGCCTACAGCTGCGCGTACAGCTCGGCCAGCTCGCTGAGCGGCACCAACACCGCCACCGCGACCTGGGACAAGGCGGCCTACTTCACCCCGGCCGGCACAACCTCCGGGGCGAAGGCCTTCACGCTGACCCAGGCGGGCAGCACGAACAAGACGATCAACGTCACCGACTCGTACGCGGGCATGCTCGGCGCGCTCACGGCAACCGACGGCACCCCGTTCGCGTCGGCCACCTACAAGTACTCGCGCACCATCCCGGTCAAGGTGGGGTGCTTCAGCTACGACAACACCGCAACCATCACCGAGACCGGCCAATTCGCCAGCCAGACGGTGACCGTCTGCGGCGAGACGGGCGCCCTGACGATGGGCTTCTGGCAGAACAAGAACGGCCAGAGGATCATCAGCAACGGGGCTGAGACCGCCGGCGTGTGCGACAGCGGCACCTGGCTGCGGCAGTTCGCTCCGTTCCAGGACATGTCGACTGCGGCAACCTGCAAGCAGGTTGCGACCTACGTGTACAACCTCATCAAGTCTGCCAATGCGTCCGGTTCGTCGATGAATGCGATGCTCAAGGCGCAGATGATGGCCACTGCCCTTGACGTCTACTTCAGCGACCCGGCCCTCGGTGGCAACGCGATCAAGGCCCCGGCCCCGATCGGCGCCGTGGTCATCGATCTGACGCAGATCAAGGGCAAGAGCTCCAGCGCCGCTTTCGGCGGTGCAACGAGCATGTCCGTGATGGCCATGCTCACCTACGCCGCGTCGCAGTCGAACGTCGGCGGCGGCCTCTGGTATGGCAATGTCAAGTCCATCCAGGAGCTTGCCAAGGACGCCTTCGACGCCATCAACAACGAGTGGGCCGTCGGCCCCTGAGCCAAGGGCCCAGCGAGGCCCTGGAATAGGAAAGAGAGGCGCCGGCCATGCGGCCGGCGCCTCTCGATTCAGCGTGAGGGCGGGCTGCCCGCGAGGATGGTCAGCCCGCCACGTCGAACGTGGCCGGCCCGGCGAGCATCACGATGGTCTTGCCGCCGTAGGCGTAGAGGGTTGCCTTACAGTTGGCGGCCCCGCCGTTAAGCAGCCACTGCGATGAGCCGCCGCCGAGGATGAACGTGGCAGCCGGGTGGTCCAGCTGCACGTAGACGGGGTCACCGCTCTGCGAGCACGAGACGACGATCATCGAGTACTGGTTGCCGGTCAGGCTGCCCGTCGCCGTGGTGAATGTCACGGAGCTGCCCAGGCGCAACGTCGCCGGATCCTGGTTCAGGCTGATCGACGAGCCAGCAGCCGGGTTCCGCGGACCCTTGGCGAATGCGTCGCCGGCGCCGGCCGGCTTCTCGCCTGTCGCGACCGCCCCGGCGAAGACAACGGCCGTCCCGATCGCCGCGACGAGCGCGGCCTCGGCGACGGCGACGGCAGCGTGCCTGACGCCGCCGCCCAGAGTCGTGAGAATTCGCATCGGGTCTCTCCTGCCGCCGTCCCTGGCGGCCTGTGACCGCGCGATCGCGCCGCGCGGGTCCGGCTTCGGCAGCCCGGCTGACTCGCTCCGAGTCCCGTGGCGTTGCGTCCCCGGGTCGCCCCGGGTTTGCCCTTGTCGAGCCAGTCGTCCCTGAACCGATGCTGGCGGCCGGCGGGTGGCGCCGGTCTGGGGCGAATCTAGTCGGCGTCGGGACGCGATCCCACTGGCCGATGGTCCGTGTTGGCAGCGGGGATCCTCCTAGGGGATTCACCCGAGTGCCTCGGCGCACCACCCGGCCGAATCGAGCGCCCCGCCGTATCCTGCGCGACATGGTCCGCCTCGCCCACGCCTTCTGGCCGCGCTGGTACCGGACGCTCGGCCGACTCGACCGGCCGATGGCCTGGGCCTGGCGCCGCTTCGGCATCGGCAACGTGGTGCGCGTCGTGCTCGTGGGGCGGCGCAGCGGCGAGGAGCGTCTGGTGTCCCTGGGCCTGCTCCGGGTCGGCGATCGCCGGTATTTGGGACACCCCGACCGGGCGTGCGCCTGGACGCGCAACCTCGACGCGGCCGGCGGCGGCCAGCTTGAGGGTCGCGACTTCGGGCGCGAGCGCTTCGCGGCAACACTGCTCGATCCCGGGTTGGAGCGCGACGCGGTGGTCCGGGCAACGTTCCGCCAGCACCCGTTCCCCGGCGGCCCCCTCTACTGGCTGTTCCGCGCCAACCTGCGCGAGGCCGGCCGCTTCTACCGCATCACCACCCCGGAGTCCGAATGACGGCGCACCACGACGACGACCGCGAAGCCCTCGAGGCGGCCCTTGCCGGCCGCGGGCCCTACGAGCTGTTCGCCTGCGACCCGGCGTTCGCCGACACCGCGGCCTTCTGCGCCCACTACGGGTTCGATCCCGCCGATTCGGCGAACACGATCGTGGTCGTGGGAAAGGGCGCGGAGCCCGTCTACGCGGCGTGCGTCGTCCTCGCCACGCACCGCCTGGACGTCAACCGGGTGGTCAAGGGGCGGTTCGGCCGCAAGGCGTCGTTCGCCTCGCCCGAGGAGACCCGGGCGCTCACCGGCCACGAGATCGGCGGCGTGACCGTGTTCGGGCTGCCCGCGGACCTGCCGGTCTGGGTGGACGCCGCGGTCATGACCCGCGACCGGATCGTCCTGGGCGGCGGCAGCAGGAGCTGGAAGGTCATCGCGCCGCCGGCGATCCTGCGCACGCTAACCAGCGCGGCCGTGGTGGAGGGGCTCGCGAACCCGGCGCCCCCGCGCGACCCGGCCTGACGCGATCGCCGCGCGCCCATACCATGGGCGCATGACGAACATGCAGCGGCTGACAGTGGCTCTGGCGTTCATCTTCGCCGTCCTCATCGGTGTCTTCCTGGCGACGGATCTGCTCGGCGGCAAGGGCTCCGGCACGCCCACGGGGTCGCCGTCCGGCTCCTCGGCGGCCGCATCGCTGCCCGCGTTGTCCTCGGCCCCGTCGTCGGCAGCGCCATCCGCGTCGTCTGAGCCGTCCGCCTCAGCGTCGCCCACGCCCAGCCCCACGCCCACGCCCAGCCCC
The DNA here is from genome assembly GCA_021783095.1 of Chloroflexota bacterium. GTDB lineage: Bacteria > Chloroflexota > Limnocylindria > Limnocylindrales > CSP1-4 > CAIXZV01. The sequence continues at coordinate 197,339 of JAJXUG010000001.1, read as the reverse complement.
ACGCCCGTGCCGACCGCCGCCATAACCTTCGTCCAGCTCGGCCTCGACGCCGCCACGGATGCCAACGGCACCACGAGGGCCATCTCGGTCACGGCGCAGACCGGGACCGTGACCGTGCAGCTCAAGACCGAATCGGGCGGCAACAGCCAAGTCTGCCTCATCGCCGACGGCAACCAGCTCGCCTGCCACACCGGCGTGACGAGCACGCTGACGGGCGTCACCAAGAAGGCGAGCTCGAACTTCCAGGTGACGCTCCGGGGGGCGGCGGGGGCGACGCCGGTCGTGGACGTGACGATCACCTTCCCGGCCACGAGGCCCAAGGTGACGATCCGAAACGCACGGTTCGACGGGACCGACGCGCCCGCCACCAACGGCCTGCAGGTGGTCGCCACGCCGCGGGCCAAGGGCTCGTACCACATCGCCGCAGACTGGGGCGGCCACCCGTTCCTGTACGAGCTGGACCTCATCGAGCAGGGGGGCGGGCCAGGCCTCAAGACCCTGAAGCCGACGACCGGCGCCACGAAGCTGAGCGTGAGCTTCCCCGTGGCGCCGCCGCACGCCTGGATGCTCGTCCTGCGGAACACGGAGACCGGCTTCGGCGCGACGCCGCTGGTCGCCACGTTCACCTGGCCGTAGCGGGCCGCGAGGAGCGTCAGCGGGCTACCCCGGGGAGCTGCCGATCCTGACCGCTGCGCCGGGGCCGGCCGTCACGGACACATGCCGGCGGGGGCGACGACGCGGTACACGGGGAGCGGCGTCGTGGCAACGGGACCGCCGATTCCGACCGTGACCGTGAACGCCGGGTCGAGCGTGAACAGCGCCCGCGTCGGGACGAGGTCGGATTCGCCGGGTCGGAGGATGAACACGGGCCGCTGGCAGACCATCGCGCGGATCCGGTCCTCGCGCGTGCCGCCCGGCTCGTAGACGACGTTGGTGTCGTCGATGACGAGGACGTCCGGGCGGTCGCCCAGGATGTGCTGGGCGTACCAGAGGGGCGTGGAGGCGCCCCAGAACGACAGGATCGCCGCGTCCTGCGGCAGCTGGCTGGTCATGGTCGCCACGTAGTCGTCGCCCGAGTGGTTCGCGCTGAGGTCCGCCGAGGGCAGGTTCACCACCGCGAGCAGGATGGCGATCGCCGATGCCCCCGCGATGGCGAGCGGTCCCGCGGCCCGTGCCGCCGCGCTCGGCAGCCGGTCCTCGGCGACGCGCGCCGCCGCCTCGATGGCCACCGCCGCCCCGAGCCCGAGGACCAGGAACGGCACCAGCAGGTAGTGCTCGAGCTCCAGGTAGTTCGCCCACACGTCAGCGCCGGCGATCAGGATCCCGACGAGCGGGAGGCCGAGCGACGGCCGCCGCACCAGCAGCACCCCGATGCCGATGATCCCCGCGAGCGGCAGGAGCAGGACGCCGCGCTCCACCACGAGGCCCACCAGCGACGGTCCCGCCGACAGCAGCGTGGAGATGCTGTTCGCGCCGAGGATGTCCGTCTCCTGGGCGCGGAACTGGGTGCCGGTGACGAGGAAGAGGAACGAGTCGAGCGTGGTCGGGTGGTTGTACGCGAGCGGCGGGTTGAACCGCGCGGCGATCGGGATGTAGGCGTACACGGTCAGGCCGAGGAGCGCCGTCAGGATCGGCAGGAGCACGAGCTTCGGCCGCTCGAGGAGCGCCCGCCTGCCGGCCCAGACCGCGAACAGCGCGATGAACGGCGCCACGAACAGCGTCAGCAGGTGGTTGCCGAGGGCGAGCCCGGTGATCAGCCCGCACAGCGCGAGGTCGCGCGGACGGCCGCCGTCGGCCCAGGCGACCGCCCGGTCGAGCAGCAGCGCCATGAGGAACAGGTGCAGCGGGTTGACCTCGGCCACCGTCGCGGCCGCCCAGACCGTCCCGGCGGCCCCGGTCGCCAGCGCCGCGGCCGCGGCGATGGCCGGGCGCACGCCGAGCCGGGTCGCGGTCCAGCAGAGGGTCGCGAGCGTCAGGGCGACGAGCACCGCCGAGAACAGGTTCGCCCGGTAGGCGACGCTCCCGAAGGGCAGCAGCTCGAACAGGTGGGCGGACAGCATGAACGTGGGGTAGCCGGTGGGGTGGGCGATGCCCAGCAGGTGCGGGACCGACTGCATCTCGCCCCAGTCGTCGAACGCCTGGCCCGGGAGGAGCGTCCGCAGGTAGGCGACGAGGGCGACGACGAACACCCCGACCGGTGCCAGCCGAGCACCGATCGAGGGCGGAACCGGGCGCTGCCACACGGGGTCCCAGCCTTGCGGCCGGCCCAGCGACGGGCGCGGTCTGTCTTCCTCCATGCCTCCCTCGTTGGCGTGACGCTGGAGGATCGTACTGCCCCGACCGGCTGTGCGGGACGCTATGTCGGCGGCGGCTTGCGGTCGGGGAGGCGCCCGGCGTCCTGCAGCGCGCGCCGGAGGATGAACTCCGCCTGCCCGTTGACCGAGCGGAGGTCGTCGGCGGCCCATCGCTGGAGGGCCGCGAACGTCTCCGGGTCGAGGCGGAGCAGGAACGGCTTGCGCTCGGCCATGGTGGCGGCTCCGCCTCAGACCGGTGCTCGCGCCGGCGTCCGCGCACGGCGCTTCTAGGCGTACAGCGTCCCGGTGTTGAGCACCGGCTGCGTCTCGTGCTCCGAGCACAGGACCACGAGCAGATTGCTCACCATCTGCGCCTTGCGCTCCTCGTCGAGCTGCACGACCTGCTTGGCCGAGAGCTGCTCCAGGGCCATCTCCACCATGCCCACGGCGCCCTCGACGATCCGCGTGCGGGCGGCGATGACCGCGTTGGCCTGCTGGCGGCGGAGCATCGCGTTGGCGATCTCGGGGGCGTAGGCGAGGTGGCTGATGCGGGCCTCGATGACCTGGACGCCTGCCTTCTCGAGCCGGTCCTGGATCTCCTGCCGAAGCTGGTCGGCCACCTCGGCCTGGTTCGCGCGGAGCGCGACCTGGCCGTCGTTGTGGGCGTCGTACGGGTGCGAGGTTGCCAGGTTCCGCAGCGCCGACTCGGCCTGCACGTTCACGAAGTTCTCGTAGTCGTCCACCTCGAACAGCGCCTCGGCGGTGTCGGTCACCTTCCACACGACCACGGCCGCGATCTCGATGGGATTGCCGTCGTGGTCATTGACCTTGAGCTTGTTGGTCTCGAAGTTGCGGACGCGGACGCTGATCTTGCGGCGCATGGTGAACGGGTTGACCCAGGCCAGGCCCTGGTCGCGGATGGTGCCGCGGTAGCGGCCGAAGAGGACGACCGCCCGAGCCTCGTTGGGGTTGACGGGCGTGAGCCCGTACCAGCCGATGACGACGACGGCGAAGGCGGCGATCCAGAGCAGGAAGCCCAGGCCCTCAGCCACGCCGATGGCGTCGCCCAGCGGGGCCACCACGCTGCCGATCCACCACAGGAACGCCAGTGGCAGGACGATTGAGACCGCGAGCAGCACCAGCAGCATCGGGATGCCGGGCAGAGATCTTGCGATTCGTTCCTTGTTCATCTTCCCTTGGCTCCTTCGCGCCATCCATCCGCGGCGCGATCAGAATGATATCACAATGATACAAGCCCCTCCGTGGGGCGGCTCCCGTCCCCCAGATCTCCCCCGGGAGGCCCGTATCTCGGTCCGAACGACCGGAAGGCGTGGCTTCGCCTCCTTCGGGCCCCAAATCGCCCTCCGGAGGCGGCACGGGCAACCGCGCGCGCACGAGCGCCTCCCGGGGGAGATCTGGGGGTTGGCCGAGTCGCGGCGCCAGGCCGGCCGGGGCATGATTGGGCCATGGGAATCCGACGTGTCGCTCTTGTCGCAGGTTTGGCCGGGCTCGCCGCATTGCTGGCCCAGCCGCCCATCCGCCGCGCAGCCAAGTCGATGCGCACCTCGTCCGCTCCAGGGAGCGGCGCATACGAACTGGCCGCGGGCTGGTTCCTCGGCGGCTACTACCGCGACATCGCGAGCGACTGCGCGGCAGCGCTGGCGGGCGTGGCGGAACCCTCGATCCTGGAGATCGGCCCGGGACCGGGCCACCTGGCGGAGCGTCTGCTGGACCTCCTGCCCGACGCCCACTGGATGGGCCTCGACGTCGACCCCGCGATGCTCGACGCCGCCGAGTGCCGGCTCGTGCGAGCGGGCACCCGCGGGCGGGCGACGCTGGTCGAGGCGGACGTCGCGCAGATGCCGTTCCCGGACGCCTCGTTCGACCTGGTCGTGAGCTCGCTCTCCGCGCACCACTGGCCCGACGCGGAGCGCGGCTTCGGCGAGATCCGCCGCGTCCTCCGCCCCGCCGGCCGTGCGCTGGTCTACGACCTGCCGACGCGCTGGGCCCACGCCGAGACGGGCTACGCCGGCCTCGCCGCCGCCGACGCGGTGTTCGGCACCCACGCGCGCACGCGGGCCAAGGGCGTGGGCCCGCTCACCATCGTCTGGCGGGCGGACCTCCGCCCCTGACCGCCGCCGCCGGCCTGCGACCCCGACGAGTCGTCAGCCGGCGAGGATCACCACCAGGGCCGCAGCGGCCTCGGGGCCGGCTCGTGGTCGCCGAGCGGTTTGGCCAGCAGGAGCTGGGCGACGTCGATCTCGCCGCGCTCGAAGCTGACCCGGGCGCCCGCCATGTACAGCCGCCACGTCCGCGCGACCTCCTCGCCGGCCGCGTCGACCGCCTCCGCCCACGCCGACTCCAGCCGCTGGACCCAGGCGCGGAGCGTGAGCGCGTAGTGGGGCCGGAGTGACTGGACGTCGAGCACCTCGAATCCCGTCGCGTCACGCGCGACCGCGATCGCGCGCTCGACCGGGACGAGCTCGCCGTCCGGGAAGACGTACCGCTCGGTGAAGGTGGCCCGGCGCAGCCCGCCGCGCCACCCGTCGCGACTGGGTGCCGCGCCAGCGCCCCGCGCCGCGCTCGCGATGCCGTGGTTGAGGAATCTGCCTCCGGGCGGCAGCGCGTCGTAGACGGCGCGGAAGTACGCGGGGAGCATGGCGGCGCCCACGTGCTCGAACATCCCGATCGAGGCCACGGCGTCGAACTCGCCCAGCGGGGCGAGATCGCGATAGTCGCGCACCTCCGCCCGGACGCGGTGATCGAGGCCCATCAGCGCGGCCCGGCGGTTCGCCTCGTCGGCCTGGCGCTCCGAGAGCGTCACGCCCACGGCGTTGACCTTGTAGCGCTCGGCGGCGTGGAGGAGCAGGGACCCCCAGCCGCAGCCGATGTCGAGCAGCCGCTGGCCCGGCCGCAGGTCGAGCTTGCGGCAGACGAGGTCGAGCTTCGCCGCCTGCGCGTCGTCGAGGTCTCGCACGGGGTCGTCGTCGCGCTCGAAGTAGGCGCAGGAGTAGGTGAGGCGCCGGTCGAGCCAGAGGCGGTAGAAGTCCTCGCCCACGTCGTAGTGGAACCGGATGGCCGCGAGGTCGCGGGCCCTGGAGTGGCGCGGGCCCCTGAGGCGGGCCGCGGGCCGGGCGAGCACGGCCGCGGGATTGTCGCGCCGGGCGCGCCGGAGCTCGAGCGACCAGCGGGCGACGCGCCGGATGTCGTCGGGAGTGAGCCGCCGCGCGTCGATGCCCCGGGCGGCCGCGATGGCGAGCGCGATGTCGCCGTCGATGTCCACGTCGCCGCGCAGGTACGCGTCGGCGAAGGCGTTCTCGGTCGGCGGCAGCATCCGCGCGAGGGCGGCGGGCCCGTGGACGCGGACGTGGGCGCGACTGGCGGCAGCGAGTTGGCTGACGGAACCGCCTGGGTCGACGACGCTGCCCGGGGAGCCCGGCGCCGACCCGCCGTCCAGCGACGCCGTCAGGCCCGACCCGGGCGGGAGTGCGCGGGAGACGGTCCACAGGATCGCCCGGGCCAGGGTGTCGTCCCGTCCGCAGGGTTGGCTGGCACCGGTGCGTTCGGTGCGGGGCTGAACCGCGACCCCCGGCGCGGCGGTTTCTATCTGCTGGGGGGTCGGTTCGAGCGCGTGCGCCGGCGTCGCTGGCAGCTCGACGGAGACGCCGGTCGTGGTCTCGATGCTCATCGAGTCACCTCCGTACGCAGCGATCGTACGACGCGGCGGCAAGCCAGCCAACCAGGATCATCCCGGCCCGATTCGTCCTGCAGGCGTCCGGCCCGCCTGCTCGTCGGGTTCATCGCCGGCCTCGTCTTCGCCGGCTTCCGCACCGGCTTCGTGCGGCGCCTGCTCGGCATCGTCTTCATCGTCGTCGCGGCGGGCGCGGCCCGCGGGTGTCAGTCGCCTGCGAGCAGGCTCCGCGGGGCCATCGGCTTGCGGAGCGCCAAGACCGCGGCCCGGGCGGCCTCGAGCTGCGCGCCCTCCGCCTTCGAGCCCAGCTCCAGCCGGCAGTAGGCGAACCGCCCCGGGATCACGCGCTCCATCATCGCGCCCACCCACTCGGTCAGGTCCGCCCGCGGCCCCTGGCGCCTGGGCGCGTTGGGCTCGATGGCGTGCACGAGGACCAGGCGCCGCCGGCTGCGCTCGAGCCAGCGCCAGTACTGGAGCACGTTCTCGACGGGGTGGTTGTGCTTGCGCTCGAGATGGAGCGCCACCCACGCGTCGTCACCGGCGAGTGCGAGCGCCCCCTGGGAGCCGCCCAGCTCGCCGATGGGCTCCGCGTCGAAGGTCACGCTCAGAAGCTCGCCCAGCCGCTTGGCGGCCTTCGCGTCGGAGATGCCCGCCCACTCGCTCTTTGCCACGTCGCTCCCGGTGCTGCAAGTCGATGGCTCACGCCGACTCTACTCGGTTCCGAGCTGGGGATCGCCCCCGCCGCCGCGCTACGGGTTCACGACGTGCCCGCGGCAGCCGGCTCGCGACCAGCCAGGCCGCGGCCACCAGCACAGCCGATGGCGCCGCGAGGAGCCAGTCGCCGGACTCGGCGAACAGCAGCAGCGTTCGCGGCGGCGCCGCACAGCCAGAGCGGCCGCTCGACCTGGCGCATCGGCCGCCATCGCGGCACCGGCTGCAGCGCCAGCTCTCGCTCGCGTTCGTCCCAGCCAGCCCACAGCCGCGAGGCCACGTCGCCCACCCAGAAGAAGGCCGCCGCGAACACCGCGATGCCCAGCTTCATCGCGGACCAGCGCGAGTGGAAGGGGACCGAGATCCGGTTCGACATCAGGGACGCCCTCGACCGAGTGGCTGCGGGACGTGAGCGACCGACCCGGCGAGCCGGCTGATGAGCGGCTGGCGGCTCGGCGTCAGCGAGGCGCCGGGGGCACCTTCGGCTGTACCTGCGCGCTGCCGGCCTTCGGCCGGATCTCGCTCTCGTGCCCGTCGTCCCAGCGGACGCGGTAGTTCGTGCCGAGCGGCGACTCGGTGATCTCCAGGATCTCCCCAGTGCGGTCCCGCTTGCCCACCCGCTCGGATTCCATGACGATCCGGTCCCCGACGTTGGCCTGCATGTTGCTCATCTCCGTGCGGCGTGGAGCGAGGATGGTCCTGCCGGCCGGGCGACGCCAGTCCCAATAGCCTCCCTCGTTCCGTCCGATCCGACCGGCGCGCCTCGCCTCGCCTCGACGTTCGCTGCGGCTGGCGGCCCAGACGCACCAAGGCAGCAAGCTGGACGAGATCCTCAGGCATCGAGCGGTACGGCCCGGACGCTGCGTCATGGCTCGCCGAAGATGGCGTGGCCGCCGATCCGGCGCCATCGGATCCCCGGCTCGCCATCGATCGCCACCCATTCGAACGTTGCCCGCCCGTCGGGGCCCGCGAAGCTCCACGTCATCTCCCAGATCCCCGGGGCGCTCTGGATGGCCCGCACGCGGAGCTTCGTCGGCCAGGCGCCGGACGGGTCTGCGCGGCGGCGTTCGCAGGCCGGGTGGAAGTCGTCGCGGACCACCGCCCGGAACCGCGCGCGCTCAGCGTCCGAGAGCCGCCGCCGATCGCCGGCGAATCTGTCGGACCAGGTGAACCGCATCGCGGTCAGGCGTCGAGCGTGGCGTCGAGCAGGGCGAACATCTCGTCGGGGCCGTCCGCGACGGTGACGCGGCCAGCGGCGATGTCCGCGTCCGCCTCGCGCTCCATGGCCTGCCACTTCTCGGTCCAAAACCAAGCCTGGTCCGCGGCGACCGGCAGGACCGCCTGAAGCTCGATGCGCCCGTCCTCCTGCTCGATGATCTGGACCTGCGCCCCCGGCTCGTCGAGGTGGAGGCGCCGGCGCAGCTCAGCGGGGAGCGCCACCGTCCCGCGCGCCTGGACGGCCACGTAGTATGTCTTCATGCAATGCAGCATAGCGGCAATACGGCCTCAGTCAATCGGGCTTCAGCACCCGACGCTAGCCGCCGCCGCTTATCTCAGATCCACCGAACCTCGTCGCCTGACAGCTCGATGACGGCCGCGAGGGGCCGATCGGCCGCACCGGAGGTCGTGACCGGCGCCTGACCGGCCCGATTGACGGTCGAACGAGGATGGGGCCGGTCCCGTGATGCGACTGCGGCAGGCCGCATCCGGGTTCGGCGCAGGCTCCCGCCAGCCCCGGGGCGGCGACTGGTGATCGGGGCCGGGTCAGGCGAGGAGCGGGATCGCCCGCAGTCTCGCGAGCGCGTTCGTCCAGCCGACTGCCCACGGCCAGCGGGCCGGCAGGTGGAGCGTGAGCCGTCGCGCCGAGCGGGTGAGCCTGCCGACGAGGGAGAACAGCCGCCGGCGCAGGGTCTTGGCCGTCACGATGCCGGCCCCGAGCCCGAGGCGCGCGGTCCAGCGGGCCAGGTTGTGGGCCATCACCTGGACCGCGAGCCAGGCGGCGTTGGCGGCGAACCTGCCCGAGGGCAGGTGGTTGAGCCCCATCCCGTGCTTGAGGTCCCGGATCGCGTTCTCGACCTCGGCGTGGCGGCGGTGGTCGGCCTCGAGCGCGAGCATGTCGCCCTCGCGGTCGGTGATGAAGGGGTGGTAGTCGTAGAGCGTGAACAGGGCGAGCTGGGAGCCCGCCTTGGGCCGCACCCGGCGCACGATCAGCCGGACCGGGACGGCCGTCGCCCCGCCGCGGCCGCGGAACGGGGTGTAGGCGATCTCGGCCACGTCCGCGCCGCCCTCGATCCAGTACGGGATCGGGGCCCAGGCGTCCCCCGGGATCGCCTCGACGAGGGTGCGCAGGCGCCGGCCGAAGAACCGCGCGGTGATGCTGAACCGGACGTCCAGCGCCCGGCAGGCGGCCACCACGTCGTGGGCGTAGAAGCCCGAGTCCGCGCGCACGACGAGCGCGCCGCCGGCCCCCGCGGAGCGCACCCGGCCGACCGTCTCGCGCAGGAAGTGGGCGGCGCCCCGGATCGTGCCGGCCCGGCCCTCGCGCAGCCGGGCGTGGAGCACGTCGCCCGTGCCGGCCGCGACCGCGAGCAGCGGGTGGTAGCCGCGGACCCGCGTGTACGTGAAGCCGCTCGCCCCCTGTTTGGCGAGGCCGTACGTCTCACACACCGTCGAGTCGATGTCGATCGTGAGCGGTCCGTCACCCGGACCGGCGCCCGCCGCGAAGGCCCTCCCCAGCAGCTCGCGGGAGACATGGTCGAGCTGGCGGACGTGGCCGAGGCCGAAGCTGCGCAGGAACGTGCCCAGGGTGGACGCCGCCCTGGCCCGGAACCCGAGCACCGCGTCGGTGCCGCCGGCGCGCAGCGCGTTCGCATCGTCGATGCAGTCGCCGCCCGCGAGGGCGGACAGGACGAGGCTCGCGACCTTGTCGCCGGCATTCGCGCGGCCCGGCGCCCGCCCGAGGCCCACGTGGCGGTCGACGAGCTCGCGCAGGCCGAGCCGCCCGATCAGGGTGGCCGGCAGGAGCAGCCCGGCATCGGCCACGAGTTGCGTCCCGTCGAACGCCGTGTCGATCCGGTCGGGCCTGTGGGAAGATCGCATCTGCCAGGTGCTCCTCTGCTTGGGCCCGATGGGTGTGTCGCAACCTCATCGTCCCCGTTCAGAAGGGCACCTGTTGTCGTGTCCCGGATCGTGAATCACGCGGGGCTTCGGTGGATCCGGGCTTATGCGGAACTCACGGCCCCGCTGGGCCGCCGGAGATGCGAACGCTAACGCTGCCGTCCTCGGCGACGAGCAGGACGATCAGATGCAGCTCTCGGAGCGAAGCATCCACTTGGTCGAGAAGGCCCGTGTACGTCGCGTGCCTTCGTGTCGGAGGAGACCAGGCGCCAGTCGCACGGCCTACCGGCGCTGTCACAAACCTGCCGGAATGGCCAGGACCGACGAGGAGCAGAGGGCTCCACCGGGCGAGCCGTTGCGAAGGGCAGTTCTTGGCGCCGGCTTCGCCGCCCCGGGATCGATGAGAATCCAGAAGCCCCGAGGAGCTCGCCCCGGGGCTTCTGGATTGGGGATCCAGGGAGATCAGCTGCAGCCCGAGGTGGACCCGCAGTTGAGGCACTTGTAGCAGGAGCCGTTGCGGACCATGATCGAGCCGCACTCGGCGCAGCTGGGGGAGTCGGCCTGGGCGGAGAAGGTGACCTTCGGGCCGCCCGCCGAGAGCGAGCTGCCCCCGAGCGAGGCGGCAATCGCCGACAGCCCCTTCCCGTTGCTGTTGCCGTTGCCGTTCGACGAGGCCGCGCTGTTGGTCGCGATGACCGCCAGCTCCTCGCGGACGACCGGGACCGGGATCGGGATGGCGACCGAAGCGGTCGGAGCCGAACCGGCCGATGCCGACGACGCCGACGCCTTGGGCGCCGCGCCCGAGGACGACGGAGCCGATGCCGGCGCCTGAACTGGAGCGTGCGACGAGATCGCCTCCGACTGGGCCGTGATCCCCTCGTCGGCGCGCGGCCGGAGGGCCGACGGCCCGAACGGCGAGGGCGCCTCCGACACGATCTGCGACCGGTCGATCAGCCCCAGGCTCGCCTTGTCCTCCGCCGGCAGGAACCGCGACCCGAGCCAGCGGAAGATGTAGTCCACGAGCGACTTCGCGATCGGGATCTCCGGGTTGCCGGTGAAGCCGCTGGGCTCGAACCGCACGTGGGCGAACTTGTTGACCACGTCCTTGAGCGGCACGCCGTACTGGAGCGCCAGGCTCACCGAGGTGGCCAGCGTGTCCATCAGGCCCGAGATCGTCGAGCCCTCCTTGGCCATCTTGAGGAAGATCTCGCCCGGCTGACCGTCCGGGTACAGCCCGACGGTGATGTAGCCCTCGTGCCCCGCGATCTCGAACTTGTGGGTGACCGCCGATCGCTCGGCGGGCAGCCGATGGCGGTGCGGTCGGGTGGCCTCGGCCTGGGCGACGGCGAGCTGGCGGCGCAGGGCGTCGATCGTCTCCTTGTCGGCCGGCGAGGACTCGGCCTCGGCGTCCTTCTTCTTGCCGGTGGACAGCGGCTGGCTCCGCTTCGACCCGTCGCGGTAGATCGCGATCGCCTTGAGGCCCTGCTTCCAGCCCTCGAGGTAGACGGTCTCGATCTCCTGCGCCGTCGCGGCCTCGGGCATGTTGACGGTCTTGGAGATGGCGCCCGAGATGAACGGCTGGACCGCGCCCATCATCCGGATGTGGCCCATGTAGTGGATGGACCGCTCGCCGTTGACGGGCTTGAACGCGCAGTCGAAGACCGGCAGGTGCTCGGGGTTGAGGCCGGGCGCGCCCTCGATCGTCTCTCGCTCGTTGACGTAGGCCAGGATCTCCTCGACCTGCGTGGGCGTGTAGCCGAGCTTGCGCAGGGCGGCCGGGACCGTCTGGTTGACGATCTTGAGGTAGCCCTCGCCGACGAGCTTCTTGTACTTGATGAGCGCGATGTCGGGCTCGATGCCGGTGGTGTCGCAGTCCATCATGAACGCGATGGTCCCGGTGGGGGCCAGCACGGTCACCTGCGCGTTGCGGAAGCCGTGGGCCTCGCCCAGCGCCTCGACCTCGTCGTAGACCGCATGGACGCCCTCGATCATGTCGGCGGGGACGACGTCGGTCGGGATCCGGTGCGCGGCCTCGCGGTGCTTGCGGATGACCCGCAGGAACGAGTCGCGGTTCTGGTCGTACTCGACGAACGGGCCGCCGTGGTCGCGCGCGATGATCGAGCTCTGGCGGTAGGCCTCGCCGTGCATCAGGGCGGTGATCGCGGCCGCGTACTGGCGTCCCTCGTGGGAGTCGTACGCCAGGCCGCGGTTCATCAGCAGCGCGCCGAGGTTCGCGTAGCCCAGGCCGAGCGGCCGGAAGCGGTGGCTGTTCTCCTCGATCCTGGGCGTGGGGTAGCTGGCGTTGTCGACCAGGATCTCCTGCGCCGTGATCGTCACCTTCGCCGCGAACCGGAAGGCGTCGACGTCGAACTCGCCGTCCTCGCGCACGAACTTCATCAGGTTGAGGCTCGCGAGGTTGCACGCCGTGTCGTTGAGGAACATGTACTCGCTGCACGGGTTGGACGCGTAGATCCGGTCCGAGGCCGCGCTGGTGTGCCAGTCGTTGATGGTGGTGTCGTACTGGATGCCCGGGTCGCCGCAGAGGTGGGCGGCCTCCGCCATCTTGCGGAAGATGTCGCGGGCCTTGTAGGTGCCGGCGGGCTGGCCGTCGGTGACCTCGTGGGTCTGCCACTCGGCGTCGCGCTCGACTGCGCGCATGAACTCGTCGGTGACGCGGACGCTGTGGTTGGCGTTCTGGAAGAAGACGCTCCCGTAGGCCTCGCCGGTGAAGCTCGGGTCGTAGCCCTGCTCGATCAGGGCCCAGGCCTTCTGCTCCTCCTTGGCCTTGGACTCGATGAAGTCCATGACGTCGGGGTGGTCGACGTCGAGGATGACCATCTTGGCCGCGCGACGGGTCTTGCCGCCCGACTTGATGACGCCCGCGAACGCGTCGTAGCCGCGCATGAAGCTGACGGGGCCACTGGCGATGCCGCCGCCCGACATCTTGGCCTTCGAGCTCCGGATGGCGGAGAGGTTCACGCCCGCGCCGGAGCCGTACTTGAACAGCATGGCCTCGGTCTTGGCGAGGTCCATGATGCTGCTCATGTTGTCCTGGACCGAGTTGATGAAGCACGCGGAGCACTGCGGCTTCGCCTCGATGCCCACGTTGAACCAGACCGGCGAGTTGAAGCTCATCTTCTGGTGGACCAGGAGGTGGGTCAGCTCGGCCTGGAACGCGGCGAGGTCCGCGTCGCTGGCGAAGTAGTGGTTGGTCTCCGCCCACGCGGCGATGGTGGTGACGACACGGTCGATCAGCTGCTTGACGCTGTGCTCGCGCTCGGGCGTGCCGACGTGGCCGCGGAAGTACTTGCTGACCACGACGTTGGTGGCGAGCTGGGACCAGAAGACCGGGACCTCGACGTCCTTCTGCTCGAAGACGGTCTTGCCGGTCTCGGAGCTGATGCCCGCGGTCCGGTACTCCCAGCTGATCTCGTCGTACGGGTGGACGCCCGGCCGCGTCCAGCGCCGCTCGAAGGTGAGCCCGCGCGTGCCCTCGCCGGTGAAGCTGGCGCCGTAGGGGCCTCCAAGGCCGCTCCGGCTCGCCACCGGCCCCGCGGCAGCTTGCTTCGACCGCTTCGCTGTGATCTTGGGATCCATGACCGGGACAACCTCTCGAGCCTGCGCCATCTCTTCCGTCTCCTCCGTTCCCGCAGGGGCGCGGGACCTCTTGGCCGATGGTCCTCTCGGATCCCGGGCGCAGGACCCCGGGTGCCGGCCGGGACGCACGCTGCGTGCTCTGCGTGGAGCGGGCTCCGAGCGGTGGCGTCCTCGCGGTCCACGGATGGGGGTGGCGCGTAGCTGCGAGGGCTTCCGTCGGGTCGCCGGCGCCGGGGGGTCTCCGGGTCCGTCCAGCGGTCGCTGCCGCCCTCCCGACGGGGCCCTTCGAAGGTCGTCCGGCGTCAGGGCGACTGGCTGAATCTACGCGCGGGAGAGGTGGAGGTCAAGCCCCAAACCACAAGATGTTGTGGTCCGATGGTTGCCCCGATCGCAAGATGTGGGGAAATCGGGCTGTAATGCCATCCCGCGGCCGTCCACGCCCGACCCCCGTTCGTCCACAGTCGGCCCTGGATCGTCCACGTTGTGCACCGCGCGTTTCCACAGGTTCGGCGGGCTTGTCCACGCGGTCGTCCACGATAGCGGATCGAACGGGCGTACGAACTGTCGCGCCGACGGCTCAGGCGGCGGCGTTCGACCTGCAGGTGGCGACCCGTACCGTCTGGGCGAACGAATGCCGTGCGCCGGAGGCCGAGAGGAAGCTGAGTGCGCGCACCTGCGCAACAGGCTGCCGAAGCCACGCCCGGACGGCGGGCCCGTCGTCGGGGAGCGCCGCCCGAAGCGTGGCGCTGTGTGCCGCGACGCGCCTCCGATTGGTTGATCCGTCCGCGACCACGAGCCAGGCGCTCACGGTCTTGGCGTCCCAGCCACGCTCCTTCGCAATGGCTCGCGCGAGCCTCACCTTGCGGTCGAACGTCCCGAGCGTCGCTTGGATGTCCGCGAGCTCCGTCTTGAGCTCGATCACCAGCAGGCTCCGCGTTGGGGCGTGCCAGGCCAGGATGTCGATGACGCCGCGCTCCCCGTAGATCGCGAAGCTGACTTCGGAAAGCGCCACCCACTCGGGCAGGCCGGAGAAGATGCCGGCGAGCGCTTCGTGCATGCCGGAGTGTCGTGCGCCGAGGAGGCGGTCGAGGTCGGCTGCCTGCCAGTTCAGGCCCAGGACGAGCCGAGCGTCGATCGCGTCGGCGACGCGCCGGATGATCGGCAGGCTCACCTCTCCGAGCGCCCCGCGTTCGATGCGCGACACCGTCTGCTGGGAGATCTCGGCCGCGCGAGCGACGTCGATCTGGCGCAGACGCTTCCTGAGCCGAACCGCGCGGATCGCCCGTCCGATCTCCTTGTCGGTCATCGCTGGAGTGTGGCGTGAGCGGCTTATCGCGCGCTTTGGCGGGACACGCGGCACGGCCCCGCGACCCCCGCCCCTGCCCCGCGGCCCCGCCCCAGACACTCGCACGGCGAGTGTTGGACGGGACCGGATCGCCACACACGCACGGGGCGAGTGCCTGACTCGCGACGAGCCCCAGATACCCGGCGATCGGGTGCATGAGACATGCGAGTCGCCCAACACCCGCTTGCCGAGTATCTGGGGCTCGAAAGCGCGGGACGCGGCGGCTGGGAACCGCAGCGGCTTGTCGGTGGGGAGGGACGGGGCTACAGCCCGCTGTACGAGTGCAGCCCGGTGAACCAGAGCGACCCGGAGTAGGTGACGAGCACCATCCCGAAGCCCACCACCAGCAGCAGCGCGGCCGGTCGTCCCGCCCAGCGACGCTGGTTGCGCGCGTGCAGGTAGATCGCGTACGTGAGCCACGTCACGAGCGCCGAGGTCTCCTTGGGGTCCCAGCTCCAGTAGGCGGACCACGCGATCGACGCCCACCAGGAGCCCAGCACGATCATCGTCGCGAAGATCGGGAAGGCGATGATCACCGACCGGTATGCCACCTCGTCGAGCGTCCGGTGCGAGGGCAGCCAGGCGAAGCGGTCGCCGGTGCCCTGGACCAGGTAGCCGACACCCGCCGCGAACGCGGTCGCGAAGATCCCGTACGAGAGCACCGCCATCCCGACATGGATGGTGAGCAGCGGCGCGTTCTGGAGCGCCGGCACGAGGGGCGACACGTCCCCCGGCAGCGACGACGCGTACAGGAGCACAGCCAGCGCCACGCCCACCGGGATGAACCCGATCTGACGGATGGAGTAGCGCTGCGCGAGGAACAGGTAGCCGCCCAGGATGGTGGTCCCGAACGCCTCGCTGAACTCGTACAGGTTGCCGTACGGCCCGCGCCCGACCACGATCGCGCGCGCCAGGAGCGACGCCAGCAGCAGCGCGAAGGCGACGAGCGCCGTCAGCGTCGCGGCGCGCGACAAACCCGTGGCCGAGGCCGCGAGCGAGGGACCACCCGATTCGCGCGAGGCCCGCGACATCACGAATGAACCGGTCACGCCGGCCGCCGCGAGCGTGGGCTGGCGCGACGGCGACGGCGCGAAGGCCGTGGCGATCCGCCGCCCGTTGGCGAGCAGGACGGCGTGCCCGACGTGCAGGCCGAGCGCGACCGCCGTGACGATGGTGCCGAGGATGAACAGCAACGAGGACGCTTGTGCCATGGCATGACCCGGGACGCTTGGGCCGCCTCGCCTGGGGGCGGGGACGGCGGGTTGGACGCTCAGCCCGAGCGAGGGGCCCGACGGCGGGAGTCAGGCGGCCGCTGCCCCGCCGGAGGGTCGATTGGCGGCGCCGCTCGAGCGCACGACAGGCTTGAGGTGGAACGACAGGCCGCAGTTGCCGCACGTCTCACGCTCGGCGCTGCGGACGAGGCCGCACTTGGGGCAGGCGACGACCAGCGTCTCGCCCGAGAGGGAACGCGTCGCCCCCGGCTCGTAGACCATCCGCTCGACGGGGGAGTACGGCTCGCCCGGCGGGTAGACCGGCTGGCCGTCCGCGTCGAGTTCGGCCGAACGCCGGGTGTCGGCGAAGCGCACGTGCCGGCGCGGGCGGACGACACCGTACCGGAGCCACGCGAGCACCAGGATCGTGAGGATCGGGCCGACCACCGCCAGCGCGAGGAGCACCGGGATCACGACGATGAGCTTGCCCCAGTCGGGCGTGACGATCTGGGCGAGGAACTGCAGCACGCCCGTCCAGAACTGGTTGAGCTGATCGAGGATCACGGGCGCATCCTAACAGCGCGCTCGGGAACGCGGGCTTGCGCGGTCAGGGTTGGCGCGGATGCCGCCGATGTCGCGCCACGCGCTTCGGCGTCCCGGTCTTGGCCGTGGCGCCGCGACCGGGCTTCCAGCCCGGCCGGGCGTCGGCCTCGTCCTTGCCCGACCCCGGGCCGACCCCGGTGGTCCCGAGGAGCAGCGGCGGGCGGCCCGACCCGATCGACGTCGAGCGGCGGCCCGTGGGGATGGCCAGCGCCGGCACCTGCATCCGCCCCAGCAGCCAGACCACGCCCGCCGTGCGCGCGCCCCTCGCGGTCAGCGCGATCCGGAGGGCGCGGTCGTCGGTGACGACCAGCGTCCGCGCCGCCACCAGGGGCCCCGGGCCGCCGGTGGCGGCGTCGCCCACCAAGTCGAGGATCGCCTCGTCGGCTGTCCGGCGGCCCGAGTAGCGCACCCGCATCGCCTGGGCGAGGCGGCCGTTCACCCCGTGGCCGACCCCGTCGAACACGAGCTCGATCGTGATCGTCAGCGGGACCGCGGCGCGGATGCGGCCGACGATCGTCGACGCGGGCGCCGTCGGGCCGATCCGGCGGAGCATGTTGGTGCCGTCGACGATCAGGCGGTCGGTGTCGTCGAGCGGGGATCGAGGGGCTGCGGGCATGGGCAGACGGTAGCATCGGTCCGTGCTCCTGCTCGTTGATCTCGATGGCGTCGTCTACCGCAGCACCGAGACGGTGCCCGGCGTGCCGTCGGTGCTCGCTGCCCGGGCGGCGGCCGGCGACGAGATCGTGTACGTCACGAACAACGCGATGACGTACAGCGCCAAGTACCTGCCCCGGCTCGCGAGCCATGGCGCCCCCGTCGGCCCCGACCGCGTGGTGACGTCCGCAAGTGCTGCGGCCGTGTGGATCCACGACCAGCTGCCGAGCGTGCGACGCGTGCTCGCCGTGGGCGCGTCCGGGCTCGAGCGCGAGCTGCGCGAGGCAGGCTTCGACGTCGTCACGGTCGGCCATGCCGCCACCCGGATGCACGAGGAGGGGATCGACGGCTGGGCGGCCGCGGGCCACCCCGATGCGGTGGTGGTGGGGCTCGACCCGCAGATGTCGTACCTGCGCGTCGCCGCCGCGGCCGACTGCATCCGCGCGGGCGCCGCCTTCGTGGCCACGAATCGGGACCCGGTCTACCCGACCGCGCAGGGGTTGCGGCCCGGCGCGGGGTCGGTGGTGGCGGCGGTGGCGACCGCCGCCCGAGCAGAGCCGCAGGTGGTGATCGGCAAGCCGGGGCCGTATCTGCTCGAGGCCGGTGCCCGCCTCGTCGGCGCGGACGTGCGCAAGGCGGTGATGATCGGCGACGCGCTGACCGACGTCGCTGCGGGGCGGGCCGTGGGCGCGCGCACGATCCTCATGCTGACCGGCGTCACGACCCGCGCGATGGCCGATCAGGTCCCCGCCGACCAGCGGCCGACCCGCGTGGCCGCCGACGCCGCCGGGCTCGAGGCGGCGCTCCGCGGGCTGGCCGAGGCCTGACGACCGCTCTTCCGGGCGCAGGCGCGCCCGCCCCGGCTCGCCCCCCGGCTGGAGCGAGGCGCCAGCCCGTCAGCCGCCCGTCAGCCGCCCGTCAGCTCCGGCACGCTCGCCGCCCACGCGCGGAACTCGATCCTGAGCCGCTGCCGCGTCGCCGCGTCGCAGAAGGCGGCGTCCAGCGCCGCGAGGTCGATCGCCCACAGCTCGGGCACGGTCAGCCCGATCCGCTCCACGGCGCGCACGTACTCCTCGGTCAGGGTGACGTCGGAGACCGTGAGGTCGTCGGTGCTGAGCGTCACGCGCACGCCCGCGTGGAGGAGCCGGCGGAGGGGGTGCGCGTCGAGCGTGGGGACGATGCTGGCCTGCACGTTGGACGTGGGGCAGAGGTCGAGCCAGGTGCCGCGCGAGATGAGCTCGGCGACGAGCGTCGGGTC
The DNA here is from genome assembly GCA_021783095.1 of Chloroflexota bacterium. Lineage (GTDB taxonomy): Bacteria > Chloroflexota > Limnocylindria > Limnocylindrales > CSP1-4 > CAIXZV01. Next base: position 178,858 of record JAJXUG010000001.1, on the reverse strand, counting down.
GTCGATGGAGAGCGGGCCGTGCGCGATCCGCTCCGGCTCGAGCGCGAGCGCCCGCCGCACCTGCGCGGCGCCGCCCCACTCGCCGGCATGAACCGTCACGTGGAGCCCGATCGAGCGGGCGAGCTCGATGGCCGCCCGGTGGAGCCCCGGGTCGGGGAACCGCGCCTCCTGCCCGGCGAGGTCGACGGCGACCAGGCCCTCGGGGATGCCGTGCGCCTCCATGTCCGCGACGAACGCGAGGTTCCGCTCCGGCGCATGGCTGCGCATGAGGGTGGCGATCAGGCGGACCTCGATGTCGCGACCCGCCGCCGCCCGCGCAGCACCCCGCGCCACGGCCTCGACCACCTGGGGGCCCGTCAGCCCTCGATCCGTGTGGAGGAGCGGCGCCCAGCGGATCTCGGCGTACCGGACGCGATCGGCGGCCTTGTCCTCGACCAGGTCGGCGGCGATCCGCTCGAGCGCCGCGGCGTCCTGTATCAGCGCGATCGGGAGGTCGAAGGCGAGCAGCAGTGCCGCCTGGTCCTCCGACTGCTCCGGGCCGACGAGCACGCCGCGCATCCCGGCGTAGGTGCGCGGCGCCTCCACGCCCCGCGTCCGCGCGATCTCGAGCGCGGTCTCGGGGCGCAGCGAGCCGTCGAGGTGCAGGTGGAGCTCCGCCTTGGGCATGGCGCCGGCGAGGGCGCGCAGGGTCCGGGGGTCCAGTTCGCTCATGAGGGGATGGTAGGCCGCGCGCGTGGCGCTCACGCGGCGTTCCGATATCTTGCGCGCTTCGAGTAGCCAGTTTATGCTGTGCGCCATGAAGACCATCCTCGTCACCGGCGCCAACGGCTTCGTCGGCAGCCACGTCGTCCCGGCCCTGCTCGACGCCGGCCACAGCGTGGTCGCGCTGGTTCGCGACGACGAGGCCGGCGCGCTGGTGGTCCGCCGCCTGCCCGCCTCTCAGCGCGAACGGGTGGAGGTGCGCCGGGGCGACGTCACCAAGCCCGACACGCTGCCCGCAGCGCTCGTCGGGGTGGACGCGACCGTGCACCTGGCCGCGATCGCGCGCGACTGGGACGGCGGGGAGACCCTGCGCCTGGTCAACACCGAGGGCACCCGCAACGTGGTCGCCGCCATGCGGGCGGCCGGGGCTGAGCGGCTGGTGCACCTGGGTGCGCTGGGCGTGACCGACGAGCCGGACCTCCACTACGGGAGCTCCAAGGCCAAGGCGATGGCGATCGTGCGCGAGAGCGGGCTGCGCACGACGATCCTCGCGCCGTCGCTGCTGTTCGGGCCGCGCGACGGGTTCTTCAACCTGCTCGCGGGCCTCGTCCGGATGTCGCCCGGGATCGTGCCCATCACCGGCAGCGGGAAGGCGCGCTTCCAGCCCCTCGCGATCGAGGACCTCGCCCGGGCGTGCGTGATCGCGCTGGGCGACGACGCGTACGCGGGCCGGGAGCTGCTGCTCGGCGGGCCGCGCTACTGGACCTACCGCGAGATCGTCGAGGAGGTGCTCCGCGGGATGGGCGCCCGGCGCCTGCTCATGCCGATGCCGGTGGCCGTGATCCGGGCCGTCGCGGGCGCCGCCGAGGCGGTCAGGGCGCCGTTCCCGGTGGCCACGGACCAGCTCCGCCAGCTCCGCCACGACAACATCGGCCCCCTTGACAGCGTCCACGCCGGCTTCGGCTTCGACCCTCGGCCGATGGAGGGCGGGCTCACGCACCTGCGGCGCCGGCTCAAGGACCAGGAGCCGGGCTGACCGGCACGCCCTGACGCTGCGGTTCGGGGCGGCCCCGGAGCGCGCCGCGGCCACCGACCGGCTACGCTGCCCGGCGTGAGAAGGCTCCGCCGTCTGGTCGTCGCGCTGGCCTGGTTCGCGATCGCGATCGTCGTCGCGCTCGGCGGGGCCGGCATGGCCAGCGCGCTCAACCATGCGCCCGCCACGGGCTCCCGCCCGGAGCTCACCTGGGCCGGCGACCAGCAGGCTGCGTCCGCCCTGGATGCAGCGGCCGCCAGGCTCCAGGCGCTCTCGGATGCCGTCGACGCGTTGGGCACCTCGTCGAAGCAGGCGCTGGTCAGCTTCGTTGCCGGCAACACCGACGCGCTCACCGCGACGCTCGCGACGGGGACGACTCAGCTGGCCACGGTCGCCACAGCGAGCGGCGACCTCAAGGCGGCACTGGCCGCGGTGCCGTACACGGGGGCCGACGGCGGGCTCCACGTCTCGGCCGCCACCATCGCCCGGTACCAGCAGCTGGCGGCGACGATCGCGCTGACCTCGAACCTCGAGGACGACTGGAACGTCCTCTCCGCCCGGGCCATGGCGGCGTCGGTGCTGCCCGCGCTGCTCGCCAAGCACGACCAGCAGGCCGCGGCCGCCGCGAAGCAGGGCGAGGCCGCCCGCTACCAGCAGGCGATCGCGCTGCTCGACGCGCCCGTGGCGACGCTCGCCCAGGCGGCCAACCTCCGTGACAGCCTCGCGGAGAACGCCGACGTCACCACGCTCACGGCCTGGATCGACCGCCACGCCGCGTACGACACGGCGCTCCGCAACCTGTACACGGCGATGCTCGCGGCCAAGGGCAAAGTCACCAAGGACCTCCGCAACGCGTTCGCCGCGGAGGAGGCGGCGAAGGCGGCGCTGCCGACTGACAACAAGGCCCTGGTCGTGATCATGGGCGACATCGCGCGCGGCGGGCTGAACCAGTCCGTGATCGACATCGAGGTGGCGCGCGGCGCCCTCGCGGCGGCGATCGAGGCGCAGCCATCGGCTTCGCCGGCCACGTCGCCGGGCGGTGCCAGCCCGCCGTCCGCCGCTCCCCCGGCGTCGGCTGCGCCGTAAGGATTCTGGCCGGCGGCGTCGCGGCGTCGCGGCGTGGTGCGGACCGGGCCCGGAAGCGCCACCGGGCGGCGGTACACTCGGCAGCGCATCCAGCCTTCAAGCCGGCACCGTTTCCGCGTGCCGTCGAACTCGGGACCGGAGGTCCTGTCCGTGCAGATCCGTGTCGTTTCCGCCCGTCCGTGGGAGGTTCCCGCTGACCTCCTCGTGGTCCCGGTCGCAGGGGAGCCAGTCTTCGCCGACGAACTCGGCGAGATCGACCGCCGGTCGGGCGGCGAGCTCCGCGCGCTCCATGCGCTCGGCGAGGTGCGGACGGCGTACGCCGCCGTCCTCGGCGCCCCGGGTGAGCTGCCCGTTCGACGGATCCTCATGGTGTGGGCGGGCAAGGCTGAGACCCTCGACCGCGAGACCGCCCGCAGGGTCGCGGCGAGCGCGATGCGTCGCCTGGCTGGTCGGTCCGTCGGCTCCGTGGCCATCTGGCTGGCGCCCCTCGCCAAGGGGCTGGGGGACGACGAGGCGACGGCCGCGGAGCAGGCGGCGCGCGGAGTCGTCGAGGGCGGGTTCGAGCCGAAGGCCATCTACCGCCCGGACACCGATGAGGCACCGCCGGCGCTCGACGAACTGATCCTGGTCGCGGCACCGGGCAGCGCCGTGGCGCCGCTGGTCGCCGCGGCGGAGCGCGGACAGATCATCGGCGAGGGCGCCAACCTCGCCCGCCGTCTCGCCAACCGCTCCGCGAACGACGTCACGCCGGTCGTCCTCGCCGAGGAGGCGGCCGCGATCGCCGAGACCCATGGGCTCTCGATTGACGTCATCGACGAGCACCGCGCCGCCGAGATGGGCATGGGCATGTTCCTCGCCGTCGGCAAGGGCAGCGACAACCCGCCGCGGATGATCGTGATGCGCTCGGGCGAGGAGGGCGCCCAGGACAGCCTCGGCCGTCGGCTCGCGCTGATCGGCAAGGGGGTCTGCTTCGACTCGGGCGGCATCAGCATCAAGCCGGCCGCGCGCATGGAAGAGATGAAGATGGACAAGACCGGTGCGTGCACCGTGATCGCGGCCATCGCCACCGTCTCGCGCCTCGCGCCAGGCCTGCCGATGCTGACGGTCGCGCCGGCCGTCGAGAACATGCCCGGGCCCCACTCGTCCCGGCCCGGCGACGTGGTCAAGGCGCTCAACGGCAAGTGGGTGGACATCATCAACACCGACGCCGAGGGCCGCCTCATCCTGGGCGACGCGATGACCTACGCCGAGCAGCTCGGCGCGACGCATCTCGTGGACGTCGCCACACTCACCGGAGCCGTGGCCCGGGCGCTGGGCACCATGGTGAGCGGCGCCTTCGCCTCGCACGACCCGTGGTGGGACCACGTCGCCGCGGCGGCCGCGCGCGCCGGCGAGCGCTTCTGGCGCCTCCCGCTCGTGCCCGACTACGCGCCAGAGATGGAGTCGGTCTACGGCGACCTCGTGAACTCCGGGGAGGCTGAGGGCTCGCTCGTGCGGAGCGGCATGTTCCTCGACCGGTTCCACACCGTGCCATGGGCCCACCTCGACATCGCCGGGACCGCCTACTACACCAAGCGCTACCCCTTCGCGCCGCGGGGCGCCTCCGGTGCGGCCCACGCGACGCTGGTGGAGCTGGCGCTGGCCGGCAAGAGCTGAGCGGCCCCGCCTCCTCTTTGAGCCTCGCGCCGGCCGGCCCGGTCGCGCAAGCGGCTCGCCCGCGGGCGGTCGGCGCACGTAGACTCGCGCGGTGCTGACTCCGCTCGCGATCCTGTTCGCGGTCGTCGGCGGGGCCTGGGGCCTTGTCGCCGATCGGATCGCTGTGCGCTGGCCGGAGCACGACGAAGCGGAGCTGCCGGGCGGGCGCGCTCCCGGCTGGCGCACGGCGGTGACGGTCGTGGTTGGCTCGGCGGGCCTGGCGGCGGTGCCCGTGCGCTTCGCAGAGCCCCTGCAGATCGCGATCTTCGGCGCCTACGTCGTCGCGCTCACGCTGCTGCTGGCGACGGACCTGGACCAGCGGCTGCTGCCCAACGAGATCACGCTGCCCGCGATCCCCATTGCGCTCGTGCTCGTGTTGGCCGGCCTCAACCCGATGGTGCCACCGGGTGCGCTGCTCGTGACCGCTGGGATCGCGCTGGCCGTGCCGTTGGCGCTGGCCGTGATCGCGATCCCGTTCGGGGCGGGGGCGATCGGCCAGGGCGACCTCAAGCTGCTCGTCTCCGTCGGGCTCATGGCCGGCGGGTGGCGCCTGATCGTGGGGGTGATCGACGGCTGCCTGCTGGCGGGCGTCGTGATCGTGGCGCTGCTGCTCGCGCGCCGGATCACGCTGCACAGCTTCATCCCGTACGGGCCGTTCCTCATCATCGGGGCGTTCTGGGGGCTGCTCGGGCCGGGCTGAGACGCTTTTCCCCGGTCGTGCCTTCCGCCGCGACCGAGGCCACTCGTGGTCGGCACCCGGGTGGCACCGCCGCCACAGCTTGGGGGTCGAGATCCTTCCGACTTCGTGGAAGCATCGGGCTGCCATGCCCCATGAGCGCGGCGCTCGTGCAGCCGCCGTCGCGACGATGCCGGGTGGTCCGCGCCCTCGCCCGCGGGGTCGGACTGGCACCCGCACGTGTGGCGGTCAGCGAGCACCCGGCGCGATGCTTCCGCCAACGTTGAAGCATCGTGGGGGGCACCCCCGGCCGCGAGGCCCCTCCGGCCCGTGCGCGGGTGGCCCGGTTCCGGGGGCCCGAGTCGGCCCCGCGCGACGACCTGGTGGCATCGCCGTCCCTCGCGCGCCCGCGCGCGTCCCATCGCGCGCGTGCCAGCCGTTTGCCGCCCTGCGATTCGGTACGATCCGTCAATGGCAAGCACGCAGTACGACTTCGTCATCGTCGGGGGCGGCTCCGCGGGCTCGGTGCTCGCCAATCGGCTGAGCGCGGAGCCGGGCACGAAGGTACTGGTGCTCGAGGCGGGGCGTCCGGACTACCTGTTCGACGTCTTCGTCCACATGCCGGCCGCGCTGACGTTCCCGATCGGCTCGAAGTACTACGACTGGAAGTACGAGTCGGAGCCCGAGCCGTTCATGCACAACCGGCGGATCTACCACGCCCGCGGCAAGATCCTCGGCGGCAGCTCGTCGATCAACGGGATGATCTTCCAGCGGGGCAACCCGATGGACTACGAGCGCTGGGCGGGCGACCAGGGCATGGACACCTGGGACTACGCCCACTGCCTGCCGTACTTCCGCCGCATGGAGTCGTGCACCGCGGCGGACCTCAAGGACCCCTGGCGCGGCCACTCCGGCCCGCTCCACCTCGAGCGCGGCCCAGCCAGCAGCCCGCTCTTCGGCGCCTTCTTCGAGGCCGTCCAGCAGGCGGGCTACCCGCTGACCGAGGACGTCAACGGGTTCCGTCAGGAGGGCTTCGCGCCGTTCGACCGGAACATCAAGAACGCCCGCCGGCTGTCCGCATCCCGCGCGTACCTGCATCCGGTGATGGACCGGAAGAACCTCGCCGTCAAGACCCGCGCCTTCGTCACGAAGGTCCTGTTCGAGGGCAAGCGGGCGGTGGGCGTCGAGTACACGACCGGCAAGGGCGGCGACGAGCGCCACGTGGCGCGCGCCGGCACGGTGGTCCTGGCCGGCGGGTCGATCAACTCGCCGCAGCTCCTCCAGCTCTCGGGCGTGGGCAACGCCGACGAGCTCAAGGCCCTCGGCATCAGCCCCGTCGCTGACGTAAAGGGCGTGGGCGAGCACCTCCAGGACCACCTCGAGGTCTACGTCCAGTACGGCTCGAAGCTGCCGGTGTCGATGCAACCCGCGCTCCAGACGTGGCGCCGCCCGTGGATCGGCTTCCAGTGGCTGTTCCTGCGCACGGGGCCCGGGGCCACCAACCACTTCGAGGCCGGCGGCTTCGTCCGGTCCAACGAGGAGGTGGCCTACCCGAACCTGATGTTCCACTTCCTGCCGCTGGCGATCCGCTACGACGGCAGCAAGCCCGAGGGCGGCCACGGGTACCAGGTCCACGTCGGGCCGATGTACTCGGACGCCCGCGGCACGATCAAGATCAAGAGCACCGACCCCACCGTCCACCCGGCGATGCGGTTCAACTACCTCTCCACCGATCAGGACCGCCGGGAGTGGGTCGAGGCGATCCACGTGGCGCGCGACATCCTCAATCAGAAGGCATTCGAGCCGTTCAACAAGGGCGAGACCTCGCCCGGGCCGAAGGTGTCGACGGACGCGGAGATCCTCGACTGGGTCGGCAGGGACGGCGAGACGGCACTGCACCCGTCGTGCACCGCCCGCATGGGCACCGACGACATGAGCGTGCTGGACCCGGTCACGATGGGCGTCCACGGCGTCGAGGGCCTCAAGGTCGTCGACGCGTCCGCGATGCCGTACGTGACCAACGGCAACATCTATGCACCGGTGATGATGCTCGCCGAGAAGGCGGCCGACCTCATCCTGGGCAACACCCCGCTGGCTCCGGAGCGCACCGAGTTCTACCGGCACACGCCTGCCTGAGACGGCACGGCGAATCGGAGGAGGGCGCAATGGAGGCCGAGCAGTTGGCCATGTTCATCGACGGCGCGTGGTGCGCCGCCGAGACCGGCGAGACGTTCGACGCCGTCAACCCCGCGACGGGCGAGGCCTTCGCCTCGATCCCGAAGGGCTCGCGCGAGGACGCGCGCCGCGCGATCGCCGCCGCGAAGGCCGCCCAGGCCGCCTGGGCCAGGCTGTCCGCCTTCGAGCGGGCGGCCGCGCTTGAGCGGGTTGGCGCGCTCGTCGTGGAGCGCCGAGAGGTGATGGCGCAGGCCCTCCGCCGCGACCAGGGCAAGCCAATCACCGAGGCCCGGGGCGAGGTTGAGGAGCTGCTGGCCTACTTCAAGATGGCCGCGGCGGACGCGACCCGGATCGAGGGGCTGATCCTGCCGTCGGTTGACGCGGCGAAGCGCGTCCTCGTCTACCGCGTGCCGCGCGGCGTCGTGTCGGTGATCACGCCCTGGAACTGGCCCTACACGATGGCCGGCGAGATCATCGCCCCGGCGCTCGCGGCCGGGAACGCGGTCGTGTGGAACCCCGCGTCGAACACGTCCGCCTGCTCGGTCGAGATGGCGCGCTGCTTCGCCGACGCGGGACTGCCGGCAGGCGTGTTCAACCTGGTCACCGGGCCGGGCTCCGTGGTGGGCGACGAGATCGCTGGCCATCGCGACGTGGGCGCGGTGGGCTTCGTGGGCTCGGTCGAGGCGGGCAAGAAGGTTGGCACCCGGGCCGTCGGCAAGGACGTGCTCCTGGAGCTGGGCGGCAACGGGCCGCTGGTGGTGCTCGACGACGCCGACCTCGACAAGGCCGTCGAGGCGACGCTGACGGCCTGCTTCCTCAACGCCGGGCAGAGCTGCACGGCCGGGGAGCGGATCCTGGTGCAGGCGTCGGTGCACGACGCCTACGTCGAGAAGCTGACCGCCGCCGTGGCCGCCCGCATCCGCCTCGGCGACCCGTGCGACGAGGCCACCACGATGGGCCCGGTCAACAACGAGGCGCAGGCAGCGAAGACCGACCGCCACGTCCAGGACGCCATCGGCCAGGGGGCCCGCGTGGTTGCCGGCGGGCGGCGCGCGCCCGACTTCGCGACGCGGCTGTTCTACGAGCCCACCGTGCTCGACGGCGTCACCGACGCGATGGAGATCGCCCGCGACGAGACGTTCGGGCCCGTGGCGCCGATCACTGTCATCGAATCCGAAGCCGACGCGCTCAGAATCGTCAACGACTCGCCGTTCGGGCTGCTGGCAGGTATCTTCACGCGCGACCTCGCGCGCGGCCTCCGGTTCGCGGAGTCGGTTCGGACCGGATGGGTCAATATCAACGAGGGCACGAACTACTGGGAGTCGCACCTCCCGTTCGGCGGCGGCGCCGGCGCCGACAGCGGCGTGGGTCGCGTCGGCGGCCGCTTCTCGATGGAGCGGCTGACCGAGCTCAAGACCGTCGTCATCAACCTGGGCTAGAGGAGACCATGGCCAAGCAGTCACGCGGCAGCAATCGCGCCGCGAACCGTCCCGCGACCCCGGCGCCCTCTGCGTCGTCGGCACCGTCGAACCGGCCCGCCGGCCAGCGCCCCGCCGGCCAGCGCCCCGCGGGCCGGAAGTCGGGCGAGCCCTGGCAGCCGAACCGCGTGAGCGCATCGAGGTCGTCGTCGAGAATGAGCCGCACGGCGATGATCACCATCGGTGCCGTCATCGTGGGCGTGCTGATCGTGGCCTACGTCGCGATCCAGCAGCTGGGCTCCAGCCCGGCCGTCGTCGACAGCGCCGCCGTGATCGCGCCCGGGGCCGCCAACTCGACTCCGGCCTCGATCCCCTCCAGCGGCCGCACGCTCGGCGACCCCAACGCCCCGGTCACGATCGACCTGTACGCCGACTTCCGCTGCTCGGCCTGCTACTCGTTCACCGAGGGCGGCACCGCCAGGCAGGTCGAAACCCAGCTCATCGCGACCGGCAAGGCGAAGCTCGTCTGGCACGACTTCACGGTCATCGACGGCGACGGGTCGCACGCGTCACGTGACGCCGCGAACGCCGCCTGGTGCGCCGCCGACCAGAACAAGTTCTGGGTCATGCACGACTACCTGTACGCCAACCAGACGAGCGAGGCGGCGTCCGTGTTCACCATGGACCGGCTGCTCAAGATCGGCCAGGCGGCGGGCCTGGACATGACGAGCTACACGTCCTGCCTCCAGAACGGGACGCACAACGCCGAGATCGCGGCCGAGCAGCAGAGCCTGCCGGCCTCCGTCGCCGGCCACGGGACACCCTCAGTGCTCGTGAACGGCACCTTCGTGAACGCGACATTCGCCGACATCGCGGCCGCCGTCGCGGCAGCCTCCGGCTCCGCATCGCCCGCCCCGGCGTCCGGATCAGCCGCACCGTCGGGGAGCTGAGGAGGAGGCTCCTCATGCCAGCCGGTCAGGACCGCCGCCTCGTCCCCGTCGAGGTTGAGGGGATCGACCCCGTCCAGGTCGGCTGGCTCCCCGGGAACCTGGGGCTGATCAGCCGCTGGGAGGTCACCTGCGGCTCCTGCGGGGCGCGCTTCCGCCGCGGGCTGGTGGAGCTGCTGTGGGGTTCCCGGCTGTCCTGGGTGGGCTGTCCCCAGTGTGGCGCCCACAACCTGCTCCCGCACCACCCGTCCATCCGCGGGCGCCGGGGCTGAAGCGTCGCTCCGCGCCCTCCTTCGGGCATGCTGTGCGCCCGTTATGCCATAATCTCGTATTACAAATCTGCTGGGAGGGTGGCGCGTGGCCGGTCGGCCCCGGAACGAGGCGCAGCGGGAGGCGCAGCGCGAGCGCATCCTGTCCGCCGCCGAAGCACTGCTCGTCAGCCACGGCGTCGAGCGCAGCCGCCTCCGCGATGTGGCCGAGGCCGCAGGCGTTTCGATCGGCACCGTCCAGCACTACTTCGACTCGCGCGACCGGTTGATCGCCGAGCTCTTCGACTGGTCGGCCGAGCGGCGCCTGCGCTCATGGACCGAGGCCCTCCCCAGGGATGGCGACGCCTGGTCGAGGCTGGTGACGCTCCTCTACGCCTCGCTCCCGGAGCCCGCCCTGTCGCGTTCCCGCATCTGGATCGAGTTCTGCGCCATGGCCCGCGATGACGACCTCCGCGCCAAGATGGACCGCTTCTATGACGCGTGGCGCCCGCCGTTCCGGGAAGTGATCGAGGAGGGGATCGAAGCAGGCGTGTTCGACCCCGTGTCGCGGGTCGACGACATCGTGGACCTGTTCATCATGCTCGGGGACGGCGCATCGGTTGGCCTCGCGCTGCAGGCACCGGGGGTCGACGCGGAGCAGCTGCGGAGGCTGATGCTGGAGACCGCGCGGGCCACCCTCCGGCCCGTGTCCTAGCGCCGCACGGCTTTGAGCTCGGGTGCATGACGAGCGCGGGGAGCTGGTGTCCCGATCCTGCCGCCCCCCGCGCGCAACGGCTGTGAATTCGTAATATTGCGATGTTATGATCCCGGTCTCGCGCGCGGCGCCACAACGAGGACGCCCGCCAGCGTCGCCACTGACCAGGTCCACCGAGGACCGCCGCCCACAGGCGAACGCCCACGCGCACGCAGAGGAGTCGACCAGGATGTCGGACGGGTCGCCCACCGCCATTGCCGGGGGCGCCGGCGCGCCCGCGTTCCCCAAGCAGGCCCGTGTCGTCGTCATCGGTGGCGGCATCGTCGGGACGAGCGTGCTCTTCCACCTCACGCAGCGGGGATGGAAGGACGTCGTGCTGCTCGAGCGCAAGCGCCTGACGAGCGGAACGACCTGGCACGCAGCCGGCCTCGTCGGACAGCTCCGGGCGACCTACAACATGACGGTCCTCGCGAGTTACGCGAAGGACCTGTTCCGTGAGCTCGAGCGCCAGACGGGGGACAGCACGGGGTTTATCCAGACGGGATCGGTGCTCGTGGCGCACACGCCAGGGCGCTGGGACGAGATCCGGCGGAACGCGTCGATGGCCCGGCTCCAGAACGTGGACATGGAGTTCATCGGCCCCGAGCGCCTAGGCGAGATGTGGCCGCTGCTCAACACCGAGGGGATCATCGGCGCCGCGTTCATCCCCGGCGATGGCGTGGCGAACCCGACCGACACCACGATGGCGCTCGCCAAGGCGGCGAAGATGGCCGGCGCACTCGTCTTCGAGAACACCAAGGCGACGCGGATCATCCAGCGCGACGGGCGCGTGGCGGGGGTGGAGACGGACCGCGGGACGATCGACTGCGAGGTCGTCGTCAACTGCACGGGCATGTGGGCGCGGCAGCTGGCCGGTCAGGACGACGTCGTCGTCCCGCTCCACGCCGCGGAGCACTTCTACCTGATCACCGAGCCCATCGAGCAGCTCACCCCGGACCTTCCCGCCCTGCGGATGCCCGACGAGCAGGCGTACGCGCGCAACGAGGCCGGCAAGCTCATGATCGGCTTCTTCGAGCCGGGCGCGAAGCCGTGGGCGACCGAGGGCATCCCCGAGGACGCCGAGTTCCTGACCCTGCCCCAGGACTGGGACCACCTCGAGCCGTACATCGTCAAGGCCGCCAAGCGGCTGCCCGTGTTCGGCCAGGTCGGCATCCAGCTGTTCTTCAACGGGCCCGAGAGCTTCACGCCCGACGACCGCTACATCCTCGGCGAGGCGCCGCAGCTCCCGGGCTACTTCGTCGCGGCCGGGTTCAACTCGGTCGGCTTCGCGTCGGGCGGCGGCGCGGGGAGGGCCGTGGCCGACTGGGTGGTGGACGGCCGCCCGCCGATGGACCTGTGGGAGGTTGACATCCGGCGGTTCATGCCGTTCCAGCGCAACCGCCGCTACCTGTACGAGCGTACGACCGAGACCCTCGGGCTGCTCTACGAGATGCACTGGCCGTTCCGTCAGGTCGAGACCGCCCGCGGCATCCGCCGCTCGACGCTCCACGACCGGCTCGCAGCCCGGGGCGCCTGCTTCGGCGAGGTGGCCGGCTGGGAGCGCGCCAATTGGTATGCGCCCGACGGCGTCGAGCCCCGCTACGAGTACAGCTACGGGCGCCAGAACTGGTTCCCGCACTCGGCCGAGGAGCACCGCGCGACGCGCGAGAGCGTGGCGCTGTTCGACCAGACCAGCTTCGGCAAGGTGCTGGTGGCCGGCCGCGACGCCGCGCGCGAGCTCAACCGCGTCTGCACCGCCGACGTCGACGTCGAGCCCGGGCGGATCGTGTACTCCCAGTGGTGCAACGAGCGGGGCGGGGTCGAGGCCGACGTGACCGTGACCAGGCTCGCCGAGGACCGGTTCCTGGTCGTGACGACGGGCACGCAGACCGTCCGCGACCAGGACTGGCTGCGCCGCAGCATCCACCCCGACGCGCGGGTGGTCGTCACCGACGTCACGTCCGGCGAGACCGTCATCGGCGTCATGGGGCCGCGTTCGCGCGAGCTCCTGGCGTCAATGACCGATGCCGACCTGTCGAACGCCGCGTTCCCCTTCGGTGCCGCCCGCGAGATCGACCTCGGCTACGCGTTCGCCCGCGCCGCCCGCACCACCTATGTGGGTGAGCTGGGGTGGGAGCTGTACGTCCCGAGCGAGTTCGCGACCCACGTGTACGACGCCGTCGTCGAGGCGGGCGCGCCATTTGGGCTCAGGCACGCTGGCTACCACGCGCTCAACAGCCTGCGCATCGAGAAGGCGTACCGCCACTGGGGTCACGACATGAGCGACGAGGACACCCTCGTCGAGGCTGGCCTCGCCTTCACCGCCGCGTGGGACAAGCCCGGGGGCTTCATCGGCCGTGAGGCCCTCCTGCTCCAGCGCGAGGCAGGTGCGACCCGGCGGCTGACAGTCTTCGTCCTCGACGACCCGGAGCCGCTCATGTACCACAACGAGCCCATCTGGCGCGATGGGGAGCTCGTCGGCTGGATCACGTCGGCGATGTTCGGGCACACACTGGGGCGGTCGATCGGTCTGGGCTACGTCAGGCGCAAGGACGGTCCGGTGACCGCGGACTGGATCGCGGCCGGCCGTTATGAGCTCGAGATCGGGACGGAGCGCTTCGGCGCCAGGGCATCGCTCCGGGCGCCGTACGACCCCACCAACGCCCGCATTCGCGCCTGAGCACAGGGGCGACGAGGAACCCGCCCGCGCGCGGGAGGAGGAGGCACCGTGCAGGACCGGGCGCGCGTCGTCATCGTCGGCGGTGGCGTCATGGGGATCAGTCTCCAGTACGGGCTCGCGCTCGAGGGCTGGACCGACACCGTGCTGATCGAGAAGGGCGAGCTCACGTCGGGCTCGACTTGGCACGCGGCGGGTCAGTGCCCCTCGTTCATCGCCAACTACACCCTCGCCAAGGTCCACGCCTACTCGAACGACCTGTACGCCAAGCTCGAGGGGATGACCGGCGAGGCCACCGGCTGGCACGCGAGCGGCGGCATCCGGTTCGCCATGAACCAGATGGAGCTCGATCACTTCAAGCGGGTCGAGGGCGTCGCCGCCCTCATGGGATTCCGCATGCAGGTCGTCGGGCCGGACGAGATTCGCCGGATCAACCCGTTCGTCACCACCGAGGGCGTGCTCGCCGGGGCGTGGACGCTCGACGACGGGTACGTGGACCCGAGTTCCGCCTGCAACGCGATGTCGAAGCTGTCGCGCGGGCTCGGCGCCACGATCACGCGTCATAATCGGGCGCTCGGCATCGAGCGCCTGGCGTCCGGCGAGTTCCGCGTCCGCACAGAGCTGGGCGACATCACGGCAGAGCACGTGGTCAATGCCGCGGGCTGCTACGCCGACAAGGTGTCGGCCTGGCTGGACGTCTCGACGCAGTTCGCCAACATCAAGCACCAGTACGTGGTCACCGGCCCCGTCAGGGAGTTCCTCGACCGCCCCGGCGAGATCCCCGTCATGCGCGACCCGTGGGCCTCCTCGTACTACCGCGAGGAGCAGAAGTCGGCGCTCATCGGGATCTACGAGGACCACGACACCGAGGAGGGCTGGGGCGGCCAGACCCCGCCGTGGGAGTCCGACCACGAGCTGTTCGAGCCGCAGCTGGACCGCATCCTGCCCAACCTCGAGCGCGTCATGGAGCGGATGCCGATCCTCGCCGAGGCGGGCATCAAGCGCGTGGTCAACGGCGCCATCAGCCACACGCCCGACAGCAACCCGCTCGTCGGGCCGGCGCCCGGCGTGCGCAACTTCTGGCTCGCCACCGGGACCGGCATCGGCATCGCGCAGGGGCCGGGCTGCGGGCGCTTCCTCGCCCAGCAGATGGTCCACGGCGACGCCGAGGTGAACATGCTGGGCATGGACCCGCGCCGATACGGCAGATACGCCGACAAGGCCTACGTCCAGGCGAAGGCCCACCGCGAGTACTGGGACATGTACCGGCTGATCCCACCCGGCGAGGAGCGCCCGGAGGGCCGGCCCGCGAAGAGGAGTCCGCTGTTCGAGCGCCTGGCCGCCAAGGGCTGCGTGTTCACCGAGGGCTTCGGCTGGGAGCGGCCGAAGTGGTTCAGCCTCGACGGACGCGACGAGGACGGCACCTTCCGCCGGAACAACGTCTTCGACGTCGTGGCCGTCGAGTGCGCCGCGGTCCGCGAGCGCGTGGGCGTGATGGAGCTGCCGTCGTTCGCCACGTACGGCGTCCGCGGGGCCGACGCGGAGGCGCTCCTCAACCGCGTCTACGCCAACCGGATGCCCAAGCTGGGCGGGATCGTGCTGGCCCATGCGCTCTCGGCCAACGGCCGCTTCGCCACCGAAACCACGATCACCCGCCTCGCCCCGGACCGGTTCTTCCTGCTCTCGGGCGCCACGGCGCACCAGCGCGACCTCGACCTGCTGCGCTCGGCCATCCTGGCCGGCGAGGATGTCGAGATCACCGACCGGACCGAGGACTTCACCACGCTCATCGTGGCCGGCCCACGCTCGCGGGATCTGCTCGCGCCGCTCACGGCCGCCGACCTCGCCACCGCGGCATTCCCGTGGCTGACCGGCCGCGAGATCGAGGTCGCCGGCGTCCCCGTCAAGGCGCTGCGGGTGAACTACGTGGGCGAGCTGGGCTGGGAGCTCCACGTCCCGATGGCCAGCGCCCCGGCGCTCTACGACGCCATCTGGGCCGCGGGCCAGCCGGTGGGGATCGCGGACTTCGGCCTGTACGCCATGAACAGCCTCAGGCTGGAGAAGGCCTACAAGGGCTGGGGCGTCGAGCTCACCAACGAGGCCACCCCGGTCGAGGCGGACACGATGCGCTTCGTGAAGCTCGACCACGCCTTCACGGGTCGCGCGGCGCTCGAGGCGGCGCTGGCCGCCGGCGCGACCACGCACCTCGTCTACCTCGAGGTTGACGCGCTCGACTTCGACGTGGCCGGTGGCGAGCCCGTGTTCGCGGGCGGGGACCCGATCGGGGTCACGACCTCGGGCGGGTATGGCCATGCGACGGGCCGGAGCCTCGCGTTCGCGTACGTCGCGAGCGGGCACGAGGCGCCCGGCACGGCGCTCGAGATCGCGCTGCTCGGGGACCGCCGCCGGGCGACGGTCCTGGCGGCGCCGGTCTGGGACGCGGCGAACGAGCGTGTGCGGGCTTGACACGGCCGACGGCGCAGAATCCCCGCGAGGCGCTCGGCGGAAGCAGCCGATCTTGCGCCAGAATTGCCACGGAGTCACGATGAGCGAGCTTCCGGTTCGGGCACGGGTGGTGGTCATTGGGGCCGGCATCGTCGGCAACGGCTTGGCGTGGCACCTCGCCCGGCTCGGCTGGCGGGACATCGTCCAGGTGGACAAGGGTCCGCTCCCGAACCCGGGCGGGTCCACCGGCCACGCCTCGTCCTTCACGTTCGCGGTGGACCACTCGCGCCAGACCTCGATCTGGTCCATCGAGAGCATTTGCGAGTTCGAGGACCTCGGCACGTTCACGCGCACCGGCGGCATCGAGATCGCCCGGACGCGCGAGCGCATGCACGAGCTCTACCGGCGACTTGCGCTGGCCCACAGCTGGGGCGTCGACGCTGAGGTGCTGGACCCGGCTCGGGTCAAGGCGCTCGTCCCGTACATGGACGAGTCCAGGATCCTCGGGGGCTTCCACACGCCCGATGTCGGCGTCGTTGACCCGCTCCACGCCGGCACGCTGTATCGCGAGAAGGCCATGGAGCTCGGGGCGCTGCGGAGCTTCGCCAACACGGAGGTCACGGGCCTCGACGTCACGGATGGCCGGATCACCGCGGTCCGGACAACCCGAGGCACGGTCCACGCGGACGTGGTCGTCGTGTGCGGCGGCGTCTGGAGCCGCAAGGTCGCCGCAATGGCGGGCGCCACCATCCCGCTCGTGCCGGCCGTCCACCAGATGGTGGACATCGGGCCGGTGCCCGAGTTCGCGGCGCTGGACAACCCGCTGGCCTACCCGGTGGTCCGCGACATGGACGCCAAGATGTACGCGCGCCAGAGCGGCGCGGACCTCGAGATCGGGTCGTACGCGCACGAGGCGCTCGTGGTGCAGCCGGAGGACATCCCGTCCAACGACCAAGCGCTGATGTCCCCGACCGAGCTGCCCTTCACCTCGGAGCACTTCGACCCGTACGTGGAGACGGTGCTCGAGCTCTACCCCACGATCGTGGGCGACGAGAGGGTGGGCATCAAGCACGCCATCAACGGCCTCATGTCGTTCACGCCGGACGGGATGTCCCTGCTCGGCGAGACGCCGGAGGTCAAGGGGCTCTGGGCGTGCGCGGCCGTCTGGATCAAGGAGGCTCCGTCCATCGTCCGGATGCTCGCGGAGTGGATGACCGACGGCAAGCCCGAGATGGACCCGGCGTCGGTCAACATCGCCCGCTTCTCCGACACGCAGAAGACGCGCTACCACGTCGAGCACCGGGTGGGTGAGCTGTTCCCCAAGTTCTACGGCATCGTGCACCCCTTCGAGCAGTGGGCGACGGACCGCAACGTGCGGCTCGGCGCCGCCCACGACCGGCACGTCGCCCTCGGCGGCGAGTTCGTGGAGATCTCAGGCTGGGAGCGGCCCAACTGGTACCGCAGCAACGCCCCGCTGCTCGAGGAGTTCGGCGACCGGGTGATGGACCGATCGCACGAGTGGGACCGGCGGTGGTGGTCGCCGATCGTCAACGCTGAGCACCTCGCGCTCCGCGAGCGCGTTGGCCTCATCGAGAACCCCGCGTTCGCCGAGTTCGACGTGTCTGGTCCCGGCGGGCTCGACTGGCTGCAGCACATGGTGGTCGGCCAGGTCGACGTTCCCGTGGGGCGCCTCGTCTACACGCAGCTGCTCAACGATGCCGGCGGGATCAAGGCCGACGTGACGATCATGCGGCTCGGCCACGACCACTTCAGGATCGTGGACGCCGGCTTCGCTGGCCGCGCCGACGCGAAGTGGCTGACGGACCACCTCCCGGGGGGCGGGGGCGTCACCTTCGCAGACCTCACGTCAGCCTTCACGATGATCGCCATCTGGGGACCGCGCGCCCGCGACGTGGTCGCCTCTGTGACGGCCGACGACGTGTCCGATGCCGCTCTGCCGTACGGCAGCTGCCTGCCGATCGACGTTGAGTCGGTGCGGGTGCTGGCCGCGCGGATCAGCTATGTCGGCGAACTGGGCTGGGAGCTGCACGTCCCGACGGAGCAGGGCGCCCGGCTGTGGGACATCCTCATGGCGGCGGGGAGGGCCCACGGGATCGCGCCAGTCGGCCTCGCCGCCTACGGCGGGACCCTGCGGGTGGAGAAGGGCTACCGCCTCATGGGCAGCGATCTCGAGCTGGACCGGAACCTCGTCGAGGCCGGTCTCGCCCGGCCACGCGTCAAGGCGGCCGACTTCATCGGCAGGGCGGCTTACCTCGCGCAACGTGCCGAGGGGCCGGCGAGCCTGCTGTGCACGCTTGCAGTGGAGGACCACACCTCGGCGTCCGGGGAACGGCGGTTCATGCTCGGCCGCGAGCCGATCTGCCGACCCGACGGCTCGGTCCTGGTCGACCGGCG
This sequence comes from Chloroflexota bacterium, assembly GCA_021783095.1. Classification (GTDB taxonomy): domain Bacteria; phylum Chloroflexota; class Limnocylindria; order Limnocylindrales; family CSP1-4; genus CAIXZV01. Next base: position 160,587 of record JAJXUG010000001.1, on the reverse strand, counting down.
CGGCCGCCGCTCATTCGTGACCACCACCGCATCGGGGCCATCGGTGGGCAGGCACCTGCTCATGGCATACCTCCCGGTCGATGATGCCGTCGTGGGGCGGCCGCTGGCCGTCGAGTACATCGGCGAGCTGTATCCGGTCTCGGTGGCGGCGGTGGGTGCCACCCCGGTCTTCGACCCCGACAACCTGCGCATGCGCGGTTGACCGGCTTCGCGTGCTGGCGGCCGGCGATCCGCGACCGGGCCGATCGGCGCCGGATCGTGTGCGCCAAGCCCGTGGTGGGCGTGGATTGTGTCACGCGGGTCGGTGACCTTCCGCCGTGGCGAGGCGTCGGTGCGACCCCGGATCCTCACTCCTACAGGGTTCAGCTCGGACAAGGCAGCGCCCACGAGGCACGCACGCGACTGCGCGCCGCGCAGTCCCCGCCGTCCGGCCGCGGCGCCATCCGGCAGCCGGCCGACACGAGCGGCGCCGGCAAAGGAGTCACGATCGCCATGAGAACGGTCCGCGACGTCATGACCGGGTCGGTGATCTCGGTTGCACCGGAGATGCCGATCAAGGAGGTCGCTCGGCTGCTGGTCGAGCACCGCATCAGCGGTCTGCCCGTAGTCGGGGAGGATGGCGCCATCCTCGGGGTGGTCACCGAGGGCGACCTCCTGGTGAAGGGCCACGGTCTCGGCTCGCTGCAGCGACGCCCACTGGCTCGGATCTTCGGCGAGTCACGCGACACGCGCAGCCTGCGCGCGAAGGCGGAGGCAAGGACCGCCGGCCAGGCGATGAGCGCGCCGGCCATCACGATCGGCGCCGACGCTTCGATCCATGAGGCGGCCGCCGTGATGATCGAGCGGAAGGTCAACCGCCTCCCCGTTGTCGACGGCGGGCGGCTGGTCGGGATCGTCGCCCGCGCCGACGTCGTGCGGACGCTGGCGAGGTCCGACGACGACTTGGCACAGGACGTCCGCCGCGATGCCCTCTGGAAGGCGCTCTGGATCGACCCGTCGTCGTTCCAGGTCGAGGTCGCGGACGGGGTGGCCACGGTCACCGGCAGGGTGATCCGCCGGTCCACGGCGGCGATCGTCGAGCGGGTGGTCCGGTCAGTGCCAGGGATCGTGGGCGTCGTGGCGCGGGTCGAGTGGTCGGTCGATGACCGGGGCCAGGACGCGGCACCGCCCGAGCGCGTCTCCATCGAGGGGAACCCCTAGCCCGATCGCGGGGCCGATGCTCGCTCGGCGCCCACCGCACAGGGCAGTCGGCCCGGGGCGTCGGGCGCCGAAGCCCTCCGGACGGGCAGACCCCGCACTGTAGCCGTCAGGCGCCGAAGCGCGCCGGGCTGAAGGGGCGCAGCTCGTCGGGGTCCGCGTCGTCGAGGATCGCCGAGGCGAGGAGGGCGGCGGTGCGCGGGGCGAGGGTGAGCCCCAGCATCGCGTGCCCGGTGGCGACGAAGACGTTCCGGTAGGGTCGGAGCCGGCCAATGCAGGCGATGCCGTCGGGCATCATCGGGCGGAGGCCCGCGGACGGGGCCGAGTGCGGCGCGTCCGGATCCCACGTGCGGAAGTAGCGCCCCGGCGCCTGCTGAACCGCCCGGAGGCGGACCGGGCTGACCGTCTCGTCGAGCCGCCCGAACTCCATCGTGCCGGCGACTCGCGTCCCGCCGTCGAGCGGGGTCACCGCGACGTGCGCCTCGGAGAGCATCACGACCGGGCCCATGTCGAGCTGGGCCGGTGTGTAGTCGACGCTGTAGCCCTTGCCCGGCCTGACGGGCAGGCGGATGCCGAGCAGGCGCGCGACCTGTGCCGACCAGGCGCCGGCAGCGATCACCAGCACGTCCGCCCGCACGGGCTCAAACCCGCCGCGCAGCTCGACCCCGCCCGAGGGCAGCGCCCAGGCGCCGGTGACGCGTCCGCGAACCTGGATCGCCCCCAGTGCCGCCACGCGGCCGGCCAGCGCGTTCACCACCCCCTGGGGTCGGACGTGGCGTTCGCCCGGGAAGCGGATCGCGCCCGTCACCGCGTCGGAGAGGACCGGCACCGCCGCCCGCGCCTCGTCGCCGGTGAGCGCCTCCGGGGCGAGGCCCGCGCGCTCGTACCGCGGCAGGTCGGCGGCCGCGCGCCGGTACTCCGCCTGGTCGATGTACGCGCGGAGCTCGCCACGGGCGTGCATCTCGAACGTCATGCCGTCCGCGGCCCAGGCGTCGAGCGCGTCCATCGTCCCGCGAGCCAGGGCTGCCGTCGCGGTGAACGACCGGTCGTACGCCGCGGCGTTGCACGCGCGGAGCATCCCCGTGAGGAACCGGATGGACGAGGGGCTGAGGGACGGCCGCACGTAGACCGGGCTGTCGGGCTTGGCCATCCAGCGCAGGGTCTGGAGCACCACGCCGGGTCCCGGGACCGGCCCGCTCTCGGCCGGCACCACCCAGCCTGCGTTGTTGGACGACGCCCCGGCGCCGGGATCGCGGTCGCTGACGACCACAACCTCGGCGCCCCGGCGCGAGAGCTCATACGCCGTGGCCAGGCCGACGAGCCCTGACCCGACGACTGCGATGCGCATGGCGCGGTGCCCTCCGTTCACACCGGCCTGCTGGCCGGCTCGGCCCGGTGGTCAGGCCGTCGGGGCCGCCGTCTCAGCCGCGTCTGTCCGCGGCCTCCAGATTCGATTGGCGGCTGATGTCACCAGGCCGGCAAAGCCGGTGGGCCGGAAGACCATGACCAGGATCAGGAGCAGGCCGTAGAGGACCAGCTCCAGGCCGGGGAGGCTGGCGAGCTGGGCCTGCAGCAGGCCCGTGACCACCATCAGGGGGAAGGCGATCACGGCTGGACCCCACAGCGTGCCGCGCCCGCCGATGTAGGCGACGGCGAGGACCTCAACCGTGTGGCTGGTCGCGAGGAGGTCGGGCGTGAGGATCCCGTAGTAGTGCGCGTAGAACCCGCCGAGCAGGCCGGCGAACGCGCACGACAGGGTGAAGTTGATGACCAGGAAGCGGGTGGGGTTGATCCCGGACGCCTTGGCCGCCGCCAGGTTCTGGCCGATGGCCCGGAAGGCGAGGCCGATTCGGGAGCGGATGACCGCCATCAGCACGACCAGGGTGAGGAGAAGGATCCCGAGGACCAGGTAGTAGTAGGGCAGGTTGTCCGAGGTGTTGAGGAGCAGCGGAACGCTCAGGCCAAGCGAGCCACGGGTGATGTCCGGCAGGTTCCGGACCACGCCCATGAGCGCCAGGCCCACGAACCACGCCATGACCGCCGCGTAGATGCCCCGGAGGCGCAGGGTCAGCATGCCGGTGAGCAGGCCGACGAAGCCCGAGACGAGCGCGCCGCACACCATGCCGATCCAGGGCGAGATGCCCAGGTCCACGGCGAGCAGCCCCGACGTGTAGGCGCCGATCCCCACGAACGCCGCGAAGCCGAAGTTGACGATGTCGATGTAGCCGGCGGTGAAGTCGAACGCCACCGCGTACGCCGCCATGAGCGCGCCCGTCACCAGCAGCCGCTGGTAGTCCTGGCCGTTGAACGGCGGGATCAGCGGCAGTGCGACCGCGATCGCGATCAGGACGGCGGCGAAGGTCATCCGGCGCCGGGCGGCCGACTTCGCCTCGACGCGGGAGGGGGTGGTCTCTTCGATCACGGTGGCCACTACTGCTCCCAGACGCCTTTCACTTCGCTGCCGAACAGGCCCGACGGCTTGAACAGCAGGATCAGGATGATGAACAGGGTGGGCACGACGTCGATCCAGTCGAGGCCGACGTAGGTCACGGTCAGCGTCTGGATCAGGGACACGATGAACGCCCCGACGATGGCGCCTTGGACATTCCCCAAACCGGCGAGGATGACCACGTACCAGGCGAGGTACAGCGGCTGCAGGCCGACGTCTGGGTAGGAGGGGTAGAGCCAGAGCAGCGAGGCGCCCGCGAGCGCCGCCAGGGCGCACGAGAGGCCCATCGTCAGCACGAAGATCCGGTTGAGGCTGATGCCCGCCATCTGGGCGCCCGCCTCGTCTTGGGCCACAGCCCGCATCGCCCGCCCGGTCCGGGTGCGCAGCAGGAACGCCGAGAACAGCAGGATCGTGACCATCGCGATCACGAACACCGCGATCCGGTCGACCGAGACCGAGGTGCCGAGGATGCTGATCGGGCGGACGTCCCAGTAGCGCGTGGCGCCCCGGAAGTCGTTGCCGAAGATCAGGCGATCGCCGTTGATCAGCACCACCGAGACGCCCGCTGTCAGCAGGAAGGTGTTCATCACCCACTGGTCCCGGCTCCGCTTGCGCAGGGGCCGGAACAGGATCACCTCGAGCACGGCGCCGACAGCGAACCCCACGATCAGGGCGGCGATCATGCCCGGGAAGGGGGCGACGATCTTGAGCAGGCCGGTCCCGGCAGGGTCGTTGAACATCGCGTCCTGGAGGGGCGAGAAGACGAAGAACGCGGTCAGCGAGCCGATCATGAAGAACTCGCCGTGGGCGAAGTTGGGGATGTTCATGACGCCGAACACGAGCGCGAGGCCCGCGGCCAGCAGCGCCCACATGCCGCCCGTGACGAGCGTGTCGACCACGATCGACGGCTGGACGAAGGTGTAGAACACCAGGATCGCGATGGCGAGGCCGACGGTGAGCCAGGTGAAGGTCAGGAAGCGCTTGGCCAGCGGGACCCGACGCAGGTTGGTCGGGGCAGCGGCGGGGGTCGTCGTCATCGGTCTGCCTCAGATCCCCAGGTACGCTTCCTGGACATGGGTGTTGCCGAGCAGCTCATCGCCGGTCCCCTCGAGGACGACGCGGCCCTGCTCGAGGACGTATGCGCGGTCCACGATCCGGAGCGTCGTGTTCACGTTCTGCTCCACCAGCAGGATCGTCATGCCCCGCTCGCGCAGCGTCTTGAGCGCCTCGAACGTCGCGAGCGTGGGGATCGGGGCCAGGCCCAGGCTCGGCTCGTCCACGAGCAGCAGCGAAGGCCTGGGCATCAGGCCGCGGCCGATCGCGAGCATCTTGCGCTCGCCGCCCGAGAGGGTGCCCGCCAGCTGGTCCTTGCGCTCGAGCAGTCGCGGGAAGAGCTCGAAGACCGTGTCCATCGTGGCGGCGACAGCGCTCTTGTCCTTGACCGTGTAGGCGCCCACGAGCAGGTTCTCGTAGACCGACATCGAGGGGAACAGGTTCAGGCTCTCGGACACGTAGCCGATGCCGATCCGGCTGACCTGATGCGGGAGGGTGCCGCGCAGCTCCTTGCCCCGGAACGTGACCGAGCCGTGGATCGGCGGCACGAAGCCCGCGATCGAGCGCAGGGTGGTGGTCTTGCCGGCACCGTTGGGTCCCAGGATGGCGACGAACTCGCCCTCCTCGACGTGGAGGTCCACGCCCCACAGGACCTGCAGGAGGTCGTAGCCGGCTTCGACAGCGGTCAGTTTGAGCACGATGTCTCCCTGGAGCCTCCCTGGCCGCTCAGAGGATGAATTGGGCGCCGAGATAGGCCTCGCGGACCTTCTCGTCCTGGGCCACCGTCGCGGCGTTGCCGTGCGCGATGAGCTCGCCGTACTGGAGGACCGCGAGGTTCTCGCACAGGTCGAGGATCAGGCGCATGACGTGCTCGACCATCACGATCGTCACCCCGTCATCGCGGATCTTGCGCAGCAGGGCGGCGATGGTCGTCAGCTCTGATGGCGTGAGGCCCGATGCGAATTCGTCGAGGAACAGCAGCTTGGGGCGGCTGGCCAGGGCACGGGCGAGGTCGAGCCGCTTGAGCTGGACCGCGTTGAGGTGCCCGGCGACGGTGCTCACGGGGCGCGGGAAGTCCACGTACTGGAGCATCTTGAGCGCCCGGTCGGCGGCCATGCCGTGCTCGGCGCTGGGATCGCCGAACGACGCCGCCACGATGACGTTCTCGAGGACGGACAAACGCGGGAAGGGCCGCGGGATCTGGAACGTGCGGCCGATGCCCAGGCGGCACATCTTGTCGGCCGGAAGGCCAGTCGTGTTCTTGCCGTTGAAGCGGACGGTTCCCGCGTTCGGGCGAAGCGCGCCGGCCAGGCAGTTGAGCAGCGTGGACTTGCCGGCGCCGTTCGGGCCGATCAGCCCGAAGATCTCGCCCTCTTCGACGCTGAACGTGACGTTGTTGACGGCTGTCAGGCCACCGAACCGCTTGGTGACGCCGTCGAGCTCAAGGAGCGCCATGGGGCCTCGCTCTAGGTGCAGTGGGGGCCGGCGCGATGCCGGCCCCCACTTGTTGCTCGGATGGCGTCAGGGCTTGGTCTCGAGCTTGCCCGAGGCCTGGTCAGCCGGCCAGATCACGGTCTGCTGGCCGGTGTGGTACTGGGTGACCGGGAAGATGTAGTGGCCCTTGCCCACGACGGGGTCCGGGATCGAGTCTGCGTTGAAGTCGTAGCTCGACATGATGATCCCGTCGGTGTAGGTCAGCTGGCCGGTCCAAAGCTTGTCCTGGGCCTCCTTCATCAGCGTGTCACTGGTGATGGAGCCCTGGTCGGTGATGGTCGAGTTCAGGACCTTGATGAAGAAGTTGGTCCAGTCGTACGAGAGGCCGGCGGCCGCGGCACTCGGGTCGGAGCCGTACTTGGCCTTGTAGTCGGCTTGGAACTTCTTTGCCTTGTCGGTGGCGAAGCCCGGCACGGAGTCGAGGACGTAGTCCGAGGACGAGCCGGTCATCTTGTACCAGTCACCGAACCAGCCGAGGCCGTCGGCGACCGTCAGGGCCTTGATGCCCGCATCATCCTCAGCCTTGATGAAGGCGGTGATGGAGGCCGCGGCCGTGCTCGTGCCCGCGATCACCGGCACGTTGGCGCTCTTGTAGCGCGACATCAGCGCCGAGAAGTCGGTCTGCGTGGTGGCGAAGTAGTCCTCGCTCGCGATGGTCCAGCCGCTGGCGGTGAAGCCGTCCTTGAGGCCCTTGCCAAAGGAGCGGCCCCAGTCGGTGTCCTCGCCGTAGATGGCCACGGTCTTGGACGCGGGGGTGTACGTGCCCGCCGCGATGGCGTCGTTGATGGCGCCGACGTACGCGGCCGTCAGCTTGACCGGGTCCGGCCAGCCCTTGGAGGTCCAGTAGCCGTACTTGGCCTTGTCCGAGAGGAACTTCTGGTTCACGACGCCGGCGGCCCCCATCCCGAAGAACCAGGGGACCTTGTACTTGGCCGTGAGCTCCATGTCGGCCGCGGCGACCGAGCTGTTCCAGTCCAGGATTCCGGCGACCAGCTTCTGGCCCACGATCGCCTGCTCGAGCGCGGCGGTGCCCTTGGCCGGATCGGCCTGATCGTCCACGTAGATCGGGTTGATCTTGTAGTTGCCGACCTGCCAGTTGATGGCGTCGAAGGCCATCTGGGCGGCATTCTTCATCTCAGTGCCCGTGAGCGCTGAGGGGCCGGTGAACGGCCCGTCGATTCCGATGTTGATGGTCTGGGTGGCGGCTGTGCCCGAGCTACTCCCGGCCGCCTGGCTGGCGCCGGAGCTCGGCGCGGTGCTCGCCGCGGTGGTGGCGGCGGGGCTCGAGCCACTGGACCCGCCGCAGGCGCTCACCAAGAGCACCGTCGCAGCGGCCAGACTGGCGATCCGGTACTTCGTCCCAGAACGGATCACGATCGCATCTCCTCCAATGTCGACTCTTGTCGCAGGTCGTCGATGACCGAGCGGGCGGCGAACCTCCTTACTTGGCCGTGCCCCTCCTCGTGGCGTGAGGGGTGTGGACTGCCATGACCGTCGGGCTCGGCGCCGTCCCGGCGGGACGCTCCCGCTGGCGCTGTTGCCGGGTGGACGGCATGGCGGCAGACACGCTCAGGCGCCGCGCCTGCGCCGGATCTCGGCGCTGATCGCGGGCAGGACCTCGGCCAGGTCCCCGATCACCGCGTAGTCGGCCGCCGTCATGATCGGCGCCTCGGGGTCTTTGTTGATCGCGAGGATCCTCTTGGCGCCCTTGGTCCCGGCGAGGTGCTGCGTGGCGCCTGAGATCCCGGCCGCGATGTACAGGTCGGGGGCGATCTTGGTGCCGGTCTGCCCGACCTGCTCGGTGTGCGGGCGCCAGCCGGCGATCGTCACCGCGCGGGAGCAGCCGACGGCCGCCCCGAGCAGCGAGGCGAGCTCCACGATCGGGGCGAACCCCTCGGCGGAACCGGCACCGCGTCCGCCGGCCACGACCACCTTGGCGTCGGTGAGCGACACGCCGCCGGCCGGTGCCGGGACGCGACCGACCACCCGAACGGCGAGGTCCGCGTCGTCAAGCTGCGGCGTGAACGGTGTCACGGACGCGGAGCCGCCGGACTCGACGGCCTCGATGACGTGCGCGGCGACCGTGAGGACGGCCCGGTCGGCGTTGATCACCGCCTCCTCGAGGAGGCTGCCGCCCCACCGGCTCCGCGTGACGGCGACCGGCGAGCCGGCTGTCACGGAGACGCAGTTGGCGGCGAACGGCAGGCCGGCGCGGGCGGCGCTGCGGGCGAGGATCGTGTTGCCCTCCTCGGTGCCGGGGCCCACCACGAACTGCGCGCCGAGAGAACCGGCGAGGTCGTCGAGGATGCGCGCCGCAGCATCGGGCGCAGGCACGTCGAGTGCCGGATGCCTGGCCAGGTGGACGTTGGTCGCCCCCCACGCGCCGAGCCCGGCCGCGACGGCGTCGTCACCGAGGACGAGGGCGTGGACGGCCCCGCCCGCCGCGAGCTGGGAGCCCAGGGCGAGGGCCTGGAGCGCCACCTTGTCGGGCGCGCCGTCTGCGGTGGTGATGAGGACGAGGACGGTGGCCATGGCTAGAGCACCCCCACGCTGGCCAGGAGCTCGACCACGGCCGGCGCCGCCGCGGCGCCCTTGCCCAGCACCTGCGCCTGCTTGGCCTCCGTGACCGGCACGACCAGGCGCCGCAGCTCGAGGCGCTGCGCCGGGCGGGCGGGCGAGGATGAAGCGACGGGCTTCGACTTGGCGCGGATGCGCCCGGGAACGGACGGGTAGCGCGGGAGGTTGATTCCCTCGAGCACCGCGACCACGGCCGGCGTCCGGACCTCGTAGACGTCGCGCCCGCCGCCGGACTCCTGCTCGCACCGGGCGGTGCCATCGGCGACGGACAGCGCCTTGATCCCGGTCACGACGGGCCGGCCGAGCGCGCGCCCGATGCGGGCGCCCACCTGGTAGCCGCCGGAGTCGGCGGCCTCGTTGCCCACCAGGACGAGGTCGAACGGGCCGTTCGCGGCCTCATCCTCGCCGATCGCGTCGACGATGGCGCCCGCCGTGGACTCGGCGTCCCAGTCGCCGCCGTCGGTGACGAGGTGGATCGCGCGCGCAGCGCCGATGGCCATGGCCTCGCGCAGCTGCTCGACGGCCTCGGCCGGACCCAGGGTGAGCACGACGGCCTCACCGCCGTGCGCCTCGACCAGCCGGACGGCCTCCTCGACCGCGCACTCCTCGTGGGGCCCCACCTGGAACCCCACGTACTTGGTGTCGAGGGCGCGCTCGTCCTCGGTGAGGGTGAGGCGCCCGGCGACGGCCGGGACGCGCTTGACGCAGACGAGAACGCGCATGCTCAGCCCGCCGCCGCGGGCTCGATGCCGCGGACGCGATCGTTCTCGGGGTCGAACAGCGGCTTGGAGCCGACGCGGGCCACGGTGACCGGGTAGAGGTCGCCGAAGTACTGGACGGCGAGCTTGGTGCCCTCGACCGCGTGCTCGGGCGGCAGGTAGCTCAGGATGAGGTACTTGCCGAGGGACGGGCCCATGCCCGCCGAGTTGGCGTAGGACTGGCGGCCCTTGCTGTCCGTGATCGGCGCGCCGTCGGGGGTCACGATCGGCTGGCGGCCCAGCGGGTAGCGCTTCTCGCCGGTCCGCGACGACGTGTGGTCGTCCACGGTGAGCGTGCAGCAGACGGCGGCCCGCTCCTCGCCCAGGGCCTGCTCCAGGGCCGCGCGACCGATGAAGTCCTGGGCCTTGAGCCGGGGCGTCAGCATGTCCGCCTCGACCGGGTTGTAGTCGTTGTCGAGCTCGGTGCCGTAGGCGCGGAAGCCCTTCTCGAGGCGGCCCGTGCCCACGTAGACCGCGATCCCGCAGGCGGTGATGCCGAACTCCTGCCCGGCCTCCCAGAGCTCGTCCCAGAGTCGCTGGCCCTGCTCCATCGGGACGTAGAGCTCCCAGCCCAGGTCGCCGACGTAGCTGATGCGCGAGGCGAGGGCAAGCTGGCTGCCGACCTCGATGGTCTTGCAGGTGCCGAACTTGAAGGCCGCGTTGGACATGTCCGCGCGGGTCAGCTTCTGGATGATCTTGCGGGCGTTCGGGCCCCACAGGCCGATGGTCGTGTACGCCGTGGTGAGGTCGATGACCGAGGTGTGGTCCGCCGCGTTGTCGGCGAACCACTTCATGTCGGCCATGCCGTGGGCGGCGCCGGTGACCACCCGGAAGTGGTCCTTGGCGAGGCGCATCACCGTGAGGTCGGACTTGAAGCCGCCCGTGACCGAGAGGACCGGCGTGTAGACCACGCGGCCCACGGCCACGTCCATCTGCCGGACGCACACCTTCTGGACCGTGTCCAGCGCACCCGCGCCGACGACGTCGAAGATCACGAACGACGAGAGGTCGAAGAGGCCCGCCGACTCGCGCATCGCGAGGTGCTCGGCGTTGATGATGGGCGACCACCAGCGAGCGTCCCACTCGTTGGGGCGGGCCTGGATGCCGTACTTCTCGACCAGCGGCGCGTTGGAGCCGTACCACTGCGCGCGCTCCCAGCCGGCGACCTCGAAGAACTCGGCGCCGTGCGCCTTCTGCCACTCGTACATCGGCGTCTTGCGGACAGGCCGGTCCGAGAGGTACTGCTCGGACGGGTGGACGATGCCGTAGGTCTTCGGGAACGCCTCGTCGGCGCGCGCCTTGGTGTGCTGACGCGTCTTCTGGTGCGCATGGAAGCGGGCGATGTCGCTCTGGTTGCAGTCGATCTCGGGCTGGCCGTGGGTCATCCACTCCGCGATCGACTTGCCGACTGCCGGGCCCTCCTTGACCCACACGGCGCAGGCGGACCAGAGGCCCTTGACCTCGGGCGTCTCGCCCAGGACGGGCATGCCGTCGGGGGTCAGCGAGATGAGGCCGTTGATCGCGTACTTCTGGCCCACCTTCTCGTCGCCGAGGATCTCGGGGAACAGCTCGAGCGCATCCTCGAGCTGGGGGTCGAAGTCCTCCTGCGTGAACGGCATCTCGGTGGGCGAGAGCTTCGCCTCTTCGATCGAGGGGATCTCCTCCGGGTCGTGGAGGATCGATCGGTGGGCGTACGAGCCGACCTCGAAGCCGATGCCGTCCTGGCGCTCGTACATGAGCACGTCCATGTCGCGGACGATCGGGTACTCGATCGCCTTGGACGACTTCTCGAACAGCGGCACGGGACCGTAGTCGGCCATCTGGTGGACGACCGGGGTCAGCGGGATATGTGCGCCGGCCATCTCGGCGAGGAGCGGCGCCCAGACGCCGCACGCGATGATGACGTACTCGGCCTCGATGGTGCCGCGGGTGGTGGTCACGCTCCTGATGCGGCCGTCCTCGACCCCCATCGCGGTGACCTCGGTGTTGGCGAAGCTCTGGAGCGCGCCCATCGCCTCGGCCTTCTCGCGGCAGAGGGTGCCGAACTGGAGCGAGTCGCAGACGCCCGTCTCGGGCGTGAAGAACCCGCCGACGAGGATCTCCTCGTTGATGAACGGGACCATCTCCTTGATCTCGGCCGGGGTCACCATGTAGGCGTTGATGCCCCAGTTCTTCGCCGAGTCCACCTTGCGCCGGAGCTCCTCGAGACGAGTCTCCGACCGGGCGACCTCGAGGCCGCCGCACGTCGTGTAGACGTCCCACTCGCGGTACTGGCGAGCGGACTCGAGCGTGAGCTCCGCCATCTCCTTGTTGTGATCGGCCAGGTAGATGAAGTTCGACGCGTGGCCGGTGGAGCCGCCGGGGTTCGGGAGCGGGCCCTTGTCGATCTGGACGATGTCCGTCCAGCCCAGCTTCGCCAAGTGGTAGGCGATGCTGTTGCCGACGATGCCGGCGCCGATGATCACGACCTTGGCGCTGGACGGGAACGTGGCCATGTGGAGCTTGCTCCTTGGGTGTGGACACCGATCGACGGCGACGTAGGGCGCGCGCGAGATGAGGCGGCGGGGCTCCGGCAAGGCGCCGGGGGACGATCCGAGCCGCTTATCGAAACCAAGGTCCGTTTGTCACGGGTCGCCGCCGAGGCGACGGGACGCAAGTCGCGCCGACTGGCGATGCTGGGACGCTAACTGTTGACAATCTTTCTGTCAACAGTCAATCTGGCGAGCGAGACGCGCGGCTCGTGACCGCTGCGAAAGCTGGGAGCCGATGGCCACGATCGACCACAAGCAACTCTGGCAGGCAGTTGCGGACCAGCTGCGCGACGAGATTCTCGAGGGGCGCCTTCCTGCGGGCTCGAGACTGGTCGAGACCGAGCTCGCGGACCGATTCGGCGTCTCGCGCGGGCCTATCCGGGACGCCCTCACCGAGCTCGCCCGCACGGGTCTCGCAGTTGACCTTCCCCGACGCGGGACGTTCGTCAGCAGCCTGACCGAGGCCGATCTCAACGAGGTGTACGTCATCCGCCGGGCGATCGAGGAGGTCGCGGTGCGGCTCGCGATCTCCCACGCCACCGACGAGGAGCTCACCGACCTCAGGGCGGCCCTCGAGGTGGTCGAGGACGCCTACCGGGGCCCCGACCTCGCCGCAGCCTGGGACGCCGACATGGAGTTCCACCGCAGCTACTGCCGGCTGTCCGGCAACGGCCGCCTCCTGGCGGTCTTCGAGCAGCTGGCGTCCCAGACCGTCCTGCTGATGCGGACCGCGGTGGCGACGCGGTCATCGCTCGCCTGGATTCCGCCCGTCGAGGTCCACCGCCACATCGCCGACGCCATCGGGGCCCGGGATCCGCAGCGCGCAACGGACGCGGTCGCCGCCCACTACCGGTACACGGAGGAGCGCCTCTCGGCGGCCGACCGAGGCGGCGACTCCGTCCCCGCCGCCTAGCGGCCCGTCGCACCTGGGCGCGAAGCTCGGCGTCCAGGCTCCGCGCCGCGTGCGGGCTCCGCGCCGCGTGCGGGCTCCGCGCCGCGTGCGGGCTCCGCGCCGCACCGCCCCCGCCATTTCGCCTCTCGGCGGCGCTTAGCCAAGCGAATCCCGCCAAATCGCCCCCGGCAGGCGATATGGGCGCCAGCGTCGGCCGGCTCACGCACGAGCAGGCGCCCGCCAATCTGGCCGACGGGGCGAAGCGCCCCCCGGAGGCGATCTGGAGGATCCGATCGGGAGCGGCGCGCGATGCGGAGGATCCCGGCGACGCCAGCGCGATCGAACCGACGCCCGGATCGTCCGGCTCGCGCACCCAGCGACCGCCCGCAGCGCGATACCGTCTGGACAGAGCCGCGGCTCTCGTCTATTGTCCGTTGCGCAATCCGCAACTCGTTGCGCCATCCGCTACACAGCGTCACCGGCAGGAGCCAATGGGAACCGACGAGCAGGAACTCGACCTCGCCTCGCTGAGCGACGAGGAACTGGTCAGCCAGATGCACGACGACCTTTACGACGGGCTCGCGCCCGAGACGGTCGAGGGCACGAAGGTCCTCCTCGGGCGAGGCTGGGGCGCGGACAAGGTGCTGGCCGAGGCGCTCGTCGAGGGCATGCGCATCGTCGGCGTCGACTTCCGCGACGGGATCCTGTTCGTCCCCGAGGTGCTGCTCGCCGCCAACGCGATGAAGGCCGGCATGGCGGTGCTCCGCCCGCTGCTCGCCGAGACGGGCGCCAAGCCGGTCGGCAAGGTCGTCATCGGCACCGTGAAGGGGGACATCCACGACATCGGCAAGAACCTGGTCGGGATGATGCTCGAGGGCGCCGGCTTCGACGTCGTCGACCTCGGCGTCAACACGGACGCCGACAAGTTCCTGGCCGCGCTCGAGGAGCACAAGGCCGACATCCTCGGCATGTCCGCGCTGCTGACGACCACGATGCCGTACATGAAGGTCGTGATCCAGGCGCTCAAGGACCGCGGCATCCGCGACAAGTACGTGGTCCTCGTGGGCGGCGCGCCGCTCAACGAGGAGTTCGCGATGGCGGTCGGTGCCGACGCCTACTGCCGCGACGCCGCGATCGCGGCAGAAACGGCCCGCAAGTTCGTCGCATGACCGATCGCGGGCTCCGGCCGACGGCGTCCTCCGAAGCCCTCGCCCCGACGCTCGTCGTGGGCTGCGGCGCGCTCGCCCGCGAGCTGCTCGAGCTCGTCGAGCGCAACGGGCTGGCCGGGGCCGTCGACGTGCGCTGCCTGCCCGCGCAGCTCCACAACCGCCCGGAGCAGATTGCGCCAGCGGTCGACGCGAAGCTCGCTCAGCTCGCGGACGGCTACGACCGGGTGTTCGTGGCGTACGCCGACTGCGGCACGGCCGGTGCGCTCGACACGGTGCTGGCCAGGCACGGCGCTGATCGGCTGCCGGGCGCCCACTGCTACGCCACCTTCACGGGACTCGCCGAGTTCGCCGCGCTGGCGGCCGAGGAGCCCGGGACCTTCTACCTGACCGACTTCCTGGCCCGCAGCTTCGAGGCGCTCGTGGTCCGCGGCCTCGGGCTCGACCGCCACCCGGAGTTGCTGCCTGTGTACTTCGCGGGCTATCAGCGCGTGGTCTACCTATCGCAGCATGACGACCCGGAAGTCCTCGAGTTGGCGCGCCGGGCGGCCGTCCGGCTCGGGCTGGCGTTCGAGCATCGGCCGACGGGCTACGGCGAGCTCGGCAGCGCGATGGCGCGTCTGGCCGGCGGGCCCGCGAGGAAGGCGGGCGAAGGGCGCGAGCAGGCCGAGGCAGGAGTGGCGGCCAAGGAGGGCCGCCGCACGGCCAAGGCGATGCTGCCCCTGCGGATCGAAGCCGAGTTCCCCCGCGCGCGCCTCGCTGCGCTCACCGCCAGCCGCGGCTTCGCGGCCGCACCACCCGCCACGCCGACCGCATCCCCGGCGCCAGTCCCCACGGAGGCCCCATGACCCGCACCGTCATCAGCTCGGCGACCCGCGAGGTGGTCATCAGCGGTGACCTCCCGTTCGTGGTCATCGGCGAGCGGATCAACCCCACCGGGCGCAAGCTCCTGGGCGAGGAGATGCGCAACGGCGACTTCAGCCGGGTCGAGCGCGACGTCATCGCCCAGGTCGAGGCCGGCGCCCACATGCTCGACGTCAACGCGGGCATCCCGCTCGCGGACGAGCCCGGGATCCTCGCCCGCACGGTCAAGCTGGTCCAGTCGCTGACCGACCTGCCGCTGTCGATCGACTCGTCGGTCATGGACGCGCTCGAGGCGGGACTCTCGGTCTACCAGGGCAAGGCGCTGGTCAACTCGGTGACCGGCGAGGAGGAGCGCATGGAGCGCGTCCTGCCGCTGGTCCGCAAGTACGGCGCGGCAGTGGTCGCCATCTCCAACGACGACACGGGCATCTCGACCGACCCGGACGTGCGGTTCGCGGTGGCCAAGCGGATCGTCGAGCGCGCCGCCGACCACGGCATCCCGCGCGAGGACGTGATCGTGGACCCGCTGGTCATGCCCATCGGCGCCATGCGCACCGCCGGCCGCCAGGTGTTCGCCCTGCTCAACCGGCTGCGCGACGAGCTCAAGGTGAACACCACCTGCGGCGCCTCGAACGTCAGCTTCGGCCTGCCGGCCCGCGAGGGGGTCAACTCGGCGTTCCTGGCCATGGCCATCAGCAACGGCCTGACCTCGGCGATCACCAACCCGCTGCTGCCCGACGTGCGCAAATCGATCATGGCCGCCGACGTGCTACTCGGCAACGACGCCGACGCCGCCGCCTGGATCCGCGCCAACCGGGATCCCACCGGCGAGGCGGCCGACGGCCGCGAGCGGCGCGTCAACCGGCGCCGGGCGGGTGCCGCGGTCACCGCCGGCTGAGGCCCGAGCCCCGACGTGGGATCGCCCGATCCCCTGCTGATCTTCACGCCCTCGGGCCGCCGGGGGCACTTCCCCGCGGGCACGACCGTGCTCGACGCGGCCCGGAAGCTGGGCGTGGACATCGATTCGGTCTGCGGCGGCCGGGGCATCTGCGGCCGCTGCCAGGTGGAGCAGAGCGTCGGCGCGTTCC
Source organism: Chloroflexota bacterium (assembly GCA_021783095.1). Classification (GTDB taxonomy): domain Bacteria; phylum Chloroflexota; class Limnocylindria; order Limnocylindrales; family CSP1-4; genus CAIXZV01. The sequence continues at coordinate 144,518 of JAJXUG010000001.1, read as the reverse complement.
CCAAGCACGGCATCGCCTCGGATCCGGCGCACATCTCGGCGCCCGACGCGGTGGAGGCCGACTACGCGGCGCGCAAGGGCCTGGCGCCCAGGCGCCGGCTCGCCTGCACGGCCGAGCTGCTGGGCGACGCGGTCATCGACGTGCCGGCCAGCTCCCAGGTCCACCGCCAGGTGGTGCGCAAGGAGCTCGAGGTCCGCCCGTTCGACCTCGACCCGGTCACCCGGCTCCACTACGTCGAGGCCGCCCTGCCGGACCTGGCTTCGCCGGCCTCGGACCTCGCCCGGGTGCAGGAGGCGCTGGCCCGCGAGTGGGGGATCCACGACCTCGGTGCGGACCTCGCGGCGACGCGCGCGCTCCAGGCCGCGGTCGAGAGCGGCGGCGGCAAGGTGACGGTCGCGGTCCACGACGGGCGGACGCTGATCGCCGCGTGGCCGGGCTTCCGCGACCGCGCGTACGGCGTGGCGGTGGACATCGGGTCGACCACGATTGCCGCCCACCTGGCCAGCCTGCTCGACGGGTCGGTGCTGGCCTCGGCCGGCGTGATGAACCCGCAGATCAGGTTCGGCGAGGACCTGATGAGCCGCGTCTCGTACGCGATGCTCCACGAGCGGGGCGCGGCCGAGATGACCGCCGCGGTCCGGACGGCGCTGCGCGACCTCATCGGCAGCCTGGCCATCGCGGCCGGCGTGGCGCGCGACGAGATCCTCGAGATCGCGCTGGTCGGCAACCCGATCATGCACCACCTCGTGCTGGGCCTCGACCCGACGCCGCTCGGCCAGGCGCCGTTCACGCTGGCGACGGAGCGCGCGGTCCACGCCACCGCCGCCGAGCTCAAGCTCGGCGTCCACCCCGGGGCCCGCGTCTACGTCCTGCCCTGCATCGCCGGGCACGTCGGCGCCGACACGGCCGGCGTCATCCTCTCCGAGCAGCCGCACCTCGCCGAGGCCGTCACGCTCATCGTGGACGTGGGGACCAACGCGGAGCTCGTGCTGGGCAACCGGCACCGCCTGCTCGCCGCCTCGAGCCCCACCGGCCCCGCCTTCGAGGGCGCGCAGATCTCGTCCGGCCAGCGCGCCGCGCCCGGCGCCGTCGAGCGCGTCCGCATCGACCGCGACACCCTCGAGCCGCGCTTCCGCGTCATCGGCTCGGCGCTGTGGTCCGACGAGCCCGGCTTCGCCGAGGCCACGGCCGGCACCGGGATCACCGGCATCTGCGGCTCGGGGATCATCGAGGTGATCGCCGAGCTGTTCCTCGCGGGCGTCATCACCGCGGACGGGATCATCGACGGGGCGCTGGCAGCCCGCACGCAGCGCGTGATCCCCGACGGGCGCACCTTCGCCTATGTCCTCCACGAGGGCGAGCCGTGCGTCGTGGTCACCCAGAGCGACGTGCGGGCCGTCCAGCTCGCGAAGGCAGCCCTCTACGCTGGCGCCCGGCTGCTGATGGACGCCTACGGCGTGGACGCGGTGGACGAGGTCCGCCTCGCGGGCGCTTTCGGCAGCCACATCGACACGACCCATGCCATGGTGCTGGGCCTGGTGCCCGACTGCGACCTCGCGCGCGTCCGCTCGGTGGGCAACGCTGCGGGCGCCGGGGCCCTCATCGCGCTGCTGTCGGGCGCCGCCCGCCGCGAGATCGAGACCGTCGTGCGCGAGGTCCACAAGCTCGAGACCGCGATCGAGCCCCGATTCCAGGAGCACTTCGTCGACGCGCTGGCGATCCCGCACCGCAGTGCCGAATACCCGAACCTGGCGCGAGTCGTCGAATTGCCGGCACGGCCGGTGGCGGGCCGCGCGGGCTGGGACGAGCGAACGGAACGACGTCGGCGGCGCCAGCCCGTCGCCGCCGACGAGGAGGAACGATGACCGACGATCTCCACAACCGCCGCAGCGGCGGTCGTGCCGGGCGGCAGGCGGCCCGCGCCCATGCCGCCGTGGCACGCCTCCCGTTCCTCACCCGGACCATGGCGCCGTTCGAGGTGCTCTCCGAGGAGGGCCTCTCGCTCATCGAGCACAACGCCGACGTGATCCTCCAGGAGGTGGGCCTCGAGTTCCGCGGCGACCCGGAGGCGCTGCGCCTGCTGCGCGGCGCCGGCGCAGATGTCCAGGGCGAGCGCGTCCGGTTCCCGGCCGGGCTGTGCCGCTCCATCGTCCAGGCGAGCGCCCCGCGCACCTACGTGCAGCACGCTCGGAACCCTGAGCGCAGCGTGACGATCGGCGGGATGAACACGGTCTTCGCGCCCAACTACGGCTCGCCGTTCGTGCGCGACCTCGACGGCGGCCGACGCTACGCGACGCTCCAGGACTTCGAGAACTTCGTCAAGCTCGCCTACGCCTCGCCGCATCTGCACCACTCGGGTGGCACGGTGTGCGAGCCCACCGACGTGGCCGTCAACAAGCGCCACCTCGACATGGTCTACGCCCACATCCGCTACTCGGACAAGCCGTTCATGGGCTCGGTCACGGCGCCCGAGCGCGCCGCCGACACCGTCGAGATGGCGAAGATCGTGTTCGGCGCGGACTTCGTCGACCAGAACGCGGTCGTCACCAGCCTGATCAACGCGAACTCGCCGCTGGTCTGGGACGCCACGATGCTGGGCTCGCTGCGCACCTACGCCGCGGCGAACCAGGCCTGCCTCGTCACCCCGTTCATCCTGGCCGGCGCGATGGCGCCGGTGACCTCCGCCGGCGTGGCGGCGCAGACGCTGGCCGAGGCGCTGGGAGGCATGACGCTCGCCCAGCTGGTGCGCCCCGGGGCGCCGGTGATCCTCGGCTCCTTCGCGAGCTCGATGTCGATGCAGTCGGGTGCGCCCACGTTCGGCACCCCGGAGCCCGCGCTCGTCCTGTACACGATGGCCGCGCTCGCCCGCCGACTCGGCGTCCCGTTCCGCTCCGGCGGCAGCCTGACCGCGTCGAAGATCGAGGACGCGCAGGCGGCCTACGAGTCCGCGGCCACGCTCCAGCCCACGGTCCTCGCCGGCACCAACTTCGTCCTCCACGCCGCCGGCTGGCTCGAGGGCGGCCTGACGATCGGCTACGAGAAGCTCGTCATGGACGCGGACCAGCTCGGGATGATGAGCGTGTTCGCCAAGGGCGTGGACCTGTCCGAGAACGGGCAGGCGCTCGACGCCATCCGCGAGAACGGCCCGGGGCAGCACTTCCTGGGCACGGCGCACACCCTGGCGAACTTCGAGACCGCGTTCTACCGTTCCGAGATCGCCGACAACAACAGCTACGAGCAGTGGCTCGAGGACGGCGAGCTTGACGCCCGGGCGCGGGCCAACCGGGTCTGGAAGAAGATGCTCGCCGAGTACGAGGCGCCGGCCATCGACCCCGCGGTGGACGAGGCGCTGCTGGACTTCGTCGCGCGCCGCAAGGCGTCGATGCCCGACGCGGCGGAGTGACGATGCCCGACGCGGTGCCCGGTCCCAGGGCCGAGGTCGCCGCCCTCCTGCCAGCGCTGCGCGAGGCGGCGGAGTGGGCGGGCGCCATGGTGCACCGGCTGGGCGACGCGGCGACCGCGCCGGGACACGATGGCGGGTGGACGCCGGTCCGGATCGTCGTCCACCTGGCCGCGGTCGATGCGGAGGTCTGGACGCCGCGCTTCCGCCAGCTGGCGGCGCACGACCACCCGACCTGGGTGTGGACCGAGCCCGATCTCGCCGGCCGGGCCGACCCCAGCCCGGACGAGGCAGCCGAAGCCTTCGGCGGCACCCGCGCCGCGCTGATGGCGGCGTTCGCCGCGATGTCGCCCGGCGTCGACGGGGGAGCGGGAGCCACCGATGGCTGAGGGCCGAAGCGGGGCGGCCGCCGTCATCGGGTCGCCGGCCGTCATCCAGTCGGTCGACCGCGCCATCGACGTGCTCGAGTACCTCGCCGAGCGCGAGGACGGGGCGGTGACCGACCTCGCCGCGGCCCTGGGCGTCCACAAGAGCACCGCGCACCGGCTGCTGGCGGTCCTCGAGGCTCGCGGCCTCGTGGAGCAGGTCAGCGAGCGCGGCCGCTACCGGCTCGGCTTCGGGCTGGTCAGGCTCGCTGGCGCCACCGCGGGTCGGCTCGACCTCGTGGAACAGAGCCGGTCCGTGTCGCGGCGCCTCGCCGCCGAGGTGGGGGAGACGGTGAACGTGGCCAGGCTTGAGGGCGACGCTGTGGTCAACGTGGACCAGGTGCTCGGAGGCGCCACCGTCGCCACGCAGAACTGGGTGGGCCAGCGAACGCCGCTCCACGCCACCTCGAGCGGCAAGGTGCTGCTCGCCAGCGCGGACCCCGCGGAGCGCGCCCGGCTGCTGGCACGGCCGCTGGAGCGCTTCACGCCGGCGACCATCACCAACCGCTCGGTCCTCGAGCGTGAGCTGGCCCGCGCGGCGGCGTCCGGCTGGGCCTCCACGACCGAGGAGCTCGAGGTGGGGCTCAACGCGATCGCCGCACCCATCCGCGGCCACGACGGCGCCGTGGTGGCCGCCGTGAGCGTCTCGGGACCCACGTATCGGCTGGGCCCGGACCGGTTCGAGGCCGTCGCTGCGGCCGTGATGGCGGCCGGCGACGAGATCGGGCGCCGACTCGGCTGGCGCGACCGGAGGGGGACGGCATGACAAACGCAGTCTGCACAACGAGCCTGACGCCCCTTTGTGACAGCAACTCGAAGTCGATGACCTGCGACTACCCGCCGTACAACCTCAACAAGGTCGCGTCCACCACGTTCGTGAACAGCGGCAGCCCCGCCGTCGCCTTCATCAAGAACTTCAAGTGGACCAACGACGACCAGAACGCGGTCGCCACCGACATCTCCAACAAGATGTCCGATGACGACGCCGCCAAGAAGTGGGTCGACGCCCACCCGGACGTCTGGAAGGCCTGGATGGCCGGCACCGGCTGGACCGGCAGCTGATCCCCTGACCTCGACGGCGGCCCCGGGCTCCACGCGGACCCGGGGCCGCTTCGCGTCCGGTGTGCCTGGGTCTGCTGCAATGCCGGGACCATCGTCCCGCGGCCGCGACACGTCCCGCGGCCGCGGGTTGATCCCGCTGTTACACTCCGAGCAGCGCCGGTTCACTGTCGTCTCGGGCGTGCCCTTCCGAGGCGGCGCCGTATCCGGCGAGCGTGGTAGCCGAGCACCCCGGCGCCGAGGGGCGTCGACGATGACGGAGACAGCTCGCACGAGATGAGGACGCCTCTTCGTTGACCCGCACCGTCGCGCAGCACTTCCCCCGAGCCCGTCGTGGCATCGGGCGACGCACCATCACCGCCCTGCTCATCGTGCCGCTGCTGATGGGCGCCTTCGCGGGCCATGTCGCCGCGCCCTCGGCCGTCTTCGCGGACCAGCTCTCGGACGCGCAGGCGCAGAAGAAGGCGCTCGAGGCCAAGATCGCGGCGGAGAAGTCGCAGATCGCGGCGCTCAACGCGTCCCAGGCCTCGCTCGCCGGCCAGATCAGCCAGACCACGACGCAGCTCGCGGGCATCACCCAGAACCTTGCGGCCACGCGCCAGCAGGTCTCCGCCCTGACGAAGGACCTCGCCACCGTCCAGGGCCAGTACAACGACCTGATGTCGAGCCTCGCGGACCTCGACGCACAGCTGGCCTCGATCGAGGCGCAGGAGGCGGCCAAGCGGGTGGAGCTCGGCCAGCACCAGGCGCAGCTCGCGGAGCGCGTCCGGGTGGCCTACGACGACCAGCGCACCTCGCTGCTCGAGACCCTGCTCTCGGGCGCGTCGTTCACCGACATGCTCGCGGCGATGTCGACCCAGCTCGACGCCGCGTCGCAGGACCAGCAGCTCGCGGCGCAGGTCGCGTCCGACCAGGCGACGCTGCTCGCGCTCCACCAGACGGTCTCGGAGACTCGCGACCAGACCGAGGTTTTGGGCCAGCAGGCCGCCGTCCAGAAGCAGGCCCTCGACCGCAAGATCGCCGACCTGGCCGCCGCCACCAAGCGCCTCAAGGCGCTCGAGGCGGCCGCCAAGGCGGCGCTGGCGGCCCAGAAGGCGCAGTACGCGACCGTCTCGGCCAACAAGGCGGCCCTCCGTGCTGCCCTCGCCAAGGCCGGCGCGGCCCGCGCCCAGCTCCAGAGGAAGATCGACTCGATCATCGCCGCCCAGGCGAGCCACGGGAACATCCCGAGCCAGTACAACGGCACCCTCCAATGGCCGATGTCCGGGTCCATCACCCAGCCGTTCGGCTGCACCGGGTTCATCTGGGAGCCGCCCTACGGCAACTGCGCCCACTACCACAACGGGATCGACCTGGTGGCGCCGTACGGGACGCCGGTCCACTCGGCCGGCGACGGCACCGTGGTCTACGTGGGCTGGAACTACGCCGACGGCGCCAACCCGGCCTGGATCGTGATCATCGCCCACAGCACCTCGCTCGTGACCTGGTACGCCCACATGCAGCCCACCTACCCGGTCCGCGCGGGGGACCACGTGAGCCGGGGGCAGGTCATCGGCTACGAGGGCAGCACCGGCCACTCGACCGGTGCCCACCTCCACTGGATGGTGGAGTTCAACGGGACGTTCGTTAACCCGCAGCTGTTCACCTAGCAGGGACTTCGCGGGTCACATGGCGAAGTCGGGCGGTGCTAGGATCGGGGCAGGTCCCCGCAGGTCCGGAGGAACGACGTTGGCGAAACCCGTCATGGCGATCATCCTCGCTGGCGGCGAGGGCGAGCGGCTGTCGATCCTGTCCTCGGTGCGCGCCAAGCCCGCCGTGCCATTCGGCGGCAAGTACCGGATCATCGACTTCACCCTGTCGAACTGCGTCAACTCGGGCATCCAGCACGTCATGGTGCTGACCCAGTACAATCCCCGGTCGCTCAACGACCACATCGGCCTGGGGCGACCGTGGGACCTCGACCGCAACACCGGCGGCGTGAAGATGCTCCAGCCGTACGTGAAGCGCGGGCGCGTGGCCGAGTGGTACCGCGGCACCGCCGACGCCGTGCTCCAGAACTTCAACGTCATCGAGCACGATGCCGGCGACACCGTGCTGGTCCTGGCCGGCGACCACATCTACAAGATGGACTACACGCCGTTCGTCGCCGCCCACCGCCGCCGCCGCGCGGACGTGACGATCGCCGTTCGGCGCGTGCCGCTGTCCGAGGCGAGCCGGATGGGCATCCTGGCCCTGGACGACCAGGAGCGCGTCATCGAGTGGCAGGAGAAGCCCAAGCAGCCCAAGAGCGACCTCGCGTCGATGGGCGTCTACGTGTTCTCCAAGCGCGCGCTGCGGCGCTTCCTGTCCGAGGAGCGGACCGACTTCGGGGGCCACGTCGTCCCCGCCATGCTCGAGGCCGGCGCCCGCGTGTTCGGCTACCGCTTCGACGGCTACTGGCAGGATGTGGGGACGGTCCAGACGTTCTGGGAAGCCAACATGGCGCTGCTGGACGACAACCCCGAGCTCGACCTGTACGACCGCGAGTGGCTGATCCACACCCGGTCCGAGGAGCGCGCGCCGGCCAAGGTGGGCCCGACGGCGCAGGTGCACCGGAGCCTCATCTCGCACGGCTGCGTCATCAACGGCACGGTGGTCAACAGCGTGCTGTCGCCGGGCGTCCGGGTGGACGTGGGCGCCGTGGTCCGAGACTCGATCCTGATGTTCGACACCGTCGTCCGCAGCGGCGCCGTGGTGGACCGGGCGATCCTCGACAAGGAGGTCACGGTCGGCCAGGGCGCGATCGTCGGCGACGGGCCCGACTTCGACACCCCGAACAGGGCCGAGCCCAGCCGCCTCAACACCGGCATCACCGTGATCGGCAAGCAGTCGATCATCCCGCGCGGCGCGCGCCTCGGCCGGAACGTGAAGGTGGGCGGCCAGGTCCGCTCGTCCGACTTCTCGACGCGGATCGTCCGCGCCGGGGGGACCGTGGAGCGGCGGCCCGATCGCGCCCCCGACGACGAGGACCAGGTGATCGGGGCCACCTAGCTCTCGGCCGACGGCGGCGCAGGCTCCTCGTCGCGTCGCCAGCGAGTGAGCGGCTCCTCTGACGGCTCCACGGAAGCGCGTCCCCTGGCCGACGGTTCCGCGCCCTCGGGTAGACTGCGGGCCATGTCCATCGCTCCCCGGGCCGAGGCGTGCGGTCCCGCCGACGTCGAGGCCTGGCTCGCCGACCTTGGCGTCACCCCGCTCGAGCGCAGCGACCGCGAGGGCGTGACCTCGTGGGACATCGTCCTCGACGGGCGCCGGCGCGCCTCGCTGCGGATCACGCTGATCCTGGATCCCGGCCTGGCGCTCATCTGCTGGTGCCACTTCGCGCCCCCGGTCAACGACAGCTTCCGCAAGTCGTACCGCAAGCTGCTGCGCTGGAACGACGAGCTGCCGTTCGTCAAGTTCAGCGTCGGCGAGGACGAGCGCCCGCTGCTGGTCGCGGAGATGCCCGCCGCCACCGTCGGACGCGACGACCTCGGGCTGGCCCTCGCCCGGCAGGTGGCCGTCGCCGACCGCCTCCACGCGGAGTCGATCGAGTGGCTCAAGGCGGGCGGCTGGCGCACCGCGCCCCCGGCCGACCCCGACGGGCCCGGCATGCGCCTCATGGCGCGCTACTCGGCGGAGCTGGCGGAGCTGTTGACTGACTTCGGCGGATCCGGCTCGTGAGGGCCCCGCTGCCGCCGAGCGGTGCTCAGGTTGGCGACGACCTGCCGCAGGCGATCAACGGACGGTCCCCGCGGCACCCGGCGCTGTCCCGCCTCCCTCGGCAGGCGGCGTCGCTGGTGGTCGCCATCGGCGTGCTCGGGATGCTCGGCCTCCTGCTCGGCCCCGCGGGCATCGTTGCCGCCCCGACCGCCCGCGGCGCGAGCAGCGGCCCGACGATCGTGACCGCCGCCCGCTACACGGTCCTGCCGAGCCAGGGCAGGGTGAGCGTCGTGGTCGACGTCTCGATCTCCAATCACGAGGCCGACACGCGGGTCAACCGCTTCTACTACGACCACGCGTTCCTCAACGTGCAGCCCGGTGCGGCCAACCCCAAGGTGACGAAGGGCCCCAGCGGCGCCTCGGTGGGCATCGCGTCCCGGGGGGCGGACGCGACCACGCTGCGCCTCGACTTCGCCCAGCTGTTCGGCGGGCACACCACATCGTTCCGGTTCTCCTTCGACCTGCGGGACACCGGCACGGCCGTCCAGCGCCTGGTCCGCGTGGGCGCGAGCCTCGTCACCTTCCCCGTCTGGGCCTACGCCTCGGATGGCGCCTCGGGCAGCCGCGTGACCGTGCAGTTCCCCAAGGGCTACGACGTCAGCGTCGAGACCGGCTCCTTCGCGACCCAGACGCACGCGTCGGACGGCGGCGTCGTCCTCGGCACCAACGCCCTCGCCAACCCGCTCGGGTTCTTCGCCTTCGTCTCGGCCCAGCAGCCGGCCACGTACCTGTCAACCCAGCTCAACGTGAAGGTCGCGGACGGCACGATCCCGCTCACGATGCGCGCCTGGAAGGACGACCGGAGCTGGGCCGGCCGGGTGGGGCCGCTGTTCACGCGGTCACTGCCGCTCCTGCGCTCGGACATCGGGCTGGCCTGGCCCCATGACGGTCCGGTCGTCGTCCAGGAGGCCGTCAGCCGAAGCACGGGCGGCTTCGCCGGGCTGTACGACCCGATGGCGTCGACGATCCAGGTGGCCTACTGGGCGAGCTCGGCGATCGTGGTCCACGAGGCCGCCCACGCGTGGTTCAACGGCACCCTCCTGGCGGACCGCTGGGCGGTCGAGGGCTTCGCGAGCCTGTACGCACAGCGGGCGCTCACCGCGCTCAAGATCAAGTCGTCCCCACCCGAGCTGACGACGAAGCTCCAGGCGGCGGGCTTCCCGCTCAACGACTGGCCCGCCACCCCGGCGCCGACCGCGGCCGCCGAATCCTTCGGCTATGCCGCGTCCTACACGCTGGCAGCGCAGATCCTCAAGCAGGCGGGCCCCGACGCCCTCGCCCGGGTCTGGGCTGACGCCGCATCGCACATCGGCGCGTACCAGCCGCCGTCCGGACAGTCCAGCACGCCCGAGACCGTGGACGGGGCGCCCGACTGGCGGGGCCTCCTCGACCTGCTGGAGGCAGAGACCGGCAGTGACTTCACCACGCTGTGGCGCACGTGGGTCGTGCGGCCCAGCGATGCCGGACAGCTCGACCGGCGCGCCGCAGCCAGGACCGCCTACCAGGGCGCGCTCGCCGCAGCGGACGGCTGGGCCCTGCCGCGGTCGATCCGCGACGCGCTGCGGGCATGGCGGTTCGACACGGCTGACTCGCTCATCGCGCAGGCCCGGGCGGCGCTGGCCGAGCGGACCAAGCTCGAGGGCCAGGCGTCGGCGGCAGGCCTGACGCTGCCGCCCACGGTGCAGCGGCTGTTCGAGGCGGGCGACCTCGCGGGCGCGGTGACCGAGGCGCAGCTCGAGGAGTCGGCGATCGCGGCGATCGGAGCGGCGCTCGATGGACGCGCCCAGGGCCGCAATGACATGCTGACAAGCGTGGGGATGATCGGCCTGGACCCGGAGCTCGACCTGACCTCCGCGAGGGCCGCCCTCGCGGCTGGCGACACCGCCACGGCGCTGACCGCTGCCCGGGCCTCCCTGCAGATGTGGGGCGATGCCAGCGGCGAGGGCCGCCGGCGCGCTCTGATGGGGGCCGCGCTGGTCGTGGCGCTCGGGGTCATGGCCGCGTCGCTCGCGAGCCGGGCCCTGCGCTCCCGTCGACCCTCTCGCACCCGGTCCGTGGCGCCCGAGCCGTGAGAAGCATCGGGGGGTGGCGGGCCCGGCTGGTCGCCGTGCTGGGCACCGCGGCCATCGCCACGGCGACGCTCGTTCCCGGCGGCGCGAAGGGCCCCGCGCTTGCCTGGCCCGCCCCGGCAGGCACCTGGGCAGCCGCCGAGACGAGCGTGGTCGCGGCCGACCCGACGAGCCCGGTCGCCGCCAGCATCACCTTCCCGGCTGCCGCGACCAGCCCGTCCTTCCCGGTCGCGGCGCAGGCCGCGGGCATTGCCGCGCCAGCCACCCCGACACCAACGGGCCCTGCCCACGACGCCCCGCCGCCACGAACCACGCCGCAGACGCCCGTCCTCGACGCGCCGCCCCCGCCCCGGGGAGTCGCACCAGGCCCCATGCTCGCCGCGGCCGACAACCTCGACGTGGCGACGGACACGACCTACGTGGTCGACCCGGTCGCGCGGGTGGTCCGGGTCGCCGTCGACATCACGGCCGTCAACCGCCTCCCGGTGACCCCCGGCCCCGCGTTGTACTACCCGGGCGTCAATCTCGCGGTGCAGCCTGAGGCCAGCCAGATCGTGGCCGATGAGGGCGGCGCCCGCGACCGCACCACCAGCCAGGCGAAGACCGGCTACCGGCTGCTGACGGTCCAGTTCGCATCGCGCCTCTATGTCGGCCAGACGGCGCACCTCCACGTCGCGTACCTGCTGCCCGCCGGCGCCCCGCGCTCCACCAGCCAGGTCCGCGTGGGCGCCGCGTCCACGACGTTCGTCGCGTGGGCCTTCGGCGATCGCGGGACCGTCGAGGTCGACGTCCCGGCTCGATTCGCCGTGGCCACCTCGGGCAGCGCCATGGAGCAGACAGCAGGGGCGGGCGCGCAGCAGGTCCTCGCCGCGACGGTCAACGACCCCGTCGACTGGTACGCCTGGATCAACGCGCGCGACGACGCGGCGCTCACCAGCCGCGCGATCAAGCTCCCCGGCGGCGAGCAGGTGGTGGTCCGCGCCTGGCCCGAGGACCCCACCTGGGAGAAGGACGTCGCGAGCACGCTCACCTCGGCCATCCCGTCGCTGGTGAAGCGGATCGGCCTGCCGTGGCCGGTGACCGGTCAGCTGTCGGTGCTCGAGGTCTCGGGGGCGATGCTCGAGGGGTACGCGGGCTTCTACTCGCCCAGCAACCAGCAGATCACGATCAGCGAGACCGTCGACCCGCTCACGGTTGTCCACGAGGCCTCGCACGCCTGGTTCAACGCATCGCTGTTCACCGACCGATGGCTCACCGAGGGGCTCGCGGACGAGTACGCCTACCGGACGCTGAAGGGCCTCGGCGTGGCCGTCGACGGGCCCGCCAAGGTTCGCGCCAACGCCTCGGTGGCCTTCCCGCTGGACACGTGGGGCACGCCCGCGCCCATCAAGACCAGGACCCAGGACGCTCGCGAGCAGTGGGGCTACGACGCGTCCTGGACGGTCGTGCGGCAGGCCGTCACCAAGCTGGGCGAGACGAAGATGGCGGCCGTGTTCGCGGCCGCGAAGGCCGGGACCACCGCCTACCCCGCCGGGGGCGCGCCCGAGCGCAGCACGCTGCGCGCCGACTGGCGACGCTTCGTCGACCTGGCCGAGGAGGTTGGCGGCGGGCGCGGGATCGCAGAGATGATCGGCCCGTGGGTGCTGACGACGGCAGAGCGCGCGCTGCTCGCCCCGCGCGCCGCAGCGAGGAGCGCCTACCACGCCCTCGTCGCGCAGGGCGGCGACTGGGCGGCGCCGGTCGTCGTCCGGATGGACCTCGACGCCTGGGACTTCACGGGCGCCACGAGCACCATCGATGACGCGACCGCGGTGCTCGCCCTCCGCGATGCGCTCCGGGGCGAGGCTGCAGCCGAGCATCTCGCGGTCCCGGCCGAACTCCAGACCGCCTACCAGACGGCCTCGAGCCCCGAGGCGCTCAAGCAGGCCGCCGAGGACGAGCAGGCGCTGCACCGGTCGCTGGACGCGGTGGCGGCGGCCGACGACGCCCTCCAGGCGCCGCGCGACTGGCTGGTCACGCTGGGCCTCGTCGGGCAGGACCCCTCAGGCGAACTCGCCGCGGCTCGGGTCGCGTGGACGTCAGGCGACGCGTCCGGGGCCGCGTCCGGGGCCGCGAGTGCCCACGCCGCGCTCCTGGTGGCCGCCGACGCAGGCAGGCTGCGACTCGTCGCGATCGGCGCCGGGATCGTCGCCCTCGCGCTACTGGTGATCCTGGCCGTCACGATCGTCCGGCGACGATCGGCCTCGAGGAGGCGAGCGTCGGCTGCCGCGGGAGCGTCTTTCACCTCCCCGGGCCTGGCGCTGGTGGTCGGCGCATCGCGCGACGGCTCGACCCAAGGGGTGGCGCCCGTCGCCGGGCGCCCCGCCGAGGCGCCCCTGGGCGGGGCCACCTGGCTTGCCCCGGGCATTTCCGCGGGCCGCGGTGACGTCGCTCCGGGCGGCGACGACTGGATCGACCCGAGCCTCGCCCCGCCCGCGCCGCCGCCCTGGTGGGCACCTCCCGTGCCGTCAGCGCCCCCGGCGCCACCCGGGCCGTACCCTATACTCCCGGCCAGTGCGGCGGCCGGGCCCACGCCCCAGTCCCCGGCCGAGCGGCAGGACGAAGGAGCGCAGTGATCGTCATGGCCAGCGCCCGGGAGGCGGTGAGCGCTTGATGGGTCTGCAGCGCACCCGCCCGTCCATGGAGATCCTCTCGGGCGCGACGGCCGACGTCTACTTCGCGCGCGCCAACAGCATCCTCGACCGCGAGGGCGTCGACCCCGTGGTGACGATGGAGGTCTTCTGCCGCGAGGACGCGGTCCTGTGCGGCATGGGCGAGGCGACCAACCTGATCGGCCACGTGCTCGCGGACGAACCCGGCGCCGTCGTGGAGGCGATGGAGGACGGCGACCTCGTCACGCCCAAGGAGGTCGTCCTCCGCATCCACGCTCGGTACCGCGCCTTCGCCCTGTACGAGACCGCCATGCTGGGCATGCTCTCGCAGTCCACGGGCTGGGCCACCGCTGCCCGCCGGTGTGTCGAGGCCGCGGCCCCGCAGCCGGTGATCTCGTTCGGCGCCCGTCACGTGCACCCGGACATCACCGACGTGCTCGACTACGCGGCGATCGTCGGCGGCTGCGTCGGGGCGTCGACCCCGGCCGGCGCGCGTCTCGCGAAGCTCAACCCCACCGGGACGATGCCCCACTCGCTCGTGCTGATCTTCGGCGACACCGTGCGCGCCGCCGAGGCATTCGACCGGGACATGCCCCCCGACGTGCCTCGGATCGTGCTCGTGGACACGTTCAAGGACGAGGCGGAGGAGGCGCTCCGCGTGGCCAAGGCACTGGGCGACCGGCTGTACGGCGTCCGTCTCGACACGCCGTCCGAGCGCGGTCGTGTCACCGCCGACCTCGTGACCGAGGTCCGGGCGCGGCTCGACCGTGAGGGCCACGGCCACGTCCGCATCGTCGTGTCCGGCGGCCTGACCCCCGAGCGGATCCAGCACTTCAAGGAGAAGGCCGCCCCGGTCGATTCGTTCGCCGTCGGCAGCTACATCTCGGGCGCCACGCCGATCGACTTCACCGGCGACATCAAGGAGATCGACGGGCAGCCGATCGCCAAGCGCGGGCGGATCCCCGGCGTGACGGTGAGCCCGCGGCTCAAGACCCTCGACCTGGCCGCCTGGCGCGACTAGCGTCTCGAGGTTCGGGACGAGGCGATCCCAGCCGACCGGCCGACCGCGGCCGGCGCTCGCGCGGGCGCGCCCGAGCCCATCGTGCGACCATCCCGCCATGCAGGACGATGCGACGTCGACTCCTGACGAGCCCCAGGAGTCGGCCTACGAGCTGCTCCAGCGGGGCCGGTCACTGATGCTGCGCCGCCACAATGCGCAGGCCGCCGTCGTCCTCGAGCGCGCCGCGCGGCTCGAGCCCGGGCGCGGGTCGATCCTCGAGGCCCTCGGACGAGCCTGCTTCAACGCCGGCCAGCCTGACCGGGCGCGGGAGGTGTTCGAGGCGCTCCTCGAGGTGGACCCCTCGTCGAGCTACGGGCACTTCGCCCTGGCACAGAGCCTGCGCAAGCTCGATCGCGTCCCCGAGGCGGTGACCCACCTGCGGCTCGCCTGTGCGATGGCGCCCGAGTCGGCGCTCTACCGCGGGGCTCTCCGCCGTGCGTCGGCGTGGCTCCCGGGCGCGCCCGGGAGGTCCTGAGGGCCGAGGGCGGCGGGTCCGCAGGTCCGCCCCTGCCTGGGCCCGCCCTGGCCGACGCCGTCAGCCGACGCCGTCAGCCGACGCCGGTGCCCCGGCCCATCCGGTCGAGCCACAGGATGCCCAGGATGGTCTTGGCGTCGGCGATCCGCCCCGTCTCCACCAGTCCGACTGCCTCGTCCAGGGACAGGTGTCGCAGCTCGAGCGCCTCGTCCTCGTCGGGCGCGAGGCGATCGTCGTCGTCGGCGACCGGCACCAGCCCCTCGGCGAGGTAGAGGTGCATCTTCTCGGACGCGAAGCCGGGCGCGGTCCAGAAGGATGCCAGCTTGCGCCACGAGGCGGCTCGGTGGCCGGTCTCCTCCTCGAGTTCGCGACGGGCGGCGACGTCGGGGTCCTCGGTGACGCCGTCGTGCACGTCGAGCGTTCCGGCCGGGATCTCGAGCAGGCCCTGGCCGGCCGCCACGCGCCACTGGCGCACGAACAGCACCCGGCCCAGCCCGTCCACCGCGAGGATCGCCACGGCGCCCGGGTGGCCCACGATGTCGCGCGTGCTGCGGCTGCCGTCCGCGCGCTCGATCGTGTCGACGCGGAACTCCATGTAGCGCCCGCGGTGCACCACCTCGGACGCCACGACGCGCTCGGCCAGCGGGTCGTCAGCGGGGAGGGGATCGGGAGCGTGGTCGGTCATGCGGGCCTCCTGGACGTGGAACGACCGGCCCGCCGCGCGCCGGGCCGGTCGCTGCCGAGGGTGCGAGTTCGGGGCTAGGCGACCGCAGCGGCCGCTGACGGCACGAGCGCGTCGCCGGTGTCGGTGTTGAACATGTGGAGCTTCTCGCTCGGCAGCTTGAGGTCGAGCACGTCGCCCGGGCGAACGCGATGCGAGGAGTCCACGATCGCGACGATCTCCTGCTCGCCGACGCTGACGTGCAGGAGCTCCTCGTTGCCGAGGTACTCGACCACGTCGGCCTTGCCCTGGATGGTGCCGACCGGGCCGACCACGTCGCCAAGCTCGAGGTGCTCGGGGCGGAAGCCCACGGTCACGGTTCGCCCGGCGGTCTTGATCGAGTCGGCGAAGCGCGCCGGCACCTGGAACGAGAAGCCGCCGATGTTCAGGTCGCCCGTGCCGACCGGGATGTCGATGAAGTTCATCGCCGGGCTGCCGATGAAGCCCGCCACGAACTTGTTCTTCGGATGGTCGTAGAGGTCCTGCGGCGTGCCGACCTGCTGGAGCAGGCCCATCGACATCACCGAGATCCGCTCGCCCATCGTCATCGCCTCGACCTGGTCGTGCGTGACGTAGACCATCGTGGTGCCGAGGCGCTGGTGGAGGCGCGCGATCTCGGCACGGGTCTGGACGCGCAGCTTGGCGTCGAGGTTGGACAGCGGCTCGTCCATGAGGAACACCGCGGGCTCGCGCACGATGGCGCGGCCGAGGGCGACGCGCTGCCGCTGGCCGCCGGAGAGCTCCTTGGGCTTGCGGTCGAGCAGCTTCTCGAGCTGGAGGATCCCGGCCGCCTCGTTGATGCGCTTCTCGATGTCGGCCTTGGCGACCTTGCGCAGCTTGAGGCCGAACGCGAGGTTGTCCCGGACGGTCATGTGCGGGTAGAGCGCGTAGCTCTGGAACACCATCGCGATGTCGCGATCCTTGGGCGCGACGTCGTTGACGATCTTCTCGCCGATCTTGAGGTCGCCCTGGGTGATCTCCTCGAGGCCGGCGATCATCCGCAGGCTGGTCGTCTTGCCGCAGCCCGAGGGGCCGACGAGCACCATGAACTCGCCGTCCTTGATCTCGAGGTTGAGGTCCGACACGGCGGTCACCTCGCCGTACTTCTTGTACACGTGGTCGAAGGTGACTGTCGCCATGCAAGAACCTCCATCCCGCCCAGGGCATCGCGGGCTCATGCATCCGGCCGCCGGAACAAGCTGGCGGTCTCGGACGAGCCCCGTACGAGGAGCTGGTTCGGGTCAGGCGCATCCTACGCTTCTGCGGGAGCCCTGCACAATGGCGCGATGGGAGCAGTTCCAGGCTGACGGCAGACGCGAGCGTCCCGCACGCGAGACGCTCGCCTCCGACGACCTCGACCGTCGTCCGAGTTCCGCTTGGGCCGTTCCGAGCGCTGCGGCGTCAACGGGCCTGGGCCGGAGAGGACGCAGGCGGCCTCAACTCCGGCAGGTTGCCAACCTGACCCACGCCCCGCGCTATCGTGAGCACGACGACCCGCCCGCCCATCCGAGGTCCCGATGAGCCAGCACCCGCGCGCAGGCCAGCCCGCCGAAGCGTCAGATCTCGTGGACGTCCCCGCGCTCCTGCGCGCGTACGAGGAGCTCAGCCCGGACCCGGCGGAGCCCGCCCAGCGCGTGGCGTTCGGGACCTCGGGCCACCGCGGCTCTGCGTTCCGGCGGGCGTTCAACGAGGCGCACATCCTGGCCACCACGGAGGCCATCTGCCGCTACCGGGCGACGCGCGGCTACACCGGCCCGCTGTTCATCGGCCGGGACACCCACGCCCTGTCCGGGCCCGCCTGGCGGACGGCGCTCGAGGTGCTCGTGGCCAACGGCGTGGACGTGCGGGTCGACGCCGAGGACGGCTACACGCCCACGCCCGCGGTGTCGCATGCCATCCTCGTGGCGAACCGCGACCGCGTCCCGGGCGCCGGGCGGGCCGGGCTTGCGGACGGGATCGTGGTCACCCCCTCGCACAATCCGCCCGACGATGGCGGCTTCAAGTACAACCCGCCCAACGGGGGTCCGGCCGACACCGATGTGACCAGCTGGATCCAGGACGAGGCGAACCGGATCCTCGCGGCGTCGGGCTCGGACGGGCTCCGCGGCGTCCGGCGCGTCCCGTTCGAGCGAGCGCGGGCGCAGGCGGTCGGCTACGACTTCCGAGGCGCGTACGTCGAGGACCTGGTCAACGTCATCGACATGGAGGCGATCGCCGCGTCCGGGCTGCGGCTGGGCGTGGACCCGCTGGGCGGTGCGTCGGTCGCGTACTGGGGCCTCATCGGCGAGCAGTACGGCCTCGACCTCACGGTGACCAACGAGCGGGTCGACCCCGCCTTCGGCTTCATGACCCTCGACTGGGACGGGAAGATCCGCATGGACCCGTCGTCGCCGTTCGCGATGGCCGGCCTCGTGGGCCTGCGCGACCGCTTCGACATGGCGATGGGCAACGACGCCGACGCCGACCGTCACGGGATCGTGGTGCCGGGGGCGGGGCTGATGAACCCCAACCACGTGCTCGCGGCGGCGATCTCGTACCTGTTCGGCGGCGGCCGGGAGTGGGGGAGCGGGGTCGCGGTGGGCAAGACGCTGGTCTCGTCCTCGATCATCGACCGCGTCGTCTCCTCGCTCGGGCGGCGCCTGGTCGAAGTGCCGGTGGGCTTCAAGTGGTTCGTCGACGGGCTGGTGGACGGGACGATCGGGTTCGGTGGCGAGGAGAGCGCCGGCGCCTCGTTCCTGCGCCGCGACGGCACGGTGTGGACCACCGACAAGGACGGGCTGATCGCGGACCTGCTGGCGGCCGAGCTGACCGCGAAGCTGGGCAAGAACCCGGCCGCGGTGTACGCGGAGCTGACGACGATGTTCGGGGCGCCCGCCTATCGCCGGGTTGACGCGCCGGCCACGCCCGAGGCCAAGGCCGCGCTCGGGCGCCTCTCGCCGTCGTCCATCACGGCGGAGACGCTCGCGGGCGACCCGATCACGGCCAAGCTCACGCGGGCGCCGGGCAACGACGCGCCGATCGGCGGGCTCAAGGTGACCACCGACTTCGGCTGGTTCGCGGCCCGGCCGTCGGGCACCGAGAACGTGACCAAGCTCTACGCCGAGTCCTTCATGGGCGAGGAGCACCTGGCGCGGATCCTCGAGGAGGCCCGGGCGATCGTCGCGGCGGCCTCGTAGGCGCTCGCGGGTGCCAACCCGCCGGCCCCCGCCCCTCCGCCAGCCAGTCAGAGGACGACTACGCCTGACCGGGGAAATCGTCATCTGCGTGGCTGGCGACTGTCTGGCGGGGATTCGAGCCGATTCGGCCTCGAGATCGCTCGTCTGACGGCCGGCACCCGACGGCGCAGTCGTCCTTTGCCTGGATGGCGGAGACGGGACGCCTAACGTGGCGTGGACTCGCAGCAGGCCGGAAGCACGGCTCTAGCCATAGCCCGGGGCGTCGGTAGCCGGCTCAGGCCCCTGCCGGGCCGCCTCGGGCAGGTTGCGCAGGCCGGGGATCGGCGACCCGACCAGCCACACAACGCCCAGGGACGCCGCGATCGTCACGACGAGCAGCGTCTCGCGGACTCCGATGACCCCGCCGAGCAGCCCGCCCAGGAACGCCCCGACCGGCCGCATCCCGTAGTTGATGAACCGGAAGGCGCCGCCGGACCGGGAGCGGATTGCGTCGGGGGTCCGCGCCGCGATGACCGCCCCCACGTTGATGTCGAGGATCTGCACGCCGAGCCCGGCCAGGAACTCGACCGCGAACAGCATGGCGATGACGGCCTCGGATGGGCCCGAGACCAGCGGCACGAGGATGATCGGGGCCGGGAAGAGCACGCAGCCGAGCGTGAAGGCCCCGCCCAGCCCGAGGCGGCCGCCGACCCGGGTGGCGATCACCGCGCCGAGGACGCCGCCGACCGCACCCGCGCCGAGGGCCGCGCCGAGCACGCCCGGGCTCACCCCGAGGCCGGCCGTGACGTACAGGATGAAGAGCGCCTGGAAGCAGAAGTTGAACAGGTTGATCGTCGCGACCGAGAGCAGGATCGGGCGCATGATCGAGTCGCGGAGGATGAACACCAGCCCGGTCGACAGCCGCGAGCGCATGGACTCCTCCACGATCTCGATGGGCGGCTCGGCTGCGCGGATGCGCGCGAGGTAGAACGCCGACCCGAGGAACGACAGGGCGTCCGCGACCAGCGCGATCGGCGCCGTGAGCACCTGGACCAGGACACCGGCCAGCGGGGGGCCGCCCACGAAGGCGAGCGCGCGGCCGCCGGAGAAGAGCGCGTTGGCCTGGACGAAGGCCTCCCGCCGGACCACCGCCACCAGCAGCGTGTTCCACGAGATGTCGAACACGACCGCCATCGAGCCGGTCAGGAACCCGACGACGTAGAGCTGGGCCATCGACAGGACGCCCGCCACGTACGCGGCCGGGATGCTGGCGATCAAGGCCGCGCGAGCGAGGTCGGCGGCGATCATCAGGCGGCGGCGATGGCGAACCCGGTCCAGCCAGACGCCGGCCGGCAGCGAGAACAGCAGGTGCGGCAGCAGCCCCACCGCGAGCAGGGTCCCCATCTGGGTCGCGTCCGCGCCCAGCACGAGCACCGCGACCAGCGGGACCCCGAGCTGGGTGACCTGGTCGCCGAACACCGAAATGGTCTGGCCGAGCCAGAAGCGCCGGAAGTCCCGCTCGTGGAGCAGGGGGGAGACGAGGCGCCCCGCGACGCGGCGGGCGAGGGCCGGACGGGGCTGGCCGCTCATCGGTCCACCGGCAGCGGGAAGCCGTGCCAGATGACCATGACGGTCCGTGCGTCGGGGTCGGGATCGCCCAGGGTCCCGATTGCGCGCTGCTGGGAGCGGGCGACGACAGCGTTCACCTCCGCCAGCACGGCCTTGAGATCGCCCGGGCTGGCGCGGAATGCGAGGTCGCCGAACCCGGCAGCCGCCCGCCACGATGCCGGCTCCCCGTGCTCGCCGAGGAGGTAGGCCTCGAGGGCCTGGTCGTAGGCGTCGAAGATCCGGCGACGGACGAGTTCCGCTGCGGCGCTTGACGCCGGCGAATCCTTGAAGCCCGACGGCTCCCACGAGGTCGTCTCGTGGCTCGCCTTCCAGGCGTGCTCACGCCGGTCGCCGCCGGAGGTCTCGGCCGGCTCGATGAACCCCGCCCTGGCGAGTTGTCGAAGGTGGTAGCTGACCGCGTTGGGTGCGGCGCCCACCTTGTCCCCGAGCGCGGTTGCCGTTGCGGGGCCGCCTGCCCGAAGCAGGCCGAGGAGCCGGAGCCGGAGTGGGTGGCCGAGGGCCCGGAGCCCGGCCAGATCGGTGACCTGCTTGACGCGTGGTTCGCTCATGCGGTCATGGTAGATCCGCAACGAGTAGTGCGCAATATATATTGCGTACCTTCGCCGGATCTTGGCCGACCGCGGGCGCTTCGCTCTGTCGCCTCCGTGCGACGGCTATCCAACGGACGGCGATGGGCCCAGCGCCCGAAGAGCGAGCTGGGTCCGCTGGTGTCGACGCCGTGCGGCGCTACGTCTCGCCCAGCGCCGACTCCAGGAACGCGAGCACGTCGGCGCGCTCCGCGATGAGCTTGCTGACCGGCTTGCCGGCGCCGTGGCCCGCGTCGGTGTCGACCCGGATCAGGACCGGGGCCTCGCCCGCCTGGGCCGCCTGGAGCGCGGCGGCGAACTTGAACGAGTGGCCGGGCACCACGCGGTCGTCGTGGTCGGCGGTGGTCACCAGCGTCGGCGGGTAGGCGGTGCCGGGCCGAATGCGGTGCAGCGGCGAGTACCCGAGCACCCATGCGAACTGCTCGGGGTCGTCGGGGTTGCCGTAGTCGCTCGTCCAGCCCCAGCCGATCGTGAACCGGTGGAAGCGGAGCATGTCCATCACGCCCACCTCGGGGACCGCCGCGCCCAGCAGCTCGGGGTGCTGGGTGAGCGTCGCGCCCACGAGCAGCCCGCCGTTGGAGCGCCCCGTGATCCCGATCCGAGCGGGCCGGGTCCAGCCGCTGCCGGCGAGCCAGCGGAGGGCGGCGGCGAAGTCGTCGAACACGTTCTGCTTGTTGGCGAGGCGGCCGGCGTCGTGCCAGGCCGTGCCGTACTCCGAGCCGCCGCGCAGCGAGGCGACCGCAAGCAGCCCGCCGCGCTCCATCCAGGCGAGCCACTCGGGCTTGAACCGGGGCCCGACCGCGATGCTGAACCCGCCGTAGCCGTAGAGGATCGTCGGCACGTCGCCGTTGGGCTCGACGTCCCGGCGACGCACGAGGAACAGCGGGAAGCGCGTCCCGTCGGCCGACACCGGGAACACCTCCTCGGTGACGAACGCGTCGGGGTCCCACGGCAGGCCCTCGTCGGGGAGGACCGCGACGCGGCCGTCGGCGATCCGCACCGCCAGCACCCGCTTGGGCGCGGTGAACTGGTCCAGGCCGAGGTAGAGCGTCTCGTCCCCGCGCCGGCCGGCCGTTGCGTCGATCGTGCCGGTGCCCGGGATCTCGACCGGGCCGACGGGGGTGCCGTCGAGCTCGAACAGGGCGAGGCGACTGTGGGCGTCGTGGAGGGTGACGGCGGCGAACCGACCGCCCACGAGCGTGACGCGCTCGAGCGCGTCCGGGCCCTCGGCGATGACCTCGCGCAGCGCCGCGGCGGGATCGTCGGCGTCGACCCCGACGAGGCGGCGGTTGGGGGCGTCGAGGTTCGTCCGCAGGTAGAGGGTTCGGCCGACGGTCGCCACGAGCTCGTACTCGGCGTCCGCGGCGTCGAGGAGCGGGCGCACCTCGAGCGGACCGTCGCCCGCGTACCCTCGGAGGTCGACCACGTGGATCCGCGTCTCGGGGTCGGTCCCGCGCCAGACCGTGATCACCATCAGGTCGCCGTCCTCGGAGACCTCGGGCTCGAAGCCCCAGTCGTCGTGGTCGGGCCGCTCGTAGACGATGGGGTCATCGGCGGGGTCCGACCCGAGCCGGTGGTAGCGGAGCTGCATGCCGAGGTTCGGCGCGTCGAAGGCGTCCCCCGGCGCGGGCTCCGGGAAGCGCCCGTAGACGAACCCGGCCTCGTCGTGCGTCCACGCGGCCCCCGCGAACTTGCTCCACGGGATCCGATCGGGGAGCTCGGTGCCGTCGTCGGCCCGGAGGACCCGCCAGGTCTGCCAGTCGGAGCCCGCCTCGGAGGTCGCGATCGCGACCAGGCGTCCGCTCTCCGAGACCGAGATCGAGCTCAGCGTGGTCGTCCCGGCATCGTTGAGCACGTTCGGGTCGAGCAGGACGCGGCCCTCGGCCCCGGGCCGGTCGGACGTCCACAGCACGTCCTGGTTCTGGAGGCCCGTGTTGCGCAGCTGGAACCAGCGGTCGCCGCGCCGCCAGGGCACCCCGCTGCGCGCGACGTCCCACAGCTGCGCGAGCCGGGACCTGATCGCCCCGCGGCCGGCGACCGCCGCCAGCAGCGATTCGGTCAGCTCGTTCTCGGCCTCGATCCAGGCCCGGGTTGCCGGCGCGTCGGCATCCTCGAGCGGGCGGTACGGGTCCGCGATCAGGGTGCCGTGGTAGTCGTCGGCCTGGTCGGAGGTGGGCGGCACGGGGTACGAGGTGGGCATGCCCTCCATCGTATCGGGCGCGCCGGGCCGCACGTGCGCCCCTGATCCCCTCGCCCCTACGCTCGGTCGGACGGACTCGACGTCTGGATCGTCGTCGGCGCGCCGTGGACCGCGGGGATCGTCCCGATGCGCCCGGCCTGGTAGTCGCGGAAGGCCGTGAGGACCTCCTCGCGCGTGTTCATCACGAACGGGCCCATCCATGCGATCGGCTCCCGGATCGGCCGCCCGCCCAGGATGAGGACGTCGAACGTCGGCGCGCGCGACTCCTGGATCCCGTCGGCCGCGAAGGTGAGCGTGTTGCCGGGGCCGAAGACCGCGAGCTGGCCCATCCCGGCCGGCCGTCGTTCGGTTCCCGCCGTGCCCTGCCCGGCGAGCACGTAGCCGAGCGCGTTGAAGTCGGCGCGCCACGGCAGCACCAGCTCGGCACCGGGCGAGAGCGTCGCGTGGACGAGGGTGATGGGCGTGCAGGTCGAGCCCGGGCCCTTGTGGCCCGCCACCTCGCCGGCGATGACGCGCACGAGCGCGCCGCCGTCGGGCGATGACGCGAGGGCGACCTCGCCGGCCCGGATGTCCTGGTAGCGCGGCGTGGCGAGCTTCTGGTCGCGCGGCAGGTTGACCCACAACTGGAAGCCGTGGAACAGGCCGCCCTGGGCAACCAGCCAATCGGGCGGGCGCTCGATGTGCAGGATCCCGGCGCCGGCGGTCATCCACTGCGTGTCGCCGTTGGTGATCACGCCGCCGCCGCCGTTGGAATCGGCGTGCTCGAACACGCCGTCGAGCATGTAGGTCACGGTCTCGAAGCCGCGGTGCGGGTGCCACGGCGTGCCCTTCGCCTCGCCGGGCGCGTACTCGACCTCGCCCATCTGGTCGAGGTGGATGAACGGGTCGAGGTCCTCGAGGTGGGCGCCCGCGAACGCGCGGCGGACGGGGAAGCCGTCGCCCTCGAAGCCCGACGGGGCCGTGGTGAGGTCGACGACCGCCCGGTGCTTCGCGGCGATCGGGTCCGGGGCGGGGATGCGGGGGAGGATGGTGATGTCGTCAACGCTGACGGCCGGCATGGGGGCGCTCCTGAATATTGTTGCACGTGCAACTATCTCACCACGGAGGCGGGGCGTCAAGGGGGTGGCCGGCCATGGCTGCGCCCGGATCGCCTCTGAGGCGACGGAATCTCGCCTCGGCGATCGTTCCGTGGCCTGCTTGGCGACGAACCGACGTGAGTCCGCGGCTCCAGACGCCATTCAGGGTCGCGTCGTCGCCCGCGCGGCGACGATTCGACTGTGGAGGGCCGAATTCGTCGCCTCCGAGGTGACTCGCGGACCGCAGGGCGGCCGCGCGCGCGCCGTCTACTGAGCGTACGTCGGGGTCTGCACGACCTCGAAGGCCGACAGCGGCCAATAGCGGAGGATGGCGCGGCCGATGACCGACGAGACGGGGACGAAGCCGAACATCCGGCTGTCGACGGAGACCTGCCGGTGGTCGCCCATCACGAACAGGTGGCCGTCGGGGACGACCCAGTGCGACAGTCCGCCATTGGCCTCGGTCGGCTCCGTCTCGCCGGTGTCGTTGCGGTACAGGTAGGGCTCGTCGAGGGCCTTGCCGTTCACGAACACCTGCCCGTCGTGGATGTCGACCGTGTCGCCGCCCACGCCGATGACGCGCTTGATGAACGGGTCGCCCTGCTCGCTTGCGCTCTTGGGCGGGCGGAACACGATGACCTGGCCGCGCTGGTAAGGGCTCCAGAGGTGCGAGATGCGGTCGATCAGGACGTACTGGTCGGGCTGGAAGGTGTTCTCCATGGAGGACATCTGGACGCGGAACGGCTGGGCGACGAAGTTCTGGATGACGAGGAAGATGACGAGCGTGAGGACGAGGGTCTCGACCAGCTCGAGCACACAGCCGCGGGCGGCCGAGCCGCGGCCCGACGCGAGCAGTTCGTCATCCGGCGCCGTCATGAGTCCCCTTGTGGCTTCGAGGCGCCGTCCGCGCTGGTCGGATCGTCAGGGGGATCGCGCCGGCGGTCAAATGGTCATCGGTCCGCCCCCTGCGCAGGGCCTCGGTCCCGGAGCGGTCCACGTACTGTCCCGTGTGGACCACCCTGACTCGGTACGCTAGGTCGCAATCTGCAGGAGGATCCGCCGATCACCGCCACGCTGCCGGGACACGCCGCCGACGCGGCTGACCTCGCCGCGTTCACCGCGCGCCTCCGCAGCGCCATCCGCGGCGAGGTGCGCGACGACCGCGAGGTCAGGGCTCTGTACAGCTCGGACGCCTCGAACTACCGCGTGCCGCCGGCCCTGGTGGTGATGCCGGCGACGGTTGACGACCTGGCGACGACCGTGGCACTGGCGGCCGAGGCGCGCGTGCCCCTGACGATGCGCGGCGCGGGCACGAGCATCGCCGGCAACGCGATCGGCCCTGGGCTGGTGGTCGACGTCCGGCGGCACCTGGGCGGGATCCTGGATCTGGACCCGGTGGCCCTGACCGCGACCGTCCTGCCGGGCACGGTGCTCGACGCGGTCAACGCGGCCGCCGCCCCGCACGGCCTGCGGGTGGGCCCGGACCCGTCCACCCACGACCGCGCCACGGTCGGCGGCATGGTGGGCAACGACGCCTGCGGCTCGCACTCGGTGCGGTGGGGGACCACGGCCGAGGCCGTTCTCGGGCTCGAGGTGGTGACGGCCGAGGGCACGCGGCGACGGCTGGGCGCGCTGGGCCCGACGGCGCCGGGGGCGAGTGAAGGGCCCGGCCCCGCGATCGACGCCCGCATCCAGGGCCTGTATGCCCGCCACGGGGAGGTGATCCGCCGCGAGCTCCCGCCGTGGCCCCGGCGCGTGAGCGGCTACGCCCTCGACTGGCTGCTGCCGGAGCGGGGCGCGGACGTGGCGCGGGCGCTGGTGGGCACGGAGGGCACGTGCGCCGTCATCTCGGCCGTGACGCTGCGGCTGGTGCGGATGCCGGCGGCCAAGGGGCTGCTCGTGCTGGCCTTTGCCGACGACGTGGCCGCCGCGGGGGCGGTGCCCGCGCTGCTCGCGGAGCGGCCCTTCACCGTCGAGAGCCTGACGCCAGAAGTCCTCGGCGCGGATGCGGATGCCCTCGCGCCCCGCCTGGGCCTTCCTGCGGGCGGCGCCTGGCTGCTGGTCGAGGCCGGTGGTGATGGCGAGGCCGCGATGCGCGACCACGCTGCGCGATTGGCGGCGACCCTGGGCACGGCGCCGGGACGGCGCGACGCAACGCTGCTCGAGGCCGCCGCCGCCCAGCAGGCGCTGTGGCGGGTGCGCGAGGACGGGGCCGGCCGATCCGCCCGCCTGCCTGACGGCACGCCCGCGTGGCCAGGCTTCGAGGACGCCGCGGTCCCGCCCGATCGACTCGCGGCGTACCTGGGCGAGCTCCGCGCGCTGCTCCGCGACCACGACCTTCGCGGCATCACGTACGGGCACTTCGGCGAGGGGTGCATCCACCTGCGGGTGGGGTTCGGGCTGGACCGGGCGGGCGGCACCGAGCGGTTGACGTCGTTCGTCCGGGCGGCGGCCGACCTGGTGGTGGCCCACGGCGGCACGCTCTCGGGCGAGCACGGCGACGGACGCGCGCGCGGCGCGCTGCTGGAGCGCCAGTACAGCCCGGCGCTCGTCGAGGCGTTCCGCCACTGGAAGACCGCGTGGGACCCGGCCGGCGCGCTCAACCCGGGGGTCATCGTGGATTCGCTGCCCATCGACGCGGACCTGCGACGGCCCCGCCCGACGCTGATCGCGCTCGAGCCCGGCCAGGCGTTCGAGGCAGACGGCGGCGACCCGCGCAGCGCCATGGAGCGGTGCATCGGGGTGGGGAAGTGCGTCACGGACCTCGGCAGCGCCGCCATGTGCCCGAGCTACCGAGCGACCGGGGAGGAGCGCGAATCGACCCGGGGCCGGGCGAGGCTGCTGCAGGAGATGGCCGCGGGCTCGCTCGCCGACGCCGGCTGGCACAGCCGGGAGGTGCTGGGCGCGCTCGACCTGTGCCTGTCGTGCCGGGCGTGCCTCTCGGACTGCCCGACGGGCGTGGACATGGCCACGCTCAAGGCCGAGTTCCTCCACCACCACTACCTCGGCCGGCGTCGGCCGCGCGCCCACTACGTGCTGGGCCGCCTGCCGATGTGGCTTCGCTTCGCGCGACAGGTCCCCGGTGGCCCGCGGCTCGTGAACGCGATCACCGGGTTTGCGCCAACGCGCCGCATCGGGGCGCTCGTCGGCGGGCTGGCGGGGGAGCGGCGGATCCCCGAGCTGGCGCCGCGGACGTTCGCGCAGCGGTTCGTGGCTCGCGCGAAGTCGGCGGCCGTCTCGCCCGCCCCGCGACCCCGCGTCGTGTTGTGGCCGGACACGTTCACCAACCACTTGGCGCCCGTCGTCGGCGAGGCGGCGGTCCGGGTCCTCGAGGCCGCCGGGTTCGACGTCGCGATCCCCGAGGACGACGTCTGCTGCGCGCTGACCTGGCACACCACCGGGCAGCTTGACGGCGCCAAGCGGGTGCTCGCCAAGACGCTGGCCGCCCGCGGGCTGAACGGCCAGGAGCCGGTCGTGGTGCTGGAGCCGTCGTGCGCCACGATGCTCCGCCGGGACCTCGTGGGGCTGCTGCCCGATGACTCCCGCGCCCGAGCTCTCGCGACCCGCGTCACCACCCTCGCGGAGCTCCTCGACCGCGTCGGCTGGCGGCCGCCGACCAGCCCGCCCGTGCACGCCATCGTCCAGCCGCACTGCCACCAGCAGGCCGTCCTGGGCGACGACGCCGACCGCCGGGTAATGGCCGCGGCGGGCATCGAGGCAGACACGGTGATCAGCGGCTGCTGCGGCATGGCCGGCAACTTCGGCGCGGAGGCGGGACACGAGGCGATCACGCGCAGGGTGGCTGAGCTGGGCCTCCTCCCGGCCCTCCGGGCGGCGGCCCAGGAGACCGCGATCCTCGCCGACGGCTTCTCGTGCCGGACGCAGGTGGCCTTCCTCGGCGGCCGGCGCGCCAGCCATCTGGCCGAGATCCTCGCCGAGCGGCTCGACCCGGAGGACCGTTAGGGCGGTTGCCCGACCACGCGCTCCACGTGGGACGCACGCTGGACCTGCTGTCCTGATCGCCGCCCCGAGACTGGCGGTGACGAACCCGGCGAGGCACGCAGGGCCCGGAGCGGCCGTACGGTGGTCACGCGCCCGAGCGTCCGCGAGCGGGGCGGCATCGTTCGGCAGCGACTCGTCCGGCCACACAGGGCTGGCGGCATCTCTCGTGGCTGTGTTCAGCCGGCGGCGGCCCTGATCACGCCGTCGTCGTAGCTCATCGCCAGCCGCTCACCGGGCTGGAGCACGAGCATGTCGTCGGCCCAGTCGCCGTCGAGGAGCCGCCGGACCAGCAGTAGGCTTCCCTCGACCCGCTCGAACGCCCAGCCGCGGCGCTCGGCCTCGCCGCGCGCCTCGGCCTCCGGCCTCGCCTCGTCCGCCACCCCCATCGAGACGAAGGCGGCCCTGGCGTAGTGGACCCTCCAGCCGCCGAGGACCTCCATCAGGTAGTCGGCGTTGTCCTCGCCGTACTTGGCAACGTACTCCGCGCGGGTCGCCTCGATGTCGGCGTCGGAGTCGGACCCGATGGCCAGGCCGCCGACGCTCGCCCTGTACCCGTCATTGCGCTCAAGCTGGTCCGCCACGTACCAGTACGTCCCGGCGCCCCCACCGGTCTCCTGCGCGTACCGCTCGCGCGCGCCGAGGAACAACGTGATGCAGTCGTGCGCCCGCGGCACGACCAGCGGGACGCGGCGGGCCTCGAGGCCCGCGGTGGCCCCGCCGCACAGCCCGTAGCCGAGGACCACGGCCTCGGCGCTCGCCGGCGCGTCGTCGATGGCCTGCTGGAGGCGCGCCCGGAGGTCCTTGGGCTCGTTGTGGAGCCCCCGCTCGAAGAGTTGCAGATCGACCACGTGCGGGCTGCGCGCCGCGCACAGGTAGAGCGGCCGGGCGAGGACGTCGCAGGCGATGGCATAGAGGCGCATGGGGGCTCCCGGTCCCGGCGTCGTCGC
Organism: Chloroflexota bacterium; assembly: GCA_021783095.1. Classification (GTDB taxonomy): domain Bacteria; phylum Chloroflexota; class Limnocylindria; order Limnocylindrales; family CSP1-4; genus CAIXZV01. The sequence continues at coordinate 115,324 of JAJXUG010000001.1, read as the reverse complement.
GCCGGGATCCTGTCAGTGGTGGTGGTCGCGGACCCGCCCGTGGGCTGCGATGGCCCCCTCGAGCTCAGCGGGGAACGGCTCGCCGTCACTGCAGGCCGTGTTCATGTCCGGTTCCGGGGCTCATGACGCCGATCTGGCGGCGATCATGCAGCGACGAGCATCTCTCAAGGATAGGGCTCGGGCCCTCGACCCGACCAGGCTGGACGAGCTGCCTGGTCTGTCGTCGGCGATCGGGAACCCGATCCTGGGCCCGATGGGGCCGCTGATCGGGGAGTTGGGGTGGCCTACGGGGCTCGAACCCGTGACCTTCGGAGCCACAATCCGATGCTCTGCCAATTGAGCTAAGGCCACCACGCCACGGACCGGCGCCTCACCGGTCGTGGGACACCGGGTCACTGGCTGCCGGGGAAGGGCCGACGCAGTATACGCGAGGAAGGCCGCGGTGGACGATGTCGTGGTGATGCCGCCACGCGCCGGCGGTCATCACTCGGGGCGCGCGAGACGGTACGCGGATGACACCGTCGGCGGGTGGTACCCGGGTCCTGTCGGTTCGGGACCTGTGGGGAGGGGAACGGCGGGCCGATGCGGTCCACGATGCGGGGAGCCGGACCCCGAGCCGGCCTGCTTGAGAGTTGCACCGGCATGACCGCCCTGCTCCGTCGCCACGCGACCCGCCGCCTCGACCCGCGTCGCCTGCTGGCGCTGCTCGCGCTGGTGTTCGCGGTGACTGCCACGGAACTCGTGGCCGCCCCCGCGGTGCTGGGCTGGGACGCGAACACGTTCAGCGCCACCTCGGAGGCGCAGCTGATCTCGCTCCAGAACCAGGCGCGCGTGTCGGGAGGCCTGCGATCGCTTCGGCTCGACACGGCCCTGCGCACGATCGCCCGCTGGCGCAGCCAGGACATGGTCAGCCGGGACTACTTCTCGCACACCATCCTGGGCACGAGCCACAACGTGTTCTGGTACATGCAGTACAAGTACGGCTACTGCTTCAAGCTCGCGGGCGAGAACATCGGCACGGTCACCTGGCCGGGGGCGTCTGAGGCCGACGCCACGAGCTACATCTTCAACATGTTCATGAACTCGGCGGGCCACCGCGCGAACATCATGGGCAAGGCCTGGGACGTCGTGGCCGTCGGGGCCTACAAGGGAACCGGCGACACCTTCATGTGGACCGCCCTGTTCGTCCAGTCGTGCTCGGCCGCGCCCGCGCCCACGCCGAAGCCGACGCCGAAGCCGACGCCGAAGTCCACCCCGAAGCCGGTGGTGACGCCCCGGCCAGCCACGCAGCCCACAGCACACCCGACCGTCCGCCCCACCACGCGCCCGACGACCAGGCCCACGACGAAGCCGACCGCGGGCCCCACCCCCACGCCCAGCCCGTCGCCCACGCCCAGCCCGTCGCCCACGCCCAGCCCCACCGCGGGTCCGGACGACGCGTCGCTCGCGACGCCCGAGCCCGCCGCCTCCCAGACGGCCCCGCCGAGCGAGCTGCCGAGTGCGAGCGCGCCGCCGTTCGTGCCGCCGGGAGGGCTGCAGATCAAGGACGCGCCGCCCGAGGGCGGACTGATCGAGTCGATCCTCCAGGCGATCACGGCCCGGTTCTTCGGCGGATGACGTCCGCGGCCCCACGGCCCCTCGCCATCGGGCTACCGTATCGGGGACATCCCGTCCAGCCCGGGAGGCGCCGACTCGCATGACGTTCCAGCCGACCACCGCTGACGAGGCCAGCGCGCCGCGCCGGACGGTCCTGCCGATCCTCGAGGCGCGCTCGCTGACCAAGCAGTACCGCATGCCCGGCGAGATCGTCGAGGCGGTCCGGGGCGTCAGCCTCTCGGTCATGCCCGGCGAGTTCGTGGCGCTGATGGGCCCGTCGGGCTCGGGCAAGAGCACGCTGCTCCAGCTCCTCGGCGGGCTCGACCAGCCGTCGAGCGGTGAGGTCCTGCTCGAGGGCGAGCCGATCGGCCGGCTGTCGGACTCGGACGCCACCCGGCTCCGCCGCGAGCGGACGGGGTTCGTCTTCCAGTCGTTCAACCTCGTGCCGCTGATGAACGTGGTCGAGAACGTGGCGCTGCCGTTCACGATCGCCGGGCAGGATCCGCGGTCGCACGAGCTCGCGGGGCGGGTCCGCGAGGCGATCGCCCTGGTCGACCTGACGGGCAAGGAGCGCCACCGGCCGGACCAGCTGTCCGCAGGCGAGCAGCAGCGGGTGGCCGTGGCCCGCGCGATCGTCACCCGGCCGGCCCTGCTGTTCGCCGACGAGCCGACGGGCAACCTCGACTTCCGGACCGGTCTCGACATCCTGGACGCGCTGTGGCGGACGTGCATGGAGCGCGGCCAGACGATCGTGCTGGTCACCCACGACGCCAAGGCGGCCGCCTACGCGGACCGGGTGTTCGTGGTGGGGGATGGCCAGATCCAGGACGAGATCGTGCTCGGGCGCCGCACTGACCACGCCGCCGCGCCGCTGATCGCCCGGCTCGCGCTGCTGGGGCTGTAGCCGGTGCGCGGCCTCGTCCGCTACGCCTGGCGGGCCCTGGCGGCTCGGCGCGCGCGGACGCTGCTCACCGTCATCGGGATCTCGCTGGGCGTCGGGGTCCTGGTGGCGGCGCTCGGCGTGGATGCCGGGCTCGACGCCTCGATCGACCGGACCGTCGCCTCGATGGTGGGCCGCGCAGACCTGCGGGTGACGGCGTTCGAGGAGACGGGGCTCTCGGCGGGGACCCTCGAGCAGCTCGCCGCCGTGCCGGGCGTGGCGTTGACGGCGCCAGCGATCGAGCGCAAGACGTTCCTCGCGTCGCAGGCGGGCAGGCCGGTCGAGACGGCACCCGTCACGGTCCTCGGCATCGACCCCTCCGCGGAGCCGCGCGTCCGGGACCTGTCGCTCGCCCGCGGTGTCGCGCTCGCCCCCGCCGACGGGGCCTCCGCACTGGTGACCGAGACCCTCGCCGCGACCGATGGCCTCGAGCTGGGCGACAACCTGCAGATCCTGGGCATGGGCGCCCCGCTGACAGTCAAGATCACGGGCGTGCTCCGCGGCGACGGCCCGGAGCTCGGCTCGGGCGGCCGCACCGTGGTCCTGCCGATCCGCACCGCGCAGCTGCTGAGCGTCGCCGACGGCGACACCGCCCCGGCGCAGGTGGGCGGCGTCACGCGCGTTGACGTCGTGCTTGCCGCCGGGGCGCCCGTGGACCAGGTGGCGGCATCGATCGGGCAGGCGCTCACCCTCCAGCCGTACGTGCTCTCGCGGCCGCAGGACATCGCCTCCAGCCTGCGCGCCTCCACGCTCGACATCCGGTCCACGATGGCGCTGCTCGCCGCCATCACGCTGTTCGCGGCCGCGATCCTGATCCTCAACACGATGGCGATGACCGTCGTCGAGCGGATCCGCGAGCTCGGGCTGCTGCGGGCCGCGGGCGCCCAGCGCTCGCAGATCGTCCGCGTCGTCGTGACCCAGGCCCTGGTGCTGGGGGTCGCGGGCTCCGGGGTCGGCATCGTGGTCGGCACGCTGCTCGCGTACCTCGCCGCCGCCTGGCTGCGGGCGAGCGGCCAGCTGGCGATCGAGGGGCCCGTGATCGGCCCGTTCGCCGTGCTCGCGGGGATCGGCTCGGGCGTGGGCATCACGCTGGTCGCGGCGGTCGAGCCCGCGCGTCGTGCGGCAGCGGTCAGCCCCGTCGCGGTCCTGCGCGTGCGGTCCGACACAGCGCGGCTCGTCCGCGCCCACACCGGCTGGCTCGTGGTCGTGGTGGCGGTGATCGGGACGGCGGCCGTGCTGCTGCTGCCCGGCGGCGCGACCGACCTGGCGATCCCGGTCCGCGCGGTGGGCGTGTACGTCCTGCTGCTGGTCGCCGTGCTGCTCACGCCCGTGCTCCTGGCCCCGCTCGCGCGACTGGCCGGGCTGCCGTTCGCCGCCCTGCTGCGGCTCGAGGAGCGGCTGGCGCGGGCGGCGATCCGACGCGACCCGGGCCGCACCACGCTCACGGTCGGCGCACTCGTCATCGGCCTCGCGATGGTGGTGGCGCTCGCGTCCGTGGCCGGCAGCGCGCGCGTGTCGGCCACCGCCTGGCTCGCCGACGTCGTGCCGGGCGACGAGGTCCTCACGGCCATCGCCCCGGCGCCGGTCGGCCCGGGCGGGATCGACACGCAGCTCTCCTCGATCGACGGGGTCGCGCTCGCGACGCCGATCGCGTCGTTCGACCTGGCGTACGCGGGCACGCGGCTCGAGGCCGTCGCGATCCGGGGCGCCGACTTCCTGGCCGACGGGCGTCTGAACTTCACGGCGGGCGATCGCACCGCCGCGCTCAACGCGCTCGATGGCACGGGCGCGATCGTGCTGCCCGCCCCGCGAGCGGCCCGGCTCGGCGTGGGCGTCGGCGACACGATGGCCGTGGCCACGTCGCAGGGACTCGTCAACCTCAAGGTGGTCGGCCTCGTCGCGCGCAGCTTCCCGGGCCGCACCGGTGACGCGGTGCTGGTGGGCTGGGGCGACGCGACCTCGAAGTTCGGGGTGCTGGGCGCAGACGCGTTCGCGGTGCGCTACGCCCCCGGCCGCCAGGCCGACGCGCAGCCGCAGGTCGACGCGCTGGCGCGGCAGATGGCGCTGACGGCCTCGCCCGTCTCGGCCGTGGCCGGGGCCGTGGGCGATGCGCTCGACCGGCTGTTCGGGCTGCTGGACCTGCTCGCGCTCGCGGCGGTGGTGATCGCGGCCCTCGGCATCGTCAACACGCTCTCGATGGACACGCTCGAGCGGGTGCGCGAGATCGGCATGCTGCGGGCGGCCGGCATGAGCCGCATCCAGGTCTGGCGCAGCGTGCTGGTGGAGGCTGGGATCCTGGGCGCGATCGGCGGGCTGGTGGGGAGCGTCACGGGCGTGCTCGTCGGCGTGCTGCTCTCGGGCGGCGGGGGAGCGGCCGGGCCGATGAGCGTCGTGCCCTGGCCGACGGTGGCCCTCGCCATCGTGCTCGGCGTCGCCCTCGCGATGCTGGCCGCGGCGCAGCCGGCGCGGATGGCCGGGCGCGTGCCCATCCCCATGGCGGTCCGGGGCGAGTAGTCGCGACGGGCGATCGAGGCGACGGGCGTCGGCATGGGCTTCGGGCTCACCCCGGCCACGCTCTCGGGCGCGGTTGCGGACCTCCCCGGGCCGCTTGGCACGGGACTCCGTACCTGCTTCGGGTAGACTCCGCGCAACGCGGGTTCCAGACCCGCCCTGAGGAGCCGATGTCGTACGCGATCCCCTCCCTGACCCGCGTCTCCGCCGCTGAGCGTGGCCTCACGATCGCCGACTTCCTCGTCCCCGTGCGCGTGGGCGAGCGGGTGTCGCCGCGGAGCCGCGATCTGGGCCTCGTGCTGGCGGGCGCGGCGCTCATGGTCCTGGGGTCGTGGATCTCCGTGCCGCTGCCCGGCAACCCCGTGCCGTTCACGCTCCAGACCCTCGCGGTCCTCATCGTCGGCGGCTCGCTCGGCCTCCGCCGCGGCTCGATCTCCGTGGGGCTGTTCGTCGCGCTCGGTGTCGTGGGCCTCCCGGTGTTCGCGGAGTCGCGCGGCGGGCTGCAGGTCATTCTCGGTACCAACGGCGGCTACCTCATCGGGTTCATCGCTGCGGGCGGCCTGGTCGGGCGGCTGGCCGAGCTCGGCTGGGACCGCCACATCGGCGGGTCGGTCGGGATGAACCTGCTGGGCACCGCAACGATCTACCTCGTCGGCGTGCCGTGGCTGGCCGTCGCCGGCGGGCTGTCGGCGGCGGACGCGTTTCGCTTCGGCCTCGTGCCGTTCCTGGCGGCCGACGTCGTGAAGCTGCTCGTGGCCGCAGGGGCCTTCCCGGCGGCGTGGTGGGTGGTCGGGCGACGCCCGAGCGACCGGTAGTCCTCGACCGGCACGGGCGAGGCGAGCCGCCGGACCCGGAGGACTCACCGCGCGAGGCGTCGATCGCGGCGCGAACCGCTGGCGCGCGCGGCCTGTACGGGCCAGACTCGCAGGCGTGGCGCCTGAACCGCGAGGCTGCGCTCCTCCTCGGCGCGGGCCCCCTCGCCGTCCTGCTCCAGATCGCGCACCCCCTGGTGGCCGAGGGCGTCGCCCAGCACTCGACGTTCCGCGACGACCCCTGGGCTCGGCTCGACGGCACCCTGCGCTCCTACCTGCGGATCGTGTACGGGTCGACGGCTGCGGCGCGCTCTGAGATCCGGCGCCTCAACAGCCTCCACCGCACGGTGACGGGCCCGGTCACCGATCCCGCGGCAGCGGCGCGCTTCGGCGGGGAGTACGCGGCCCGCGACCCGGAGCTCTCGCTGTGGGTCCACGCCACGCTGGTCTGGGCGACGCTGGTCACCGTGGAGCGCTGGCTGGGCGAGATCCCGCGCGAGCGCAAGGCGCGCTTCTACGCCGAGACCCTGGTGGTGGGGCGGAGCTTCGGCGTGGGCGATGCCCTGCTCCCCCCAGACCTCGACGCGTTCGAGGCGTACGTGGCCGAGATGCTGGGACCAGGCGGGGCCGCGCACCCCTCGGCCGTCTCCCGCGACCTGGCGCACGCCGTCCTCCACCCGCCGCTCGCTCCCGTGGTCGGGCGGGGCGCCGTGGCGAGGCGGCTCGGCGCGGCGGCGGCCCCGGTGGCCGAGCTGCTCCGCCACGCGCCTCGGTCCACGCTCACGCCGGTGCTCGTGCCCGCCGTGGGACTCCTGCCTGCGGCGACCCGGTCCGAGCTCGGCCTGCCGTGGGGCCCGGTGGAGCGGGCGCTCGACGCCTGGCTCACGACGATGTGGCGGTCCTGGCGCCCGATGTTCCCGCCCCGGGTGCGCTGGTTCCCGCAGGCGCTGGCCGCCGACCGGCGCGTCGGCGCGACGGACGGCCGGCCTGGCGTCGACCCGACGGGGTCGAAGGGATGCGGCGCCGCTGAGGACCGCTGAGCCCGGGCGCTTACCCCTCGCCAGCGATCGCCGCCGCGAGCTCGGGCGTCCCGAGCAGCTCGGGGAGCGGCCGGATGGGCGTCGGCTCCGGGCCATCGACGCACGGGAACAGCTCCAGCTCGAAGAACGACACCCCGTGCCAGCGCCCGGCCTTCCAGCCCACGCCGTCGAACGTGCCCACCGGCTCGAACCCGAGCGCCCGGTGGAGCCCCTCCGAGCCCGCGTTGGGCAGCGTGATGCCCGCGATCACCAGCCGGAAGCCCTGGAGCCGCAGCACCCGCAGCACCGCCGCCATGGTCGCGCGCCCCAGGCCGGAGCGGTGCAGGGCGCGGTCCACGTACACCGTGGATTCGGCCGTCCAGTCATAGGCGGCGCGGTCGCGGAACCGCCCTGCGTACGCGTACGCCCGCACGACGCCGTCGACCTCGGCCACCACCCACGGCGTCCGCGCCAGCGTGCGCTCGATCCGGCCCGCCATCGCCTCGGCCGTGGGAGGCTGGAGCTCGAACGAGATCGGGGTCTCGCGGACGTACGGCGCGTAGATGGCGGCGACGGCGTCGGCGTCGGCGGGCGTCGCGAGTCGGAGGAGGCGGGCGTCGGCGGTCATGGCGGAGACGCTAATACAGCGACGGGAACCGTGTGCGCCATCGCGCCGCGAAGTCGACGGGGCTCGCGGCGTCGATCGCGTCGAGCAGCTGGCGCGTGTGGACCAGGCCGAAGCGGTGGGCCGCGAGGTAGCCGCGGATCGCGGCCCAGAAGGTCGGGCTGCCCATGCGCCGGCGCGCGTCGTCGATCAGGTTGCCGCCCTGGATGTAGATGTCCTCGTAGTAGCACGTGGACGAGTAGCGATAGATGGCGAGGTCGAGCCGGGCGGTCGAGCACTGCGACGCCCGCCGCATCCCGAGCACGTTGCGCGTCGCCATGTCGGCCATCGCCTCGTCCGCGAACGGCTCGCGCGCCTGGTCGCTGCCCACGACGCCGTAGAACCACTGGTGGGCGATCTCGTGGGTGACCAGGTACACGAGGTTCGACGGCGCCACGTTTGGCGGGATCCACACCGTCATCGGGCCCTCCATGCCGTACCCGCCCGCCGACTCCGAGATCGTGAGCAGGGGGTACGGATACGGGCCGAGGCGCGCCTCGAGCCGGGTGAGGGCGGTGACGCCCGCGGACAGGACGGCGGCCGACGGGAAGCCCCGCCGCGAGACGACCCTGACCGTGGTGCCGTTGACGGTCGCCTGACGGGTCGTGGCATCGCGGCTGGCAGTGACGATGAAGTCCCGGACGTCGGCGGCGTCGAAGGTGGCGGTCAGGCCGTCTGCCGAGAGCGCGGTGCGCGTGCCGGTGGTCGCCCAGCGCAGCGGCACGTCGGCGTGGAGGACGACGTGGACCGCCGGGCTCGACGGCGTGACGAAGGGGTCGCCGTGGTTGGGCCGGGCGAAGGTCGTCGAGCGCGACACCCAGGGGATCCAGCGGTACAGCTCGGCGATGCCGTTGGCGCGCGCGAAGAGCCAGTTCGAGCCGCGGGTGGACGAGCGCAGTGTGGCGCTGAAGCGCACGACGACCGTGGCCGCGGCGCCGCTGGGCAGCACGCCGCCGAGCGGGACGCGGATGGTCTGGCCGCTCACCGTCGGCGCGACGGTCCGGCCATCGACGCTGGTGACGCCCAGTCGCAGGCCGCCGAGCGGCGCCAAGACCGTGCCGAGCTCGATGCGGTCGATCCCCGCCGGCGAGTCGTTCGTGGCGGTGATTGTCGCCTGGCCCGACAGGCGCCCCGACCCCCAGGCGAGCGACGCGCCGACGCTGTAGGTCGCCGTGAGCGCCATGGTGGTGCGGTTGACCGAACCCGGGACGATCCGAGTCGCGGGCTGGGCGGCGATCTCCGGCGGCAACAGCATCGCAGGCGAGGCGGGCGCGCCGGACGATCCCCGGGCCGACGACCCCGGGATCGGTGTGGCCGACACCGGCGCGGCTGGGGTGACGCCCAGCAGGCCGACCGTGAGCAGGGCGACGACCGCGCCGCGACGGGTTCGCATGGCCCCCGAATGCTACGCCGCGCAGGCATCGAGGCGGCTTGCGATACTCCGCCCATGCCGACCGACCCCGCCGCCGCTCCCAGCGCGCTCGTCCGAGGCGACGGCCCCGGGCTCCTGCGCGCGATCGAGGCCCGCCTGCCCGGCCTGCGCCTGCTCACCGACGCGGCCGACCGCGAGTCGTACCGGCGCGACGAGACCGCCTACCTGCCCACGGGCCTGCCGCTCGCCGTGGCGCTGCCGGAGACCACCGCGCAGGTGGCCGAGCTGGTCCGGCTGTGCGGCGAGCACGACGTGCCCGTGGTTCCCCGCGGAGCCGGCACGGGGCTGTCGGGCGGTGCGGCGGGGATCGAGGGCGCGCTGACCATCGCGTTCACGCGCATGAACCGGGTGCTCGAGATCGACCACGCGAACCTGGTCGTGGTGACGCAGCCCGGCGTGGTCAACGCGGACCTCAAGAAGGCCGTGGCGGCCGAGGGGCTGTTCTACGCGCCCGACCCCGCCTCGTACGAGACGTGCACGATCGGCGGCAACCTGGGCACGAACGCCGGCGGGCTGTGCTGCGTCAAGTACGGCGTGACGCGCGACGCGGTGCTCGGCCTCGAGGTCGTCATGGCCGATGGGTCGGTCCTCCGCCTGGGCGGCCGCAACGTGAAGGACGTGGCGGGGTACGGGCTGATCCCGCTGCTCGTCGGCAGCCAGGGGACCCTCGCCCTGGTGACCGAGGCCACCCTCCGGCTCCGAGCCACCCCGCCGCCCCGCGCCACGCTGCTCGCCTTCTTCGCCTCGCTCGACGCGGCCGGGGATGCGGTCGCGGGGATCACCCGGGCCGGCATCGTCCCGGTGACCCTCGAGCTGATGGACCGCACCACGATCCGCGCCGTGGACGACGTGCACCACCTGGGGCTCGACCGGGTCGCGGCGGCGATGCTGCTCGTGGAGTCTGACCTGCCCGGCAGCGCCGCCGTGGCCGAGGTGGACGCGGCCGAGGCGGTGTGCACGGCGGCGGGCGCGGGCCTCGTCGTCCGGGCCCAGGACGCCACCGAGGCCGAGTGGCTGCGCGAGGGCCGGCGCCTCGCATTCCGGGCGCTCGAGGCGCAGGGCGTGGCGCGGATGGAGGACGTCGGCGTGCCGCGCAGCCGGGTGCCGGAGCTGCTGCGGGCGATCGAGGCGATCGCCGCGCGACACCAGATCGTCATCGGGACCTTCGGGCACGCTGGCGACGGCAACCTCCACCCGACATTCGTCCTCGGCCGCGACGAGCCGGAGGCGATGGCCGCCGCTCGCCTCCACGAGGCCCGGACCGACCTGTTCGAGGCGGCGCTCGCCCTCGGTGGCACGGTGACCGGGGAACACGGCATCGGCGTCGTCCGGCGCGACTGGCTGGTCCGCCAGCGGGGCGAGCCGGCAGTCGCGGTGATGCGCGCCATCAAGCGCGCACTCGACCCTCGCGGCCTCCTCAACCCCGGGCGCGTCCTCGCCTAGGGCCACTCGGCCCGCCCTTCTCCGCGAGGCTGGCGACCGCACGGCCCAACGTGACCGGGCCGTCTGGTTCGTGACCGATGGCCCGGTCCCATGGGCACGGGCCATCACCGGGCGGGGTCCCCCGCAGGTCGGTCCCGACGGCCCTCCCGATGGCTCGCTCCGAAGCCGACCATCCCGGCACACCCAAGGAGCCCCGCCACCCCATGACCCCGACGCGCGTCCTCGTCGCCTTCTCCAGCCGCTCCGGGTCGACGGCCGGCACGGCGGAGGCGATCGCGTCCGTCCTGCGGTCCGCCGGGTTCGTGGTCGACTGCCGGGCCAAGGAGGATGTCGACGACATCTCGCAGTACCGGGCGGTCGTCGTCGGCAGCGGCATGTTCGTGCCCAGCCGCGCCTCGGACGGCGGCGGGTTCCTGGCGCGTCACGCTGCGGCCCTGCGGGATCGCGATGTCTGGCTGTACGGCACGGGCCCGATCGGCGGGCGGGCGGGTCGCAGCGGCGCGGCATCGGCGGCCGACGAACTCCCCGCCGTCACCGTCGGCCGGGCGATCGGCGCCCGCGGCGTGGCGACGTTCGGCAGCGTCGGGATGCCCGATGGCGATGACCCGGTGGCCGCGCTCGTCCCGGCGGACCGGCGGGAGATCCGCACCTGGGCGGCGGAGATCGCGGCGGCTCTCGGCGCACACGGGAAGGCGTCCCCCTGCCGTCGCCACCATTGGCACCACGTGGCCGCTCCGGGCTGACCAGCGGGTAGGTGGGGGCGGCGGGCCGGTTCGCATCGGGGGCCAACCGGGACAGCAGCTGGCACGGTGTGCCAGGCCACCGCTGGTAGATGTCCGCGCCGTCGTGTGGTTCTGCGAACGCTGCCACTCGCAGGGTGGCGCCCGGCGAGCGCCCGCGGCCAGACCCGCAGGTCAGGACAGGGGGTGTGGACGGGCCCTCGCGCTCCGGTCCGCCGGTCCCCCGCCGGCTGAGTCGTGTCAGGGTCAGGAGCGCCTCCCGCGCGCACGGGCCACGCCGCGGGCCCCCGGCCCGGGCCGGCGCCCGCGCACGCCGCCGATCATGACGAACCGGTGCTCTGGCACGTCGACAAACAAGACGCGGCTAGGCTTGCCGGCCAGCTCGTCGGCGACGGCGGCCGGATGCTCGAAGAGGACGCGCGGCTCGACGACGACAGCGGACATGGCGATCTCGCTCCCTGCGACTCCGGCAGGGTGGCGCCCGGCGAGCGCCTGCGGCCAGACCCGCAGGTCAGGACAGGGGGTGTCTACGGGCCCTCGCGCTCCGGCTCGCCGGTCCCCCGCCGGCTGAGTCGCGTCAGGGTCAGGAGCGCCTCCCGCGCGCACGGGCCACGACCCGGACCCCCGGATCGGACCGGCGCCCGCGCACGCCGCCGCCCGCGGCGAGTCCAGCGCGACTCAGCCGGCGGCGCGCGGCGGGGGTCCCGGGCGGCGACCGGCGAGCGACGTCAGAAACGGGACACCACGCTGTGCGGGGCGTCCGTGACGACGGGCATTGCCATGGCCAAGCGCGATGTAGACGCGATCGCCGGCGACCCGTGCCTGCGCTGCGGCCGCCCGCTCTCAGACTGGGGAATGGTCGAGTTTCCGCACCGGCGGGACCGGCGGAACGATCAAGCTGCTCATCGGCGAGCTGGGCGAGCTCGGCGAGCAGAAAATGCCGCTCGATCTCCGCTACTGCACCGGCTGCGGCCAGGTGGATCTGCGGCAGCCTCCGAACGGGTAGCGGACGACCCGGCCTCGCCGCGTCACCGCCAGGCGTCGACCGGCGCGTTCGGGAGGCAGGGCCCGCGGAAGAAGCCCAGCAGCGGCTCGCCGGTCGTCTGGCGGAGCGTGATGCGCTCGTCGATGCCGCGCCGCCCGTCGTCGGGGGCGATCGCCAGCTCCAGGGCGACGCCATCGTCACCCGGGTGGTTCGGGTCGTACACGCGGATGCGGATCGTCCCGCCCTGCGCCTCGATCGCGGCCGGCTCGGCGCAGCACGCGTCGTCGGCCGTGTAGGCCCAGGCGAGCACCTGGTGGTTCCGGGCCAGCACCGCTGGGGAGAACCCTCCGGCGCGGATCAGCTCGAGGAGGCAGGGCCGGCCGGCGTCGAGCTCGGCGCGCACGCGAGGCCACTCGCGCCGGAGCGTCGGCACCCGCACGGGGCCGCGCCGGGGGATCGGCCTGCGGGCGCCCTCGGGCCGAAGCCCGGGCAGGCCCGGCGGCGCCTCCGCGTGGAGCAACGCGAGCAGTGCGTATCGGAGCGGGACGCGCAGCCAGTCGAGCGACTGCACCTGGCGTCTGACGAGCGCGCGGAACCTGCGGCTGCCGTTCGCCGGCGGCAGGGCCTCCACCGGGGCCGGGACACCGGCCGCCCACAGGTCGCGCGCCGTGAGCGCCATCCCGCCGCACAGCCCTGCCGACGCGTCGCCGATGCCGACGACGCGCGGGTCAATCGGACCGAGCCGCAGGGTTGGCCCGGCGGGGAACGCGTTGGCGAAACGAAGCCCGTGGGCGCTGGGGAGGAACCCGGGCACGACACGCTCGATCACGCGCCCAGCCTACCGCGGCGCCGCACGGCGCCGCGGTCACGCGGCGCTACCATCGCAGGCATGGCCGACGCGGACGACCCCCCGGCGCGCTCGAACCGCCTGGCTGGCGAGACCAGCCCCTACCTGCTCATGCACGCCCGCAACCCGGTCGACTGGTACCCCTGGGGTCCCGAGGCGCTCGCTCGCGCCGCCGAGCTCGACCGCCCGATCTTCCTCTCGATCGGCTACGCGGCCTGCCACTGGTGTCACGTGATGGAGCGCGAGACGTTCGAGGACGTGGCCCTCGCCGCGTACCTCAACGCGCACTTCGTCCCGGTCAAGGTGGATCGCGAGGAGCGTCCCGACCTCGACAACGTGTACATGGCGGCGGTGCAGGCGATGACCGGGCAGGGCGGCTGGCCGCTGTCGGTGTTCCTCGCCCCCGACGGCCGCCCGTTCTTCGGCGGCACGTACTTCCCGCCGGCGCCACGCCAGGGGATGCCGGGCTTCGGGCAGGTGCTGGCAGGGGTCCGGGACGCATGGGCCAACCGTCGTGGCGCCGTGGAGGAGACGGGCAAGGCGGTGGTGGCGTCGCTGGCCGAGATCCGGGGCATGGGCGACGCCGCAGGATCGCTGCCGCCCGTCGAGGTGCTGGTTGAGGCCGCCGCGGCGCTGGGGGCCTCGCACGACGAGGTCAACGGCGGCTGGGGCCGGGCGCCCAAGTTCCCGCAGCCGATGACGATCGAGTTCCTCCTCCGCCGGCACCTCGCGACGGGCGACCCGCGGGCGCTCGCGATCGCGCGCCGGACGCTCGACCGCATGGCGGACGGCGGCGTCCACGACCAGCTCGGCGGCGGCTTCCACCGCTACGCGACCGACGCCCGCTGGCTCGTTCCCCACTTCGAGCAGATGCTCTACGACAACGCCCAGCTTGCCCGCGTCTACCTCCACGCCTGGCAGCTGACCCGTGACCGGCGCCACCTCGACGTGGCGGTCGGTGCGCTCGACTTCCTGCTCCGCGACCTCCGGACGCCCGGCGGGGGGTTCGCGGCGAGCCTCGATGCCGACACCGATGGTGTCGAGGGCGCCACATTCACGTGGCTGCCGGGCGAGGTGCGCGAGGTGCTGGGCGACGACGCGCCACTGTTCGAGGCGGCATGCGGCGTGACGGAGACGGGCAACTGGGAGGGCGTCACCATCCTGTCTCGCGCTCGCGGCGACGCCGAGCTGGCGGATCGCTTCGGCCTCACGCCGGACCTGGTGGCGGCACGGCTGGCGACCGCTCGGGCCGCCCTGTTCGAGGTCCGGCGCGCCCGGCCCCAGCCCGCTCGCGACGACAAGGTGCTCGCCGCCTGGAACGGCCTAGCGATCGCGGCGCTGGCGGAGGCCTCAAGGGTGCTCGAGGCGGACGTGCCCGCGCTCGCGAACCGTGCCGCGTCCTACCGGGCGGCGGGGATCGCTGCCGCCGAGGACGTGCTGGCCGGGCTGCGCGTGGAGGCGGGACGCCTGAGGCGCTCGTGGAAGGACGGACGGGCCACCGCGGAGGGCATCCTCGAAGACCACGCCGACCTTGCCGAGGGGCTCCTGGCCCTGTACGAGGCCACCGCCGACGAGCGCTGGTACGCCGAGTCCGTGGCGCTTGCCGAGGGTATCCTGGCCCGGTTCGCAGATCCCGGCGGCGGCTTCCATGACACGGCCGACGACGCCGAGGGGCTGGTGATCCGACCGCGCGACCTCCAGGACAACGCGGTCCCGTCCGGCGGCGCCATGGCCACGACCGTGCTGCTCCGCCTGGCTGCGCTCACCGGCGAACCGCGGTATCGAGCGGCGGCGGAGCGGGCGCTGGCCGGCGTCGGCCCGTACCTCGCCCGCTATCCGACGGCCTTCGCCCAGTGGCTGTGCGCCCTGGAGGTGGCCCATCGGGGCATCGTCGAGGTGGCGATCGTCGGGGGCGCGGTCGATGCCGCCGATCCGCTCGTCCGCGTCGCCTCGCGCTCCTACAGCCCGTTCCGCGTCCTGGCGGTCACCGCGGCGGGCGCTGGCTCATCCGTCCCGCTGCTGCGCGACAAGTTCGCGCTCCGCGGCCGCTCCACGGCGTTCGTCTGCCGCGACTTCGCCTGCCGCCAGCCGGTCCACGAGCCCGAGGCGCTCGAGGCGCTGCTGGTGGGCACGTGAGCGCGTTCACGGTCCGCGAGGCGCTCCCCGACGAGCTCGACGCGGCCGGCTGCATCGTGGTCGAGGCGTATAGGGCGCACGGAGGTCCGAGCGCCGACGAGGACGAATACCTCGGGGAGGTCCTCGACGCGCGTGGGCGGGCGCGCCACTGCCCGGTGCTGGTCGCTGTGGACGACGAGCGCGGAGAGGTGCTCGGGTCGGTCTCGTACATCCCGGGCCGGGACAACGCGATGGCCGAGATCGAGCGCGAGGGCGAGGCTGGGTTCCGGATGCTGGGCGTGTCGCCGGCAGCGCAGCGCCGCGGAGTCGGGGAGGCGCTCGTCCGCGCGTGCATCGAGCGGGCCAGTGTGGATGGGCGCCAGGGGGTGGCCATCTGCACGGAGCTCGGCATGCACGCGGCGCGGCGCCTGTACGAGCGGCTGGGGTTCCGCCGGGCGCCGGACCGCGACTTCGACCCCGTGCCCGGCGTCCACCTCATCGCCTACCTGCTGCCGCTGCCGGCCCAGCCCACGACTGCGCGGTGAGCCGGCCGCCTCGCGCCGCATCCGCGGAGGCGCCGATGGCTCTCCCCCGCCCCGCGTCGACGATCGTGCTGCTACGGCCGGGGGATGGCGGCCCGGAGGTCCTCTTGACCCACCGGCCCGCGACGATGGCGTTCGGCCCCGGGCTCCACGTCTTCCCGGGCGGAGCCGTCGAGGCCGCCGACCGGGACCCGCACGCCGCTGCGCGCATGGGCGTGGACGTCGAGCGGTGCGCCGCCGCGTGGGCCGGCGACCTCGGGCGCGAGGAGGCGGTCGGCCACGCGGTGGCGGCGATCCGCGAGCTGTACGAGGAGGCGGGCGTCCTGCTCGCCGAACGGCCCGACGGCAGCGCACCCGACCCGGCCGAGGTCGAGGCCGCGCACCGCGCCGACGAGCCGCTCCGGGCGCTGGTCGAGCGGCTCGGGCTGCGCCTGCGGGCCGACCGGCTGGTGCCGCTCTCGCATTGGGTCACCCCGCCGATCGAGGTGGCGCGCCGCTACGACGCGAGGTTCTTCGTCGCCGACGCGGCGGACGGGACGGGCTTCCGCCTGGACCCGCGCGAAGTGGCGGGCCACGAGTGGCTGCGACCGCGTGATGCCCTGGCGGCCCAGCGCGCGGGTCAGATCGACCTCTGGCCGCCGACTGCCACCACGCTCCGGCAGGTCGACAATGCGACCTCCGCGTCGGACGTGCGGGCGGTGCTGGCGCCGGCTGGCAGGGCGGGGGAGCCGGTTGTGAAGCCCGTCGCACCCGGCGTGACGCGGGTGCGGCTCGGCGGCGCTGGCGGGCTGCCGGGGCGCTCCGTGTGCGTCTATCTGGTGGGCCGGGAGCGAGTGGTCGTGGTGGACCCGGGCGACCCCAACGAGCCGGCTGCCGAGGCCATCCTGGGCGAGGCGGCCGCGCGCGGCGTGCGGGTCGCGGCGATCGCCCTGACGTCGCCAGAGCCGGGCCATGTCGCCGGGGTGACCGCGCTGACGTTGCGGGGCGACCTGCCGGTGCTCGCCGGACCGGGCGTGGGCCTGGAGGTCGTCCGCGGCGTGCGGACGCTGCACGATGGCGAGTGGGTGACCGAGGGAGACCTGCCGATGCAGGCGCTGGCGACGCCCGGGACCGACGCCGCGCACCTCGCGTTCGACATCCCGGACGCAGGCGTCGTGCTGACGGGCGATCTCGACGGGCTCGGGTCCGGGACGGCGATGCCGGGCCGGTTCGACGTGGCGGGGCTTGAGCGGTCACGCTTGCGCCTGGACTCGCTCGGAACGCGGCGGCGGCTCGGGGCACACGAGTAGGGGACGGCCCTCCGCGTGAGGGTCGTGGCCGGCGCCGGCCGACCGAGGCGGTGTCGCCTCAGCCGCGACGCGGACGATCGGCGGTCAGGCGGCCGGCGTGCCGCCGTCTTCGTCGTCGGACTTCTTCGACACGTCCGCCTTGATGTCCTTGATCTCGCGCCGGGCCTCCTTGACGCCCTGGCCGAATGCGCGGCCGATGAGCGGCAGGGTCTGCGGACCGCGCCAGATGATCACGATGATCAGGACGACGATGAGGATGAGCAGGAGTCGTTCGGGGCCCATGGCCGAGGATCGTAGCAGCGCGCGGCCCGGGCGTCGCCTCGCACCGTCGAATCGGGGCGAGTCGCGCCGTCGGTCCCGAATCTGGGGGCCGCACGCACCGGGACCTATGGCACAGGAAGGCAGGGCCGAAGGACCCCAACGTCACCAATGGTCGGGCGCTTGGGCACACGCCGCCGGAAAGCTCGGCGCCGGAGACTAGCCACGGCTCGGACGGACGGGCCAGGCACACAGGGTCAGGGCACCACTCACCGATCCGCGTCCCACGCGTCCCGCCTGGGCAGGTCGGGGTCCCGCTCTCCCACCGGACCCCGGCCGCCCCCACCGCCCATTCCGCGCTCCGCGCCGCCAACCTCGAATCTCGTCGGTCAGCCGCCGTCGGCTTCTCCCCCTCCCGTCGGCGACCGACCACTTCTCTGGGGCATCGAACCGGCGGGCCCTCTCCCCGGCCCGCCGGTTCGGATTCCGACCCCGGGCGCTTGGTGGGCGCCGCTGCGCGACGTGATCGCCGCCGCCGACCGGCGGGGTCGCCGAGACGGAACCAGAACCGAACATCTGTACGAACGGCGGCTGCCCGCCTATACTCGACCTCCCGTGGCCGCGCGCAGCACCGTTGATCCGCTGGCACCCTTCGGGCCCGCCGTGCGGGCCTGGTTCACCTCGACATTCGAGGCCCCGACGGACGCGCAGGCCCGAGGCTGGGCGGCGATCGCCCGCGGAGAGCACACCCTGATCCACGCCCCCACCGGCAGCGGCAAGACCCTCGCCGCGTTCCTGTGGTGCCTCGAGCGGATCGCCCGGGAGCCCACGCCCACGCCGGAGCGCGGCCAGCAGGGCAGCGTCCGAACCCTGTACGTGAGCCCCCTCAAGGCGCTCGCCTACGACGTGGAGCGCAACCTCCGCGCGCCCCTCGCCGGCATCGCGCTCGCCGCCCAACGCCTGGGCGAGGAGCCGCCGCACATCAGCATCGCGTCGCGCACCGGCGACACGCCCGCAGGCGCGCGCCGCGACATCGTGCGCCACCCGCCGGACATTCTCGTCACCACGCCGGAGAGCCTGTACCTGCTATTGACGAGCCAGGCGCGCGAGATCCTCCGCGGCGTCGAGCAGGTCATCGTCGACGAGGTGCACGCGGTCGCCGGGACGAAGCGCGGCGCCCACCTCGCGCTCAGCCTGGAACGCCTGGAGCGCCTGCGCGCCCCCGACGCGAAGCCCGTCCAGCGCATCGGCCTGTCCGCCACGCAGCGACCGCTCGAGACGATCGCGCGCTATCTGGGCGGCACGGGAGAGGGCCGCGAGGTCACCATCGTCGACGCGGGCGCGAGGAAGCCGCTCGACCTGCGGGTCGTCGTCCCGGTGGAGGACATGGCGCGCCTGGGCGAGGTCCTGCCGATGGACGAGCAGCCCGGCGGCCCGGTCATCGGCGGCGAGCTGCGCACCAGCATCTGGCCCGCAGTCCACCCGCGGATCCTGGAGCTGATCCGCGAGCACCACAGCACCATCGTCTTCACCAACAGCCGCCGCCTCGCAGAGCGCCTCGCCCAGCGCCTCAACGAGCTCGCCGGCGAGGAGCTGGTCAGGGCCCACCACGGCAGCATCGCCCGTGAGCAGCGCCTCGAGATCGAGGAAGAGCTCAAGGCGGGACGGCTGCCTGCCCTGGTCGCCACGAGCTCCCTCGAGCTCGGCATCGACATGGGCGCGGTGGACCTGGTCATCCAGGTGGAGAGCCCAACCTCGGTTGCGCGCGGTCTCCAGCGCATCGGGCGCGCCGGCCACCACGTGGGCGAGCCGAGCAAGGGCGTCATCTTCCCCAAGTACCGCGGCGACCTGCTCGAGACCGCGGTCGTCGTCCGGGGCATGCGCGACGGGGCCATCGAGCCCACGACGCTGCCCCGCAATCCGCTCGACGTGCTCGCCCAGCAGATCGTCGCCTGGACGCTGGCCGACACGTTCACGGCAGACGAGCTGCTGGCGGCCGTCCGACGCGCCGCCCCGTTCGAGACACTGACCCGTGAAGCCCTCGAAGGCGTGCTCGGGATGTTGAGCGGCGCCTACCCGTCGGACGAGTTCGCGGAGCTCAAGCCGCGCATCACCTGGGATCGGCTGACCGACGTCGTCGCGGCGCGCACCGACGCCAGGACCGTCGCGGTCACCAGCGGCGGCACGATCCCGGACCGCGGCCTGTTCCCGGTCTTCCTCGAGGGCGAGGCCGGCACGCCGGGGCGGCGGGTCGGCGAGCTTGACGAGGAGAACGTCTACGAGCTGCGCGCCGGGATGCACGGGGACGTGATCGTCCTCGGCGCGTCCAGCTGGCGGATCGCGGACATCACGCCCAACCGGGTCGTGGTCACGCCCGCGCCCGGGGTGCCCGGCAAGCTGCCGTTCTGGCACGGCGACGCGGTCGGGCGCCCGGTGGAGCTGGGGCGGGCGATCGGCGCGTTCACCCGGGAGGCCGAGGCCGACCTGGCGAAGGGGCCGGGGGGACGCGCAAGGGCGACCGAGCGGCTGCGCAGCCGCCACGACCTCGACGAGCTGGCGGCCGAGAACCTGATCGCCTACCTCGAGGACGAGCGCGAGGCGGCGGGCGCGCTGCCGACGGACCGCCGGATCGTCGTCGAGCGCTTCCGCGACGAGCTCGGCGACTGGCGCCTGGTCATCCTCTCGCCGTTCGGCGGCCGGGTCCACGCGCCGTGGACGATGGCGATCGAGGCCCGGATCGCCGAGCGCCTGGGGCTCGAGGTCCAGACCATCTGGTCCGACGACGGCATCGCCATCCGGCTCCCAGAGGGTGACGGATCGCTGGTCGGGGTAGAGGAGCTGCTGTTTCCGGACCCCGACGAGGTGGAGGACCTGGTCGTCGGCCGCGTCGGCGGGTCGAGCCTGTTCGCGAGCCGGTTCCGCGAGAACGCCGGGCGCGCCCTGCTGCTGCCCCGCCGGCGGCCCGGCACGCGGACCCCGCTCTGGCAGCAGCGCCAGCGCGCCGCGGACCTGCTCGCCGTGGCGAGCCGCTACGGGAGCTTCCCGATCCTCGTGGAGACCTACCGCGAGTGCCTCGCCGACGTGTTCGACCTGCCGGCCCTGCGCGAGGTCCTGGGCGGGGTGGCCCGGCGCGACATCACGGTGCACAGCGTCGAGACCGCCCGCGCGTCGGCCTTCGCGAGCTCACTCCTGTTCGACTATGTCGCCGCGTACATGTACGAGGGCGATGCCCCGCTGGCCGAGCGCCGGGCGCAGGCGCTGACCCTGGACCGTGACCTGCTGCGCGAGCTGCTGGGCCAGGAGGAGCTGCGCGAGCTGCTCGACCCCGACGCCCTGGCAGACCTCGAGCTCTCGCTCCAGGGCCTCGTCGAGGAGCGCTGGGCGAAGACCGCCGACCAGGCCCACGACCTGCTGCGGCGCCTGGGCGACCTGTCGCCCGACGAGGCCGGGGCGCGGACGGCCGGAGGGCGGGTCGAGGCGATGCTCCACCTGGCCGATCTCGCGGCGTCGCGGCGGGCGGTGCGCGCCCGGATCGCCGGCGAGGAGCGTTGGATCGCGATGGAGGACGTCGCGCGCTACCGCGATGGCGTGGGCGTCCCGCCGCCGCCCGGCGTGCCGTCAGTGTTCCTGGCGCCGGCCGCCGCCGCGCTCGACGGGCTGCTCGCCCGGTTCGCGCGCACCCACGGGCCGTTCACGGCGCAGGACCCCGCGCGGCGCTGGGGGCTGCCGGTGGGCGTCGTGGACGATGCGCTGCACCGTATGGTCGCCGCGGGCTCCGTGCTCGCCGGCGAGTTCCGGCCGGGCGGCGCCACGCGCGAGTTCTGCGATCCGGACGTGCTGCGCTCGCTCCGTCGGCGGTCGCTGGCGCGGCTGCGGCACGAGGTGGAGCCGGTCGAGCCCGTCGCGCTGGCACGGTTCCTGCCGGCGTGGCACGGTGTCGCGCCCGTGGGCGGCAACGGAGCCCCCGCCTACCGCGGCGACGCGGCGCTCGAGCGGCTGGCGCAGGTCGTCGACCAGCTGGCGGGCCTGCCGATCCCGGCGTCCGTGCTCGAGCGCGACGTGCTGCCGGCCCGCGTCCAGGGCTACCAGCCGAGGCTGCTCGACGAGCTGGGAGCGATGGGCGAGGTCGCCTGGGTGGGGCGGGGGAGTCTGGGCCGGGACGACGGGCGGGTCGTGCTCTACCGGCCCGGGCGGGAGCTGCTGCGGCCGGTCGGCCTGCCCGAGGGCGTGACGCGCCCCGAGGGGCTGGTCCACGACCGCCTGCGAGCGCACCTCGGGCGGCGCGGGGCCTGCTTCTACCGGGAGCTGTACCAGGCGTCGGGCGGCCCAAGCGACCGTGAGGTGCTCGACGCGCTCTGGGACCTGGTCTGGGCGGGCGAGGTCACCAACGACACCGTGGCGCCGCTGCGGGCGCTGCGCTGGAAGCGGCCGACGCGCGACCACCGTCCACGACCGGGCCGGCTGACGGCGCTCGGGCCGCCCGAGGCGGCGGGCCGGTGGTCGCTGGTCGAGGCTCCGTCGGGGCCGGACGAGGATTCGCCCGATGAGGGTTCGGCCGATGGACTCCCGGCAGCCGGCCCCGGCCCCTCGCGCACCGAGCGGCTCCACGCGCAGGCCCTCGCCCTGCTCGAGCGCCACGGCGTCCTCACCCGCGAGGCGGTGGCGGGCGAGGCGATCGACGGCGGCTTCTCGGCGGTCTACCCCGTGTTCCGGATGCTCGAGGAGGGCGGCCGCATCCGCCGCGGCTACTTCGTGGACGGGCTCGGCGCTGCGCAGTTCGCGCTGCCGGGCGCCGTGGACCGGCTGCGCGCCGTGCGCGGCCTTCCGGGCGAGGCCGCGGGCGACCACGGGCGCGTGGTCCACCTCCTCGCCGCCGCCGACCCCGCCAACCCGTACGGCGCCGCGCTCCCCTGGCCCCGCCGCGACGAGGCCGACCGCCGCCCGCTTGGGCGCGCCGCCGGCGCGTACATCGTGCTGGTCGACGGCGAGGCGGCCCTGTACCTCGAGCGGGGCGGGACGTCGCTCGCCACGTTCCCCGCGGCGGACAACCCCTCCGTGCTCGACGCGGCGCTCCGGGCCCTCGGCGCGCTCCTGGCCGACGGGCGGGTCCGCGAGCTCGTCATCGCCAAGGCGGACGGCGAGCCCGTGGGCAGCGCCCCGCGGCGCGACGCGCTCCTCGCTGCCGGGTTCGTCGCCGGGTATCGCGGGCTGGTGCTCCGAGCCGCCGACACCACGGCCCCCCTGGAGCGCACGTACCCGCGCCCGTCCCCCGTCCGGCCGATCCGCTAGGGGTTCGGCCGCTGCGCGTAGGATCCCCGCATGCCTGAAGGCGACACGCTGGCGCGCACGGCGGCCGGGCTTCGACCGTGGCTGGTCGGGCGGCCCGTGCTCGCCGCGCGGGCTGGCGGCCTCGGGGCGGTGCCGCGCGTGGAGCGCGTCCTGGGCGCCACGGTGACGGCGGTCGAGTCGGTCGGAAAGAACCTGGTGATCCTGTTCGACAACGGCCTCGAGCTGCGGACGCACCTCCGCATGCACGGCTCGTGGCACCGGTATCGGCCCGGCGAGCGCTGGCGCCGGCCGCCAGCCCGGGCCAGGTTCGTGCTCGAGGTGGAGGGCTCCGTCGCTGTCTGCTTCGACGCCCCGGTGGTGGAGCTCTTCGAGCAGCGGGCGCAGACCCTGCACCCGTCGCTGTCCGCGCTGGGGCCGGACCTGCTGGCCGAGGGTGTTGACATCGACGAGGCCGTCCGTCGGCTCCGCGCCCCTGCCCGCGCCGCGATGCCCATCGGCGAGGCGCTCCTCGACCAGCGGGTGCTGGCCGGGATCGGCAACGAGGTCAAGAACGAGGCGCTCTGGCAGGCGGCCTGCTCGCCCTGGACGCCAGTCGGAGCGCTTGACGACGCGACGCTGAGCCGTTTGGTCGAGCTGGGACGCGACATCCTGCGCGAGGGCGCCGCAACCGGCCGGCGGCCTCGCCACGTCTACCACCGCTCGGGCCGGCCATGCCCGCGTTGCGGATCGATCGTGCGCATGGCGCACCAGGGCAGCGACCTGCCGCGGCAGGCCTACTGGTGCCCTGGCTGCCAGGGGACGGGGCCTCAGGGTTAGGATCGAGCCGGCTCCAGCAGGACGCTCGTTCCGCACCACGGCAGGGCCAGCCCGGCGCCAGCGTATGCTCGACGCGTGACCGTTCCCTCACGACCCAATCGTCTCCGCTGGCTCGTGATCCTCGTCCCGGCCCTCGTGGTCGCGCTCCTCGAGGAGCTCAGCGACACCTTCCTCGACCCGTCGGTGCCGATCCCGCTCGACAACGTCGCGGTGTCGAGCGCGGTCCTGGTCATCGGCGGCGTGATCGCCTGGTTCGTCTTCCGCCGCATCGACCGGCTGACCGGCACCCTCCGCGCCCGGAATGCCGAGCTCGAGGCGCGCAGCGCGTCCGCCCGTGCGCTGAACCGGGTGTCGGTCTCGATCGCCGCTGAGTCGGGTATCGAGCACGTCCTCCAGGCCGTCGTCGCGTACGCGCGCCAGCTGCTCGAGGTGGACGTCGCGGTGATCCTCCTCGAGGGACCCGACGGGCGCCTCGCGCTCCGCGCGTCCGACGGCCTGGCGGCCGACGCGAAGGCCGTCCGTGCCGACATCGAGACCCCTGACGCCAACGCCCTGCTCGCTTTCGTCGACCCCAGCCGCGCAGTCGCCCGCCTCGCGGCCCCGCTCCAGCGCGGCGGCTCCACCATCGGCGTGCTGGCGGTGGGCAGCGGCGAGGTCCGGGGCTTCGGCGTGGACGAGGTCGAGACCCTCGGGTCGCTCGCGAGCCAGGCGGTCATCGCCATCGAGCACGATCGGCTCGAGGCGCGACTCAGGGAGCTCGCGGTCGTGGACGAGCGCGAGCGCATCGCGCGCGAGCTGCACGACGGGATCGCCCAGGTGCTGGGCTACGTGAACACGAAGAGCCAGGCGGTGGCGGGGTATCTCGAGGCCGGACGCGTCGACGATGCGCGGGCCCAGCTCGCGGAGCTCGGGTCGGCGGCGCGCGCGGTGTACGTGGACGTGCGCGAGTCGATCATCGGGCTGCGCGGGCCCATCGAGCCCGGCCAGGGGCTGGGAACGGCGCTCGCCGCGCACGCCCGCCGGGTGGCCGAGGCGTCGCGGTTCGGTCTGGAGCTCGCGATCGACCCCGCCAGCGAGGGGCTGCGCCTGGACCCGGACGCAGAGGCGAACCTCTACCGCATCGTCCAGGAGGCGCTGACGAACGTCCGGAAGCACGCTTCCGCGCAGCGTGTCCGACTCGCCGTGGGGATCGACTCCGGCGTGCTGACCGTGTCCGTGGCCGACGACGGGCGCGGCTTCCCGGCCGCCGGCGTCATCGACAAGCCCGGCTACGGGCTGCGGGCGATGCGCGAGCGGGCGGCGCGGGTGGGCGCGACGTTCAGGGCGGCGAACCGGCCTGAGGGCGGCGTCGAGGTGCGGGTCTCGCTGCCCCTGGCAGGGCACGCACCGGTCGAGGCGGCTGGTGGCGCGGCGGCTTCGGCGGCTTCGGCGGCTTCGGGCGACGCGTCCGCCTCGGGCCCCTCGGCGGCGTCGGCTTCCGCCCCGGCGGGCGACGCGGGGGCTCCTTCGGTCGACGACCGGCCCGTGTCGACCCCGACCTCGGCGGACTGATCGATGCGCATCCTGCTCGCTGACGACCACCCGCTGTTCCGCGACGGCGTGGCCTCGCTGATGGGCGCCTGGGGCCATGAGGTCGTCGGCCAGGTCGCCGACGGCGACGCTGCGGTGTCCGCCGCGCTCCGCCTGCGGCCAGATCTCGTTCTCATGGACGTGGCGATGCCCGGCGGCGGCGGGCTGGCGGCGACTCGGCGACTGGCGGCGGAGGCGCCGGGGATCGCGATCGTCATGCTCACCGCGTCGGAGGACATCGACGACCTGTTCGCCGCGATCAAGGCAGGAGCGCGCGGCTATCTGCTCAAGAACCTCGAGTCGGGCGAGCTGCGCGGGATGCTCAACGCCATCGAGCGGGGCGAGGCGGCGATCACGCCGGCCATCGCGGGGCGCATCCTGGCCGAGCTGGCGCGTCCCGAGCCAGTGCCGACGACCGAGCCCGATCCCGACCACCTCACCGATCGTGAGCTCGACGTGCTCCGGCTCGTGGTCCGCGGGCTGCGCAACAAGGAGATCGCGGCCGAGCTCGGGATCAGCGAGAACACCGCGAAGTTCCACCTGCGCAACATCCTCGACAAGCTGCACGCGCAGAACCGCGCCGAGGTGGTGGCCCGGGCGATGCGCGAGGGGCTTGTCGAGGACTGGTGACTCGGCGGGGGCGCCCGCGCCGTTGCGACACCCATAGGGCGTTCACCCCGGCCCGCGCCGCGGCGCACCCAGCGGACCCTGCCAGCGGAGGGAGCGCCGCCCGGGCCGCCTCGTGCGCTCGATCGCGGCTCTGCCGGGCGCCTGGAGGCACCGAGCGGACCGGACGACGGAGGAAGCGTCGACAGGTCCGCTCGGTGCACGGGATTGCAGGGAGCGCCGCCCGATCCGCACTCGGCCCGAGCCGAACGGCAGGGTGTCCCTACCCGAAATGATGGGCAGCCAGCCCACTCGGGCGGGCGTGGTGCTCAACGCCGCCGCAGGCCACCATCAGCCTCACCCACAAGGAGGCGGTGTATGGGCTATCGGATCGACATCAACCACGCGGGATGCATCACGTGCGGCATCTGCATGGACGTGTGCCCGGTCGAGGCACTGGACATGTCCCGGCCGGACCATCCCGGCATCGAGACCGGGCCGGTCGGCGGCCGACCGCTGCCGTGGGCGATGGAGCGCCCGATGCAGGTGGGAGAGTGCATCGGCTGCGGGATCTGCGTCCGAGAATGCCCGCCGGCCGTCATGAGCATCACCGAGCTCCGCGGCGAGCTCGTCCCGCTGGCCGAGCGTCAGGGACCCATCGAGCGGCCGACGTCGGTCGCGGCCGACGAGGCCTGGCTCCCGCTCTCGGCGGTGACCCGAGAAGCCCTCAAGCCGGTCCACCCGACGCCCTGGGGCAGCCTGTTCCCGTGGCGCACGCGCAGCCGCCCGCAGCCCTGGCAGGCGTGGACGACCATGGTGGACGAGGGGCCCGCCACCCCCAAGGCCCCGTGCCAGCTGGCCTGCCCCGCCGGCACCGACGCCGGCCGCTACGTCGGTCTCGTGGCCCAGGGCCGCTACGACGAGGCCTACCAGGTGGCTGCCGAGGTCAACCCGTTCCCCTCGGTCTGCGGCTGGATCTGCACCGCCCCGTGCGAGTCGGCCTGCCGCCGCGGCGTCCTCGACGAGCCCATCAGCATCCGGACCATCAAGCGGTTCGCCGTGGAGCACGGCAAGCTGCCGAAGGTGCCCAAGCCACAGAAGGCGCGATCCGAGAAGGTCGCGATCGTCGGCGGCGGGCCCGCTGGCATGGCTGCCGCGTGGTACCTCGCGCGCCTGGGCTACCCGGTGACGGTCCTCGAGGCCATGCCCGTCCCCGGCGGCATGATGGCCATCGGCATCCCCGAGTACCGCCTGCCGCGCGAGGTCCTCCAGGAGGAGCTCCAGCGCATCCTCGATGCCGGCGTCGAGCTCAAGCTCGACACCGCGATGGGCCGCGACTTCACGCTGCCCGATCTGGAGCGCCAGGGCTACAAGGCGATCTTCCTCGCCACCGGCGCGTCGAAGTCCCGGCGCCTCGGCGTCCCGGGCGACGACCAGCGCGGCATGATCCCCGCCACGCGGTTCCTCAAGGAGGTCAACCTCGGCGAGAACCCGGTCCTGACCGGCGACGTGATCGTCGTGGGCGGCGGGTCCACCGCGATGGACGCGGCGCGTTCGGCCAAGCGCTCCGGCGCCGCCAGCGTGTCGATCGTCTACCGCCGCGGCAGGGTCGACATGCCGGCCCAGGCCGAGGAGGTCGAGGCCGCAGAGCGCGAGGGCATCGCGATCCTCGAGGGCCTCGCCCCCAAGGAGGTCGTGGGTCGCGACGGCGACGTCGTGGCACTGCGGTGCGAGGTGACGAAGCCGGGCGCGAAGCCGGACGACGGCGGTCGCACGCCGTGGACGCCGACCGGCGAGTCCCGGGAGCTCCCGGCGACCGCCATCCTCGTCGCCATCGGCGAGGAGCCCGACCCGTCGATCCTCCCCGAGGGCGCGGGCATCGAGGTCAGCGGCTGGGCCGGCATCGTCGCCGACCCCAACACGCTGGCCACGGGCCGCGCCGGCATCTTCGCCGGTGGCGACGTCGTCAGCGGGCCGAAGACCATCATCGAGGCCGTGGCCGCCGGCCGGCGCGCCGCCGGCTCCATCCACGAGTACCTCTCGGGAGCCCGCGACGGCGAGGCCGAGATCATGCGCACCGTCAAGGTGCACACCCCGGCCGAGGCAACGCTCCGGCTCGACATCGCCGACCGGCCGCGCGTCCACGCGCCGCTCCCGGTCGTTGACACGGCCAACTTCAAGGCCACGCAGCAGGGCTTCGCGGAGGACGCGGCGAGGACCGAGGCGTCCCGCTGCTTCCGCTGCGACGCCGTCTACGGATGTCCATCCGTCCAGGTCGCGAAGGGTCGCGGCCCGGCCGACTCGCGCATCGGCGGCCCCTCCGCGGCCCACGCGCCGGTCGCCGCAGCGACGTCGCTCACCCCCGCCACACCCCCGTCCCGCCAGCTCAACCAGGGAGGAGCCCAGTGAACGCTGACCAGGTCTCAGGTCTCTTCGGCGCCGGAGAGGCGTTCGTCGAGGGGACCATCGCCGCCGCCCTCGTGATCCTCTGGATCCTCACGGTGGCGCTCCACGTCGCCCGACCGTACATGGCCAAGACGACCGGCAAGTTCACGCTCCGGCTCGGCGCGGACCTGTGGTGGATCATCTACGTCGGCCTGCGCGACATCATGCTGCTGCAGGTGTTCCTCGGCTCGTTCATCTTCTTCTACCCGGACGTGGTGCTGCACCAGAACCTGCCGATCACCGGAGGTCTGGCCGCCGTCTGCGCGTTCGCTGCGCTGCTGATCAAGCTCATGACGAAGGGCGACGCGGACCTCAAGTGGATGCGGGCGCAGATCGTCCTCGTGGGGATCGGCGCTGCCCTGTACCTGACGCCCTACCTGTTCGGCGTCCAGGCAGTCGGGCTGAGCGGGTCGCGCCTGCTGCCGCTGGCCCAGTCGTTGACGACGTCTTCGAACCTCGCCCTGGCCCTGCCGCTGTGCTACATCTCCGCGGCCCTGACTGGCCTCCTGGGGATCGTTGCTGTCGCCTACAACTTCCGGC
The DNA here is from genome assembly GCA_021783095.1 of Chloroflexota bacterium. Classification (GTDB taxonomy): domain Bacteria; phylum Chloroflexota; class Limnocylindria; order Limnocylindrales; family CSP1-4; genus CAIXZV01. The sequence goes on along the minus strand of JAJXUG010000001.1, from coordinate 86,866 downwards.
TGTCGATGCGCCAGCCGAAGACTGCCTGAAGGAGCGAATACGATGCTTTCCGGAGACGCCCTCGCATCTTCGCTCACCTCGGGTGGGGCCAACTGGATGGTGGCGTCCGTCGCCGCGGTCCTGCCGATCCTGTGGGCATTCACGCTGTCGCTGCACTTCGCCCGGCCCTATGTCCTGCGCTTCCTCCAGAGCCTGACGCTCCGTTTCGGCGGCGACGTCTGGTGGCTCTCCTACGTGCTCACCCGCGATGCGCTCCTGGTGATCACGCTGGTCCTGTCCGTGATCTTCCTCTTCCCCGACGTCTACCTCCGCGGCGACGGCCTGGGCATCACGGCTCCGCTGGCGACGGTGTTCCTGATGTGGGCGGCGCTCGTCAAGCTGCTCGGCGACCCCGACGACAAGGCCTCGCACTTCCAGCTCCAGAGCATCCTGCTGCTGGTGGCCTCGGTGCTCTACATCGTGCCCCAGATCTACGGCATGGAGGCCGCGGACCAGGGGATGAGTTGGACCGCTGCGCTGCAGTCGATGACGACCGTCACGCGGAACGGCGTGGACTTCAGCGTCCCGCAGCCGATGGCCGAGCCGATCCTGTTCGTCGCGCTCGCGCTGATCGCGATCAGCGGCGGGCTGGTGTTCGTCCGGTTCCTGCTCAAGCTCGGCACCAACGAAGCCGGCGAGGCGTCGGCGCTCGCGGAGGGCTGATCGAAACGACGTCCCTGCGGGTCGTGCCCCCTGCGACCCGCGCGTCCCCCTCTCGCGTCCCGCGTCCCTCGCGTCCCCTGGCGGCGCCACCGGTTCTCCCCCGGTGGCGCCGTCTTCCTGTGTCGCGCTCCATTGGCGCCGCCGAACGTCATCTGGCTGCGGCGCGCGCCCAGGCGGTCACAATCGTGGCCGCCTCGGCCGATCCCGATCCTCGGCGCCCCGAAATGCGCAGTTGCTCCCCCGGCGGCCCGCATCCGGCTACTTCCTGCCAGATGTTCCCGGTGTGGTCATCTGGTCCTGATTCGCGCAGGATCCTGCGCGAACGGTCGCCCTGCGGCCCTTGTCCGGAATGCCTTCGGACACGGGCCGTCGTGCGGGCATCTGGCGGAACCTCCGGCCGTGTGCCCCGCGACTTGCGCACGAGCCGGCCCGGAGATCAAGACAGGGCGGCCATCCGAGCCGGATAGCGCTCGCCCCGCGGACATCTGCGAAGAACCGGCGGCAGGGCGCCTGGGCCGCCGACGGCCGCCCGCGCGACCCACAGGGCGCCCCGGACCCGCTGATCCCGCCGTTGACCTCGCGATCGAGCCAGACCGCGGTCTAGGTGACCCCGCAGTACGGATCCTGCTGCGCAAATGGATCCTCGATCGCCTCGAACCGCGCCGGCAGCAGCGAGTCGCGGGCTCCCGCCACGAGCGGCCGGAGCACCGTGTCCCGATCGACCGCGTCCCCCACCAGGCTCCCCAGCACGCTTCGCGCCTCCCGTCACCCGTCCTGACGATGGGGTGCCGCGAAGCGTTCTCGAAGCGTAGGGACCGGGGACGTCCTTCGCCGCGCGCCCGCGTAGAATGCGCGGCCATGTGCGAGCAGTTCATCGCCCGGGCCGCGGAGCCGTTCCGCCTCGACGAGCTGTGGCCGCTCGCCGAGCGGCTCGAGCGCTACGGCCTCGCCGGCTTCGGCTGGGGTGTGTCATGGGTTGGCGGGGACGGGTGCCTCGACACCCACCGGGACGTCCGCGCCTTCCGCGACGACCCGGCCAGGGAGGCCATCGGCGCGGTCGAGACCAGCGTCGTGCTCGTCCACCTCCGCCGCCCGTCGCGCCTGTCCACGCTCCAGCTGCCCGACACCCAGCCCTTCGAAGACCCCGCCAGCCGCTTCGTGTTCGCGCACAACGGCGACCTGCGCGACTTCCGGGCCGCCCGCGCCCGCTATCGCAAGGCGGGCCGGATCCACGGCCGCGCCGACAGCGAGGTCGGCGAGCGCTGGCTCGAGGACGCCTGGTCCGACGCCGAGCCCGTCGCCCGCCTGCTCGGCGCCCTCCACGACGAGTTCGGCGGCGAGGCCAACCTCGCGGTCCTGACGCGCGACGGCAAGCCGCACCACTACGCCGGCAACCCGCAGAACCCGGTGTTCACGTTCCGCCTGGGCCGCATCGGCATCGCGGCCACCGCGATCTACTCGATTGACCGCTCGGTGTTCCGCTACTGCGCGCCGGGCGCAACCGATCGCGCGCTGGTGCGGCTCCACACGACGGTCGAGCTCGACGCGACGGGCCGTCCGGCCGAGGGCGCGGCACGCCGGCGCAGGTAGCCCTCCGAGCTCAGTCGCCGATCTCGACGGACCGGCGCGCCTTGGCCGGCTTGTCGCGCCGAGTCGGGGCAGTCGCCACGGGCTGCAGCCCCAGGAACCGCGCCACCGCAGCGCCGAGCCGCGCCCGCGCCCGAACTGCGGTCGCCCCCGGGGACGTCCGGAACGCCCGGCCCCAGAGCCCGGTCCGCGCCCAGGCGCGGCCCCGGGCCTCGCGCCATGCGGCCGGCCGCAGGAACGCGAACGGCTGCTCGAGGCGCCACCACCAGGGCACCGCGGACCAGACGTAGACCAGGTAGTCAGCGCGGATGGGCCGGTGCCCGAACCCGAACAGCGCCTGGAGCTGGAGGATCGTGAGCGGCAGCATCGCGAGCGACAGCAGGCCGGCCATCGCGAGCCAGACCAGGCCGTAGCGACGGGCCTGCGCCGGCAGCACCGGCCAGACCAGGGCCGGCACCCACTTCATCCATGTCGCCAGGCCCCAGATGAGCCCGCCCAGACGCCCGCCGAGGAACTGCGCCCCGAAGAGCGCCATGGCGAGCAGCAGGTTGACGTTGCCGGTGTCGATGTTGGCCTCGATCGGGATCCAGAGGATCGCCGCGAGGATCGCGGTCGGCAGCGGGCGGCGCGCGTACGCCCAGCGGATCGACCACAGCAGCAGCAGCAGCGAGGCGCCCCGCCAGGCGAACCACGCCACCTCCCACGGGAGCATGGCCCAGGGGATGAACAGCGGCAGCATCCAGGGGGCGTAGACGTAGGGCAGGAAGGGGCCGGTGGGGTGGTAGGGGTCGCCGCCGTCGAGCCACAGGCGGACGGCCGCCCAGTACGCCCGGGCGTCGGCTCCGGCAACATCCCCGCGGGCCCAGATGGCGGCGCAGGCGGCGGCGAACAGGACGATCAGGATGGCCATCGCCGCGATCCGGCGGCGGTCGCGGAGCCGGACCGCCTCGCGGCGGATGGCGCGCCGGACCGTCTTGCGCTGCTGGGCGCGGTAGCGCGTCAGGACCGAGGCGGTGCTCATCGCGGCCATTCTCGCGCCGCGGGGCCATGCGCGCGACCCGCGCCCCCGGCTCCGGCCGCGATCTGCGTGCCGGGCGCCCAGTCCGCCCTGTATCGATTGTGCGCTGTACGCTCGGGGACCGCCCACGGGCCGTCGCGCGGGCCAAGGGAGGCGGGCGCGCGGCGGGGGCGCGGAGGGCGGTGAGGCGCGGGCGGCCAGTCGCTCAGTGCGACGGCCCGGCGCTCGTCAGTGGGCAGGCGCCCTTCGCCGTCGGTACAGCAGCGCGGCCACCGCGAACGGCTCGATCAGCAGCACGATCGCGAGCACGACCAGCCCGATCTGCGCCGCCAGCGTGCCGAGCAGAAAGTACACCACGACCACGCCGAACATCATCAGGCCGCCGCCGATGAGGAAGACGAGGAGCGCGGTCGCGAGCCAGGTGGCGAGGAAGTCCGCCGTGCCGCTGGTCTTGCGCTGGCTGTTCGCGACCAGCCACACCAGGGCCACGGCGGCGACGCCGACGACGGTGTAGAGCGCGATGTCGAACGGTTGCATGTGCCGACGTCCCCTGTGGCGGCCGCGGCGGCGACCGGCGGAAATCGATTCGTGACGCTCGCCGAGGGGGCCGGTGCAGCGAGATGATCGGGTGCCGTGGCCGGTGCGGAAAGGGTCAGGCGGACATCCAGTTGCGGGCGTAGCGGCCCGGGTTCCACGGGCCTTGGGGCCCGTGGGCGAGGCCGCGTCGGCGAGGCCGCGTCGGCGGGCCAGCGAGTCCCGCGCTCGCGCCCATCCCGTTCCCCGGGGGAGTGCGGTGTCCGCCGTCGGCGGCCGATTCCGGGCGGGTCCCAGCTGGCAGGGCGGTAGACTCCCCGTTCATGGACCCGGCCCTCACCGACCACGAACTGGCCGCCGTGCGCGAGGCGCTCGACCGAGCCTACCCGGCGTTCCTGGCCGACCTCGAGCGCCTGGTCAACACCGACTGCGGCAGCTACACCCGGCAGGGCGTCCAAACGATCGGCCGCTGGACGGCGGAGCGCCTGCGCGCGCTCGGCGCCCACGTGGAGCACCACCCCAACGACCTCGGCCTCGGCGAGACCGTGATCGGCGAGTTCGCCGGCAGCGACCCAGCAGGCCCGACGCTCCTGTGCATCGGCCACCTGGACACGGTGTTCGACGAGGGGACGGCCGCCGAGCGCCCGTTCGAGGTCAACGGCGGCATCGCCACCGGGCCCGGCGTCACCGACATGAAGAGCGGCCTGCTGGCGGGGCTGTACGCCATCGGCGCGCTCCGCGAGGTGCTCGGCGGGCTGCCGCTGTCCCGCCTCGTGTTCGTCGCCAACCCCGACGAGGAGATCGGCTCGCCCGCCTCCTCGCCCCACATCCGCCGCGAGGCCGCCTCGGCCGACGCCTGCCTCGTGCTCGAGTGCGCACGGGCCAACGGCGACATCGTGTCGAGCCGCAAGGGGATGATCGACCTCGCCGTCACGGTCGAGGGCAAGGCGTCGCATGCGGGCGTGGAGCCCGAGAAGGGGCGCAGCGCCATCCTCGAGGCCGCGCGCCTCGTCGTCGACCTCCATGCGCTCAACGGCCGGTGGCAGGGCGTGACGGTCAACGTCGGGGTGATCGAGGGTGGCACGCGCCCGAACGTCGTGGCCGAGCGCTGCGCGCTCCAGATCGACGTCCGGTCGGTCACGCGCGAGGGGCTCGAGGCGGTCGAGGCGGCGATCACCGACCTGTGCGCCACCTCGCGCGCCGTCAAGGATGTCGCCATCACCGTCGAGGAGGTCGCGCGCCACTGGCCGATGGAGAGGCTGGAGCGGTCGGGCAGGCTGGTCGACGCGGCGATCTCGACAGCTGCCAGGATCGGCTGCGAGCTCCACGACGCCGCCACCGGCGGCGCCTCCGACGCCAACACCACCGCGGGCATGGGCGTGCCCACGCTTGACGGTCTGGGGCCGATCGGCGGGCTCGACCACTCGCCGCGCGAGTACCTCGAGCTCGCCTCGATCGTGCCCCGCACCACGCTCCTCGCGGGGCTCATCGCGGCGATCGGGCGCGACCCGCAGGTGCGCCGGTGGGCCCGCGAACGGCGCGCCGGCGAGGCGGGGGTCGGGAGGTGAGCCGGGACTCGAGCCGGAGGCCGGCGCCGGGCCGGACGCTCATCTCGTTGGGCGGGCCCTGGGAGTCGGCCGCCGGGTACTCGCGGGCCGTCGTCTAGGGCGACGTGTGCGAGGTCTCGGGCACGACCGACGCGGGCCCGGACGGTGCATCGCTCAACCCGGGCGACGCGGGCGCCCAGGCGCGGGCCGCCTTCGGCACCATCGCGGCGGCGCTCGACCAGGCGGGCTTCACGCTTGACGACGTGGTGCGAACCCGGATGTACCTCGTCGATGCGGCCGACATCGACGCCGTCCTGGCGGTCCACGGCGGGCTGTTCCGGGACGTTCGCCCGGCGGCCACGCTCGTCCTCGTGGCCGGCCTGATCCACCCGAGCCTGCGGGTCGAGGTGGAGGCGACGGCCCGGCGCGCCTGACCTCGCCCCCGGCCTCGTCGCGGGCTAGGAGACCCCCGCGGCCCGCGCGATCGCCACCAGGGCGACGCCCACCACCAGGCCCGCCAGGAGATTCCGGCGCCACGCCACGACGGCCAGGCACGCCAGGACGCCCACGACGTCGACGCCGAAGTGGAGCGAGGGGCTGCCGTCACCGACCTTGGCGATGAGCGCGTACGAGGCGGCCAGCGCGCACAGGACCGCCGGCCCCACCAGGCGCAGGTAGGCGAGCGCCCGCGGCGGGAGGCGCTCGGTGCCCGGTGCGAGCAGTGGCAGGGCGCGTGACGGGTAGGTGACGGCCCAGAAGACCACCGCGAGGAGGACCAGCTGCGTGCTCACCCATCCGCCCCCGCGTCGTCCAGGGCGTCCACGTCTGAGATCGCCCGCGCCAGGTCCACCGGAGCGCCGGTCACGTCGGAGTCCGGCGCGACCCGCCGTCCGCGGTCCGGGAACGAGAGCGCCACCAGCGGCCCCAGGAGGCCGCCGACCACCACGCCCAGGCTCCGTTCGACCGGCACGCCCAGCCCAAGGTCCGCGACCACCCACACGCCCACCGCGATGGCCGCGCCCGACCCGGCGGCGATCAGCTCGCGGCGGCCGGTCACCAGCCCGATGCCCAGCCCGCCCATCGCGGCCGGGAACACGATGTCGAGCCCGAAGCGCGACGGGTCGGGGATGGCGCCGCCGAGCGCGAACCCCGCGAGCGTGCACAGGTTCCACGGCACGAACACGCCCAGCAGCGCGGCGATCCAGTAGCCGGGCACGTCCACCCGGCCGAGGCGGTGGAAGTGGGCCGCCGAGAGGGCGAACGCCTCGTCGGTCAGGAAGTGCGCCATGACCGCGCGCCACGGCCGGGGGAGGCGGCGGAGGTGCGGGGCGAGCGAGGCTGAGTACAGCAGGTGCCGGGCGTTGAGCAGGAACGTGAGCAGCGCGATGACCGCCCACGGCGCGCCCGCCACGACGAAGCCGATCACGGCGAACTGGGCGGCCCCGGCGAAGCCGATCGTGCTCATCGCGAGCGCCTCGACGATCGAGTAGCTCGCGCCCCTCGCCGCCAGTCCGAAGACGAGGCCGAAGGCGCCCACGGACACGCCGATGCCGAAGGTGTCGAGCAGAAGCCGGCGGCGCGCCGCGTGCAGGTCGAGGCGATCGGGCGGGACGGGGCGCGACGCGACGATCACGGGGTGACGCGGGCGTGGTCCGGGCGGCGGCTCGGCCGGATCAGCGCAGGAAGGTCTTCGCGCAGGTCCCGTCGCAGACCGTGTACAGGGCGTGCTTCTCGGCCGCGTAGCCCGCCACGTGGAGGAGCCCGGGGCAGCCCTTGGTCGGGCACTTGAAGACCCACCAGCGCTCGTGCGCGTCGAGCGGCGTCGTCTCGGCCTTGAGCTTGTCGGCGAGGTCGGCGCGTGCGGCGAGGAGCGAGGCCACGGACGCCGTCCGCTCCTGCTCGCTCTCACTCGTGTACGGGTAGTTCTGCCCGACGTTCGATGTCACCTGCGCCTCCGCTCCACACCCGGCCAGCGGCAGTGCGTGTGGGCGCAGCCCGCCATCGGCGCGCCCGAGAATACCATCGCGGCGCTCCCGCTAGCGGACCGCGGCCAGCCCCGCGCTGCGAGGGTCCGCGATGGCAGCCAGCGAGCCGCCAGCCGCCGGGCCGCCGTCGACCAGCTCGATCGCGTGCTCGTGGCCCAGCGCGCCATCGAACGGGGCCCGCTCCAGCCGGTGCCCGAGGGCCCGGAGCTCCGCCTCCACGCCCGCGGGCAGCGCGGCGTCCGCCAGGACGCTGATGGGCGGCGCGAACCAGCCGTCGGGCTCCACCGTGACCCGAGTCGCGACCACGGCGGTCGCGAGGTCCGTACCGCCGTCCACCAGCGCGGACACGAGCTGGGCGTGGATCTGCGGCTGGATGTCCCCGCCCATCGAGCCGGCCACGACCCACGGCCGCCGCTCCCCGTCGCGGAACAGCATCCCCGGCAGCAGGGTGTGCGCCGGTCGACGCCCGGGGGCGAGCAGGTTGGGGTGGCCAGGGGTCAGCGAGAACGACGCGCCGCGGCCGTGGAAGTGCACGCCCGTGTCCGGGTCCAGCACGCCCGAGCCGAACCCCGCGGCGTTCGACTGGATGAGGCTGACCGCGTTCCCCTCCGCGTCCACGGCGGCGAGATAGGCGGTTCCGCCCACCAGGGTCCGGACCGGCGGCGGCGCAGCATCGGCCCGCCGCGGGTCGATCCGCGACGCCAGCGCCTCGACGTGGGCGTCCGAGAGCAGCTCGTCGAGCGGCACGTCGCGAGCGGCCGGATCACCGAGCACCGCGTCGCGGTCCGCGTACGCGAGCTTCGCCGCCTCGAGCATCAGGTGGATCCAGGCTGCCGAGGACCAGCCCCGCACATCGAACGCCGCCCCCGGGGGTGGGCCGAACCGCTCGAGGACGCGGAGGAGGAGCAGTGCGAAGACCCCGCTGGAGTTGGGCGGGTGCGACGTGATCCGGACGCCGCGATAGGACGCGGCGATCGGCACGCCCCACTCGGAGCGGTGGCTGCGGAGGTCGGCCAGGGTGTGCGGGCCGCCGGCCGACGCCAGGCCGCGCGCGATCCGCTCGCCCAGGTCGCCGTCGTAGAAGGCGTCGAAGCCCTCGGCTGCCAGCGTCTGCAGTGTCGCCGCGAGCGCCGGCAGGCGGATCACCTCGCCCGATCGCCACGGCCGCGCCTCGGGCCGCCAGACGCGGCCCAGCCCGGTCGCCCACGGCTGGTCCCCGATCTGCGGCCACAGCCCCTCGATCGCGCCGATCAGCCCGTCCCAGGCGGGGAACCCGGCCCCCGCCTGCTCGATCGCGGGCCCCAGCACCGCGTCGCGCGACAGCCGGCCCCACCGCCGATGCGCATCGGCCCAGGAGCGGACCGCGCCCGGGACCGTGATCGAGAGCGGCCCGCGCAGGGGCACGCACTCCAGGCCCGCCTCGAGCAGACGGGCCGCGGAGATCGCGGCGGGGGCCCGCCCGGACCCGTTGAGCGCCACCTGCTCGCCGGCCGCCTCGTCCCAGACCAGCCAGAACGCGTCGCCGCCCAGACCGCAGCCGTGGGGCATCACGACGCCGAGCACGGCGTTCGCGGCGATCGCGGCATCGACCGCGTGCCCGCCCGCCGCCAGCACGGCCAGTCCGGCCTGCGTGGCGAGGTGGTGCGGCGCCACGACCGCGCCGCGCGCGCCACGGGCCAGCCGGGCCAGGGCCGTCGCCGGGGTGGGGGAGGGCTCAGGCATCCGGCGAGGCGGCGCGCGCAGCCGAAGACGTCGGCGTGGCGAACTGACCCACCCGGTGCTCGTAGCCCCGCAGGTGGCTGAGCGGCACGAGCGCGAGCGCCAGCAGCACGAGCGACGCGACGAAGATCCCGTCGAGCCCCGCCCGCTGGGCCGCTTCACCCCCGACCAGCGCCCCGGTGATCTGCCCCAGGCCGAGGAAGACGGAGTAGAGGCCCATGATGGCGCCGCGATCGTCGGGGTACGCCTCGGTCACGTCGGCGAGCAGGCCGATGGCCGCGGGCGTGGCGCCCGCGAGGACGAACAGCCCTGCGCCGCCGAGGACGACCATCGCCAGCGTGAACGCGAGCGGCGCACCGCCGGCATGGTTGACGATCCCCCCGGCGATGAGGACCGCGAAGCCGCCCGCGATGCCGCGGAAGATGATCGTGGTCCGCCGCAGGTTCTTGAACCGGCCTCCCCAGTACAGGAGGCCGGCGAAGAACAGCAGCCCCCCGACGCCGAGGCCGAGGCTGACGTGGGCCGGGTCGAATCCCTCCATGAGCTGCTGGCCCGCGAACGCGGGGTCAGGCCTCCTGACGAGCTGGAACAGGGTCTGGGTGGTGAACAGGCCCAGCGTGGCGTTGATCGCGATCCAGGTGGGGGCGAGGAGCCACACCTCTCGACCGTGGAGGATCCGCGCGTACCGGCGGAGCCCCTCGGCCGGATCGTGGGCGGCGGCCGCGGGGGCGGGCTCCGCGTCGCGCCGGACGCCGTAGCGGTAGATCGCGAACGAGAGCAGGTAGACCAGGGCGTTGAGGAAGAAGGCCGGCGGCCCCAGGAGATCGAACAGCGGGCCGGCCAGGACGAACCCGCACAGGATCCCCGCCAGCGTTGCGGCCTCGAACCTCGCGACGGCGCGGCCCCGTGCCAGCTCGTTCGAGGCGGTGGCGAAGGCGATGAACCCCAGGATCGAGGGCACGGACGCCGCCGTGGAGCCGCCCTCGAGCAGGCGCGTGAGCGCGATGACCGGCAGGCACACCGTGAGGCCGGTGATCACCACCGCGACGGCGCCGAACAAGGGGCCCACCAGCATCACGCGCCGGTGGCCGAGGCGATCGGAGAGCACGCCGAAGACCGGCGAGCCGATGAGCTCCGACGCGTAGAACAGGGCGACCATCACCCCCACGTGCCAGGACTGGACGACCTGGCCGCCGTGGCGCTCGAAGCGACCGAAGTAGAAGGTCAGCATCGCCCCGGTGATCCCCGTGGCGAGTCGCAGCGTGAAGGTGCCGAGGATGACGGCGGCGACCGGCGTCCTGCCCGCGGCGACGTCGGAGACGACGCGCGCGGCGACGGTTGGCAGGGAGCGGAGGGTCCCGGGCCAGGACGCGAACGACATGCCTGACAGGGTATCGGGTGTGGGACCGGCAAGTGCCCGTCGTGGACCGGGCGCAGACGTTGCGCGGACCCGAAGCAGCCCACGCGCGCCGCCACCGATCCGTATCCTTTGCCGCCACGGGATGAGGCCGCGTCACGCCCGAACGCAGCCGGTCCGCGAAGAGGTGCTGCGATGTCGCGCGTGGCCATCGTCATCGACTCGGTCAGCGACATGCCGCCCGCGGTGGCGGCCAAGCAGGGGATCATCATCGTCCCGCTGGAGGTCTCCTTCGGCGACCAGAAGTTCCGCGCCCTGACGGAACTCTCCACCGACGAGTTCTGGGAGCGGATGCTGGCGCCCGGCGCCCCGCTGCCCACGACTGCCGCCGCGTCCCCGGGCGAGTTCAAGGCCGTGTTCGAGGCCGCCTTCGACCAGGGCGCGGAGTCCATCGTGTGCATCGACGTCTCCGAGGAGCTCTCCGGGACGGTCAAGTCGGCGCGCGTCGCGGCAGCCATGCTCGAGGGCCGCGAGATCCACGTGATCGATTCGCGCACGGCCTCGATGGGCTTCGGGATGCTCGCCCAGATGGCCGCAGAGCTCTCGGACGAAGGCCGGTCCGGAGCGGAGATCGCGCACATGGTCGAGGACCGCAAGTCCGACGTGGACCTCTACGTGGCGCTCGACACGCTCGAGTACCTCAAGCGCGGCGGCCGGATCAGCGGCGCCAGCGCCGCCGTGGGGTCGATGCTCTCGATCAAGCCGATCATCACGGTCCGAAACGGCGTCGTCGAGAAGGCCGACCAGGTGCGCACCCGGGCGAAGGCGCGCGAGCGGACCCTGGCGCTCCTCACGGAGCACCCCCTGGAGCGGGCAACCATGCTCCACAGCAGCAACGCTGACGTGGAGGAGTTCCGCGAGCAGTTCCAGCTGCGCTCCGGCCTCGACGATTCGCAGATCCAGGTGATGACCATCGGCCCGTCCGTCGGGCCCCATGTCGGACCCGGCTGCGTGGGCGCGACGATCCTGCGCAAGCGCTGACGGGCACCCGGGCGCGAGATTCCGCTCCGGTTGTCGCCACGCGGTGCATCAATTCGGGCGAGGTGCGCCCGGAGGCGCCGAAGTGACGGATTGGTTGCGATCGGGTGACGACCGGCAGGGGGTCGACACCGGACCGCCGCTATACTTGCCGCGCAGAGGCGGCTTGCAACACCTCGCGGCCGGCATTTCGGCCGTACGTTGCGCGCCCCGTGGGGTCGCCCGGAAGACGACTCAACCGCTCGGGACGGCGTCCACCGTCCCCGCACGAGGACCATCCGTTCATGACGACGGAGCAAGTAGCGGCGCCTATCAACGCCTGGCAGGTGGCTCAACGGCAGTTCGACCTTGCCGCTGAGATGCTCAACCTCGATCCTGGTCTGCGCCGCGTGCTGCGCGAGCCGCGCCGCGAGCTGACGGTGCACTTCCCGGTCCACATGGACGACGGGAACGTGCAGGTGTTCACCGGCTTCCGCGTCCAGCACAACCTCGGCCGCGGTCCCGCCAAGGGCGGCATCCGCTACCACCAGGCCGTCACCCTCGACGAGGTCAAGGCCCTCGCGATGTGGATGACCTGGAAGTGCGCGGTCGTCGGCATCCCGTACGGCGGCGGCAAGGGCGGGGTCATCGTCGACCCCAAGAAGCTCTCCAAGAAGGAGCTCGAGGGACTCTCCCGCCGGTTCTTCACCGAGATCAGCGTGCTGATCGGCCCCGAGCGCGACATCCCCGCTCCGGACGTCAACACCACGCCCCAGATCATGGCCTGGTTCATGGACACCTACTCCATGCACATGGGCTACACGGTCCCGGGCGTCGTCACGGGCAAGCCGATCAGCCTGGGCGGCTCCGAGGGCCGCAACGAGGCGACGGCGCGCGGCTGCGTGTTCACCGTCGTGAAGGCGGCCGAGCACCTGGGCATCGACCTCAAGACCTCGACCGTGGCCGTCCAGGGCTACGGCAACGCCGGCTCCATCGCCGCCCAGCTCATGGCGGCCGAGGGCAGCACGGTCGTCGCGGTCTCCGACTCGACGGGCGGCATCCGCAACATGGCCGGCCTCGACCCGGACAAGGTCCTCGCCTGGAAGAAGGAGCACGGGACCGTCCAGGGCTTCCCGGGCGCCGAGGACATCAGCAACGCCGAGCTGCTCGAGACGCAGTGCGACGTCCTGATCCCCGCCGCGTACGAGAACCAGATCACCCCGCGCAACGCCTCGAGCATCAAGGCCAAGATCGTCGCCGAGGCCGCCAACGGCCCGACGACACCCGAGGCCGACGAGATCCTCTACGAGCGCGGCGTGTTCATGATCCCGGACATCCTGTGCAATGCCGGCGGCGTGACCGTCAGCTACTTCGAGTGGGTCCAGGACCTCAACCGCGACCACTGGACCGAAGTCGAGGTCAACGCCAAGCTCAAGGTCATCATGGACAAGGCCTTCGCCGAGGTCCTGGCCCAGAGCCAGAAGCACGGCGTGAACATGCGGACCGGCGCGTACCTCAATGCCGTCCAGCGGGTGGCGGACGCCACCGCGATGCGCGGCCTGTACCCGTGATCTGCCGCGGCCGCTGATCCCGGCCGCACCCGCCGCCCAACCTTGGAAACGGCCCGGCCCCGCCGGGCCGTTTCGATTCCTTATGCTCGCGCCACGCGTGGCCTGAACATCGCCCACCGTAGATTCAGCGGCGCCTCCGATTGGGGGTCGCAGAGGGGTATCCGTGGACGACGAAGCGCAGGCCGCCCAGAAGCCGTCCGTGATCAGCCGACGGCGCTTGTTGGCGGTCGGGGCGCTGGCTGGGACGGCGGCTGCGCTGGCCGCCTGCGGGAACGCCCCGTCGAGCACGCCGATCGCGGACGGCGCCGCCACGTCCATCGCGCCACAAGGGGCACCGTCAGCGCCGGCCGCATCACGCGCCCCGGGCGCGACGGCGGCGGCGCCGTCACTCCCGCCCGAACGCGACACCTCGATGACCGCGGAGAACCTGCGCCGGGGCAGCGGCGGCTGGGACCGGATGCGGCAACAGGCCGGGGTGAGCGCCTACCTGGCCGCCGCGTCGGTCGGCCCCGGCGAGCCTCTCTCCCTGCGGGCCGCGGGCACGGGCGTCGTCGACGTGGAGTGGTACCGCCTGGGCTGGTACCACGGCCTCGGCGCGCGGCTCCTCAAGGTGGACCGGAAGGTCTCCCTTGTGAAGCAGCCCGCCGCCACCATCGACAAGGTGACCGGACTGGTCGAGGCGCACTGGAAGCCCGTGCTCCGGACCACCGTGCCGAGCGGGGTGAAGAGCGGCATGCTGCTCGCCGTCATCCGGTCGCCGGAGGGCCACAGCGTCGCCAACGTGCCGATCGTGCTGCGCCCCGACCCGACCGATCCACGGCGGGCGCCGATCCTGTTCGTGAGCGCCGCCGCCACCTGGCAGGCCTACAACGCCTGGGGCGGGCTCGACCTCTACTCGAACTTGTACCGCCATCCCGTCGCGGCCACGGCGAACCACCGGGCGGCTCAGGTCTCCTTCGACCGGCCCTACTTCCTCGACTCCGGGGCGGGCTACCTCCGGAGGTGGGAGCTCCAGTTCATCCGCTGGATGGAGCGCAACGGCCGCGACGTCGAGTACATCGCGGACCTCGACCTCGAGCGCAACCCAGACCTCGCCAATGGGCGGCGCCTGCTCGTGATGGCTGGCCACCCCGAATACTGGACGCGGCCGATGCGCGCCCGGGTCGAGGCGGCGGTCGCGTCGGGAACCAACGTCGCGTTCCTGACCGCCAACGAGGTGTACTGGCAGGCGCGGCTCGAGGACGGGCCCGCGGGCCCGGGCACGCGGATCACGTCGTACAAGAGCCGCACCGCCGACCCGATCATGCCCACGCAGCCGGACCTCACCACGTGCCGCTGGCGCGAGCCGCCGGTGAACGACCCCGAGGCCCCGCTGGTCGGCCAGATGTACGGGGGGATCGTGCAGCGCGTCGCCGACTGGATCGTGACGAACCACAGCCACTGGCTGTACGAGGGCACCGACCTGCGCGATGGCGACGCGATCTCGAACCTCGTCGGGCAGGAGTTCGACACGTTCTTCCCGGACCTCGCCCAGCCTGGAACCGTGCAGCTGGCGCACAGCCCGGTCCATACGGCGCACCGCCCGAACCACGATCCCGGCGCCTACCCGAGCCAGCCGATTCACACGTCCACCATGTACACGGCGCAGTCCGGCGCGACCGTGTATGCCGCTGGGACGTTCCAGTGGTCGTGGGCCATCGACGGCTACGGCTCGCGCGACTACCACGGCGTCCACACGCCCGTTGACGACCGCGTGGCGCGCATGACCCGCAACCTCTTCGACCGCCTCGGCGACGGACCGCTCGCGCCCTAGCCGACGCGGCGGGTCACCACGACCTCACGACGTCCGCCGCGTCGGCCGCCGCCGGCGCTGCTACCATCCGGCCATGCTCGACCACGAGGAGAAGTTCCTCTTCAAGGAGGAGATCCTCCACCTCGCCAACGCCCTCAACGACCCGGGCAGCCTCGACAACGTCGAGGACCTGCTGACCGACGTCATCACCAGCCCGCGCTTCGATTCCGAGGTGTTCACCCTCGAGCGGAGCCTCCAGGTCATGCTCGGGGCCCGCGCGGGCACCACCCTCGTCGGGCTGCTCACGGTGGCGCCCGAGGTCTTCGAGGAGGTGTCCGAGGTGCGGATCCCGCCCGAGGTGCACGAGCGGCTCGTGGCGTGGCGCGCGCGGTTCGGCCTCGCCATCGACAACGCGCTCAACTTCCTGAACAACCCGGACGGCATCCAGGGCCACAACTTCGGCACGCAGGTCGCCCACCTGGACGAGCGCCGCGTGCTCCAGGGCCGCCTGACGCTGGTCCGCTACAACAACGAGCCCCAGTTCTTCCTCGCCGACGCCTCGGTGTTCCTGGGCCTGGTGACCGACATCATGGAGCGCCTCGGGCCCCACCTGGAGTCCGACAGCGTGGACGAGGAGGCCCTGACCCGCCTGCGCGAGGCCGTCGCGCTGATCGAGCGCAAGACCGCCCCCCGCGGCTGATCCGCCGGTGGGCCGCCGCCGGGAGCCGCCACATGCGCCACCTCTACCTCGCCGCCACCGGTCAGAACCGCGGCAAGACCACGGCCAGCCTCGGGCTGTTGGACGGGTTCCGGCGCCGGGGCCTGCGGGCCGGGTTCATGAAGCCGGTAGGACAGCGGACGGTCATCGAGGACGGTGTCCCGGCTGACGAGGACGCCGTGCTCATGCGCGAGGTGTTCGACCTCCCCGAGCCCCTCGGCGTCATGAGCCCCGTCCATATCCCGCGCGGGTTCACCAAGTCGTACATCGCAGGCGACGTCGTCGAGGACCTGGGTGCGCGGATCGACAGTGCCCACGCGACGTTCGACCGCCACGACGTCCTGCTCATCGAGGGCACGGGCCATGCCGGCGTCGGCGCGGTCATCGGCCTCTCGAACGCCGTCGTGGCGGCGCGCCTCAACGCGCCGGCGGTCATCGTGTCGGAGGGCGGCGTCGGTCGGCCGATCGACGAGATCGTCCTCAACGCCTCGCACTTCGCGGCGCATGGCGTGCGCGTGGCCGGGGCCATCGTCAACAAGGTGCGCGTCGACGAGCAGCCGGGGATCGAGCGCACGCTCGAGCGTGGCCTGGCGCGCCATGGCATCGCGCTGCTGGGCGTGCTCCCCTATCGGCCGCTCCTGTCCAGCCCGACGCTGGGCATGGTCCTCGAGGGCGTGGGCGGCCAGGTCATCCACCCGGGGCCCGACCTCGACCGGGTCATCGACGACGTGGCAATCGGCGCCATGGAGCCCGGCCACATGCTCGAGCGGGTGGGGCCGGGGACGTTGGTCATCGTGCCGGGCGACCGCGAGGACCTGATCCTCACCCTGGCCGCGGCGCATGTTGCGGGCGAGGCCTGGCGCATGCTCCCGTCCACGGTGGAGCAGATCGACCACCTCGTCGTCCAGACGCCGGGTGCGATCGACGCCGGCCCCGACGCCAAGGCCCTGGGCATCGTGCTCACCGGGGGCTACCGGCCCCGTCCCGAGGTGCTCGATGCGATCCAGCAGGCCGGCATGTTCGCGGCCATCGTCCCCGAGGACACCTACCCGGTCGCCTCGGCCATCCACGACCTGCTGGTCAAGACCCATGCCGGCGACACCGGCAAGATCGGGACCATCAAGGCACTCGTCTGGGAGCACCTCAAGATCGACCGCCTCCTCGAGGCGGCGACTGAGGCGGCGCTGCCCTGAGCGCTCCCGCGCAGCCTGGCCGCACAGCATCGGCGTCCACCACCCGCCCGCCCCGGCCGGGGCGCGTCGTCGCGACGTCGGGGCTGGCGTATGCGCTGTACTTCGGCGCCGTCGGCGCGTGGAGCCCGCATGCGCCGGTCTACTTCCAGAACCTGGGCGTGGACCTCGCGCTGATCGGCGTGCTGACCGCCATCCCGGCCGCGGTCCAGATCGTCGGCGCCCCGGCCTGGGGCATGCTCGCGGATCGCCTGGGAGACGTGCGGGCGCCGCTGGTGCTTGCCATGGCCATCGCGGTGGCGGTCGCGGTGGTGCTCGCGCTGCGCCCGCCCGTGGTGCTGCTGTTCCCGGGCGTCGGGCTGCTCGCCGCGGGCACCTGCGCGGCCGCTCCGCTCGTCGACGCGCGGACGGTGCAGGACCTGGGCGACCAGCGGGGCCGGTACGGTCAGGCCCGGGCCCTCGGGTCGGCCGGGTTCATCGTGGTCGCCGTCGGCGCGGGGGCGCTGATCGACGCTGCCGGCGACGGCGCCATGTTCGCGACGTACGTGCCGCTGCTGGCCGGCACGGCGCTCGTCGCAGCGGCGCTGTTCGGGCGGCCGGGCCGCGGGCAGCGCGTCATGGGCATCGGGCCGATCCGAGCGTTCGCGCTGCTGCGGACCCGCACGTTCGGCATGTTCTTCGCAAGCTCGATCCTCGTCTGGACGGCCTTCGGCGGAGCGTCCGCGTACTTCTCGGTGCGCCTCGTGGAGCAGGGCGCCGACGCGAGCCTCGTCGGGCTCGGCTGGGCCGTCAACGCGCTCGTCGAGGTCCCGGCCATGCTGGTCTTCCGGCGCTTGGCCGACCGGACCGGCGTGCCACGGCTGATCATCGGGGGCGCCGTGGCGCTGGGGATCCGGAACCTGGGCTGGGGGCTCGCGGGCAGCGCTGCGGCGTCGGTGGGCGTGGCTGCGCTGTCGGGCGTCGGATTCTCGCTGGTCCTCGTCGGCACCACGACCCTGCTCGCGGACCTGGTGCCCGGGTCCATGCGCGCCACCGCCCAGGCGCTGTTCCTGGGCACCGCCTACGCAATCGGGTCCATCGCGGGATCGCTCGGGGCCGGGCTCGTCGCGCAGGCGGCCGGCGTGGGCACGATGTTCATCGTGATGGCGGCGATCGGGCTGGTCGGCGCCGCGGCGACCTGGGTCGCCCTGAGGACGGTTGGCGGCGAGCGGGCCGGGTAGGAGAGGCGAGGTTCGGCTCGACGGCCACTCGGCCCCGGCAGACGCGTCTCCCGTGGGTGTCCTGAGGACTCAGCCCACCAGCTCGTTGTCGATCAGCCGCACGCCCTCGATCTGGACGGCGAGCGAGAGCAGCGCGCGCCCGTCGATCTCGGTCAGCTCGGCCAGGGTGTCCGGGTTGGCCGCGGAGACGTAGTCCACGGTCGCGCTCGGCTCCTCGCCCAGCACCTGCCGCATCGCCGACCGCACGGTGTCGGCTGACCGCTCGCCGCCGCTGAGGCGCTCGGCGCCCACCCTGAGCGCCCGGTGGAGCACGGCCGCTCGGGCCCGGCCCTCCGCCGACAACCGCGCGTTGCGCGACGAGAGCGCGAGGCCGTCGGGCTCCCGCACCGTCTCGCAGGGGACGACTCGGGTGGGGAGCGCGAGGTCGAGCGCCATCCGCCGGATCACCGCCACCTGCTGGTAGTCCTTGAGCCCGAAGTACGCGCGCTCCGCCCCGACCAGCGCGAACAGGATCGCGACCACCGTGGCGACGCCGTCGAAGTGGCCGGGTCGCGCGGCGCCCTCGAGCGGGAGGGAGATTGCGCCCACCGACACCACCGTGTCGAACCCGGGCAGGTAGACCTCGTCCACGTTCGGCGCGAACACCACGTCCACGCCCGCCGCCTCGGCCATCGCGAGGTCGCGCGCCTCGTTGCGCGGGTACTGCTCGAAGTCGCGCGCCTCGCCGAACTGGCGAGGGTTCACGAAGATCGACATCACCACGGTCGCGCTCTCGGCCCGCGCCCGCTCCACGAGCGAGACGTGCCCGGCGTGGAGCCAGCCCATCGTGGGGACGAGGCCGATCGGGCGCGGCGCGCCTGCCAGCACGGCGCGGAGGCCCGCGCGCGTTCGGACGACCTGCATGCGGCGGTCAGGCGCGGCGGCTAGAGGTCGCGGTCGAGCGGGATGCCCGTGGCGGGGACGTTGCCCGCCCGGTCCTCGGCGCCACGGCCGAGCACCCCGTCCAGCACCGCCTGGTCCATCAGCACGGTCTCGGCATCGCCCGGGAATGTGCCCGCCTCGGTGTCCGCGCGGTAGGCGCGCAGCGCCTCGAGGATCACGCCGTGGAGGTCCGCGTACTTGCGGGCGTGGCGCGGCGTCCAAGTCCCCAGGCCGAGGAGATCGGTCACCACCTGGATCTGGCCTGAGCAGCCGGCGCCGGACCCGATGCCGATCGTCGGGATGTGCAGCCGCTCGGTCACCGCCTCGGCCAGCTGGCCCGGGAGCAGCTCCAGCACGATCGCGAACGCGCCCGCCTCCTGAACCGCCAGCGCATCGGCGAGGAGCGCCCGGGCCTGCTCGCGGCTCTTGCCCTGGACGCGGACCCGGCCGAGCGTGTTGATGGCCTGGGGCGTCAGGCCGATGTGGCCCATCACCGGGATGCCGGCGCGGACGAGCGTCTCGATGATGCGCGCCGAGCGGACCCCGCCCTCCACCTTCACCGCCTGCGCGCCGGCGTCGCGCAGGAAGCGGCCGGCGTTCTCGAGCGCGTCCTCGGGCGTGGCGTAGGAGAGGAACGGCATGTCGGCCACGACCAGCGCGCTGCGCGAGCCGCGGACCACGGCCTTGGTGTGGTGGAGCATCTCGTCCATCGACACCCTGACGGTCGTGTCGTAGCCCAGCATCACCTGGCCCAGCGAGTCGCCAACCAGGATCAGCGGGATGCCCGCCTCGTCCACGAGCTGGGCTGTGGGGTAGTCGTAGGCGGTGACGGTGGCGATGCGGACGCCGTCGGCATGCAGCTTGGCGATGTCGAGGACGGAGATGCGGCGGACGCTTTCGGACTGGGCGCTCATCGGGCCTCCCGGGTGGTCGCGCCAGTGTGCCCCTGCGGTGCGCGGGCGTCCAGCGTGGCGGTGACGCGGTCGAGCAGCCGCTCGGCGACTTCGCGCTTGGTCAGCAGCGGCAGGTCGTCACGCGTGCCGTCCGCGCTCAGGATGGCGACGCGGTTGGTCTCGGTCCCGAAGCCCGAGCCCGGCTCGGCGACATCGTTGGCGACGAGCAGGTCGGCCCCCTTGCGGCGGAGCTTGTCGGGCGCCCGGTCGAGCGAGCCGGTCTCGGCGGCGAACCCCACGATGACCGGGCGCGGGTCCAGCGCGGCGGCGCGGGACCCCACCTCCGCGAGGATGTCCTCGGTGGGCTCCAGCTCGAGCGTGAGCGAGCCGCCGCGGACCAGCTTGGTGTCGGCGGCCTGGCGCGGGCGGAAGTCGGCCACCGCGGCGGCCATGATCAGCGCATCGGCGTGCCCGGCGAGGACGGCGTCGAGGACCGCGTCGCGCATGGCGGCGGTCGTCTCTGCCCGGACGACGCGGGCGGCCGCCGGGAGCGGCACCTCCACCCGCCCCGCGACGATGGTCACGCTCGCCCCCCGAGCGAGGGCGGCCTCGGCGATCGCGACGCCCATCCTGCCGGTGCTGCGATTGCCGATGAACCGGACGGGGTCGATGGGCTCGGCCGTGCCGCCGGCGGAGATGACGATCGTGCGGCCCTCGAGGTCCTGGTCGCGCGGGGCGGGGACCTCGGGCGGGCGGGCGGCGGCGCCGGGGGCTCGCACCGGGCGTGCGCCGATGGCCGCGACCACCGCGTCCACGATCTGCGGCAGTTCCGCGAGCCGCCCGATGCCCGACTGGCCCGACGCGAGCTCGCCGCTGTCGGGCGGGACCAGGACGTAGCGGAAGTCGCGCTGGAGGCGCTCGACGTTGCTGCGCGTGGCGGGGTGCGTCCACATGTCGCCGTCCATCGCCGGGCAGAACACGACGGGAGCCGACGTCGCGAGGCAGGCCGCGGTGACCGCGTCCGAGGCGATGCCGTTCGCCATCGCGCCCAGCCACCGGGCCGTGGCCGGCGCCACGACGATCGCATCGGCCGAATCGGCGACGACGATGTGCCCGATCCGCTGGTCCGGGAGGAGGCCCAGGACGTCGGTCTCGACGGCGTGCCGCGAGAGGGCCGCGAGCGTGAGCGGCGAGACGAACTGGGTGGCGGCGGGCGTGAGCATCACGACGACCTCGGCGCCCTCGAGGCGCAGGAGGCGGACGAGCTCGACCGCCTTGTAGGCGGCGATGGAGCCGCAGGCGCCCAGCGCGACCAGCCGGCCGGCGAGGCGGCGCGACGGCGTTCGAGCCGGGGCAGGCTGCTCCTCCTCGCGGGCGTCGAGGGCGTATCGGAACTTCCCCGTCGTCATCGCCCGAGGACCAGGGATTCGCCGCCGGCCACCTCGGCGTGGAGGATGGCCAGGCCCTTGAGCGTGAGGTCGGGGTCGACGACGTCCACCCCGTCGATCCCGTGGACCCACGGCGCCGCGGAGAGCCCGCCGGTCAGGACGATGCGGATGTCCGACGGCCGCGCGCCGGTTGCGTCGGCCAGCTCGCTCCGGAGGCGGGCGATGAGGCCGCCCGCGAGCGCCTGGTAGCCGAGGACCGCGCCCGACTGCATCGCCGACACGGTGTCACGGCCGATCGCGCGGTCGGGGGTGCGCAGCTCGACCCGGGGCAGCTTGGCGGTCCGGGCGGCCAGGGCGTCGAGGCCCAGCTCCAGCCCGGGAGCGATCGCCCCGCCGACGTAGGCGCCATCGGGCCCCACGCAGTCGAACGTGGTCGCCGTGCCGAAGTCGACGACGATCGCCGGCGTCCCGTACAGCCGGGTCGCGGCCAGCGCGTTGACGATCCGGTCCGCGCCCACGTCACCGGGGCGGTCCACCCGGACCGCGACCGGGACGGTGCCCGAGCTGGCGACCACGACGCCGATCCCGCGACGGTCACCGACTTCGCAGACCGCCGCGGTGACCGCGGGCACGACCGAGGCGAGGGCGATCGAGGCCACCTCGCCGAGCGTGTGGTCGTCCAGGCCGAGCAGGGCGCCCAGCAGCAGCTCGACCTCGTCGGCGGTCGCGCCGCGGGGCGTGCCGGCGCGGCGGGTGGCGGTGACAGCGCCCCCTTCGACCAGTCCGAGCGTGAGGTTCGTGTTCCCGACGTCCACCGCGAGAAGCATGCGGCGATCATACGGTGCATCGGGTGCTGGACCGCAGATTGCCCGCCGCGATCATGCGCTGCGGTTGCATCGCCCGCGGGCTCGGGTGCGGCGGCCCGCGGCAGTTCGCCCAGATGTTCCGCTGGGCTGCGAACTTGACCGACCTCTGGCTTGCGCGGGCTGCGTTCGTCGGGCTGGCGGAAGGTGAGGGGCCGCCGCCCCGGTCTCCCGGCGCCCATGAGGGCCGAGACTGGCATCGAGGGCCCTCGCGCGCGCTCGTGAGGGGCGCTGGAGGCGGTTGCCCGCCGGTTGCACCGGCCGCCTCGTCGACTTCGTAGCCTATGGGAACAGGACCGCGCCGGAGCGCCCGCCCTTCAGCGCGAACTTCACCGTCCCGCAACCTACCGGGTCGGCTACGATCGCAGGCGTGTCGGGCCGCACCCGGGAAGGCGGCGCGGCGAGCGCCCATCGCCCCTCGAGTCTGCAGTCGTGGGAGATGCCGTGGCGACCGAACCGCCCGCGAAGTTCTTCGTCAACGCCGGTGTCGTGACCAGCCGGGTCGACATCCGGCACCTGCTCCGGCCGATCGCGAAGCAGACGGTCTCGTACCGCTACCTGCGCGGCCGTGACGTGGTCGCCCACGGGACAGGCTGGGTGGAGCGGATCGTCGCCGACGATCCAGCGGTCTCGACGTACTTCACGCCGATCGCGATCACGATCAACGTGGACTCGTTCGAGCACCTGGAATTCGAGACCCGGCCAGACCAGCTCCTGGTCTACACGCTGGTCCAGGGCGATGAGCGCGTGGTCATCGAATTCGTGCCGAGTGCCGTCGAGGACGACGCGCGCTCGGCGCCGCGCCAGCTGGAGCTGGACCCGGGGGGCGGGTTCGTCCAGATGGAGCTCCTCGGACCGGAGGGATCCGAGGGATAGCACGGGCGCCGGGCGGCGGCGGACACGCCGCTTGGCGGGGGGCAGGGAGACAGGGAACCCAGAGGGAGGATCGCTAGAACCACATGAGCGCGATCGCGCAGTTCTTCAAGTTCGACGAGCGCAAGACGACGCTCGGCACCGAGGCCCGCGCCGGCCTGACCACGTTCCTGGTCATGGCCTACATCATCTTCCTCAACGGCAACATCATCGCCAAGCCGCTGGGCCTCGACCCGACGGCGGTCGCGGCGGGCACCGCGCTGATCGCAGGGATCATGACCATCGCGATGGGCTTGGTGAGCAACTACCCATTCGCGCTCGCCGCCGGCCTGGGCATCAACGCCCTGGTGGCCTTCACCCTGACGGCGAAGGGCCTCGACGCGCAGGGCGCCATGGGCGTCATCGTGCTCGAGGGCGTCGCGATCACGATCCTCGTGGTCCTGGGCCTGCGGGAGGCGATCATGAACGCCGTCCCGCTGGTGCTCAAGCGCTCGATCGGCGTCGGCATCGGCCTGTTCATCCTGTTCATCGGCCTCGCCAACGGCGGCATCGTCAACGGCCAGGCGTCGGCGTACGGCAGCATTCCGGCCGTGACGCTGCAGCCCCTGACCGACCCCCGGCAGGCGGTATTCCTGATCGGCCTCGCGATCACCGTCGCGCTGTACGTGATGAAGATCCGCGCGGCGCTGATCATCAGCATCCTGGTGACGACGGTCATCGCGGCCCTGGTCGGCGTCACGTCGGTCCCGAGCCTCGACAAGCTGATCGTCGGGCCCAACTTCTCGACCCTCGGCGTCGGCCTCCAGGATCCGTTCCAGGTGTTCGTGAAGCTCGGGCCCATCGCGGCGATCCTGACGATCTTCGCGATCATGCTGAGCGACTTCTTCGACACGATGGGCACGGTCACCGGCATCGCCGCCGAGGCGGGTTTGGCCGACAAGGACGGATCCGTCCCCGGGATCGGGCGGATCCTCGTCGTCGACTCGCTGGCGGCCGTGGCCGGCGGCGCCGGCGGCGTCAGCTCGAACACGACCTACATCGAGAGCGCGGCGGGCGTGGCGGAAGGCGGCCGCACCGGGTTCGCGTCCGTCGTCACGGGCGTCCTGTTCCTGCTCGCCATCTTCCTTGCGCCGATCGCCGGCATCGTGCCCAGCGCGGCGACCGCCCCGGCCCTCGTGCTCGTCGGCTACCTGATGTTCACGCTCGTGAAGGACATCCCGGTCGCCGAGGTCGAGGACGGGATCCCCGCGCTCCTCACGATCATCCTCATGCCGCTCACGTACGACATCACGGTCGGCATCGGCGCCGGTTTCGTGTCGTGGGTGTTCATCAAGCTCATCAAGGGCAAGGTCGGCGAGATCCACCCGCTGATGTGGCTGGTGACCATCGGGTTCGTCATCTACTTCGCCAAGGACTGGATCGGGCTGTTCGTCAAGTAGCCCTCGCCAACTCGCAGCATCGGACCGGCGGCCCTCGGGTCGCCGGTCCCTCGTTTCGGGCTACCATCGGCGGCGATGTTCCACCGCACCCAGATCCCCGACGGGCCGCGCGTCATCTCGGCTCGACTGCCGGGCTCGCGGTCGGTGTCCATCGCCGCCTACGTGCTCGCCGGCTCGCGGCAGGAGGCGCCCGGCGAGGTGGGTGTGGCCCACTTCATGGAGCACCTCACCTTCAAGGGCACTGCGGTCTACCCCACCAGCCGCGCCATCTCGGAGGCGATCGAGGGTGTCGGCGGCTCGGCGAACGCCGCCACGGACCGCGAGTCGACCGTCTACTGGGTCCGCGTGCCGCGCCGCCGCGCGGAGACCGCGATGCGCGTCGTGGGCGAGCTGATCGTCCGGCCGCGGCTGACTGACGCCGACATCGAGTCCGAGCGGACCGTCATCGTCGAGGAGGTCCGCTCCTACCTCGACGACCCCGCGGAGTTCTGCCAGCTGCTCATGGGCCAGGCCCTGTTCGGGACGGGCGCCCTGGGCCGCGAGATCTGCGGCGAGGAGTCGGACATCCGCGCGCTGCCGCCGCAGGCCATCCGCGGGTTCTGGGCCGCGCGCTACCGCCCCTCGAACATCGTCGTGGCGGTTGCCGGCGACCTCGAGCACGAGGAGGCGCTCGAGCTCGCCGCCGAAACGTTCGGGACGGGCGGCGGAGCGGCCTCGGGCTTCGATCCCGCGCCCCCGCTCCCGGCCGGGCCGCGCGTCCTCACCGGGCGACGCGACACGACGCAGGCCCAGCTGTCGATCGGGCTGCCTGCCCTGCGGCGCGACCACCCGGACGCCTGGAACCTGACGCTGCTCAACGCCGTGCTGGGCGACGGCATGTCGAGCCGGCTGTTCCTGGGCGTGCGCGAGGAGAAGGGGCTGGCGTACGACGTGAGCTCCGGGCTGGTCGAGTACGCCGACAGCGGCGCGCTCGAGATCTCGGCCGGGGTGGACCCGGCCCAGCTGCCGGCGGCGATCGAGGCGATCCTGGCCGAGCTGGCGCGGATGGCGCAGGAGCCGGTGCCCGACGAGGAGCTGGCGAAGGCGAAGGCGTATCTCGCCGGCGGCCTCGAGCTGCGCATGGACGACACGCGCCACCTCGCCTCGTGGCTGGGTGGCCAGGAGGCGCTCCACGACCGGGTCTACACGCTGGACGAGGCGCTGGCGGCAGTCGAGGCGGTGACGGCCGACGACGTGCAACGCGTGGCCCGCGAGCTGGTGAGCGATGACGCGCTGCGGATGGCCGTCGTGGCGCCGGGGCGGCACCTTCGGGGGATCGAGCGCCACTTGCGGCTGCCGCGATGAGGTTCCTCCGGCTGGGGCGCCACGACGACGAGCCGCTGCAGGTCGAGGTGGAACCGGCTGAGTCTCGCGGCGCGGGAACAGCCGATGACGCCCCGGGCGCAACCGGCGACGACGCGGGCGCAGCCGGTGACGACGCGGGCGCGGCCGACCCCGGCGCGGCAGCGCCGGTCGAGCCGGTTGAGCCCGGCCCCGCCGCGGCAGAGGCGGTCGAGGCGGTCGAGCCGGACGTCGATGTCGTCGACGAGCGGCGGTTGGCGCATGGCGGGCCAGCCGAATCGCTCGCACGCGCGGAAGCTGCCGCCGATGCCCCCGGCTGGCCGGGTGGCCGCGCTGAGGACGCGACGGGGATCGCGACCGAGCCCGTTGCACCGGCTGACGCCAGCCCGGCTCGCGCTCGATTCGTCCTGTGGTCCGATGCGGCGGGCGAGTCCTCCGACGACCCCGCGGCGGAGGGCCGGACGGCCGCCCTGCGGTTCGCGGGTCTGCACCTGCGCACGGGCCAGCATGCGCTCGCCCGCGCGGAGCTGGAGGCGCTGGCGGGACGGGGACGGCTCGACGAGCCCGGGCTCCTCGACCTGGCCGAGATCCGCTGGCGCACCGGCGACCTCGCGGGCGCCGGCGATGCCGCCAACGCCCTCCTCGCCCGCGGCAGCGAGTCGCCGCTCGCGTTGGTGATCGCTGCGGAGGCCGTGGCTGCGGTGGGGCGCCCCGGGGAGGCTCGACGGCTCTCGTCGCGCGCCCTCGAGGCCGCCGACGGCCCGCTCGATCTGCTGTTCGCCGGGATGCCGCGCTCGACGATCTGGCCAGCGACTCCGGACGAACCCGAGATGGTGGCGGGGGAGCCGCCGCGACATCGCGGTCGCAACCGGGCGGGCGACACCTCGGGTGCCCCGTCCACCGCATCCGAGGCCTTCGCCGGCGGCCGGGCGGCCCTCGCCCGCGGCGACGCGACCCGCGCTGCACTCCTGCTGGGCGTGGCGATGCGGCTCGCACCGGAGTTCGCGGCGGACGTGCTCCGCGCCGTCACGGGTCGCGACGATCAGGCGCTCCTCGCACTCGTCCGCGGCGACGCCCTTCGGCTGCTGGGCAGGGAGGCGGAGGCACTCGAGGCGTTCGACCGCGCCCGGGGCCGCGCCAGTGCACCCGGCGTTGCCAGCCAGCGCCCGTCGGGCCCCGGGCTGTTCGACGCGGACCCGGCCCTGGCTGACGACGACCCGGCCTGACCACGGTTCGCCGGGCACGGTATCCTCTGCCCCGCGTCAGACCGGGCCCCGGCCATCGGCGACGCGTCCCCGTCACATCCCCTGCGGCGTCCGGCAGCGGCCCGCGGCACGAGAGGCATCCGAGAGTTCCATGGCCGACCTCCAGCGCACGCTCCTCCTCGTCAAGCCCGATGGCGTCCAGCGCCTGCTGGTCGGACGGGTGCTCACCCGGTTCGAGGAGCGGGGCCTCAAGCTCGTCGGCCTCAAGCTGGTCCGCGTCGATCGCGCGCTCGCCGAGCAGCACTACGCGGTCCACCGCGAGAAGCCGTTCTTCAAGGGCCTCGTCGACTTCATCACGTCCGGGCCGCTCGTGGCCGCGGTCCTCGAGGGGCCCAACGCGATCAACATCGTGCGCGCCATGAACGGCGCCACCCGCCCGCACGAGGCGGCCCCGGGCTCGATCCGCGGCGACTTCGCCGTCGAGACCTCGCAGAACCTGGTCCACGCCTCCGACAGCCCCGAGACTGCGGCGGCCGAGATCGCCCTGTGGTTCAAGGCTGAGGAGCTGCTCGCATACGAGCGCGAGGTCGACCGCTGGGTGCTGGCCCCCGAGGGCTGAGCTCGCGCCACCCGAGCAGTCCGCGCCGCCCGCCCACGCGGTGGGCGCCGGCGGACAGCCGGGAACCGCTGTTCGCTAGCTGCAGCTGATGCCGGGCACGGCCGGGGTCGGCTCGCAGGCGGCCTTGGACACGTCGAAGGCGCCGGACGCCACCAGCGTGGCCAGGAGCGCGAGCGCCAGCACCGCGGTCGAGAGCAGGTCCGCGCGATGGCGCCGGGCGGCTGCTGCAACGCGTGCGGCCGCATCGGGGTCTGACGGCGCCCGGCCGCGACGCGCGCGGATGATCGTGTCGGGTGAGCCGGGGGCGTCCCCCCGTGCAAGCACATCCGGTGCGAGCACATCTTCCGGGAGCGTCTTCGACACCTCGGGCGCCCTCGGCGCCGTCATCGGGCTCGAGCCCGACGGTCCGCTCGGCGTTCGGGGACGCCGGCCCATGCCTGTCCCGGCACGCACGCCGCCCAGCCCGGGCTGCGCCGGGGCCTCGGCGTCGGGGTTGGGCGCCACCTCGAGCTCGTTGGCGGCGAACAGCGTCGGCTGAGCCGGAAGGTCGGGCTCGATGGCGGCAACCGGCGCACCCCACAGAGCCGTCTCCGCGGCGGCCTTCGTCTCCACGGCAGCCTTCGACGGGACGACCGGCTTCGACGGAGCGGCTGGCCTCATCTGGGCAGCAGGCTTCCGGCGGATCCCGAACCGCGACGCGGCGACGCGCTGCGGCCCGGTGCCCAGGTCCGCCGCCTCGCCATCGCTCTCGGGTTCAAGTCCAGCCCCGAGTTCCATGGAGCGGGGAGGCTGCTCGCCCACGGCGGCCGGGGGCGGGGCGGAGCGGCGGGCCCGCGCCGGCGTGGGGGCCGGTGCGGAGGCGGGAGGCAACGTCGGTGCTGCGCTCCCGGCGAGCCCGGAGGTCGAAAGGCTCGGGCCCTCCTGCTCGACCGGCAGCCCCTCATCGCGCCCGCGCCGTCGGGTGGGCGGCCGGAGCGCGAGCCGGCGCGCCGGCCCGGATGGCCCGCCCAGCGCCAGGAACTCTGGGTCGGCACGGTCGACGTGACTTGTCGGCGCGCCGACCCCCAGCCAGAGCCAGCGGGCGTAGGCGGGGAGCGTGAGCAGCGACGCCGCGAGGAGGAGCGCGTCCCAGGGAGCGCCCGCGGCATGCCCGGTGAGGGCGAGCCGGGCCGTGAGCACCGCCCAGCCCGGCAGCCCGTACGTGGCGACGACGATCAGCCCCAGCGCCAAGCCCAGCATCGGCGACGGGCGGAGCCAGCCCCGCAGGTCGGGCACGGAGCGGGTCTCGAAGCGGTCCCCGGCCACAGTGGCCCACGCCAGGAGCGCGGTCTTGGTCACGGCGGCGGTGAGCAGCCAGGTGCGGGCCGGGCCCCAGACGACGGGGTCGAGCGCCGCGAAGGCGAGCACGACGAGCCCGAGGTCGGCCAGGGTCAGGTAGCCGACCGCGTGGCGCAGATCGTCCTGGAAGGCGGCGACGAGCCCGGCGGCGACCGTCGTGAGCAGGGCGAGCGCCACGATGAGGGCCTGCGCCGAGCCGATTGGCAGCGCGAGCGGCGCCAGGTCACCCGCCGCCACGCCCACAGGCGCGGCGCCCAGGGGCAGCGGCAGCCAAACAAGCAGGAGCGGGAGCGAGCCCCCTGGAGCCGTGTCGGCGAGGGCGCTGATCCGCACGTGATAGGGGATTGCGCCCATCCGCGCGGCGACGACGATCGCCAGCACGAGGAGCCCGAACGCCATCGCCGCCGCCAGGCCCGAGCCAGCCGAGGCCACATCGGCCGCGGCGTTGGCCAGCACGAGTCGAGCGACGGCCGGAATCACGGTGGCCACGGCGAGCGCCACGAGGGCCGTCGCAACGGCGATCCGGACTTCGCGTGCGGCGACTCCCGCTGCGGCCGCGCCCCGAGTGGAGGCCAGCACCGCGGGGATCGAGGCCAGACCCGTGGCGCCGGCGGCGAGGATGCCGAGCTGCGGGGTGGCCGCGCCGAGCGCAACCGTCGTGCCCACGAGCGCGGCGAGCGACGCGGGGAGCAACCCGCGCAGGCCGGACATGCCGCGGAGCAGCCACGTGAGCGCGCACATCAGGGCCGACGTCGTTGCACCGAGCACCACGACTAGGCGCAGGTACCCGCCCGCGGCGATCGCGCCATTCCACAGCGTGCGAGGCGCCGCGCCAGTCGCGTCCGCCGCGACGGCGTCCGGGTTGGGGGAGAGGGCGGCCAGGAGCGCGATGAGCGCGAGCGCGACGACGCCGCCGAGGGCCGCGACGCGGGCGACGCCGCCGCCACGGGGCAGCCCCCAGGCGGTGCCGGCGGCGGCCAGGACCCCGACGACGAGCAGCGCGAGCAGGGTCATTCGGAGACCCCCGAGCGCGTGTCGCCCGGATGGGCCTCGTCGGCCGCGCGGTGGTGGACCGCGAGCTCGCGCGCGAGCGCGTCGCGCAGGACCAGGTCCCCGCTCCCGTCCAGCATCGCCGCCGTCACGGCGGCGACCGCCGCGCCCGTGAGCGCGGTGAGGAGCGCCAGGGCGAGCTCCAGCGTGTCCGCGAGTGCGCTGCCGAGTGCCGCGCACAGCAGGCCGCCCGCCGCGACCAGCAACAGGACCCCGAGGCCGAGGCGATGGCCGTCGCGGGGCATGATCACCGGCGCCGTGGCCAGGACGCCCAGCGCCGCCGCGGCCCCGATCGCCGCACGGTCAACGAGCGATCCGCCGCCGAGGGTCTGGCCAAGAATGTCGCCTGCGGCTGCACCGCTCGACGCCAGGGCCTGCGCGAAGGCCGTCGCCGCGAGCCAGCCGATCGCGAACGCCGCCAGGGCGACGCCGGTCGATCCCGCCCAGCCCAGTGCGGTCTGGGCTGCCGTCGCCGGCGCCTTGC
Organism: Chloroflexota bacterium; assembly: GCA_021783095.1. Lineage (GTDB taxonomy): Bacteria > Chloroflexota > Limnocylindria > Limnocylindrales > CSP1-4 > CAIXZV01. The sequence goes on along the minus strand of JAJXUG010000001.1, from coordinate 56,495 downwards.
GGAGCGCCATCCAGACGAGCCAGCCGCCGAGCGCCGCACCGGCGAGCCGCGCGACGAGCCCGGCCGCGGACGGCAGGGGGTCGGCGATCAGGCCGGCGAGCACGAGAGCCGCGAACGCGCCCAGCGTCGCGTGGCGGGGGTTCGGCGCGGCGACCGCCACCACGCCCCCTGCGACCGCGAGGACCGCGACGATGACCAGCAAGGGCGTCACCACCGGCGGTGCGGGTCAGGGTGCGGTGAGGGGTGCCGGAACACCGGGATAGCTCGGAGTCTGCAGGATGCCGACCTTCGAGATGGGCCAGTAGCGCAGGAACGCGCGGCCGATCACGCTCGACTCCTGGATCGGCCCGAAGACGCGCGAGTCCGCGGACGCCACCCGGTGGTCGCCCATGACGAACAGCTCGCCGGCCGGCACCACCCATGAGGACTGGTTGGTGAGCGGCACGGTGGGCTCGTTGACGCCGGCGTCGTTCTTGTGGGTGTACGGCTCGTCGAGCGCCACCCCGTTCACGTACACCTTGCCGTCGTCCTTGATCTCCACGGTGTCGCCCGGCAGCCCGATGACGCGCTTGATGAACGGCGTCGTGTCCTGCGTGTAGGCGGGCGGAGGGGTGAACACCACGACGTCGCCCCGCTTGTAGGGGTCCCATCGCGGAGTGAGCTTGTCCACCAGAACGTACTGCCCGGGCTCCAGGGTCCGCTCCATGGAGTTCTGCTGGACCTGGTACGGCTGGGCGACGAAGTTCTGGATGACGAAGAAGATGACGAGGGTGAGGACGAGCGTCTCGACGACTTCGACGAGACACCCGAAGCCGGAGCGTCTGTCCACGGAGCGGAGTGTACAGGCCAGCCCTGCCGCTGACGGCTGGTAGGGCCGAGGGGCCCGCCGAGCACGGTTCGCGGGCCCCCATGCATGGGCCGCCCGGCCGCGTGCATCCAATGCGCTCCGGGCCGCATGGAGTTTGACCCGTGCGCAGACGCACGCATACACTCCGCACGTTTGGCGAGCGGGCTCCTCTGTGTTCCGAGCCCCCGTCCGACCGCCCTCGCTGACCCGGAGAGCCCCTCCCGTCCCGGACAGGGCAGGTTGCCGAGGCGAGCCGTACAACCGACCACGTCCCGGCAGCACGCGGGTAGGAGGCTCAGCGAAACCCAATGGCCGACGTACTACATTGGATCGTCCCGATAGCGGGCATCCTGGCGGTTCTGTTCGCGTTCTACTTGGCGCGCGACGTCCTGTCCCGGGACATGGGCCCCCAGGCCATGCAGGACGTGGGCGCCATGATCCGCGAGGGCGCTGACGCCTTCATCAAGCGCCAGTACACGACGATCGGCATGCTCGCCGTCGTCGCGGCCGTGATCATCGGCGTGGTCATCGGCCTCGTCGAGAACGCGTCCGTCGCCGACGTCCCGGCGCTCGCCGGCGTCAAGATCGGCGTCATGACCGGGTTCGCGTTCCTCGTGGGCGCGGGCTGCTCGATGCTCTCGGGCATCATCGGCATGTCCATCAGCGTGCGGTCCAACGTCCGCACCGCGGCCGCGGCCCGTCGCAGTCTCGTCGAGGCCGTCCAGGTCGCCATGCGCGGCGGCGCCGTGTCGGGATTCCTCGTCGTCGCCCTCTCGCTGCTCGGCGTGTGGGGCATCTTCACGCTCTTCCAGGTGCTGATGCCCGAGCAGGTCGGCATCTCGCAGGCCCCGTTCGTCATCGTCGGCTTCGGGTTCGGCGCCAGCTTCGTCGCCATGTTCGCGCAGCTGGGCGGCGGCATCTACACCAAGGCCGCCGACGTGGGCTCCGACCTCGTCGGCAAGGTCGAGAAGGGCATTCCCGAGGACGACCCCCGGAACGCGGGCGTGATCGCGGACCTCGTGGGCGACAACGTCGGCGACTGCGCCGGCCGTGGTGCCGACCTGTTCGAGTCGACCGCCGCCGAGAACATCGGCGCCATGATCCTGGGCGTCGCGGCCTACACCATCGCCGTGTCCGCAGGCTGGTCGAACCCTGAGAACTGGATCTTCTTCCCGCTCGTCGTCCGCGCCTTCGGCCTCCTCGCCACCATGGTCGCGATGTTCTTCGTCCGCGGCAACGAGACCGAGAACCCGATGAACATCCTGAACCGCGGGTACTGGGTCACCGCGATCCTGTCCGTGGTGGGGCTGGCCATCACGACCAACATCATGATGAACACCGGCACCACGACCGGCGCCGACAGCATTCCGGCCTGGGTGTGGTTCTTCCTCGCCGGTGTCGTCGGCCTCGCGACCAGCGTCGCATTCGTCTACATCACCCAGTTCTACACGGCGGGCTCGTTCCGCCCGGTCCGCGAGATCGCCGAGGCGTCCAAGACCGGTCCGGCGACCAACATCATCAGCGGCACCGCCGTCGGCTTCGAGACCACGGCCGTCACGGCGATCACGATCGGCATCGCGCTCCTCGCCTCGCACTGGCTCGGCCAGCAGGCCGGCCTGAAGAACGCCGCGGGGCATGACGTCGGCGGCATCTTCGGCACCGCTGTCGCCACGATGGGCATGCTGATGACGACCGCCTACATCCTCGCGATGGACACCTTCGGGCCCATCACCGACAACGCCGGCGGCGTGGCCGAGTTCTCGCGCGCCGAGGCCGGCGCCCGCGAGATCACCGACCGCCTCGATGCCGTGGGCAACACCACGAAGGCGCTCACCAAGGGCTACGCGATCGCGTCCGCCTCGCTGGCCGCGTTCCTGCTGTTCTCGGCCTACATCGACAAGGTCAACCTGATCCTGACCAACCAGGGCAAGAGCGGCGACCAGCTCCTGACCTCGGTCAACCTGGCCGACGTCGGCGTGTTCGTCGCCGCCCTGCTGGGCGCGATGCTCGCCTACTTCTTCAGCAGCCTCGCCATCCGCGCCGTGGGCAAGACGGCCCAGGCGATCATCGTCGAGGTTCGCCGCCAGTTCCGCGAGATCCCCGGGATCATGGACTACACCGGCCGCCCCGACTACGCGCGGGTCGTGGACATCACCACCCGCGCGGCGCTGCGCGAGATGGTCGCCCCCGGCCTCGTGGCCGTCGCCGCGCCCATCGTGGTCGGCCTCCTGCTCGGCTACCAGGCTGTGGCGGGCATGCTGATGGTCGGCACGATCGCGGGCGTCCTGCTCGCCACCACCCTCAACAACGGCGGCGGGGCGTGGGACAACGCCAAGAAGTACATCGAGTCGGGGCATCTGACCGATGACCAGGGCAACATTCTCGGCAAGGGCAGCGAGGCCCACGCCGCGGCCGTCGTCGGCGACACCGTCGGCGACCCGTTCAAGGACACCGCCGGCCCGTCGCTCCACGTCCTCGTGAAACTGCTGGCCACGATCACCCTTGTTCTGGCCCCCCTCTTCATCCGCTAGCTGAGGTCCCATCGGGCGGCCGGCGTTCGCGTCGGCCGCCCGAAGCTGCTCCATGGATCAACTGCTGCAGGCCCTCGTCCTGGGGATCGTCCAGGGGCTCACCGAGTTCCTTCCGATCTCGTCCTCAGGCCATCTGATCATCGTCCCGTGGCTGTTCGGCTGGAGCGGGTTCATCGACACGCTTCCGTTCACGGTCGCGCTCCACGCGGGCACCCTGGCGGCTCTGCTGCTGTACTTCCGCGACGACTGGATCCGGCTGATCCCGGCCGGCCTGGCCGCGATCCGGGACCGCTCGTTCCGGGGCGACCAGGACCGCCGTCTTGCCTGGCTGCTCGTCATCTCCACGATCCCGGCCGGGATCCTCGGCGTGCTGCTCAACGACCCGATCGAGAAGGCGATCCGCGAGCCGACCATCGTGGCGATCCTGCTGGTCATCGCGGGCGGGATCCTGTGGCTGGCCGACCGCTGGGCCACGGGGCACCGACCGCTGTCCAAGCTCACGATGCCTGCTGCCCTGGGGATCGGCCTGGCCCAGGCGGTGGCGCTCCTCCCGGGCGTGAGCCGATCGGGGATCTCGATCGCGGCGAGCATGTTCGCCGGGCTCGACCGGCAGGACGCGGCGCGGTACAGCTTCCTGATGGCGACGCCCGTGACCGTGGGTGCCGTGCTCTTCGAGGGGATCAAGCTCGTCAAGGGCGGCGAGGTGGTCACCGAGGCGGGACCGCTGCTGGTGGGCATCCTGGCCGCGTTCATCTCCGGCGTGATCGCCATCTCGGCGCTGCTGCGCTACGTCCGCAGCCGCTCCTACAACGTGTTCGTCGTCTACCGCCTCGTCCTGGCGGCGCTCGTCCTGGCGGTGTTCCTCACCCGCTGAGCGGGCAGGAGACCACATGGAGGTCATGAAGCAGCTCCGCCAGCGGGCCATCCGCGACCTGGTGGAGCAGCGGCCGATCCGGACACAGCAGGAGCTGGCGTCGGCACTCCGTGAGCGCGGTTTCCGCACGACCCAGGCGACGATCAGCCGTGACGTCGCCGAACTGGGCCTGGTCAAGGCTGGGCGCGGCGGCACCCACGCCTACGCGCTGCCGCCTCGCCTGCGCGAGGCAGACGCCTCGGGCGAGGAGCGCGTCAAGCTGCTGCTCCACGACATGCCGGTCGAGGTCCGGGAGGCAGGGACGATGCTCGTCCTGCGCACCCTGCCGGGGTCAGCGCACCCGCTGGCCGCGGCGCTCGACCGGGCGCGATGGCCCGAGGTGGTGGGGTCGATCGCGGGCGACGACACGGTGTTCGTGGCGTTCGCCGACCGCAGCGGCCTCGGCCGGATCAAGCGGCGCCTGGAGCAGCTGGCCGAGCCGGCCGAGTAGGGGAGCTGCCCTCCTTCTCCTCGCGGGGTCGCGCCGCCCGTCCGCGCGCCGCGTCCCCGCCCTGCGTCCGCGCGCTTTTCCCAAATGGCCGCGCCGGGGCCCGTAACGTCACCCCCACGCTGGCCCGCGCCGGTCAGGGTCGGGTCGCCGCTCGCGGGGCGATGGCGATTTCCGCCAGATGCTCGCGGGGAGGCCCTTGTCCGAGAAGGTCTTGGATAGGAGCCGCCGCGCGGTCATCTGCGCGAACCTGGGGCGATTCGAGGCGCAGATGCTCGCGGGGCGGTCGTGTGGGAGAACCAGCCGGAATAGGGACCGCACCACGGTCGTTTGCCGAGAGCTTGCCCAGTGCGATTGCCACAGCCTGTCGCCACGCCCGGCGAGCGCGGATGCACTTGTGCGGTGACCTGGGGGCCGGGGGACGCGCACCATTGGGGGGGCCGAATGCGCCGACGAGCGCCAGCGCGTCACCCAGGGCGCTCGGGGCGAGCCGCACGAACGCCAGCGCCTCAGGGGGACGGGGGCGACTGGGGGGCGCGCGCCTGACGCGTGTTCTTCGATGACCCAGGCGCCGAGGACGATTCGGTCGTCGCCCCTTCCTGGCCCACTGCCCGCCCGGGGCGGGAACGTGCGCTGGATCGTCACGTCCGCGTGGCACGCCCCGAAACGTGGCGTCGCCGGAGCGTCCGCCGCCGAGGCCGCAACGCCGGCCTTGCAGCCGCTCGCGGGCACGACCGGAGGGGGCCGATCTGCTTTGACGGAACGGCCCCTCGCCGATACCATTCCGCGCGATCCGTGAACCTCCGCGGCGCCTACTGCGCCACGGGGTTCTTTTGTTCAAAGCCGACCGAGCGGCGGCGTGCAAGCGCCGGTGCCGCGCCTCGGGGGTCCTGCCCGCGTGAACAGCAAGACGACATACATCAGCAAGGACGGCCTCGACAAGCTCCGCGCCGAGCTCGACGAGATGCTGGCTGTCCGACGCCCTGAGATCGCGCAGCGGATCCACGACGCGAAAGAGCACGGCGACCTGTCGGAGAACGCCGAGTACGAGGACGCCAAGAACGAGCAGGCGTTCGTCGAGGGCCGGATCGCGTCGCTCGAGTCGATGATCAAGAACGCCACGCTCATCGACGAGCACGCCAGCACCGACCACGTCGGCATCGGCTCGACCGTCACCGTCAAGATCGACGGCGAGACCGAGACGTTCATGATCGTCGGCTCCGCCGAGGCCAAGCCCACCGATGGCCGGATCTCGAACGAGTCGCCGGTCGGGCGGGCGCTCCTCGGCCGCAAGCGGGGCGACAAGGTCATCGTGAAGGTCCCGGCCGGGGACTTCACATACACGATCACCGACATCCGCTGAGCGCGTTCGCGTCCCCGGACGGCGCCAGCGAAAGGGGAACGCTAGGGTGGACTGGGCGGACGAACTGGCAGCGAGCGTCGAAGGACCGCAGGTCGTCAACGACTCCAAGACGCCCTCGGGCACGGTCCACGTCGGCAGCCTGCGCGGACCCGTGATCCTCGACGTGATCACGCGTGCCCTCCGCGCCCGCGGCCTGCCCACCACCCTGCTCTACGGCGTGGACGACCTCGACCCGATGGACGCGCAGGCGCTGCTGAGCCCCGACGCCATCGAGCGCGAGATGGGCCGGCCACTGGCCCACGTCCCCGATCCACACGGCGACTGCCACGCCAGCTACGCCCGCCACTTCGCGGGCATCTTCATCGACACCTTCGCCGGCCTCGGCATCCACCCGGACCGCTACTACTGGATGAGCGACATCTACCCGACGGGGCAGATGGACCCGTTCATCCGGACCGCACTCGACCGGGCGCAGGTCGTGCGCGACGTCTACCGCCGCGTGGCCAACGTCCGCCACCCCGACCACTGGCTGCCGCTGGGCGTGATCTGCCCCAACTGCGGCAAGATCGGCACCACGATCGCGTCCGACTGGGACGGCGAGACGGTCGCGGTCGCCTGCCGGCCCGACCTCGTCGAGTGGGCCGTGGGCTGCGGCTGGACGGGGCGGGTGACGCCGTTCGGCGGGGCGGCGAAGCTGCCCTGGAACCTCGAGTGGGCCGCCCAGTGGAGCCTGTTCGGGGTCACGATCGAGCCCAACGGCAAGGACCTCGCGACCGCCGGCGGCTCGCGAGACCGGTCGAACGCGATCTCCCGCGAGGTCTACGACCGCGAGCCCCCGCTCAACTTCCCGTACGAGTTCCTCAACATCGGCGGCAAGAAGATGAGCACGTCCAAGGGCCGGGGTGCCGCCGCCCACACGATCACCGCCGTGATCCCGCCCGAGCAGCTGCGCTTCCTGTTCGTGCGCAGCCGTCCCGAGAGCGTCATCGAGTTCGACCCCGAGGGCACGGACGCCATCCCGCGCCTGTTCGACGAGTTCGACCGCCTGGCCGACGCCACCGCCGGCAAGGAGGTCCGGGGCGAGCTGCCCTCGGGCCACGAGAACATCTTCCGCTTCTCGCTCCTCGACGCCGGGGCAGACGTGGCCGCGGCAGCCGATTCGTACCGCGCGCCCTTCGGCCACCTCGCGCTCCTGGTCCAGGTGCCGGGCGTGGACGTGGCGGCGCGCGTCGAGGCCGAGAAGGGGGCGCCGCTGACGGCCGCCGAGCGCGCCGAGTTCGAGGCGCGCCTCGTCGCCGTCCGCCGCTGGCTCGACGCCTACGCCCCCGAACGCGCCCGTATCGAGGTCCGGCGCGACGCGCTGCCCCCCGAGGCCGAGCTCCTCCGGCCCGAGCAGCGGGGCTTCCTGCGCGCCCTCGCCGAGACGGCCCACGGCGATGCCCCAGCGACCGGGGAGCAGTGGCAGGCGGCGATCTTCGCCCTCGCGACCGACAGCGGGATCGACGCCAAGGCCGCGTTCAGCGCGATCTACCTCGCGTTCCTCGGTCGGGCCAACGGCCCGCGCGCCGGCTGGCTGCTGGCCAGCCTCGAGCGCGACTTCGTCATCGCCCGTCTGGGGGAGGCAGGTTCGGCATCAGGGGAGGAGGCGACCGCATGAGCGTCGGCATCCAGCGGCTCCGCGACGAGCCCGAGCGCATCCGGCAGGGGGCCATCGACAAGCGCGAGGACCCCTCACTCGTTGATCGCGCCATCGTGGTGGACACCCGCCGTCGGCGCCTCCAGGCCGAGTCGGACTCGCTCAAGGCCGAGCGGAACGTCGTCAGCAAGCAGGTGGGCGACGCGATCCGCGGCGGGGCGAGCCCCGACGGGGCCGAGGTGGCAGAGCTGCGGGCGAAGAGCACGGCGGCCGGCATCCGGATCAGCGAGATCGACGCCGAGCTCACCGCGGCCGAGCTGGAGCTCGAGGACCTGCTCCTGCGCATCCCGAACCCGGCCGACCCCGAGGTGCCGGTGGGCGGCGAGGAGGCGAACGTCACGGTCCGGACCTGGGGCGAGATCGCGGCCCGGGTGGTCACCGCGGCCGATGGCACCACCTGGGAGCGCAAGCCCCACTGGGAGATCGGCGAGGCGCTCGGCATCATCGACAACCCGCGAGGGGCGAAGATCGCGGGCTCGGGCTTCCCCGTGTACAAGGGCTCGGGCTCGCGGCTCCAGCGCTCGCTGATCAGCTGGTTCCTCGACGTCCACACCACCGAGCACGGCTTCACCGAGGTGTGGCCGCCGGCGGTCGTCAACGCGGCCTCAGCGCGCGGCACGGGGCAGATCCCGGACAAGGAAGACCAGATGTACGTCGTCACGCGCGACGAGCTGTACCTGGTCCCCACTGCCGAGGTCCCGGTCACCAACCTCCACCGCGACGAGATCCTCGAGGCGTCGGACCTGCCGATCCGCTACGCCGCCTACTCCCCGTGCTTCCGCCGCGAGGCGGGCGCGGCCGGCAAGGACACGCGCGGCATCCTGCGCGTCCACCAGTTCGACAAGGTCGAGATGGTGCTGTTCGAGAAGCCGGACGATTCGGCGGCGGCGCTCGAGTGGATGACCGGCCGTGCCGAGGTGCTGCTCCAGCGCCTGGGACTGCCGTACCGGGTGCTCCTGCTGAGCACCGGCGAGATGGGCTTCGTCCAGCGCAAGAAGTACGACCTCGAGGTCTGGGCCCCGGGCGTCGAGAAGTGGCTCGAGGTCAGCTCGTGCTCCAACTTCGGCGACTACCAGGCGCGCCGCATGGCCATCCGGTATCGCCCGGCCCCCGGCGCGAAGCCGGAGCTGGTCCACACGCTCAACGGGTCAGGGCTCGCGCTTGCGCGCATCGTGGCCGCGATCCTCGAGGCGTACCAGCTGCCCGACGGGTCGGTGGCGGTGCCCGAGGTGCTTCGGCCCTATCTCGGGACGGATAGGATTGGCCTGACGGCAGGCGCCTGAGGGGGCGCCGCGAACGAGGCCGTCGCCTGAGCGAGGAGGAGCCTCCATGGCGCAGCAGCCGCCGCCCTTCAACCAGCCCCCGTCGGGCCCGCCCCCCTACGGCCAGCAGCCCTATGGTCAGCCGCCCCAGCAGAACTGGGTTCCGCCCGTCGCGGGCCCCGCCCCTGGCATCGCCTACGCGAGCGGCGGCGCGCGCCTCGTCGCCTACATCGTGGACACGATCGTCGCCGGGATCCTGATCGTCGCGGTGACGGTCATCCTCGGGATCGTGATGTCGGCGGGCGCCGCCTCCAACAGCGGCGCGGCCGTGGGCGGCGGGGCGCTCGTCTGGGTCATCGCGCTGTTCGTGATCTCGTTCGGGTACTTCCCGTGGTTCTGGTCCCACGGCGGCGCCACGCCGGGCATGAAAATGCTGAACATCCGCGTGGTCCGCGAGGTGGACGGCGGGCCCGTCACCGGCGGCCAGGCGATCCTGCGGCTCATCGGCTACTGGATCAACAGCCTCGTCTTCTACATCGGGTTCATCTGGATCCTGATCGACGCGCACCGCCAGGGCTGGCACGACAAGCTGGCCAACACGGTGGTCATCGAGAGCCGCTAGCACCTCCGGGTCCGCTCGCTCGGGCGCCCGCTGCGTGTCGGCTGGGCGGCGGCTCCGCCTCACGGGCTCCCGCAGCGTTCAGCGGTAGAGGGCCGAGAGCGACGTGGCGGAGTAGCCCGCTGCGCGCAGGCCCGTCAGCATCGCCGGCAGCGCGTTGCGCGTCGGATACCCGCCGAGATGCATCAGCACGATCCCGCCCGCCGTCCGGTTCGCGATCACCTTGGCGGCGACGGAGGCGGCGGTTGGCCCGCCGTCGGCGGAGGCCGCCAGTCGATGGTGTCGGTCGACCGCATGATCGCGTACGGCCAGCCGGCACGGGCGGCGACCGTGACGAGCGCGGTGTTGAAGGCGCCGTACGGGGGACGCCAGTACGGGGTCGTGTGGCGGCCCGTCAAGCCGGCGATCGTGCTGTCCGCGACCCGCAGCTCGGACGTGGCGAAGGCTGCGGATGGCCCCGACGCCGGGCAGGCTGCTCCGCCCCCGCCATCGCGCAGGTTGCAGTGGTGCTGGGTGTGGTTCCCGAGCTCGAACAGCTCGGGGTGGGCGCGGATCTCGGCGATGACCTGGCGGCCGATGGTCGTGGTTGCGGCAGCCCGGTCGGCAAGACCGTCGCGCAGACGCGCTCGAGCTCGAGTATCGGAGGATCGACATCGCCGGTGTCAGACGGCCGCCCATGTCGAAGGTGAGCGCGATCTCGCGCGTCGCAGCGGGCACCGAGCGGACGATGCGACCCGCCAGCTCGAGGAGAACGCGAGGGCGGGCTGGGGCCCGGCCTCAAGCCGGATCAGGAACGAGGCCGAATGGGCCTCGGGCACCGCAAGCGTCAGGAGCCCGCTCAGGGCGAGCAGGAGCGCAACGATGGCCGATACCACCACGCGCGCGATCCCACCGGACTGTCTGGCCATGACGTGCTCCCGGCGCCGCCCCCGCACCACTCGTGCCCGCGAGGACGATGCACGGCGCAACTGTCGACGCCAAGGGTCGTCGGTCGGTGGTTCGGCCTGTCGGCGCCTCGAGCCCGCCGCGCCGGGCCGCGATGGCGGCCAGCACCCTGGCCGGGGCCGGGTGTCCGATAATGACCGTCGATGGCGGTGGCGCTGAAGATGCGCTTCGCGCCGCCCGGTGAAGTCTCGCACGAGTGCGGCTCGGCCGATCCGGGCCGCGCGTGAAGGATGGTCTTGGCGATGACAGACAAGCTCCTCGTGGTGATCGTCTCGGACGACCCGACGAAGGCGGTGGTCGGGGTTCAGATGGCCGGCCGGATGATCGAGCGACACAACCTTGCCGACGTGCGGGTCCTGTTTTTCGGGCCCAGCGAAATGCTCCTCGCCAACCCGCCTGCCGTGCTCGTCGGGCCGCTTGCGGCCGTCCGTGCCGGCGGCGCGCCGATGGCCTGCCGGGCGGTTGCCGAGCGCATGGAGATCCTCCAGCCGCTCGAGACGACAGGGATCGAGCTCGTGGCGGCCGGCCAGGAGATCGAGCAGCGGATCCTCGACGGCTACCAGGTCATGACCTTCTAGATCGCCTCGGGCAGGCCCGGGCCGCGACTGACCCGATCAGAGAACCAGAATCACACCGCGATGAACTTCGCGTGGGTCAACGCTGCGTTCACCGGCGAATGCCGCTCGAAGTGGCGTCGTAACGCCTCGATGTCGCATGGGCGGTCTCGCGCGCGCGCTCGGCCGAGAGCCCTTTCGCCTGGTGGATGAGGGACAGCTCTTCTTCCCCCTCCCCGGGGACAGCGCTGCCCCCGAGGCGTGTGTGCGGCTCAGCCGAAGGCAGGCATGTGGCTCTGCCGGGCTGCCCGGGGGATGAGCGCGGTCGCCAGTGCCGAGAGCAGGGCCGCACCCGCGAGCACGGTGAACGCGAAACCCAGGCGGCCATAGTCGCTGCCGGTCAGGAGCCCGGTGAGCAGCGGGCCGACGGCACCGCCGACACCAACCCCGATCCCCCAGACCAGGGCATTCCCCAACGACGATGAGCCGCGCGGCACATGGTCGGCCGCCATCGAGAGCAGCAGGGGGAAACCGCTGAACGTGAAGAGGCCGAAGCCGAAGAGCCAAACCAGGCCGACGGGGCCCGCCGGCGCCGCCAGGTAGCCCAGGATCGATACCGCGGCGCCGGCCGAGCTGATCCCCAGCACCGCCCTCTTCTCGAAGCGGTCGACCAGGAGCCCGAAGATCGGCTGACCGATCACGGCCGCGGCGTACATCACCGTCAAGGTCAGGCCGAGGTCCGCGCTCACCCCGAGTCCCCTCTGGGTCGCGAGGTAGGTTGGGATCCAGGAGGCGATCCCCTGCGTCGCCGCTGAGCGCAGGAACGCGACCGCGGTCAGCGCGACGATGCCACGGGTGACCGCCGCAGACGACCGCGACGCCGGTGGCGCGACGGCGGCCGTCCGCACGCCGGCAGGCGCCCGCACGCCCAGCCAGATCACCAGCGCGGCCGCCAGCCCGATCAGCGCGAAGAGCGCGATCGCGCCGTAACCCGCGATCACGGCCGCGGCCACGAAGTAGAGCGACGGGTAGAGTGCCCGCCCGAGACTGCCCAGCGCGCCATTGACTCCGAGCGCGACGCCCGTCGACCCGTCGCGGAAGGCTGCCTGAAGGAGCGATGCGCCGAGCGGGTGGTAGAAGGAGCTGCCGCTGCCGGTCAGCAACGCGGCCACCAGCAACGCCGCCACCAGGCTCGGGCCACTCGTCTCCGACAGGGCGAGGTAGAAGCCGAACAGACCGGCCGAGAGGATCCCGAGGCCCAGCCCCATGAGCGTGGCGGGGCTGCCGAGCCGGTCGGCGAGGCGGCCCACGAACGGGCTGAGCACCGCCGAGGACGTGTAGAAGACAAGGAAGAGCAGCGTCAACACCACGGGCGAGACGCCGTGGTTGGCAGCCAGGATGGCCGCGATCACCGGCACGAAGAAGACCGTGCCGTCGTTCGTGAAGTGGGCGAGGGAGGTGAAGGCGAGGCTGCGCAGCCTGCCCGTGGGTCGATCCATGCAGAGCGCTCCGTCGGGGGACTGGGTCGGGTCCGGTGGCGAGGCGCGGCCGAGTTCAACATACCCGAACGGAGGCGAGCCGGCAGGCCGGGGGAATGGCCGGCATCACCGGTGCCGCGGCGGCACCCGCTGACGCACAGCGTGACCCCTGAGCCGCCGCCTGATCTCAAGCGTCGCTCAAATCATCATCGCCAGTGTCGCGCGCCTGCCTTCGGCTTTAGATATGATCATGCGAACCTACCCGAGACGCGGCCGAAGAGCGTGCGCGTGGACGCAGCCGAACGCCTGGCTAGGCCGCCGCGATGCCAGGAACGTCCGTGAGCAGCTCGCCTCCCCCGCCGACCCGCCCGCCCGGCGGGCCGAACCGGCCGTCGCAGCCGGTCCAGCCGCGCCGACGCCCGCTCCTCTCGCGCCAGGCCTGGTGGCTCATCTTCGGGATCCTGCTGCTGTGGAACATCGCCACGCTGCTGCTGCCGGCGACGAGTTCCTCGGTCAACCTGCCCTACTCGGCCTTCCTGACCCAGGTCCAGCAGGACACGGTGGCGACGGTACAGTTCAACGGACAGGCCCTGCAGGGCACCTTCCTCCGCCCGATCCAGTGGCCGCCAGCGAGCGGACCGGTGGCCTCGCCGGCGGCGACCTCCGCGTTGGGCTCGTCCGTCCCGGCCGCCGGAGCGTCGACCCCCTCCCTCTACCAGGCCTTCACGACGGTCATCCCACCGACCGGCTCGCGCGCGCTCCTGCCCCTGCTCGAGTCGCACAACGTGACGATCACTGCCAAGAACACCAGCGGCGGATCCGTCCTGCTCGACCTGGCGATCGGCGTCCTCCCGGTCCTGCTGCTGGTCGGCGTCCTCGTCTACATGGGCCGTCAGGCGCAGCGCAGCCAGCAGGGCATGTTCGGCTTCGGGAGGTCGCGCGCCCGTCTCTACGACATCGAGCGGCCGACCGTCACCTTCGCGGACGTCGCCGGCGAGGATGACGCGAAGGCCGAGCTCGCCGAAGTGGTCGACTTTCTCAAGGTGCCCGAACGCTACGGCCGCCTGGGCGCGCGCCTGCCTCGCGGAGTCCTGCTGATCGGTCCGCCCGGCACCGGCAAGACGCTGCTGGCGCGCGCCGTAGCGGGTGAAGCGCGGACACCATTCTTCAGTATCTCCGCCTCCGAGTTCGTCGAGATGTTCGTGGGAGTCGGCGCCAGCCGCGTGCGCGACCTCTTCACCAAGGCCAAGGCGGCTGCCCCCGCCATCATCTTCGTCGACGAGATCGACGCGGTCGGCCGCCAGCGTGGGGCCGGCCTGGGCGGTGGCAATGACGAGCGCGAGCAGACCCTCAACCAGCTTCTCGTCGAGATGGACGGCTTCGACGACAAGACGAACGTCATCGTGGTCGCGGCCACCAACCGGCCAGACGTGCTCGACCCGGCGCTCCTGCGTCCGGGACGCTTCGACCGCGAGGTGACCGTGAGCTATCCGGATCGGGCGGGTCGCGAGGCGATCCTGCAGATCCACACCAGGGGCCTGCCCCTGGCGCCCTCTGTCGACCTGGCAGCGCTTTCCCGGGCGACGACAGGCTTCTCCGGCGCTGACCTGGCCAACCTGGCCAACGAGGCCGCCCTCCATGCCGCCCGAGAAGGGCGCGAAACGGTCGGTCCCGAGCAGTTCGAGGAGGCGCTCGACAAGGTGCTGCTGGGCACGCGCCAGTCTCCGCTGGCGGACCCGCAGGAGCGCCGCGCCGTCGCCTACCACGAGGCCGGCCACACGATCGTCGCACGCCTCACGCCGGGCGCCGACCCGGTCCAGAAGGTCACCATTGCGCCCCACGGGCGGGCGCTCGGCGTGACCGAGCAGCGACCCGACGAGGACCGGCGCAACTACACGCGGGACTACCTGCTGGGGCGCCTGGCGGTGATGCTGGGCGGTCGCGCAGCCGAGGAGATCGTCTTCGGGCAACCCACGACCGGTGCCGAGAGTGACCTCAAGGCGGCCACGGACCTCGCGCGGCGGATGGTCGGGCTGTGGGGCATGAGCGACGATCTCGGACCCGTCTCCTACGGCGTGGGTGAGACCGACCCCTTCCTGGGGCGCGAGCTGGCGGCGCCGCGCGAGTTCGCCGAGGCGACCGCCGCCCGCATCGACACCGCCGTGGCAGGGCTTCTCGAGCAGGCGCGCACGACGGCGAGCGAGTTGCTGCAGCGCCACCGTGCCGCCCTCGATGCGGTGGCCGCCGAGCTCATCGCCTGCGAGGCCATCAACGCGCGCCGCCTGGACGAGATCCTGGTCGAGACCGGCAACCTGCCGTCCGTGGACGGTGTCGCGGGCGGCAAGGTGACACCCGCGACACCGGCCGCCGCCGCCGCCACCGACGTCCCGACGTCGTAGCCGGCCGCCGCCGCGCGTCCCGGCTCAGGCTTCTGCAACCGCCAGCGACTCGGCCAGGGTCCCAGCACTGAACATAGGATCCGCAGGGCTCGTGGACGATCGTCAGGAAAGGACTCTGGGGATCGACAACGATCAGCCTCGTCGCGAGGACTCGGGCGACGTGGCGTCAGAGCGCCGCAACCCCTCGGGGACGATCCACGTTCAGATCGGCCGATTGCGCGGGATCACAGTCACCACGCCCGCCCATGCGTTGTTGCCGTTCGCCTTCAGCACCGCTACTCCTGATCGCCAAGCCAGCGCGGACTCCCACGACGATTGGCGACGGGTTCCGCCCGTCCAGCGAGCAGCTGGAGGATCAGTCTGAACAATGGGTGCAGTGCGTGAACGCGACGGAAATCGAGGGTGAACGGCATGGAATGTGGCGGAGAGGGTGGGATTCGAACCCACGGGGCTTGCGCCCTCTGGTTTTCAAGACCAGCGCATTAGGCCGCTCTGCCACCTCTCCGCGTGCCCCAAGTGTAGGAGTTGCGCCCTTGTGACGGCCGCCGCTCCACGCAGCCGTCTCCCGTAGGGCCTGGCCCTGGTGCTGGCCCTGGCCGTCGCCAGCGAGGGGTGCCGCCCGAATTCCGGCGGATGGTGCCCGGAGCGCTCCCGCTGGTCGTGCCCCATCGGCTCCTCGGCAGCGTCGGCATCGGGCCGCCGTGCAGTCCGCGGCTGTCCGCGTCGCGGGCGTCGGCGACAACCTGAGGAGACTCAAGCGGAACGGGCCTTCGAAGCGGGAGTCGATGGCGGCGCGCTCTCGGAGCCCCCTGATCAACGGTGGGACGGACAAGCCCACGCCAAGCCCCTCGCGCCGCTGGGCGGCTGCTGACACCGCTCCGAGGCGCAATCGAGCCGCCTGGCGGCACAGATCGCCGGGAATCGGCCGCGCGAGCTGGGCGCATTCCGAGCCGCTGGGCGGCGCACATGCGGCACGGCCTGGTCGCAGGAGCCGCTGGGCGGCGCGGCGGGGATGGTCAATGTCGAAGCGGCGGACACTCGCAACGCTGGCTCCGCAGGCGCGTCTCCATGGGCGCCAAGACCCACATCGGAGGTGCGCCATGCACCGGTTCCATGCCCTGTTCGCGGCTGTGGTGATCACCGCCGCGCTGGCGGCGCCCACGGTGGCGGCCGAGCCCGCCACGCGCTACATCGCCCTCGGCGATTCGCTCGCCTGGGGCGACGGTGCGTCCGACCCCGCGACCACCGCGTACGTGCCCCTGCTCGCGGACTACTTCGCCGGCACGTCCCACGCTGGCGCCAAGCAGATGATCAACCTGGGCATCCGGGGCGAGACCACCGCCTCGCTCATCGCGGGCCAGCTGGCGCACGCCGTCGCTCTCATCGATGACCCGGCGACCGACACCCGCGTCGTCACGATCAGCATCGGCGGCAACGACCTCCTCAACCTGATCAACGAGCCGACTGACCCGTGTGTCGTCGACTTCACGTCGCCCGCCTGCCAGGGGCTCATGGCGTCGGGCATGGCCGGCGTGCAGGCCAACCTGCCCGTCATCTTCGGCACCCTGCAGGCAGCGCTCGCCCGCGACCCGGGGCCCGAGAAGCTGTTCGTCCTCCTGCCGTACAACGCCTTCAGCGGCACGGGCAGCCCGTTCGAGCCGATCGTCGCCGGGGGCCTGCGCGGCGCTGACGGGGTCTTCGACTGCGGTGCGCTTGGCAACGTGGCCAACGCGGGCCTCGATGACGTGATCGGCTGCACGGCCGTCGCGATGGGGGCCATCCCGGTCGACAGCTACCCCTACTTCGAGGGCCGTGGGGTCGAACTCACGCACATCGGCGAGGGATTCAACATCCATCCCAACGACGCCGGGTACGCCCTGATCGCGAAGGCACACCGGATCGCGAACCAGTAGCGCGCGCTCACGCCGGCCGGCGCCGCGCCACGCCGGCCGGCACGGCGTCAGAATTCGCGGCGTGGTCGCGCCGTGTGCCTTCACCGGCGTCCGCGCTCCCGCGACCCGTTCCTGAGATGCTCGACCTGAGTTGCCGCTGGATCGCGGGCCAGCTCGTGAACGGCCATGGGCGGCCCTTGCTGGCCAAGAGGTGGCACCAACCGGGTTGGTGGCAGGGGCTGCCCGGCAACCGGGCGCGGCGCGCGCACCACTGCCCTTGGTAGCGAGGGCCGTCCCAACCGCCGGACAGCGGCGGATACCAACGGCGATGGTGCGGAGCGCGGTGTGGCGTCACGCATGGCACCTGATACCAATGGAGTTGGTGCCGGGAAGTGATTCGGCGCTGGCGAGACGTCGCTACCAACGGTGTTGGTCCGCCGGCTGCGAAGGTCGCCAGGGAGTGACGCGCCGGTGACGCGCAGGAACCCCCCAGGAGGCCCGCCGCCGGAACCCCGCGCAGCCGGAGCCCCGCGCGCTGAGCGCTTGACGGGGTAAAGGGATGAGGCTGCGGATGAACACCCAGGCCGACTACACTCCCTGAGACACGCGATTCCAGCCCAGGGACGCAGGGGGATCCGGATGCAGGTGAGTCTCGGCCTCGACACGCCGATGACGCTCGCCCGCCTCAAGAACCGCCTCTGGGAGTGCGCCGAGATCCTTCGGGGCAGCGCCGTCGACCGGACGGACTGGAAGGCGTACATCCTGCCGCTGCTGTTCTTCAAGCGGCTGTCGGACGTCTGGGACGAGGAGACGGCCGAGGCCAGGGAGCTGTACGGCGACGTCGACCCGGTCGACTACCCCGAGACGCACCGCTTCGAGATCCCGGCCGGCTGCCACTGGGACGACGTGCGCGCCACCCCCTCCAACGTCGGCGCGGCGCTCGCCCACGCCATGCGCGAGATCGAGCGCACCAACCCGGACACCCTGTACCGCGTCTTCGGGGCCGCGGACTGGGGCAACCGCGAGCTCCTGACGGACGAGACGCTCAAGGACCTGATCGAGGGCCTGTCGGGCGTCCGCATCGGCAACCGCGACGTCACCACCGACATCCTGGGCGACGCCTACGAGTACCTGATCGGCGAGTTCGCGGACGTCGCCCGGCGCAAGAAGGCGGGCGAGTTCTACACGCCGCGCAGCGTCGTCCGGATGATGGTCGACATCCTCGACCCGCAGGAGGGCGACTCCGTCTACGACCCCGCCTGCGGCACGGGCGGGATGCTTCTCGGCGCCATCGATCACGTCCGGCGCGCCGGCGGCGACCCGCGGACATTCTTCGGGAGGCTCTACGGACAGGAGAAGAACCTCACCACGTCCGCGATCGCCCGCATGAACCTGGTCCTCCACGGGATCGAGGACTTCAGCGTCGTCCGCGAGGACACCCTCCGCAACCCGGCGTTCACGGACCCGAGCACCGGGCGATTGGCGACCTTCGACTGCGTTATCGCCAACCCGCCCTTCTCGCTCAAGGAGTGGGGGCGCGACCTCTGGGAGGCCGACCCGTGGGGTCGCGCCGAGTTCGGCCTGCCGCCCGAGCAGTACGGCGACTACGCGTGGGTCCAGCACATGGTTGCGTCCATGGCGGCGCGGACCGGCCGGATGGCCGTCGTGCTGCCACAGGGCGCGCTCTTCCGAAAGGACTCCGAGGGGCGCATCCGGCGTGCCCTCCTAGAGAACGACCTTATCGAGGCAGTCGTCGGCCTGGCGCCGAACATCTTCTACGGGACCGGCCTCGCCCCCGCCGTGGTCCTCCTCCGCCGAGAGAAGCCGGAGGACCGACGGGGCAAGTTCCTCGTCGTCGACGCGTCCTCCCTGTTCCGCAAGGGGCGCGCCCAGAACTTCCTCGACCAGGAGCACGCCGACCAGATCGTCGGATGGGTGCATGGCTTTGTGGACGTGGAAAACCGGGCCAGGGTGGTGACCGCCGAGGAGGTCGCTGCCAATGACTGGACGCTCAACATCAGCCGCTACGTCCTGCCGCCAGCCGACGAGGACGCCCCGAGCCTCCCGGAGGCCGTCGCCGCACTTGGGCTGGCACTCGAGGGTGCGCGCGCGGCCGAGGACCGCCTGCGCGCGGAACTGATCGAGGGCGGGTGGCTCGAATGACCGACCGTCTCTCCCAGCAGGCTCTCGAGGGTTACCTCTGGGGCGCCGCCAACCTCCTACGCGGCCTCGTCGACGCCGGCGACTACAAGCAGTTCGTCTTCCCGCTCCTCTTCTTCAAGCGACTATCTGACGTCTGGGACGAGGAATTCGCCGCCGCCCTCGCCGACTCCGGTGACCGCGACTATGCGTCCGCCGTCGCCAGCGACCGTTTCCTGATCCCAGAGGGCGCACATTGGGCCCAGGTCCGGGACACCGCGCGCGACGTCGGCCGGGCCCTGCTGACCGCCTTCCGCGCAATCGAGGGCGCGAACCCGGAGCGCCTCGCCGGCGTATTCGGCAACGCCGCCTGGACTGATAAGGCGCTCCTGCCCGACGAGACGCTCAAGAACCTCATCGAGCACTTCAGCGGCCATGTCTTGAGCATCGCCAACGTCCCGGAGGACGAGCTCGGCAACGGCTACGAGTACCTGATCAAGCAGTTCGCAGACGACTCCGGTCACACGGCGCAGGAGTTCTACACCAACCGCACGCTGGTGCACCTGATGGTCCAGATGCTTGAGCCCAAGTCTGGTGACCGCATCTACGACCCGACCGCAGGCTCGGGAGGGATGCTGATCTCCGCGCTGGCGGAGGTGAGGCGCCAAGGCTCGGACGCGCGGACGCTCAAGCTGTACGGCCAGGAGCTGATCCAGATCACGGCCGCGATCGCACGGATGAACCTCGTCCTCCACGGCGTCGAGGACTTCCAGATCGTCACGGGCAACACGCTGTCAAGCCCGGCATTCATCGAGCGCGACAGGCTGATGACATTCGACGTCGTGCTTGCGAATCCACCCTACTCGATCAAGAAGTGGAACCGCGAGGCGTGGCAGACCGACCCATGGGGCCGCAACTTCCTGGGCGTCCCGCCGCAGGGCCGCGCGGACTACGCCTTCTTCCAGCACATCCTGCGGAGCCTCGACCCCGTCACTGGCCGCTGCGCCATCCTCTTCCCGCACGGTGTCCTCTTCAGGAGCGAGGAGGCGGAGATGCGACGGCGGCTCGTCGAGTCCGATCTGCTCGAGTGCGTGCTGGGCCTCGGTCCGAACCTCTTCTACAACTCGCCGATGGAGGCTTGCGTCGTCGTCTGCAGGACGCACAAGCCGCCCGAGCGGCGCGGGCGGGTGCTCTTCATCGACGCCGTCAACGAAGTGGTGCGCCAGCACGGACAGACCTTCCTGGCGGCGCGGAACCAAGCGCGGATCATCGCTTCATACCGCTCCTTCGCAGATGATTCGGGTTTCGCGGCTGCCGTCTCGATTGACGAGCTACTGTCGAAAGGGGCAAACCTCGCGATCCGACGCTATGTGCACCCGTCCGACTCGCTCAGCGCAGGCGAATCCGACCTGCGGCTCGCATGGGACGCCTATGACGACAGGGGCCGAGAGTTCTGGCAGGAGATGGACGACCTCATGATGTTCCTTGAGGCCGATGCCGGGGTATCGGGTGATGCGTGAAGGCTGGACCCGAGTAGCTTTCGGGGAAGTCGTGCGGCTCAGCCGCGCGAGGACTTCGGATGCCCTTGCCGAAGGGCTCGATCGTTATGTCGGACTGGAGCACTTGGAGCCAGGCGAGTTGAAAGTCCGGCGCTGGGGGAACGTCGCGGACGGTACGACCTTCACGACGATCTTCCGGCCCGGCCAAGTGCTGTTCGGCAAGCGACGTGCCTATCAAAGGAAGCTCGCCGTAGCGAACTTCAGCGGAGTCTGCTCGGGGGACATCTACGTCCTCGAGCCTCGTGATGAACGGCTCCGCCAGGACGTACTTCCGTTCATCTGTCGCACCGAGAGCTTCGTCGCACATGCAATCAACACGTCGGCCGGCTCCCTTTCCCCAAGGACTTCCTGGGACGCATTGGAACAGCTCGAGATCGACCTTCCCCCGCCCAAAGTTCAGCAGCAACTAGCAGAGACGTTCTGGGGTATCCACAGTGCGGTGGAGGCTCTCGCTAACGCACGTGATCGGGTCAGAGCTGTGGTTGACGCCCTCGTGCTTCAGTCGAGCCAGACGCACTTCGTTGCGCTTGGATCAGTCGCCCGATCTGTCGAGTACGGGTGCTCGCTTCCATCCAGGTCCGACGGAACTGGTGTCCCTATCCTCCGGATCCCCGACATCGTCGCGGAGTCGGCCAACCTCACGGGCTTGGCCCGTCTGGACGTCCCCCCGCAGACTGTGGCGAAGTCCCTGCTAGCCGACGGCGACATCCTGATGGTCCGGACTAATGGGAATCCTGACTACGTGGGCCGATGTGCGCGCATTTCGGGCCTCACCGAGCCAACGGCCTTCGCCAGCTATCTCATCCGGATCAAGGTGGACGAGGCGAAGCTCCGTCCCGCGTACGCGGCCCTTGCACTGAGCACCAGACGAGCTCGAGCCCAGTTGCGAACTCGTGCTCGGTCGAGCGCGGGGAACTTCAACATCAACAGCCAGGAGATCAGGAGCCTCCAGATCCCGCTCCCGCCAGTCGAGGTACAAGACCGGACAGTTGAAGTGGTAACCCGACTTGATCAGGCTCGGCGGCATATCTCAGAGCGCGCAGGAGAACTGGTGCTGATGGAGCACCGGGCCTGGGCAAGGACGGACTGGTGAGCTTCTCAGAGGGGCTGACGGTCGAGACGTCAATTCGCGATCAGTGCTGCGGCGGAATCACACACCTGACCGCCGTCGGGGCCGGCCTGGCAACGTCTGGCGGCGCACGCGCGGGCCTCGGCTGGTTCTATCTCAGTCCTGCGAACCTCAATCGGAACACGCACGAGGTGGTGGTCGCGGCGCAGGTGCGCGAGGCGCTGATCCGCCTCAACCCCGCGATCGCCGATGACGAGCGCCGCGCCGACGACGTCCTCCACCGGCTGCGCTCAATCATCCAGGACGTCCGGGCCACGGGTCTCGTGAGGGCAAATGAGGAGTTCACCGCCTGGCTTACCGGCGAACGCTCGATGCCGTTCGGCCCCAACGGCGAGCACGTCACCGTCAGGCTGATCGACTTCGAGGACCTCGAGAGCAACCAGTACGTCGTCACGAGTCAGTTCACCGTCAAGGTCGGCGCGGCCGAGAAGCGGGCCGACCTCGTGATGCTCGTCAACGGGATCCCGCTCGTCGTGATCGAGGCGAAGACGCCGGTCCGGGCTGCCGTCACCTGGTTCGACGGCGCCGTCCAGATCCACGACGACTACGAGAGGAACGTCCCGGAGCTCTTCGTGCCGAACCTCCTGTCGGTCGCGACCGAGGGCAAGGAGCTCCGGTACGGCTCGATCGGCCTCCCGCTCGAGCTCTGGGGGCCGTGGAAGATCGGCGTCGATCCCGCCGCCGGCGCGCCCGCGCAGATGCGCCAGAGCGTCGACTCCCTGCTGCGGCCGGAGACGCTGCTCGACCTGCTCGCGAGCTTCACGGCCTTCTCGACCGACTCGAAGAGCCGGCGGATCAAGATCGTCGCCCGTTACCAGCAGGTCGACGGCGCCAACCGGATCGTCGAGCGCGTGGTGGCGGGGCACCCGCGCAAGGGCCTGGTCTGGCACTTCCAGGGGTCCGGCAAGTCGCTGCTGATGCTCTTCGCCGCACGCAAGCTGCGGCTCCACCCGCAGCTCGGCAACCCGACGGTCCTGATCGTCGTCGACCGGATCGACCTCGACGCCCAGATCGCGGGCACCTTCATGGCGGCCGACGTGCCGAACCTGGTCAAGGCCGGCTCGCGCGAGGAGCTCCAGGCGCTGCTCGCGCAGGACTCGCGCAAGGTCATCATCACGACGATCTTCAAGTTCGGCGAGGCCGGCGGCGTCCTCAACGACCGCAAGAACATCGTCGCGCTTGCGGACGAGGCGCACCGGACCCAGGAGGGCGACCTGGGCCGGGCGATGCGGACGGCGCTCCCGAACGCGTTCCTGTTCGGCATGACCGGCACGCCGATCAACCGGGTCGACCACAACACCTTCTACGCGTTCGGCGCCGACGAGGACGCCCACGGGTACCTCTCCCGCTACAGCTTCGACGAGTCGATCCGGGACGGGGCGACCAAGCCGCTCCACTTCGAGCCGCGCCTGCTCGAGCTCCACATCGACCGCGACGCGATCGACGCCGACTTCCGGGAGTTGACCGGCGGCCTCACCGATCTCGACCGCGACCGGCTTGGCAAGGCGGCCGCGCGCCTGGGCGTCCTCGTCAAGGCGCCCGAGCGCGTGCGCGCGGTCTGCGCCGACATCGCCGGCCACTTCCAGGAGAAGGTCGCGCCCAACGGGTTCGGGGCGATGGTCGTCACCTACGACCGCGAGAGCTGCGTCGCCTACAAGCGGGCGCTCGACGAGTACCTGCCGGCCGACGCGTCCGACATCGTCATGACCGTAGGCTCCGGCGGGCTCGAGGCGGAGTACGCGCCGTGGAGGCGGGACCGCGACGCCGAGGAGAAGCTCCTCAACCGCTTCCGCGACCCCGCGGACCCGCTCAAGATCCTCATCGTGACGGCCAAGCTGCTGACCGGCTTCGACGCGCCGATCCTCCAGGCGATGTACCTCGACAAGCCGCTGCGCGACCACACGCTGCTGCAGGCGATCTGCCGCACGAACCGCCCGTACCGGGCCGAGAAGACCCACGGCCTCATCGTCGACTACCTGGGCGTCTTCGACGACGTGGCGTCGGCGATCTCGTTCGACGAGGCCGGCTTCGGGGGTGTCATCTCCAACTTCGCGGAGCTCCTCGAGGCGCTGCCGGCCGCGGTCGAGGCGTGCCTTGCGTTCTTCCCGGGCGTCGACCGCGCCGACGGGTCGCACGTCGGGCTCGAGGCCGCACACGACTGCGTGCCTGACGACGCGACCCGGGACAGGTTCGCCGCGGCGTTCTCGTACCTCGCGCGGCTCTGGGAGGCGGTGTCGCCCGACCCCGTCCTCACCGCGTACGAGGCGGACTACCGCTGGCTGGCTTCCGTCTACGAGAGCCTGCGGGACGGCGACGTCCCCGGGAAGCTGCTCTGGCACGCACTCGGCGCGAAGACGGTCGAGCTCATCCACGAGCACGTGCACGTCGAGGCCATCCGCGACGACCTCGAGACCCTGGTCCTCGACGCGGACCTCATCGAAGCGATCGGACGCGGCGACCCGGGCGGCGACGCGAAGGCCAAGGGGGTCGAGCTCAAGATCGCGCAGCGCCTCAGGGCGAGGGCCGGCGACCCGCGCTTCAAGGCCCTGGGCGAGCGCCTGGAGGACCTCCGCAAGCGGCACGAGCAGGGCCTGCTCGTCAGCGTGGCCTTCCTCAAGGAGCTCCTCGAGCTCGCCAAGGACGTCGTCGCCACCGAGGCCACCGCACCGCCGATGCCTCCCGAGGAGCTGGGCAGGGCCGCACTCACCGAGCTGTTTGAGAGCGTGCGGACGAAGGACACCGCGATCATCGTGGAGCGCGTCGTGGCGGACATCGACGAGATCGTCCGGGTGGTCCGGTTCGCGGGCTGGCAGAACTCCCACGCCGGCGAGCGCGAGGTCAAGCAGGCGCTTCGCCGGACGCTGCTCAAGTACCGGCTCCACCAGGACCAGGACCTGTTCGAGCGGGCGTACGCCTACGTGAGGCAGTACTACTGACAGAGGCTCGGAGGGATGCGGATTGGAATACACCGGGCACCGAGGCATCACGCGCGGTGACGGGTCGACTGCCGACGCTTGGCGGCGCTTCACGTGCGGGCACTGCGGACGCGAGGTCCAGGGCGCGATCGTGGCCAAGCCAAACCAACCGGGCCGGCCAGGGGAGATGGCCAGGCGCGCTCCTGTGCCCCGGCCGCGACCACGGCCCGGCCCCGGGGAGATGGGGCCCGGCCGACCGGCGGCAAGGCGCGTCGCCTGTCATCAACGACCGGGGAAGGATCGCGGGCGCGACCCCGGCCCGGACGTGCCGGCGGTCACCCCGGCCCGGTGGCGATGGTCCCGATCCTGGTCAATCCTGACGGTTGAGTATCGGCAACCTTGGAGGGGCCTGCGGCGCGCGGCCCGGTAGCATCCCCGGCGACCGCTCGCCCCCGCGAGCGAACCCCGGAGGACGCCGTGCCCCTGCTGGCCGCCACGCTGCTCGGAACCACCATCTCGGGCAAGGAGCTCGCTATCGCCGCCGTGGTGGTCGTGGTCGTCGTCATCCTCGTCGGCGTGGCGGTCGCCCGTAGCCGGCGCAGGCCCTGAGGCTCCGGCGCAGCGGCATCCTCCATACTGCCGCGATGCGCCTGCCGGACCTGACCCGCCGGGGCCTCCACAAGGTCCCCGAGATCGCCCTCCTGTTCTGGGTCGTGAAGCTGCTGTCGACCGCGATGGGCGAGGCGTTCTCGGACTACCTGGTGTTCCACGTGAACCCGTACGCGGCCGTCGTCGCGGGGACGGCTGGCCTCCTGGCCGCGCTCGCGCTCCAGCTCCGGGCCGACCGCTACCGGGCGCCCGTGTACTGGCTGGCGGTCGTGATGGTGGCGGTGTTCGGGACGATGGTCGCCGACGTGCTCCACGTCGTGCTCGACGTCCCGTACGCGGCGTCGGCGGCCGGGCTCGCCCTCGCCCTCGCGGCGGTCTTCGTCGCCTGGCGGCGCGTCGAGGGGACGCTGTCCATCCACACCATCGACACGCCGCGCCGGGAGCTCTTCTACTGGGCGGCGGTGATGGCGACCTTCGCGCTGGGCACGGCCGCCGGCGATCTCACCGCGGCGACGCTCGGCCTCGGCTACCCGGGGTCCATCGTCCTGTTCGCCGCCGCGTTCGCCGTCCCGGGCCTCGGCTGGCGCCTCCTGGGCTGGAATGCGGTCGCCTCGTTCTGGGCCGCCTACGTGATCACCCGGCCGCTCGGGGCGTCGGTGGCCGACTGGCTCGGCAAGCCCGCCCTGGGCGGCCTCGGGCTCGGCGACGGCTGGGTCGCCGTGGCGTTCACCGCGTGCATCGTCGTCGCGGTCGCGTACCTCGCCGCCACCCGCATCGACGTCCCGGCCGACCAGCGCGGCGGCGGGGCGGGCGCGGCCGCCCGGTAGGCGCTGGGAGGCCGGTCAGGACGTGCCCGGGGTGAGGAGCTCGGCGATCGACCTCAGCCCGCGGCCTTCTTGACCAGGTCGGCGATCCGCCCCTCGCCCGCCGGGCTCAGGCTCGTGACCGCGAAGGCGACCGGCCAGATCTCGCCTTCGTCGAGCCGCGCATCGGGCTGGAAGCCCAGCGTCGAGTAGCGCACCTTGAACTTCTGCTTCGCCTGGAAGAAGCAGACCACCCTGCCGTCCCTCGCGTACGCCGGCATCCCGTAGAACGTCCGCGGCACGAGGTGGGGCGCGGCTTGGAGGACGAGCTCGTGGACGCGCGCCGCCATCGCACGGTCGTCTTCGGGCAGCGCCGCGATGGCGGCCAGGGCGTCTGCCTCGCCCGCGGCGCGCGCCTCCTCCGGGGTGAGCTTCCCGGCCCTCTTCCGCTCCCGGATGACCTCCTGCATCGCGGCGCGCTCTTCGTCACTGAAGACGTTGTCGGATGCCTTCGCCGAGCTGGTGCGTTTCGGGAATGCCTTCTTGTCCGCCATCTGCGTCCGTCCTTCACTCGATGGTCGCGGGAGCGACATGATCCTGCCAGCCGTCTCCATGGAGTGACTCGGACCATATCCATTCCCGTCGGAGTCCGCTTCTCCGAACGTGCTCGGCTCCGCCCTCCCCTAGTCCCCGGGCTGCGACAACGTCCTTTGACTGCACCCTCGGCGACGGGGCGCCGCTCCAGGTCCACCAGGAGGGACAGTTTGCGGTCAACGCGCAGGGCCTCCCGGTCGTCACCAGGTTCACGTTCAGCTGCAGCTGACCATCGGAGCCGGGCGCTGATTGGGGACCGAGACGAGCGACGGCCCGCCCCGTCCGAGGACGGTGGCGGGCCGTCGCTGCCCGATTGCCGCGGATCCCGTGCGGTCGGTGAGGCGCGCGGGTACCGTTGCCATCGGGCGTACTCCTTCTTGTGCCAGACACACATGAGGTTGTACGCCCGCTCGATTCCCGAATCCCCACAAGAGACGTTACGTGGCTTTACCCCCCCAGCGCGCTTGACGCACCGCGGCGACGGGCCGATACTCCGGCCTCACAACTGAAGACGAGGCATCGATCGGGACGAGTACCCCTCGAGCGCCACTCCAGAGACCCGGCGGCTGGTGCGAGCCGGGGTGGCATCGGCGGCGAATGGACCCGGGAGCCCCCGGACCGAACGCGGGGCGGCGGACCAGGACGCAGGAGCGCAAGGCGCGAAGGCGAACGGGACGTCGCGGACGACCAGTAGGCTCCGGCGCAGAGCGCCAGCGATACAGGGCAGCGCCGATCGACCGGCCGGCCGGGGCAACCCGGGACCGAGCAGGTTCCGTCGGTCAGAGAGCGGCAGACGCCGAACACGGGTGGCACCGCGGAAGGACCAACGACCTTTCGTCCCGACGGGACGAACCACGGTCGTTTTCGATTCTCAAGGACCTGACGCCATGACCAACCCGCTGAGCCTGGGCGAGACGAAGCGCCTCGCCGGCACCGCCGACACGATCCTGTTGCGCGCCACGCGCACGGCGGATCTCGAGACGCCCATCGGCGCGTTCCTGCGGCTCGACGACGGCGTGACGCCCGCGTACCTGCTCGAGTCGGTCGAGGGCGGCGAGCGCCTTGGCCGGTACAGCTTCCTCGGCGTCGGCCCGCGGCGGCTGCTCGAGGTCCGCGACGGCGAGGCCCGCACGACCACCCGCGAGGTGGGCGTCACCGAGTACGCGCCCGACCTGCCCGTCACCACGACCGCCACCACGGACCCGCTGGCCGCGCTCCGCGCCTTCGTTCCCCGCCGCCGCGTGGCGCCCGTGGAAGGCATGCCGCGCTTCACCGGCGGCGCGGTCGGCGCCCTCTCCTACGACGCCATCTCGATTTTCGAGCCGTCCGTCCCGCGCCCGGACCGCGACCCGGTCGGCGTGCCGCTGGCGAGCTACATCGAGACCGACCTCGTCATCGTCTTCGACCACCTGACCCACCAGATCTCCGCGATCGCCTCACTCCACACGGACGCCCCCGACCTCGAGGGTCGCTACCGCATCGCCGAGCGCGCCATCTTCGAGGCCCTCGAGCGCACCGCCCGGCCGTCCGCCGCTGAGCTGGCCCCGAACGCCACCCGGCCCGCCGCCACCGAGGATGCGCCGCGCCTGGGCGAGGTCGAGACCAGCCTGGGCCGCGACCAGTACATGCACGCCGTGGAGAAGGCGAAGGACGCGATCGCTGCCGGCGAGGCGATCCAGGTCGTGCTCGCCCGCCGCCAGAGCTTCGAGCTCCCGTCCGGGCCGGACGGCCGCCAACTCGACGGCATCGCCCTGTACCGGGCGCTGCGACGCGTGAACCCCAGCCCCTACCTGTTCTTCACCCGCACCCCGGCGTTCGAGGTGGTGGGCGCGAGCCCCGAGCTCCTCGTCCAGGTCGTGGGCGACAAGATGAGCACGCACCCCATCGCCGGCACCCGGCCGCGCGGCGCCACCCCGGCCGACGACGACCGCCTGGCCGACGAGCTGATCCGCGACCCCAAGGAGCGCGCCGAGCACGTGATGCTCGTGGACCTCGGGCGCAACGACCTGGGGCGCGTGGCACGGCCGGGCACCGTGAGCACCAGCCAGTACATGGAGGTGGAGCGCTACAGCCACGTGCTGCACCTGGTCAGCCACGTGGAGGCGAAGCTTCGCCCCGAGCTCGACGCGCTCGACGCGCTGCGCTCCGTGTTCCCGGCCGGCACGCTCTCGGGCGCCCCCAAGATCCGAGCGATGCAGCTGATCGCGGCAGCCGAGGGCGAGCGCCGAGGCCTGTACGGTGGCGCCGTGGGCTACCTGGGCTATGACGGCAACCTCGACACGGCGATCACCATCCGCAGTGCCGTGCTCAAGGGCGGCCTCGCGCACGTCCACACGGGCGCCGGGATCGTGGCCAGGAGCGAGCCCGAGCGCGAGTTCGAGGAGACCGAGCACAAGGCGGCGGCGATGCGCCGGGCGATCGAGCTGGCCGCGGAGCCTGCCGCCTCGCGACGCCCGACCGGGACCGCCGGGGCCGACGGGGGCGGAGGGGCCGAAGGGGCGAACGCTCGTGCCGGCGCCGAGCCCGTCCCGGCGGGGGAGGGGACGGCCTCGTGATCCTGATGATCGACAACTACGACTCG
Source organism: Chloroflexota bacterium (assembly GCA_021783095.1). Lineage (GTDB taxonomy): Bacteria > Chloroflexota > Limnocylindria > Limnocylindrales > CSP1-4 > CAIXZV01. The sequence goes on along the minus strand of JAJXUG010000001.1, from coordinate 27,219 downwards.
TTCACGTTCAACCTGGTGCAGGCGCTCCAGGCCGCGGGCGCGAGCGTGCGGGTCGTGCGCAACGACGCGCTGACGGCCGGCGAGATCGAGGCCCTCGCGGACGACGCGACGGCCGAGCTTCGCGGGATCATCGTGTCGCCCGGGCCGGGCAACCCCGACGAGGCGGGCGTGTCGATGGACGCGATCCGCGTCGCGGCCGAGCGGGGCATCCCGCTGCTGGGCGTGTGCCTGGGCATGCAGGCCATGGCCCAGGCGTTCGGGGCCACGATCAGGCGCGCCCCCACGCTCGTCCACGGCGAGGCGTCGGCGGTCAGCCACGACGGTCTCGGCCTCCTCTCGGGCATGCCCGACGACTTCCCGGCCGCCCGCTACCACTCGCTGTGCGTGGACCCGGCGACGCTCCCCGCTGACTTCTCCGTCACCGCCACCAGCCCCGCAGACGGCGTCGTCATGGGCATCCGGCACCGCACGCTGCCCCTCGAGGGCGTCCAGTTCCACCCCGAGTCCGTGCTCACGCCCGACGGCCCGCACCTGCTCGCCAACTTCCTCCGGCTCGCGGGGGAGGGCGAGGCGTCGCGCCTCGACGCAGCGGTGGGCTCGTTCGCCACCCGTGGCATGGTGGTCCCCGAGGGCGACGCCACGCACGACAGCACGAACGACGGCGCGACAGTTCTCGTCGAGCCCAAACCCGTCACCACGGCCATGGAGGCCACCCGATGAGCGACAAGGTACGCGCCGCCCTGGCAACGATCGTCGAGGGCGGGACCCTCACCATGGAGCAGGCCGCCGCGGCGATGGGCGCGGTGATGGACGGCGAGGCCACGCCCTCGCAGCTCGCGGCGCTGCTGATGGGCCTGCGGATGCGCGGCGAGACGGCCGACGAGCTGGCGGGCTTCGCGACCGCGATGCGCGAGCGCGTGCTGCGCGTGGAGGCGCCGGCGGGCGCGATCGACGTCGTCGGGACCGGCGGCGACGGGTCGAACACGTTCAACATCTCCACGACGTCCGCGCTGGTCGTGGCCGCGGCGGGCGTGACGGTGGCCAAGCACGGCAACCGGGCGATGACCTCGAAGTCGGGCTCGGCCGACGTGCTCGACGCGCTGGGCGTGCGGATCGACCACGACGCGGACTCGGCTGCGGTCTCGCTGCGCGCCCACGGCTTCGCGTTCATGTCCGCGATGCTGTTCCACCCCGCGATGAGGTACGCCGGCCCCACGCGTCGGGAGATCGGCGTGCGGACGGCGTTCAACCTGCTGGGTCCGCTCACCAACCCGGCCGGCGCGGGTCGCGCGCTGATCGGCGTGGGCGACGCGGCGGTGGCGCCGAAGCTGGCCGAGGTGGCCGGGCGCCTGGGCACCGAGCGCACGTTCATCATTCACGGCAACGGCGTGGACGAGCTGCCGCTCGACGGGTCCGGCGTGCTGTACCACGTCGGGCCGGGCGGCGTCGAGGGGCGGCACGAGATCAGCGCGGCCAAGCTCGGGCTGACGGTGGCGCCCACTCGGCGCCTCCTCGGCGGCACGGCCGAGTTCAACGCGCGGATCACCGAGTCGGTGCTGCGCGGCGAGCCAGGTGCGCGGCGCGACGTGGTGCTGCTCAACGCCGGGGCGGCGCTGCTGGTGGCCGGCGTCGTGGACAGGCTCGAGGAGGGGATCGACAAGGCGTCGCTGACGATCGACGCCGGGCTTGCGATGGAGCTGCTCGAGGAGCTGCGCGCGGACCGGCGCGAGCACGAGGCGGCGATGTCGGCGAAGGCGGCCGAAGGGGCGCCGGCATGACCGCGACGAGGCCGCGACCCGCGGCGGGCTCCGCGTCGTCGCCCCGCTCGTCTGCCCGCGGCGGGGTGGTCGCCGAGATCGCCGCCCGCCGCGCCGCCGACGTCGCCGCCGAGCTCGACGCCCTCGGGCGCTCCGGGCTCCGCGCCGCCCTGGCGTCGGCACCCGACCCGCGCCCCGTCGCCGAGGCGCTCGCCGCCCCGGGCCTCCACCTCATCGCCGAGGTCAAGCGCCGCTCGCCGTCCGTGGGCGACATCGCGCTCGGCGACGACGCGATCGCCCGAGCCCGCGCCTACGCCGCGGGCGGCGCCGCCGCGATCTCGGTCCTGTGCGAGCCGCACTGGTTCGGCGGCTCGGTCGACGACCTCCGCGCCGTCCGCGCCGCCGTGTCGGTGCCGGTGCTCGCCAAGGAGTTCGTCGTCGACCCGCGCCAGCTCGACCTCCTCCGCGCCGCGGGGGCCGACCTCGTGCTGCTGCTGGCCGTGCTCCACCCGCGGGCGCGGCTGGGCCGGCTCGTCGCGCAGGCGCGCGCCCTGGGCCTCGAGCCGCTCGTCGAGGCGCACGACGCCCGGGAGCTCGACGCCGCGCTTTCGACCGACGCCCGGCTGATCGGCGTCAACAGTCGCGACCTGCGGACGCTCGACGTGGACCCGGAGCGCGCCGTCCGGCTGCGGGAGCTCGTCCCTGGTGACCGGATCGCGATCGCCGAGAGCGGCGTCCGCGACACCGCCACCGTCGCCCGCTGGCGCGCGACCGGGTTCGACGCCGCGCTGGTGGGGGAGGCGCTGATGCGCTCGCCCGATCCCGCCGCCGCCGCGCGGGCGTTCGTGTCCGCGGGCGCCTACCCGCGCGACCTCGCCGCCGATGCGCGCGAGCCGAGCGTCAAGATCTGCAGCGTGACCGACGAGGCGGGCGTGCTCGCCGCGGTGCGCGCCGGCGCTGACGCGATGGGGCTCAACTTCGCGCCGGGCACGCCCCGCGCGTTGACGCTCGACGAGGGCGTCCGGCTGGCGGCGCTCGCGCGGGGCGCGGCGCCCGCGATGCGGGTCGTCATCGTGACGGTGGACATGCCAGGCGACGACCTCGCGAGCGTCGTGGCCGCGATCAATCCCGACGCGGTCCAGCTCAACGGCGGGGAGCGCCCGGAGGCGATCGCGCAGATTGGCCGGCCGGTCTGGAAGGCGCTGCGGGTCGGCGCCGAGACACCCCCGGACGATGTGGTCGAGACGGCCCGAACCTTCCTCGCCGCCGGCGCCGAACGCATCCTGCTCGACGCGGCCGGTGGCCCGCATCCCGGCGGGACCGGGACCCGCGTGGCGGTCGAGCTGGCGCAGGCCGTGGCGCGCGAGGTGCCGATCACCCTGGCCGGCGGCCTCGGCCCCGCCAACGTCGCACAAGCGCTGCTCACGATCCCGGCGACGGGCGTCGACGTGGCGTCCGGCGTGGAGGCGCCGCGCGCCCCCGGCGAGCGCCCGCGCAAGGACCCGCTCAAGGTGGCGCTGTTCGCCAAGCGCGCACGCGACGCCCGGCGCCACCGGCCCAACGTCGCGTTCGGCCCCACGCCCGTCCACGCCGGCCTGCTCGAGACCGACGCCGCGGGCCGCTGGGGCAAGGAGCGCGACTTCGGCGGGCGCTACGTGCCCGAGACGCTGATGGCGGCGCTCCAGCAGCTCGAGGCCGCCTACGACGCGCTCCGCCATGACCCGCGGTTCTGGGCCGAGCTCGACGACCTGCTGGCCCACTTCGCGGGCCGGCCCACGCCGCTGTACCGGGCGGACCGGCTCGCCACCGCCGTGGCCGCGGAGGCCGCGCGCCTCCGGGGCGAGGCCCTGGCCAGGGGCCGTCGCAACCTGCCGGCGACCCCCGAGCGCTTCCGGCTCTACCTCAAGCGCGAGGACCTCGCGCACACCGGCGCCCACAAGATCAACAATGCGCTGGGCCAGGCGCTGCTCACGCGGCGGCTCGGCAAGTCGCGGGTCATCGCCGAGACCGGCGCCGGTCAGCACGGCGTCGCAACCGCCACCGCGTGCGCGCTGCTCGGCCTGCCGTGCGTGGTGTTCATGGGCGAGGAGGACATCCGCCGCCAGGCGCCGAACGTGCTCCGGATGCGCGCCCTGGGCGCCGAGGTCCGCAGCGTCACCTCGGGCACCGCCACGCTCAAGGACGCCGTCAATGAGGCGATGCGGGACTGGGTGACCAACGTGGAGACCACGCACTACGTGCTGGGCTCCGCGATGGGTCCGCACCCCTACCCGACGATCGTCCGCGACTTCCAGCGGCGGATCGGCGACGAGGCCGCGGCCCAGCTGCGCGCCGTCGAGGGGCGACTGCCGGACCTCGCGCTCGCGTGCGTGGGCGGCGGCTCGAACGCGATCGGGCTGCTGGCGCGGTTCATCGGCGAGACGGGCGTACGGCTCGCGGTGGCCGAGGCGGCGGGCGACGGCGTGGAGACGGGGCGCCACGCGGCCGCGATCGCCGGCGGGACCCCGGGGATCCTCCACGGGAGCCGCTCGCTGATGCTCCAGGACCGCGACGGCCAAGTGGTCGAGGCGGTGTCGGCATCGGCTGGGCTCGACTACCCGGGCGTCGGGCCACAGCTGGCCGCGCTGGCCGAGGCGGGTCGCATGGAGGTGGGCACGGCCACGGACCGCGAGGCGATCGCGGCGATGAAGGCCGTCACCCGCATGGAGGGGATCCTGCCCGCGCTCGAGACCTCGCATGCCGTGGCGGCACTGCCCAAGCTGCTCGCCGGGCTCGAGGGCGCGGGCATCCCGTTCGCCGAGGATTCGGTGCTGCTGATCGGGTTCTCCGGTCGCGGCGACAAGGATATGGCGGCGCTGGAGCGCTTCGCCGACGTCGAGCCGTGGGAGGCCGCGCGATGACGGGTTCTGCGGGCGGGGTCGTCGCCGCGCCGAAGCATGCGACGCACACCAATTCGACGGCGGGCGCCGCGCGCATCGCCACCGCCTTCGCCGGTGCGCACGCCGAGGGGCGCGCCGCGCTGATCCCGTACGTGGTCGCGGGCTACCCCGACGCCGAGGGCTCGTTCGCGGCGGCCTGCGCGGCGATCGACGCCGGCGCGGACCTGCTCGAGGTGGGCCTGCCGTACTCCGACCCGCTCGCCGACGGGGCCACGCTCCAGCGGGCGTCGCAGGGCGCGCTCGCCGCGGGCGCCACGTTCGACTCGAGCCTCGCCCTGGTCGCGCGGATCGCCGCCGCCCGGCCTCGCGTGCCGGTCGTGGCGATGGGCTACGCGAACCAGCTGATCGGCGGGGCAGACGGGCGCGATCGCGCGCTCGGGCTTGCCAGGGCCGGCGTCGCCGGCGTGATCGTCGCGGACCTCACGCCCGACGAGGGCGCGCCGTTCGAGGCGGTGGCGGTCGAGGCGGGGATCGCCGTCGTGTACCTGGTGGCCCCGACGACCTCTCCTTCCCGGCGCGTGGCCGTCGCCGCACGGTCTGGCGGGTTCCTGTACTGCGTGTCCCTCGTGGGCGTGACTGGGGCGCGCGTCTCGCTGCCGCCGACGGTCAAGCGCCTCGTCCGCGAGGTCACGGCGGTCTCGCCGGTGCCCGTGGCCGTGGGCTTCGGCGTCTCCAGGCCGGCGCACGTCCGAGCGATCGCCGGCGCGGGCGCGGCGGGGGTCATCGTGGCGTCCGCGCTGGTCGACGCGCTGGGGCCGGGCGGGCGGGACATTGCGTCGCTGGCGGCCCTGGTGACGACGCTCAGGGCGGCGACCGCTCGCTGACCTCCCCCGGCGCTCGGGGAGCGCCAAACCGGCCCCTGCACGCAAGGAAGGGCCGATACTGGCGCCGGCAGCGCGCCGCACGCATGCGTTGGCGCACGGGCCGCACCAATCCCGGCTCCAACTGTCTACTCGCGGGCGATTTGGCGCGCCGCGTGCGCCACGGCAGGCGAGTGGGCCAGCCTGAGCCATACTGCGCGCATGCCGATGCTTCGCGTCCTCATCGAGACGACGCCCAAGAAGGCCTTCGCGTCCGCCCTCGACTGGCCCGGCCTCTCGCGCGGCGGTCGCGACGAAAGCGCCGCCCTCGAGGCACTCTCGGCCAAGCTGCCGCGGTACGCGCTGGTCGCGGAGGCCGCCGGCCAGATGTTCCCCCTCGAGGACATCGTCCTGGAGGTGGTCGAGCGGGTCCCGGGCAACGGGGCGAGCGCGTACGGGATCCCGGCGATGGTCGCGGCGTCCGACCGCGAGCCCACCAGCGCGGCCGAGGCCGAGCGCCAGGCCGCCCTCGTCGAGGCGGCGTGGGAGGCGTTCGACCGGATCGCGGCGGCGGCGCCGGAGGCGTTGCGCAAGGGCCCCCGCGGCGGCGGCAGGGACCGCAGCGCCATCGTCGACCACGTCAACGGCGCCGACACTGGCTACGCCTGGGCCATCGGCCGCAAGCACGAGGCCGGCAGCCGGGAGGCGATCGACGCCATGCGCGGCGACGTCCTCGCCGTGCTGCGCCAGCCTTCGGACGGCAGCGCGATTGCCGGCAAGAAGTGGCCGCCCCGATACGCGGCCCGCCGCATCGCCTGGCACGCGCTCGACCACGCGTGGGAGATCGAGGACCGGACGGACCCGGCGTAGCTCGTGGTCGGCGCCTCGCCGGCGCACGCCGCCGTTCGCCTGGCGCGGGCCGTTCGGCAGTCGAGGACGCTCGCTTCGTCCCGGCCGCCGTGGGTCCAATCGACCGTGCCGCTCCCGCACCGAGGGCTCGACAATCTCCGCTTGCCGGTGCGGCGCCGCCTCGCCGCACCCCAAAGGGAGCCCCATGGCGACCACCCGCCCTGCGCAGCCGCCGGCCCCGGCGCCGATGGCGCGCCGGATCGAACTGGCGCCGGAGAGCGAGCAGCCCCTGGTGGAGACCCTGACCCGTCGCGAGCTCGAGGTCCTGGGCCACCTGGCCCGCGGGGCCTCGATCGACGAGATCGCGGAGTCCCTGACGATCAGCGTCCTGACCGCGCGCAACCACGCGGCCAACATCGCACGCAAGCTGGGCGCCCACAACCGGCTCGAGACGGTGCTCCTCGCGATGCGCCACGGGCTCGTGCAGGACCCGCCGGCCGGGCGAGAAGCCCGCCGAAAGGTCCCGCGAGTTTGGTGCGGACGCACCATGAATCGGCCCGCGGCGCGCGCACGATAGGGCAGCATGGGGTCGCGCCTGGGGAACTCAGGCATCGATGTGCCCAAGGTCAGTGACGAGCTGCCGCGCCGCTCGGGAGGATGAGGACCGCCTGTGGACCCGCTGATGCTGTCCCGACTGCAATTCGGGATCACCACCGTCTATCACTTCCTCTTCGTCCCGCTGACGATCGGGATGGCGTTCGCCACGGCCGGCTTCCAGACGGCGTGGTACCGGACCGGCAAGGAGCAGTACCTGCGGATCACGCGATTCGTGGGCGAGCTGTTCCTGATCAACTTCGCCCTGGGCGTCGTCACAGGCATCGTCCAGGAATTCCAGTTCGGCATGAACTGGAGCAGCTACAGCCGCTTCGTCGGCGACATCTTCGGCGCCCCGCTGGCCATCGAGGGCCTGCTCGCGTTCTTCCTGGAGTCGACCTTCCTGGGCCTGTGGATCTTCGGCTGGGACCGCCTGGGCAAGGGCGTGCACCTGGCGACCATCTGGATCGCCGCCATGGGCACCGCCATCTCGGCGTACATCATCCTCGCGGCCAACTCCTGGATGCAGCACCCGGTGGGCTACGAGGTCAACCATGCCGCAGGCCGCGCCGAGCTCAAGGACTTCCTCGCGGTCATGACCAACGTGACCGCGCTGATCACGTTCCCGCACACGATCGCGGCCGCGTTCATGACCACCGGCGCCCTGCTGACCGGCGTCGCGCTCTGGCGTCTCCTCCGCCACCGCACCGAGGACGAGGGCGCCTTCCGGGCCATCGCGAAGGCGGGCGCCGCGACGCTCCTGATCTCGGGTCTGGTCGTGGCCGTCACCGGCGACATGCAGGGCAAGATCATGACCGACCAGCAGCCGATGAAGATGGCGGCCGCCGAGGCGCTCTGGAACACCGAGCAGCCGGCCTCGTTCTCGCTGTTCACCATCGGCACGCTCGACGGGAGCCAGGACGTCTTCTCGATCCGGGTCCCGAACGTGCTCTCGTTCCTCGCCACCGGCAACTTCAACGGCAAGGTCGAGGGCATCAACGACCTCCAGGCGCAGGAGACGGCGAAGTACGGTCCCGGCGACTACCGCCCGAACACGCCGGTCACCTACTGGACCTTCCGCCTCATGATCGGCACGGGCGTCCTGGCGGCACTCGCCGCCGTGTGGTTCCTCCTCGGCCTGCGCAAGGGCCGGGTGCCGGGGCGCGGCGCGACCTCGGTGGCGATCCTGCTGCCGTTCCTGCCGCTTGCCGCCAACAGCTTCGCCTGGCTGTTCACGGAGGTCGGCCGCCAGCCCTGGATCGTGTTCGGGCTGATGCCCACGGCCACCGCCGTGTCACCCACCTCGACACTTGCCGAGGTGCTGATCACGGTGCTCGGCTTCACCGTGCTGTACGGCGCGCTGGCGGTGGTCATGGTGGGCCTCATGGTCCGCCGCGTCCGCGCCGGCCTGCCCGAGGCCGCCACCGACAAGACATTCGAGCACGACGCCGAGCAGGAAGCTGCCGAGGCCGAGCTCGGTTTCGGATACTAGGAGCACGGAGATGGAGCTCACCACCATCTGGTTCGCCCTCATCGCCGTCCTCTGGATCGGCTACTTCGTCCTCGAGGGCTTCGACTTCGGCGTTGGGATGCTGCTGCCGATCCTCGGCCGCACCGAGCCCGAGCGCCGCGCCATCCTGCGCACGATCGGCCCGGTCTGGGACGGCAACGAGGTCTGGGTCATCGTCGCCGGCGGCGCTACGTTCGCCGCGTTCCCCGAGTGGTACGCGACGCTGTTCTCGGGTTTCTACCTGCCCCTGTTCCTCATCCTCGTGGGGCTGATCGTCCGAGGGGTGGGGATCGAGTACCGCAACAAGCGCGGTGCCGCGGAGTGGCGGACGCGCTGGGACACGCTCATCGCTGCCTCGAGCTTCCTGCCCGCCCTGCTGTGGGGCGTGGCGTTCGCCAACATCGTCGCCGGCGTGCCGATCGACGCGCACAAGAACTACACGGGCGACCTGTTCACGCTGCTCAACCCGTTCGGGCTCCTGGGCGGCGCGACGACGCTGCTCCTGTTCCTCACCCACGGTCTCGTGTTCCTGGCGCTCAAGACGGAGGGCGACCTCAGGGAGCGCGCCAACCGCATGGTGACGCCGGTGGGGCTCGTCACCGCGGTCGTGGCCGTCGCGTTCCTGGCCTGGGCCAACCTCCAGACCGGGACGGTCTTCTCGTCCATCGTCGCGGTGGTTGCCGCCCTGGCCGTCGTCGGCGGGCTGGCGGCCAACCGGGTTCGCCACGAGGGCTGGGCGTTCCTCGGCTCTGCGATCACGATCGCGCTTGCCGTCGTGAGCCTGTTCCTCGCGCTGTTCCCGGACGTCATGCCCTCGAGCACCGACCCGGCGTTCAGCCTCACGGTGACCAACGCCTCATCGACGCCCTATACCCTCACGATCATGACCGTCGTGGCCGTCGTGTTCACGCCGCTCGTCCTGATCTACCAGGGGTGGACCTACTGGATCTTCCGCAAGCGCGTCATGGTGCAGCCGGCGAAGGCGCAGCCCTGACGGAGCCGACGCCGGCGCCGCCCTCGACGGCGCCGGCGCCCACATCGAGCCGCACTCCGCAACCCCGCGATTCGGCCGCCCGCCTCCAGCGCCGACTGCTGACCACGGGGGGAGCCGCGACCGCCGCGCTTGCCGCTGCGGTCGCGGTCGGTCTTCTGGGCACCGCCCTGGCGATCGCGCAGGCCTGGCTCCTGGCGCACGCGATCGCCACCGCGTTCCAGGGCGGCGCCGGGGTTGACTCGCTCGCCCCGGGCCTGTCCCTGCTGGCCCTCGCGCTCGCCGGGCGGGCCGGCCTCGGCTGGGCGTCAGAGGTGGCGGCGGTCCGGATCAGCGCTCGGGTCAAGGGCGACCTCCGCGGCAGGGTGATGGCCGCGGCCGTGGCGCAAGGCCCCCGGCTCGCCGCCGAGCGATCCAGCGCCAGGACCGCGCTGCTCGCCACGCGCGGGCTCGATGCGCTCGACGGGTTCTACGCCCGCTACGTGCCGCAGCTGGTGCTCGCCGTGATCGTGCCGGTCGCTGTGGTGGTGTGTCTTGCCGGCGTGGACCTCGTCGCGGCCGCGACCGTGGCGCTGACCGTCCCGCTCATCCCGGTGTTCATGGTGCTGATCGGGCGGATGTCCACGACCCACCGGGACCGGCGGTGGGCCGCGCTCGGGCGGCTCGCGCACCGGTTTGCCGACGTCGTGGCCGGTCTGCCGACCCTGCGCGCGTTCGGACGCGCCGATGCGCAGGTGGCGACGCTCCGCCGGGTGACCGACGCGTACCGCGCCTCGACGATCGCCACCCTTCGGATCGCGTTCCTCTCGGCGATGGTCCTCGAGCTGCTGGCGACGATCTCGGTCGCGCTCGTGGCCGTGGGCGTCGGCCTGCGGCTCCAGGCGGGCGACCTGGGCCTTGAGGTGGGGCTGTTCGCGCTGGTGCTGGCGCCCGAGGCGTACCTGCCGCTCCGGCGCCTGGGCGCCGAGTTCCACGCGGCGGAGGAGGGGGTGGCGGCCGCCCGCGACGTGTTCGCGCTGCTGGACGAGGCCACTGGCGACCGGGACTGGGCGACAGGGCGACCCGAGGCCTCGCCCGCCTCGCCGGGCGCTCTCCGCGGTGAGCCTCCCGCCCGCATCGCCGCCCTCCGCATCGACGGCGTCTCCGTGGTCCAGCCGGGCCGCGACGTTGAGGCGCCGGCGGACGCCTCCGCCGAGGTTGGGCCGGGCGAGGTCGTGGCGGTCACCGGCCCGAGCGGCGCGGGCAAGAGCACGCTGCTCGGTGCTGTGCTCGGGTTCGTCACGCCGACCGCGGGGCGCGTCGCGGTGGTGGGCGATGACGGGGCGGCGCTCGACGTCATCGCGCTCGACCCCGATGCGTGGCTGGCGCGGATCGCGTGGGTGCCGCAAGTGCCGTATCTCGCGCCGGTCAGCGTGGCCGACAATGTGCGCCTCGGTGCGCCCGGTGCGAGCGACGAGGCGATCGCCGCGGCGCTGGCCGCGGTCGGGCTGGGCGACCTGCCGCTCGGCCGCATCCTCGGAGAGCGGGGAAGCGGGCTCTCGGGCGGCCAGCGGCGCCGCATCGGCGTGGCCCGGGCGCTGGTTCGCCGGGCGCCGGTGCTGCTGCTCGACGAGCCGACCGCCGGCCTCGACGTCGAGGCCGAGCGCCGGGTGCTCGCTGCGGTCCGCGCCGAGGCGGATCGCGGCGCGATCGTCCTGCTGGTGGCGCATCGGCCGGGTGCCGTCGAGGAGGCCGACCGGACCGTGGCGGTGCGCTGGCGCGGCCTCGGGCCGGGCACGGGCGACGAACCGGGCGACGGCAGATCGCCTGCCGCCGAATCGCCTGCGGCCGAATTGCCTGCGGCCGTTGGACCCGGCGTGGGCGGGGTCGCAGAAGCTGTCGCGGGGGAATTCGCCGAGCCGGTCGCGACCGCCCCCGCGCCGCCGGGTTCGCGACCGTGAGCGCCCTGGTCGCGGTCCTCCGCTTCGGGCGCCCCGTCACCCCGCGCCTGCTGCTGGCGGTCCTGGCCGGCGTCGGCGCGGCCGTCTGCGCCATCGGCCTGTCGGCCACCTCCGCGTGGCTCATCGCGAGGGCAGCCGAGCAGCCGCCCATGTTCGCGCTGATGCTGGCCATCACGGGCGTCCGGGCGTTCGGCATCGGGCGCGGCCTGCTGCGCTACGCCGAGCGGCTGGCCGCCCACGACGCGGCGTTCCGCGTCCTCGCCGAGCTGCGCGCCGTCACGTACGGGCACCTGGCCCGCCTCGCTCCCGCCGGTCTTGCCGAGCTGCGCTCGGGCGACCTGCTCGCGCGGCTGGTGGGCGACGTGGACGGCCTCGCCGACCTGTGGCTGCGGATCCTGCTGCCGATGGCCTCGGCCGGGATCGCGACGGCCGGCGCGGTGCTCGTCGTGGGCGGGCTCCTCCCGCTGGCCGGCGGAGTCCTCGCCGCCACCGTGCTGCTGACGGTCGTCGGCGGCCCGCTGGCGGCCGGCGCCGTCGCCCGGCAGGCAGAGGGCCGTCTTGCCCCGCGCAGGGGCGAGCTGGCCGAGATCGCGCTCGAGACGCTCCACGGGGCGCCCGAGCTCGTGGCGCTCGGCGCGGCGCCGCGCGCGCTCGCCGCCGTGGCTGCGGTCAGCGCTCGGCTTGCCGCAGCCGAGCGACGGTCCGCGCTGGGTGCCGGGACCGGGACGCTCGTGGCGGGCCTCGCCTCCGGGGCGGCGGTGTGGGTCTCGCTGCTGACCGGCATCGCGGCCGTGCGCAGCGGCAGCCTCGCCGGCGTCGGGCTCGCCGTCGTCGCGCTCACGCCGATCGCCGTCCACGAGGTCGTGGCCCCGCTTGCGCCGGCTGCCCGCCTGCTCCCCGGGCTCGCGACGTCGGCCGCTCGGGTGCGCGAGCTGCTGACCCGGCCCGATCCGGTCGCGGAGCCCACCGACCCCGCGCCGGTGCCGGACGGCACGCTGGGCCTGCGGGCGCGTTCGCTCCGGGTGCGCTACCCGGGCGCGCATTCCGATGCCCTCGGCCCGCTCAGCCTCGACGTCGCCCCCGGGGCGCACGTCGTGGTCACCGGCCCCAGCGGCGCGGGCAAGAGCACGCTCGCCTCGGCCTGCATGCGGTTCCTCGATCCGGCGTCCGGCACGCTCGAGCTCGTCGGCATCGACGGGGCGGTGGGCATCACCAGCCTCCGCGGCGACGACGTCCGGCGCGCGGTGGGCCTGTGCGAGCAGGACCCGCACGTGTTCGACGGGACCCTGGGCGACAACCTGCGGCTGGCGCGCCCGGAGGCGGGGCCGGACGAGCTCGAGGCGGCGCTCGGCGCAGCGGGCCTGCTGACCTTCGTGCACGGCCTGCCGAAGGGCCTCGCCACGCGGGTGGGGGAGCACGGGGCGCGCCTCTCGGGCGGGCAGCGGCAGCGGCTCGCGCTCGCCCGGGCGCTCCTCGCCGACGTCCGCGTGCTCGTCCTCGACGAGCCCACCGAGCACCTCGACGAGACCGCCGCCCGCCGGTTCGCGGCCGAGCTGGCGAAGGCAAGCGCGGGACGCACGCTCCTGGTCCTGACGCACCGTCCGGAGCTGTTCAGCGATGCCGGCTGGAGCCGGGGCCCGGACCTCGCCGCCCGCGGGTCGTAGACTCGCGGCCATGGACGACGCCGCGCACGACGAGGCGGGCCCGGGCAGCCCTGCACCTGACGACGCCATCTGCTTCCGCTCCGCCACCGAGCTCGCCGCCCTGCTGCGCGCCCGCGAGTTGAGCTCGCTCGAGGTCGTCACGGCCTGCCTCGAGCGGATCGACGCCGTCAACCCCGCGATCAACGCCGTCGTCCGCCTGGCTCCCGACGCGCTCGACCGCGCCCGGGCCGCTGATGAAGCCCTCGCCCGCGGCGAGTCGCAGGGCCCGCTCCACGGCCTGCCGTTCACCATCAATGACTCGCTCGACACGGCGGGCCTGGTCACGACCGCGGGCACGATCGGCTGGCGCGACCGCGTCCCCGACCGGGACGCCACGGTCGTCGCGCGTCTCCGCGCGGCCGGCGGGATCCTGCTGGGCAAGACCAACACGCCCGAGTTCACCTGGTCCGACGAGACCGACAACGACGTCTACGGCCGGACCTCGAACCCGTACGACCTCGAGCGCACGCCCGGCGGCAGCAGCGGCGGGCCGGGCGCCATCGTCGCCGCCGGCGGCTCGCCGTTCGACATCGGCAGCGACACCGGCGACTCGATCCGCCAGCCGTCGCACGTCTGTGGCATCGCCGGGATCAAGCCCACCCGCGGGCGGGTCCCGCGGACGGGCCACTGGCCGGGCTACCAGGGCATGCTCGAGTCGCTCACGCAGCTGGGGCCGATGGCGCGCCGCGTGGACGACCTCGCGCTGGTGCTGCCGTTGATCGCCGGGCCCGACGGCGAGGACCCGCACATCGCCCCGGCGCCGATGCCGGACCTCGGCCGGCGCGACGTGCGCGGGCTCCGCGTGGTGGCGTTCACCGACAACGGCCTGCGGACGCCGACGCCGGAGACGGCCGCGACGGTGGAGGCCGCGATCGAGGCGCTGGCGGCGGACGGGGCGACGGTCCGCCGGGAAATGCCGCCCGGACTGGGCGAGGCGTGGCGCGCCTGGGACGCGATGATCCGCGTTGACGGCTGGGCGTGGCTCCGCAGGCTCATCAGCGCGGCCGGCACGCCGGGCATGGGCTCCTACGACACGCGCGGCTGGCTCGGCCCTGCGCGCGAGCTGCCCGGCGCGGAGCTGACTGCGCTCCTCGACCGGGTCGACGCGATCCGCTCCGCATTCGGGCGCTGGATGGCGGACGTCGACGTGATCGCGTGCCCGGCGATGCCCCAGCCTGCGATCCGCCATGGCGAGAGCAACGAGGCCTGGTTCGGCGACACCTACAGCGACGTGCACAACCTCACCGGCTGCCCGGCCGTGGTCGTCCGCGGCGGGGCGTCGGATCAGGGCCTGCCGATCGGCGTGCAGCTGGTGGCGCCGCTCTGGCGCGAGGACCTGGCGCTCGCAGCGGCGCGGGTCGTGGAGGCTGCGTCGGGCGGCTGGCGGCGGCCGTCGCTGTAGATCAGCGGACCGACCGCCCCAGGCGGTGCGCCACGGCGCCGAGCGGCTCGTCCCCAGCCGCGTGGCCGAACGTGCCACCCACGACTGGGCCGATGTCGGGCCAGCTGGCGGGGGCCCCGGGTGCAAAGCGCCCAGTTGACTGCCCGTCGTGGCTCCTCTACTATACCGTCCAGACGGTTCAGTAATTCCGGAGTTGCCAGCCTTGTCCCGCCCCGCCCGCCGCGACCAGCTCCTCGCCGCCGCCGAGCGCATCGTGCGCCGCGACGGCGTCGGCAAGCTCACGCTCGACGCGGTCGCCGTCGAGGCGGGCACGAGCAAGGGCGGGCTGCTGTACCACTTCGCGTCGCGCGAGGCGCTGATCACGGCGATGCTGGAGCGCCACCTGAACGCTTTCGGCGCGTCGCTCGACGCCTCGATGGCGGAGGACGCGGAGCCGCGCGGCCGGTGGACCCGGGCCTATCTCCACTCGACGGCCCCGCTCGACGGACCCACCGACGGCGCGACCGCCACCGGCCTCCTGGCCGCCATGGCCTCCAGCCCCGCGCTCGCCGACCCGCTCCGCGAGAGGTACGCAGCTTGGCGGGAGAAGATGGCGGACGACGGCCTGCCCGAGGCTGACGCGATGGTTGTTGCACTCGCCGCTGACGGGCTCTGGATGGCCGACTTGCTCGGCTTCTCCGCGCCCGTCGGGGCACAGCGCCGCCGAATCCTCGCCAGGCTCCTCGAGCTTGCTGGCGGGGTCCAATCGGCAATGGCCGCACCCTCACCAGCCGCCAGTCGGGCCGAAGCGCCCGCGTCCCACAGGAGATAGGCGCCATGACCGCCCTGCGGAGCCTTGCCGACCTCGTCGGCCGACTCGTCCGGCTCCTCGCCCCCGCATCGTCCGAGCCCCGGCGGTCGCTGACCGAGGACGACATCGCGAGCGACCGCTTCTTCCGCCGCCAGCACTTGCGCGGCTAGACCAGCGCGCCGCCTCAGGGCGAGGGCAGGATGGCCGGGGTCCATGACCGCCCGGCGTCTGATGAGAGCAGCAGCGTCACCCGGTCCGGGTAGCTGTTGGCCACCGGCGTCGCGGCGGCAACGTGCGTGGCGTCGAGGGCGTGGATCCACACGAGCCAAGGTGTCGTTGCGGCGCCAGCGCCTGGCAGCGGCGACCATGCCCCGCCGCCGTCGTCGGTCTGCAGGATCCCGGAACCCGGGAGGTTGTCCACGGGCACGAGCCAGTGCGCAGCATCGAGGACGGCGACTCCGCCCGACGGCTGCCCCAGCGGCTGGCTCACCAGCGACCATCGGCGGCCGCCATCGGTCGTCCGGAACACGAGCGTGAGCTGGTTGGCGTTCTTCGTTTCGCTGCCGGCGGCAGCCAGCCAGCCGTCCGTCGCGCTGGTGAAGGTCGGCGGCCCAGCGAGCCAGACCTGCGTCCCGCCGTACACGGTGCCGCCGACTGCTTCCGCCAAGCCGGGCAGGGTCACCCCCTGCCAGGTGCGCCCGGCGTCGCGGCTCACCGCGAGCACCGGATGCGCGACTGGACCGGCCTCGGCGTTCGCCCCCGCCCACAGGGTGGTTGCGTCGCTGGCGGCGAACTCGGACCCGAGCCACGGGTTGAGGGGACGCTGCGCCCACGTCGCCTGGCGTGACACGATCGACCAGGTCCGCCCGCCGTCCGTCGTGGCGATGACAGCCCCCTCGACGACACCCGCGTACATCCTGTCCGGCATGACCTGGACGAACCCGTGCTGGGCGTCCGGGAAGGCCAGCGACACGATGGTGCCGGGCCAGTTCCCGGGAATGGCCGAGGATGTCCACGTCCTGCCGCCGTCACTCGACCGGCTGGCGATCAGGTGGAGAACGTCCGAGGCCGAGCCAGAGCCCGTGAGGACGGCACCGGGCGCCGCCGTCAAGACGACCGCATGCGAGGCGTCGGCCATCGCCACGACCGGCAGCCACGGGTCCTGCTCCGGCGAGGTCGCGCTGCCGGGCATCGTCCCGATCCTCCAGGTGGCCCCGTCGTCTGTTGACACCAGGAGCGAGGGTCCGCGCACGGCCCACAGGCCGCCCGGGAACCACCCCACCCGGTCGAGGGCCGTGCCTGTCGTCGGGGACGTCGATGGGGCCGTCGCGGCGGGACTCGTGGGCGTGGCAGACGCGATGGCGGCGGGCTTGGTGGGCGCCGAAGGGACCGGCGATGGAGCAGGCGCTGACGCGCTCGGTGAGGCCGGCGTCGCCACCTGTGCTGCCAGGCGGAGACCGCCCAGCACCGCGAGGGCAACGACGATGGAGGCCGCCGCAGACGAGACGGCCCACCGTCGGCGCTCGCGGCTCCTGGCCCGCCGGTCGACCGCTTGCGCGACGCGGTGCTCAAAGCCCGCCCCCGCCGGCCCGGGGTCGAGCGTGCGGTAGAGGGCGCGCACGCGCGCCTCGAGCTCAGGATCGCGACCGTCGGTCACTGGAGGTCCTCCCTGGCTCGCCGCTCGGCGTCGAGCGCGGCTCGCAGGCGGCGGAGGGTGCTGTGCAGGCGCGACTTCACCGTGCCCTCGGGCACGCGGAGAATGGCGGCCAGGGCCGGCACCGTGAGCTCGCGGCCGAACCGGAGCGCGAGCAGCGTCTGCTCGTCGGAGGTGAGGCGAGCGATTGCGGCGGCCAGCTCCTCGTCCCCGCCGCGATCGCCCGGCCCGGGCACCTGACCGCCTGGCACAGCGTGTTCGGGCGTCAGCGCCACGAGGTGTGGGCGACGCGCCCGGCGACGGAGCTCGTCTCGGCACACGTTGACGACGATGCGCGTGAACCAGCCGTCGGCATCGCCGTCCGCGTGCAGCGTCCGGCGTCGGTCCCAGGCGAGCAGCGCCGCCTGTTGCACGGCATCTTCAGCGGCGGTGGCATCGCGCAGGATGTACGCGGCCAGGCGGCGGGCGGCGTCGACGCGCGCGAGCAGGGTGCGCCGGACCAGGTCGTCGCCCAGGTCGCCGCTCGTCAACACCCCCACCCTTTCTGCCACGTCGCCTCCGTTGTGCGTCCCGATGGACGTACGACGGGTCGGAATCGTTCGCTCTTGCCCGGCAAGGTCAGCCGGACGGTCCGAACAGCGTCGCCAGCTGGTCGGGCGCGAGGGGCGTGGCCTCCTCGCGGAGCCCGGCCAGCCGGGCGGCCCGCCCGAACAGCCGGGCCGGCGTCGCGCCGGCGTCGAGCATCGCGCGCACAGCCGTGTCGCCCTCCGCCTTGGAAAGCTTCTGGCCTGAGACCCGGCGCACGAGCGGGTGGTGGAGGAAGACCGGCACCGCCGCGCGGCCGAGCAGCCGGGCGAGACGCAGCTGGACGGGCGTCGCGTCAAGCAGGTCGCGACCGCGGATGACGAGGTCGACGCCGTGGCGCATGTCATCGACGACCACGCAGAACGCGTAGGTCCAGTTGCCCACCCGGTCGCGGACCAGCGGGTCGCCGGCTGCCGCGGGCTCGTCGGCAAGCGGGCCGGCGAGGAGGTCCACCCAGCGCTCCGACCCCGCGCCCACGGCCACGCGAAGCCCGAGCCCCGGCGCGGACGGCGTGGCTGCCCAGGCCGCCGCCTCGTCCAGCGCGAGGTCGCGGCACCGGGCGGGGCACCCGATCCCGCGCCATGGCCGCCCGCTGGCGGCCTCCCACTCGGCGAACGTGGTCCGGGTGCACGAACAGGCGTAGACGAGCCCGGCGCCCCGGAGCCCGTCGAGCGCCGCCGCGTACACGGCGCCGCTGTCCGACTGGCGGTACGGCGTGACGCCGGCGCGGAAGGCGGTGATCGGCGGCTCGTCGGGCAGGAGGCCGAGCCGCTCGAGGTCGTCGAGCAGCGCCGCCTCGTACACGGGCCGCGAGCGCTGCCGGTCGTGGTCCTCGATCCGCAGCACCACCCGGCCGCCGATCGCACGGGCGATCCCCCACACGTAGAGCGCGTTCACGAGGTGGCCCAGGTGCAGGAGCCCGGTCGGGGCGGGTGCGAAACGGGTGACGGGGGCGGCGGGCAGGACTCGCGGATCGGGGCGGGCAAGGCCGCCGAACGCCGGGACGAGCAGCTCGCCCCCGGCGTCAGCCGGCGTCGGGTCGCCGGTCACGGTCCCGGTGCTCCACGCCTCGCGTCGCCGCGACGATGCGCCGGTAGATCGAGAGCATGTCCGCCTGGCTGAGCGGCCCGCCGTTCGCCATCGCCACGCGGAGGAGCACCTCGCGCTCCCGCTCGGGGTCGTGGACCGCCCGCCGCCCTGCGAGCGCCTTGGCCCGCCCGGCCTGGCGGCCGAGCGCCGCCCGGCGGTTGAGCAGCTCCACGAGCTCGCGGTCGAGCGCGTCGATCTCGTCCCGGACGCGCGAGAGCTCCGCGGCGGCGACCTCGCGCTCGGCGGGAGTCGGGCGGCGCGGCCGGCCGTCGGTCGTGGCGTCGCTCACGCCGGGCCCCGCGGGAACTGCGCCGCGATCTGCTCGAGCGCCTCGGTGTAGCCGCTGGCCCCGTGGCCCGCGATCGTCGCGGTCGCGATGTCGTGGAGGAAGTTCGTCTTGCGGAACTCGTCGCGCGACCAGGGGTCCGAGAGGTGGACCTCCCAGAAGGGGCAGTGGACGGCGAGCAGCGCGTCGCGCAGGGCGACCGAGGTGTGCGTGTAGCCGGCGGCGTTGACGATGACGACGTCGAAGTCGCGCTCGTGGAGGCGGTCGATCAGCGCGCCCTCGTGGTTCGACTGGAAGAACGCGATGTCGAGGCCCAGCTCCGCGGCCCGTGCGGCGAGCCCCTGGTGGATGGACGCGAGCGTGTCGTGGCCGTAGATCGCAGGCTCGCGCGTCCCGAGCAGGTTCAGGTTCGGCCCCTGGAGCACCAGCACCCGCGTCACGCCGCACGCCCTCCCCTGCCGGCTAGGACTCCGGCGACGACCTCGCGGACCGGCGGCTCCGGGATGTCGTCACGGGTGACGTAGCCGTCCGCGGTGGGCAGGACCCAGCGCAGGCGGCCCTCTGCGCGCTTCTTGTCCGTCCCGGTTGCCGCGACGACCGCCTCGGGCGGGTAGGGGAGTGGCTCCACACCGAGGGACAGCCGGTCGAGCGCCCGCTCGATCCGCTCCGCGCGCTCCGGCGGCGTGACCCCGATCCCCGTGCCGACCCGCGTCGCCGCACGCAGGCCGTACGCGACCGCCTCGCCGTGCATGAGCGTCGCGTACCCGTCGACGGCCTCGATCGCATGGGCCACCGTGTGGCCCAGGTTGAGCGCGACCCGGCCCGTCGCCCCGCCCTGCTCGCGCTCGTCGGCGATCACCACCTCGATCTTCGCCCAGGCGGCGCGCTCCACCACCTCGGCCACCGCGCCGCCATCGAATGCCGCGGAATCGCCGTGCGCGATCGCCGCCCCGTCGGCCTCAACCGCGGCGAACAGCGCCTCGTCGCCGAGCGCGGCCATCTTGACGATCTCGCCCATGGCCGCGCGCAGCTGCCGCTCGGGCAGCGTCCGCAGCAGCGCCACGTCGAGCACGATCGCCGCCGGGTGGTGGAAGGCGCCCAGGAGGTTCTTGCCCTCGGGCAGATCGACCGCCGTCTTGCCGCCGATCGAGCTGTCGACCTGCGCCACCAGCGTCGTGGGCACCTGGATCCACGGCACGCCGCGCGCGTAGGTGGCGGCCAGGAAGCCCGCCGGGTCGCCCAGCGCCCCGCCCCCGATCGCCACCAGCGGCTCGCCGCGCTCGAGGCGGAGCCGTGCCAGCGCGCGTGCGGCGTCCTCGATGACCGCCAGCCGCTTCGCGTCCTCGCCCGGCGGGAGCATCAGGGGCTCGACAGCCCAGCCCGCACCCCGCAGTCCGCTGGCGATGCCCTCACCCGCCGCCGCCCAGGCCCCCGGCTCCGACACCAGCACCGCGCGCCGCGCGCGCAGCCGCCGCAGCGCCCCGTCCAGCGCGTCCACCGCCATGCCCTCGCCGAGCACGACCTCGCCGATCGGCGTCAGGGCGTGCAGGAGGGCGGTTGCCCCCGACGCGGGCGAGGCGAGGAGGGCCTCGAGCTGTCCCAGGACGCCAGCGAGGTCCGCGACCCCGTTGATCCGAATGCCCGCCGCGTAGAACCGCTCTCTGGCGGCGGCCAGCGCCCGGACCTGCCCGAGCGGGTCGGGGCCCTGGACCAGCGGCCGCGCCACCGGGGAGCGCCGGAGCCGCTGCGCGATGACCTCTGTTCGCACGTCGAGCCAGGCCACGCGTCGCCCGCGGAACAGGGACCAGCGGTTGCGCGGGTCCACGACCGCCCCGCCGCCGGGCGAGATCACGCGCCGCAGCGCCGAACCCGCGTCAGCGGGCCCGAGCGCGGCCACGGCCGCGCGCTCGCGGCGCCGGAACCCGGCCTCGCCCTCGTCCGCAAAGATCTCAGGCACGCTCGCGCCCGAGGCCCGCTCGATCTCGTCGTCGAGGTCGATGAAGGTTGCCCCGTGGCGTGACGCCAACCGCCGCCCGACGGCCGTCTTGCCGCTGCCGGGAAGCCCCACCAGGACGAGGTCCACGGACCTAGGCCCCGGCGGCGTGCCCGCCCGATCCGTCACCAGGGACGGGCGGGGCCGGCTGGGCGGCGATTCGCTCGCGGAACCGGCGCAGGTTGTCGACCACCTCGGCCATCGAATCGCCGCCCGTCTTCTCGAGCACGAAGCGGGCGAGCGTGAGCATGACCATCGACTCGCCGATGACGCCCGCCGCGGGCACGACCGAGATATCGCTGCGCTCGTAGTGCGCCCGGTCGACCGGCTCGCCGGTGATGAGGTCCGAAGTCGGCAGCGGGCGGGCCAGCGTGGAGATGGGCTTGACCGCCCCGCGGATCACGATCGGCTCGCCGTTGGTGACGCCGCCGGTGAGGCCGCCGGCGTTGTTGGTGCGGTGGATCCAGCTCCCGTCGTCGCGCCGCCCGTCGATCGCGTCGTGGACCTGCGACCCGAACCGGCGCGTCTGCTCGAACCCCAGGCCGAACTCGACGCCCTTGACGATCTGGATGCTCATGACCGCGGCCGCGAGCGCGGCGTCGAGACGCCGGTCCCAGTGCACGTAGCTGCCGAGGCCGATGGGCGCGCCGTGGACCACCACCTCGAACACCCCGCCGACCGTGTCGCCGCCGCTGCGCGCCTCGTCGATGCGGGCGATCATCGCGGCTTCCGCCTCGGGATCCGGGCACCGCAGGGGCGAGTCGTCGGCGTCCTCGCGCGAACGCGTGCAGCGCGCCGGGTCCACCGCGACGCCGCCCACCTCGGCGGTGAACGACCAGACCTCGATCCCCAGCTCGCGCAGGAACTCGCGGGCGATGCCCCCGGCGGCCACCCGGGCGGCGGTCTCCCGCGCGGACGAGCGCTCCAGCACGTTGCGCACGTCGTTGAAGCCGTACTTGAGGGCGCCCGCGAGGTCGGCGTGGCCGGGCCTGACGCGGGTGATCGGCTGGGCTCGCCTGGCGCCGCCCTCGGCGAGCGCCGCCACCTCCGCGGCCTCCTCTGCAGACAGCGGCCCCACCTGCATCACGCGGGTCCAGTTCTCCCAGTCGAGGTTGGCCACCTCGAGCAGGATCGGCGAGCCGAGGGTCCGTCCGTGGCGGACGCCGGACAGGATCCGGGCGCGGTCCTTCTCGATCGCCTGCCGGGCGCCGCGGCCATAGCCGCGCTGGCGCCGGGCGAGGTCGACCTCGAGGCCGTCCTCCGTGATCGAGAGGCCCGCCGGCACGCCCTCGACGACCACGCCCAGCGAGGGCCCGTGGCTCTCGCCCGCCGTGATGAACCGGAAGCGGTCCACGCCGTGTCCTCCGGCTCCGCTCAGGCGCCCGCGGCCTGGACCGCGCCGGGTTCGCCCTCATTCGAGGTGACGCCACCGGCGCGCGCTGCAGTGAGGGCCTCGTGCATGGCCTCGACGGGTGCCGGCTGGCCGGTCCACAGGGTGAAGGCGGCCGCTCCCTGGTGGAGGAGCATGAGCTCGCCGTCCGCCGTCGTGCAGCCGGCCGACGCCGCGTCACGGAGCAGCCGGGTCTGCTTGTAGATCAGGTCGAGGACCATCAGGCCGGGGGTGAGGATCTCGGCCGGGATGGGCGAGAGGTCGTCGGCCAGGCCGATCGAGGTGGCGTTGACCAGGACCTTGGTCTTCGAGAGCTCGGCCTCGATGATCGACTCGTGCCAGGGCATCGCCCGCAGGTCCATGTGCGCGGCCGAGCGCCCGAAGTGCTTGACCATCTGCTCGCCGCGGTGGAGGTGGCGGTTGAACACCACCACGCGCTGGAAGCCCTCGCGGATCAGCCCGTACACGACGGCCCGAGCGCCGCCGCCGGCCCCCAGCACGACCGCGTATCGGGGCATCTTCTGGCGGCCCACCATCCGGTCGAGGGCAACCTTGAAGCCCGCAACGTCGGTGTTGTGGCCGACGAGCTTGCGCCCGTCGCGGGTGAGGGTGTTGATGGCGCCGGTGGCGTGCGCCTCCTCGGTCTGCCGGTCCACCATCGGCACGACCCGCTCCTTGTAGGGGATCGTGACGTTGGCCCCCAGGAAGTCGTCGGTGCGCAGCTCCGCGACCGCCTCGGCCAGGTCGGCCGGGGGGCGATCCCAGAGCTCGTAGCGGGCGTCGATGCCAAGGTGGTCGAACGCCGCCTGCTGCATCGCGCCCGACAGCGAGTGGGCCACCGGATGGCCGATGAGGACGACTCGCTTCGTCATGCACGCACCCCTTCGAGTTCGCGGAAGAAGCCTGGGTACGAGATGGCCGCCGACCCGGGTCGGAGCACGGTCGTCTCGCCTTCGGCAATGAGGCCCGCGACGGCGAACGTCATCGCGAGCCGGTGGTCGTCCAGTGTCTCGGTGACGGCGCCGACCAGCCGGCGCCCGCCATCGATCTCGATGTCGTCGCCCTCGACGCGCACGCGCGCGCCCAGGGCCCCCAGCCCGGCCGCGATCCCGGCGATCCGGTCGGACTCCTTGTGCCGCAGCTCCCCGGCGCCGCGGAACCGCGTCGTCCCGTCTGCGGCAGCAGCGGCCAGGCACAGCACCGGGATCTCGTCGATCGCCGCCGCCACCTCGGCCGGGCCGAGGTCCACGGCCCGGAGCCGGCTCGACCGGACCACCAGGTCGGCGAGGGGCTCGCCGTCGGCACCCCCTGGCACCGGCCGGCTGCGCTCCTCGATATCGGCGCCCATGCGCCGCAGGATGTCGATGATGGCACGCCGGGTCGGGTTCGTGCTGACGCCGTCGAGCTGCAGCTCCGCATCGGGGTGGATCGCGCCCGCCACCAGCCAGAACGCCGCGCCCGACGGGTCCGAGGGGACGGTCTCGTTGACGGCGGCGACGGCCGAGGGTCCGGCGAGCCGGACCTCGTGGCGGCCATCGTCAAGCGTGGCCTCGGCCACCGTGACGCCTCGCGCGCGGAGCATCCGCTCGGTGTGGTCCCGGGTGGCGACCGCCTCCGTCACGCGCGTCTCCCCGGGCGCTGCCAGGGCCGCGAGCAGGATCGCCGACTTCACCTGCGCGGACGGGACGCGCGTCGTGTAGTCGATCGGCCGGGGCGCGGCGCACCCGGTCACCGCGAGCGGCAGCAGCGTGGCGCCGCCACGACCGGCGAACGAGGCTCCCATGGCCCGCAGCGGCTCCACGACGCGGCCCATCGGCCGCCGGCGGAGCGAGGCGTCGCCGTCGAGGACCGCGAACAGGGGCCGCCCGGCGAGCAGCCCCGCGACGAGGCGCGTGGTGGTGCCGGAGTTGCCGCAGTCGAGGACCCCCTCGGGCTCGACGAGTGCGCTCCCGCCGGGCGACACCACGCGGTAGTCGACGCGCCCGCTGTGCTCGGCCACGCGCTCGACCGTCGCGCCCAGGGCCCGCGCGACGCCCGCGGTCGAGCGGACATCCTCGCCGTCGCCGGCGGCGGAGATGCGGCTCTCGCCCTCGGCGAGCAGCGCGAGGAGCAGCGCGCGGTGGGAGATCGACTTGTCGCCGGGCAGCGCGGGACGGCCGCGCAGGCGCGCGGCGGGACGGACGACCAGGTCGTCCATGGGTCAGCCCTGACCGTTCCCGGGTGTGGGGAGCAGGTCGCCGTGGAGGTCGCGCACGTGCTCGTGGACCGCCGTGATGGCGGCCATCATCGAGTCGAACCCCGGGAAGTCCAGCTGCTGCTCGGCGTCGGACAGCGCCTCGTCGGGCCGCGGGTGGACCTCGACCATGATCCCGTCGGCCCCGACCGCCGCCGCGCCGATCGCGAGCGGCTTGACCAGCCAGCGCTTTCCGGTGGCATGCGACGGGTCGACGACGACCGGCAGGTGCGTGAGGTGGTGGATCAGCGGCACGGCCGTGAGGTCGAGCGTGTTGCGCGTGCTCGTCTCGAACGTCCGGATGCCGCGCTCGCACAGGATGATCTGGCTGTTGCCGGCCGACGCGATGTACTCGGCGGCCATCAGCCACTCCTCGATCGTGGCGCCGAAGCCCCGCTTGAGCATCACCGGCCGCCCTGCGCGCCCGCACGCGAGCAGCAGCGAGAAGTTCTGCATGTTGCGCGTGCCGATCTGGAGGATGTCCGCGTACTCGGCGACGATGTCGACCTGGTTGGGCTCCATGACCTCTGTGATCACGGGCAGGCCCGTCCGCGCCCGCGCCTCGGCCAGGTAGCGGAGGCCCTCGACGCCCAGGCCCTGGAACGAGTACGGGCTGGTGCGCGGCTTGAACGCGCCGCCGCGGATGATCGTGGCGCCGTGCGCGGCGACGTGGTCGACCGTCTCGAGCAGCTGGTCGCGGCTCTCCACGGAGCAGGGGCCGGCCATCACCGTCAGGCCGCCGTCGCCGACCGCCGTGTCGAGGACGCGGATCACGGTGTTCTCGGGGTGGAACTCGCGGCTGACCAGCTTGTACGGCTTCGAGATCGTCTGAACCCGCTCCACGCCCGGCAGGGTCTCCAGGCGCCCGCGCAGCTGCTCGCGGCGCTTGCCGATCTCGCCCACCACCGCGATCACGGTCCTATCCGTGCCGGGGTTCTCGAACGGGGTCAGGCCCTCGGCCAGGATCAGGCCCTTGACGCCGTTGACCTCGGCCTCGGCGGCTCCGGTCCGCATCACCACGAACATCGGTTGGTTCCTTGCTGGGTTGGGAGTGCGCTCGCGGGTAAGAAAAAAGCAGAGGTCTGCGACCTCTGCTGCGCCCGGCACGACCCGCGGACCCGGGCCTAGGCTCCGGGAACGGTCATGCCGGGCAGATAAAGAGATAGATGGTGTGCATCGGTGCTTGGGACGGTATCGGAGGCATGCCTGCGCGTCAACCCGAAGGGCCGATCGGGCCGCACGCTGCGTCTCGGGCACCACGTCCCGCGCATCCGCCGGCCCCCCTCGAATGGCCCAACCCCGTACGAAGGTCCTGTGGTGCGCATGCGCCTCGCCCGCCACGATGCGGGCACGTCGTCGGGGGACAACCGACCGCTGTCGATTCGAGGGAGAGACGACGCGATGACAACGACCGAGCCAGTGACCGCTGACACCGTTGGACTTCCTGAACCTGCCGGCTGGACCGACCCGCTCACCGGGCTCGAGGGCCCCGAGTTCTGGCGCAAGCTCGTCATCACCGAGGTGGCGCGCGCCAGCCGCTACAAGCGGCCGATGACGGTGGTGATCCTGGACCTTGACGGGATGGCCGAGATCCCATCCATGTGGGGCAGAGAGGTCGCGCACCACACGCTGCGCGAGACGGCCCAGTGCCTGCGCCGAATGGCCCGCACCAGCGACCACCTGACCCGACTCGGCCCCGCCCGGTTCGGGATCCTGCTCCCGGAGACCGACGAGATCGCCGCGATCAACTTCGTCGAGCGCATCCGCGCGTCCGGCCCAGCCTCGTTGCCGCGGACCGCGAGCCTCGTGCGCTTCGTGTTCGGCTGGGCAAGCCCCAGGCCCGGCGATGCGCCGGAGGCCGTGGTGCGCCGCGCGGTGGACCGGATGGCCTCGGACCGGATGGTCTAGCCCGGCCCGCGGTCTCGCCCAATCCGGTCCGACGGCTGGCCCCGCGTCACTCCCGCGCGACCGGACTCGCGCGACCGGAGTCCGCCCAGCCCGACCCTGGGGCCCGACGAACGGGCTGGTTGGCCCTGTGGCGCAGTCGCGCACGCGCGCGACATCAGCGAGCGCAAGTCGGCCGAGGCGACGATCCGCCTGCGGGCTGCCCCCAGCTTGCGCCAGGCCCGTACGTCCAGATCCGCGTCGCCGACACCGGCATCGGCATGCCCGACGAGATCCGCTCGCGCGCGTTCGAGCCGTTCTTCACGACCAAGGCGCCCGGGAAGGGCACGGGTCTCGGCCTGGCGACCGTCTGCGGGATCGTCAAGGCGTCGGCTGGCTGCATCGCGCTCGAGAGCGAGATCGGCGCGGGCACCACGTGCGTCATCTACCTGCCGCGAGTGGAGAGCCGCGCCCGTGCGCCGCAGGTCGACGACACGGGCAAGGCGGTGGCCGGGAACGGCGCCGACGGCGAGGCGCTGGCGCGGCAGCTCGGCAACAGGTGGACCTGCTCGTCAGCGACGTCGTGATGCCGCAGTTGAGCGGGCTGGCGCTGCTCCGCCGGCTGCGCGAGGTTCGGCCGGAACTGCGCGCGGTGCTGATGTCGGGCTACACGGAGGCCGATGCGGCCTGCCTCTCGCCCGACGCAGCGGTTGTCTTCTTGCCCAAGCCGTTCAGCAGCGGCGCCCTCGGCCGAGTGGTCCGCTCGGCGCTCGTCGCCTCGTCCGGGTGACCGCGCCCGCGCCCGAGCCTCGCCCCAGCGCCCCCCCCCC